>NZ_JBQEOQ010000002.1:742549-867257 GCF_052045265.1 Microbacterium sp. 22303 | reverse complement strand
CCTACATCGACAAACCACCCGCACCCGTCACCTTCACCATCGACGAACCGGATCCACCACCCGACGCGAACGCGCCGTTCTGAGCAAGAGTCGCCGACACCCCGCATCTGCTGCCCACCGCAGACCCGCGGTTCTGAACGACCGGAGCCGGTCCCGAACCATCGCCGTTCTGAATGACCGAAGCCGGATCCCGAACCTTCGCCGTCCTGACGCCGGCGCAAGCTGTTCACGTGAGCGGATCACAAGGCCCCGGCAAGCCAACCCCCGCGACCGACCCCTGTGACGGATGTCATAGCGGATCCATGACATCGTTCATCGTGCGCCGCGCAGCACGCGGAGCAGACTGGATGACATGAACGAGGCGACATCATGAGCGAAACCCAGACGGTGCAGTCCGTCATCCAGGCCCCCTCCGCGCCGCACGCTGCGATCACCGCGACCGGGCTCACCAAGCGCTTCCGCGGCTTCACCGCCGTGGACGGCGTTGACCTGTCGGTCCGCCAGGGCGAGGTCGTGGCCTTCCTCGGCCCGAACGGCGCCGGCAAGACCACCACGATCGACATGCTCCTCGGCCTCTCGCAGCCCGATGGAGGCCAGGTGTCGCTGTTCGGCCTGACCCCGCGCCAGGCGATCGGGCGCGGCCTGGTCTCCGCGGTCATGCAGACCGGCGGCCTGCTCAGCGACGTCACGGTGCGCGACACCATGAAGCTCACCGCCTCGCTGTTCACGCACACCACGAGCATCGATGCCGCGCTCGAACGGGCCGGCATCGCCGACATCGCCGACCGCAAGGTGCAGAAGTGCTCGGGCGGCCAGCAGCAGCGGCTCCGCTTCGCAATGGCCCTGGTCTCGGATCCGGGGCTCATCGTCCTCGACGAGCCGACCACCGGCATGGACGTGGAGGGCCGGCACTCGTTCTGGCAGGCGATCCACGCCGACGCCCAGCGCGGCCGCACCGTGCTTTTCGCCACGCACTACCTCGAAGAGGCCGACCAGTACGCCGACCGGATCGTGCTGATCCGCAAGGGCCGCATCGTCGCCGATGGCACCACCGCCGAGATCAAGGCGATGGCCTCCGGCCGCACCATCGAGGCGGAGTGGGATGAGGCTTCCGGATCCGGCCAGGCCGAGATCGCGGCGCTGGAAGGCGTCGACTCCGTTGAGGTGCGGGGCCCGCGCATCATCATCCGTGCGAACGACTCCGACGCGATCGCCCGCCACCTGCTGACGCGCACCAGCGCGCACGACATCACGATCACCAGCCAGAACCTGGAGCAGGCGTTCCTGCGGCTCACCTCCGCCGACGAACCCGGCGACGACACGGAAGGGGAATGACATGACCACCGCCACCGAGCGCCTGGACCGGATCGATCCGTCCACCCGCCGCGTACCGCCGATGGGCGGCTTCAGCCTCACCTTCCTCGGCGTCGAGCTCAAGCGCCTGTTCCGCAACTCCAGCGTGGTCGTGTTCACGCTCATCTTCCCGATCGCGATGCTGGTCATGATCGGGCTCCCGAACAAGAACACGGCGATCACGAACGTCCCGGTCAGCCAGGGCGGCATGTCCGCCGCCGTGCCGATCATGATCTCCATGGCCGTGTACGGCGCGATGGTCGCGAGCACCATGACCGGTGTCTCCGTCGCCGCAGAGCGCGCCCAGGGCTGGAGCAGGCAGTTGCGCCTCACGCCGCTCAACCCGGTCGTCTACATCCTCGTCAAGGTGATCTGCGGACTGGTTCTCGGCGGCATCGCCGTGCTCGTCACGCTGATCGTCGGCGCCGCGCTCGGCATCACCGCCCCGCTCGGCAACCTGATCGCGGCCGGCGTTCTCGCCTGGCTGAGCTCGCTCATGCTGACCAGCCTCGGACTCGCGGTCGGATACGCCTTCCCCGCGCAGAACGCGATGCGCTACCTCGGCCCGATCCTGCCGATCCTGAGCTTCATGGGTGGCCTGTTCGTCCCGCTCGCGGTCATGCCCGAGGCGGTGCAGATCGGCGCCAGGTTCACTCCGCTCTGGGGCATCGCGGAGCTCTCCCAGTCGGCCGTGGTCGGGGTCACCCCCAACGGCTGGGCCGTGCCGAACCTCATCGCGTGGCTCGTCATCTTCACGGCACTGGCCGTGCTGATGTTCCGCCGCGACACCAAGCGCGTCTGACGTGACGGACAGCACCCGCGCCGGTTCGGCTTCCTGGGGCGCTTCGGCATCGGTGAGGGCGGCTTCCTGGACGCGCCACCGCTGGACGGCACCGCCGGGTGGCCGCGGCTGCGCCTCACGCTCGGCGCCCCGGGCGCCAAGCGCTGGTACCCGGGCGCGCTGATCAGCCAGCTGTTCATCGTCGGCTTCATCCTGGTGCCGATCCTCACCCAGGTCCCCGCCCCCGGATCCTGGTTCTGGGGTCTCGGGGTGGTCGTCTACGGCGCGCTGTTCACGGTGTCGTTCCCCGTCGCGATGGCGCTCCCGGATCGCTGGCGCTGGGCCCCGCCCGCCGGCCTCCTGCTGCTGTCGCTGCCGTTCATCCTCGTCCTCGGCCCCGACCTCTCCGGACTCTGGACCTACGTCGCCGTCTCGGCCGCGCTCTGCCTCGGCGGCAGCGGCCGGGCGATGATCGCGGTGCTGGTGGTCTCGGCGGCGGCGCTCGTGATCAACCTCATCGACGGCGCCCTGCAGCCCACGAACACCCCGCCCTGGACGATGCCGCTCATCATCCTCTCCATCGGCACCCTGATGTCCGCCTTCACGCGCAATCTGCAGACGCTGGCGCAGCTGCGCCGCACCCAGAACGAGCTCGCCGTCGTCGCCGTCGAGGAGGAGCGCAACCGCGTCGCCCGCGACATGCACGACATCCTCGGCCACTCGCTGTCCGCGATCGCCCTGAAGGCGGATCTGGCCGCCAAGCTCGCCGACCGGGATCCGGCCGCGGCGGCGGCGGAGATCCACGAGGTGCAGACCCTCGCCCGCGCGACGCTCGGCGACATGCGCGCCGTCGTCTCCGGCTACCGCCAGGTGCGGATCGCGAGCGAACTCGCCTCGCTGCGGACGCTGTTGCCCGCCGCGGGCATCACGGCGCACCTCCCCTCGACCACGGACGAGGTGCCGGAGCGCAACCGAGAGCTGTTCGGCTGGGCCCTGCGCGAGGCCGTCACGAACGTGATCCGCCATGCCGGCGCGACGAACTGCTGGGTGACGCTGAACCCCGCGCGCATCACGGTCGAGGACGACGGCGTGGGTCCCGCGCCGCGCCGTGCGGACGACCCCGCCGGCACGGGCCTGCACGGGCTCGCCGAGCGTGCGGCCGACGCGGGCGGTGCCCTCACGATCGGCCGCTCCCGTCACGGCGGGTTCCTCCTGGAGGTCACCGCATGACGACGCATGAGCCGATCCGCATCCTGCTCGCCGACGACCAGGCGCTCGTGCGCGGGGCGCTGGCGACCCTGCTCGGCCTGGAGGACGACCTCGTTGTGACCGCCCAGGTCGGCCGCGGCGACGAGGTGCTCGACGCCGCGCGGGAGCACCAGCCCGACGTCGCACTGCTGGACGTCGAGATGCCCGGAATCGACGGACTCACCGCCGCGGCGCAGCTGCGTCAGGCCCTGCCCGGGGTGCGGATCGTGATCGTCACCACGTTCGGACGCGCCGGCTACCTGTCCCGAGCCCTGTCCGCGGGAGTCGCCGGATACGTGGTCAAGGACACCCCCGCATCCGAACTCGCCGATGTCGTTCGCCGCGTGATGCGCGGAGAGACCGTGATCGACGCGGCCCTCGCCACGGATGCGCTCACCGCCGGACCGTCGCCGTTGACACCACGCGAGACCGAGGTGCTGGCAGCCGCCCGTGACGGCGGGACGATCTCGGACGTGGCCCGCTCACTGCATCTGTCCGAGGGCACGACGAGGAACCACCTGTCCTCCGCGATGCAGAAGCTCGAGGCCCGCACGAGGGCCGACGCGGCGCGGATCGCGCAGGAGCGCGGCTGGCTGCTCTGACGGCCTCCCCTCATCGCTTCAGGATCCTTACCCGACGATCCCTTACACTCAGCACCATGACCGGAGGATCATCTGCTTCGTCGCGCTCGTCGCGACCCTCGCCCGCGGTGATCCGCCGTCGTCGACTCGTCGTCGCCCTGATCGCCGTGCTCGCCGTGGCTCTGATCGCGGTCGTCACGTCGATCGCCGTGCGTGCCTTCGCCGGCGGCGATGGCCCGAAGGCGGCGACGACCGGAGCGGCCAGCACGCCGACGCCGAAGCCGACGTCGCTCTCCCCGGTGCAGGCGCTGCTGAAGACCGCCGCCGACCCCGCGAAGGCCTGCGCCGTGTCTTTCGCCGGCGACGGGATCGACCACCCCCCGATGCTGCAGACCGAAGGCGTGCTGTTCACGGGACTGCCCATCCCCGAGCGAGCCGGATCCGTGTTCGCCGGCTGGTATCCGACGCCGGAGGCGGCGCAGGCCCAGGCCCAGACCGACCGCGTGAACGGCTCGCAACTGACCACGTGCACCGATCACCAGCGCACGCTCCACGCCGCCTGGACGACGCCCGAGCAGAACACCGCCACCGCCGCGAAGATCCCGATCCTGATGTACCACCAGTTCACGACCAAGCCCGAGGGCGAGGACAACTGGCTGCGCAACAACTACGTGTACATCGAGGACTTCAAGGCGCAGATGGACTACGTCGCCTCGCAGAAGTTCTACATGCCCACGTGGGACGAGCTGAACGCCTTCATCGACGGCAAGCTGTTCCTGCCGCAGCACTCGCTCATCATCACCGACGACGATGCGGATCCGACCTGGTTGCAGCTCGCGGTGCCGGTCGTGACCGAGCGGAAGCTGCTGACTACCTCGTTCGTGATCACGGGTGAGCGCAAGGACGGATCGCCCTCCCCCTACGTCCTGCAGCGCTCGCACACCAATGACATGCACCGCGCAGGCGACAACGGCAAGGGGCGGATGGTGAACCTGTCGGCCGACGAGGTCGCCGCCGATCTGGAGGAGTCGGCCAAGGTCCTCGGCGCGAAGGAAGTCATCGCCTATCCCTACGGTCACTACAACGCGACCGCCGAGCAGGGCGTGGCCAAGGCCGGCTTCCTGCTCGCGCGCACGATCGACTTCGGCTACGTGCACATCGGCACGAACAAGCTGGAGCTGCCGGTGGTCCGGATCAACTACGGCGACACCGTCAACGGCCTGAAGAACAACATCGGCTGACGGATCCGGGTTCGGGCTACGGGAGACCCCGTGCCGGCGAACCCTGCCGAGGTGTCACTCCGCGGCGGCGGTCTCCGCCTCGAGTCGCACGCGACGCTCCTCGGCCTTGCGAACCTGGCGCACGGAACGGCGCGGCGCGTAGACCACGAGGGAGTGGAACAGGAAGCGCACGAAGAACGCCGCGATCAGCGTGATCGCCGCCGCGAGGATGCTGGAGATGTGCCAGGTCTCGACCATGAGGGCGAGCACCGGGATCCGCACGGCCGCCTCGACGTTGTTGAACGTGAACGACTGGGCGAAGCGCACGCCGATCGCTGCGGCGTCACCACGCATGTCGTTGAAGACGTAGCGCTCCTGCAGCAGGAAGTTGCCGATGATCGTCACCTCGGCGGCGATGATCGCCGCCCAGACGTACTCCACGCCCAGGTGCGTGAGCGCCCACATGATGGCGAGGTTCGCCAGCGCGCCCACACCGCCGATGATCGCGAACAGCGACATCTTGCCGAAGCGCAGCCGGGCGAGGTGCTTGAGGAACTGCATCCCCTGCACGAACGACGCCTTGGACTGGCCGTGCAGCCGCTCGCCGAATTCCATCGGCACCTCGGCGATGCGCACATCCGAGCGCACCAGGATCTCCAGCAGGATCTTGAAGCCGTTCGGACGCAGCGCCGCGGGATCGATCCGACGCCGGTCGACGAGGAAGAAGCCGGTCATCGGATCCGAGGCGCCGGAGAGCCGGATCGGGAACATCGCCTTGGTCAGCAGGGTCGCGCTGCGTGAGACGCCGACGCGCACCGCGCCGGCGAGGCCCCCGTTGTCGCCGCCGCCGATGTAGCGCGAGGCGACGACGACGTCGGCGTCGCCCTCCTCGAAGCGCTCGATCATCTCGGGCAGCAGCTCCGGCGGGTGCTGCAGATCGCCGTCCATGACGATGCAGATGTCGTAGGACGCGGACCGGATCCCTTCGACCACGGCGCCGCCGAGGCCGCCGACCGGCTTGTCGCGGTGCAGCAGCCGCACGGGCACCGGCGCGTCGGCCGCGATCCGCCGGATCACGTCCGGGGTGTCGTCCGAGCTGTCGTCGACGAACAGGATCTCGACGTCGCGGTCGGACGCCGCGTCGGAGACGCGCGAGACGAGAGCGGCGATGTTATCGCGCTCGTTGAAGGTCGGAATGATGACCGTCGCTCCGGGGATGATCTCCCCCGCCGACATGTCGCCCATGCCTCTCCCTCCGTACGCCTGCCCGCCATGGTCCCACGCGAAACCATGCGGAACCTGCGCGTTTCCCGTCAGGCACCCTCTCCCATCCAGGCTAACGGGCGGTGAACGACGGGCACACGGCCCTCGCCTCGCACCGAGCCCGACCCCTCGAATCCGCCGTACCCTGGAATCATGACCACCCCCTCCTCTGACACCATCACCATGTTCGGCGCCGACTGGTGCCGGGACTGCATCCGCACGAAGAAGCAGCTCGACGCACTCGGCATCGAGTACACCTACGTCGACCTGGTCGAGGATCCCGCTGCTGCCGACGTCGCCAAGGAGATCTCCGGCCGCACGAACATCCCCGTGGTCGTGTACCCCGACTCGTCGCACCACGTCGAGCCGTCGAACGCGGATGTCGAGGCCAAGCTGCGCGAGCTGTCGCTGATCTGATCCCGTCCTTCGGCTCGGTTCCTGAGCGAGCCGGGGCGAGACGAAGGACGCCGATACACTGGCGCGCATGAGCACCGCCGCTCGCGCCGAGCGAGCCCCCACGCGCCTTCCTGCCCGCACGATCGCCCGGTACGCGATCGGCTCACTCGGCACCGGAGGCTTCGCCACTCTGCCCGGACTGGTGCTCGCGTACTTCCTCACCGACAACCTGGGTGTGGCCGCGATCGTCGCCGGCACGATCGTCACCCTGGCGAAGATCTGGGACGTCGTGATCGACCCCGTGATCGGCGCCTGGTCCGATCGCAGCCTCATCCGCACCGGCAGCCGCAAGCGGTTCATGCTCATCGGGGCATTCACCCTGCCGGTGTTCTTCGCCCTCACGTTCGCCGTGCCCCCGGCGTTCGGCCCGGTCGCCGGCGTGATCTGCGTGCTGGTGGCGTTCCTCGCCACGGCCACCGCGTTCAGCCTGTTCCAGGTGCCTTACATCGCGCTGCCGGCCGAGCTCACCTCGAGCTACGACGAGCGCACCCGGCTGCTCAGCTGGCGCGTGATCGTGCTCACCGTCACGATCCTGCTGTTCGGCGGCGGCGGACCCGAGCTGCGCCGCATCACGGGCGACCCGGTCACCGGCTACCTCGTGATGGGCGTGGTGGCGGGCATCGTGATCGGCGTCGGCATGCTCATCGCCGCACGCACGGCCGACGATGCCGTGGCCGTCCCCGCGGCCGTCGAGCACGTCGGGATCCGCGCGCAGTACGCCGCGGGGTTCGCGGCCGTGCGCCGCTCACAGCCGTTCCGCGCGCTGCTCGGCACCTACCTGCTGCAGGCGCTCGCCACCGGCACCATGCTGGCCGGAGCCCAGTACGTGGCGACCTGGGTGATGCGCTCCGAGAGCGCCGTCACGCTGCTGTTCGTCGCGCTGGTGGCACCGGCGGTGATCGCGACCCCGGTCTGGGATCGGCTGTCGCGCCGGACCGGCAAGGAGCGCGCGTTCCGGATCTCCTCCACGATCTTCCTGGTCGCCTCCGCCTCGATCGTCATCGCCCTGTGGGCTCCCGGATCCTGGATCTACGCCTCGGTCGCGATCGCCGGGATCGCATACGCGGGCATGCAGACCCTGCCGATGGCGATGCTGCCCGATGTCATCTCGCACGACGAGCGCGACAGCGGTCCGGGCAACGCCGGCACGTTCACCGGCATGTGGACGGCGTCGGAGACCGTGGGCTTCGCGCTCGGCACCACGATCGTCGCCGTCGTGCTGGCGGCCACCGGATACGTCTCGCGCACGGCCGGTGACGCAGGCGTCGTCGGGCAGCCCGGCAGCGCGGTCGCCGGGATCGTGCTGATCTTCAGCATCGTGCCGGCCGTGCTCATGGTGCTGAGCCTCGCGACCCTGGCCCGCTACCGGCTCCGCCGCAGCGACATCGACGACGTGTGACCGGGATCCGCGAGACATCGACGACCTCGATCGCTGAGACTGAGTCCCACACCGAGCGCGTACGCTGAAGCCAGACCGCGCCGAAGGAGATCCCGATGTCAGACACCCTCGCCGACGACGTCCGCGCACCGATCGAGAGCGCGATCGCCGATCTGAAGAAGGGATCCGCCGCCTGGTCGGCCCTCACCGTCGGCCAGCGCGTCACGCTGCTGCGCGGGGTGCGGCGCACCGTCGCCGCGAACGCCCGCGCATGGGCGCGCGCCGCGGCCCGTTCCAAGCAGCTGACCGACGACCACCCGCTGCGCGGCGAGGAGTGGCTGAGCGGCCCCTACGCGACGCTCGGCGCGGTGGACGCCTACATCGAGACGCTCGACCGGATCGCGCACGGCCGCAACCCGCTGGACGGGATCGGGGTCGACCGCACCGCGAGCGGGCAGACCCGCGTGCACGCCTTCCCGCTCCTGGGCATCGACAAGCTGCTGCTGTCGGGGTTCACCGGAGAGGTCTGGCTCACCCCCGGGGTCACGCCGGGCGACGCCAGGGCGCGTGCCGGCCTCGCCCAGCGCTCCCCGCAGCCCGGCGACGGCGGCATCGGCCTCGTGCTCGGCGCCGGCAACGTCACCTCGATCCCGGTGCTCGACGTGCTCTACGAACTGCTCGCGCACGATCGGGTCGTGCTGCTCAAGGTCAACCCGACCCAGGATGCCCTCGTGCCGGTGTTCGAGAAGGCCCTCGCTCCGCTCATCGCCCCCGGCTTCCTGCGGATCGTCCGGGGCGCCGGCGACGTCGGTGCGTTCCTCACCGGGCACGACGCCTTCGCGCACGTGCACATCACCGGATCCGCCCCCACCTTCGACGCGATCGTGTGGGGCACGGGGCCGCAGGCCAAGCGCCGCAAGCGGGAGAACCGCCCTGTGCTGAAGAAGCCGATCACGGCCGAGCTCGGCGGCGTCTCGCCGATCATCGTCGTGCCCGGCGAATGGAGCGCCGCGGATCTGCGATTCCAGGCCGAGCACGTCGCCACGATGCGCCTGCAGAACGGCGGACACAACTGCATCGCGGGCCAGGTCGTGATCCTGTCCAGCGATTGGGCGCAGAAGGACCAGTTTCTGATCGAGCTGCGCCGCGCCTACGCCCTCGCCCCGGAGCGCCCCATCTGGTACCCGCGGTCGGACGAGCGGATGGCGCAGGCGACCGAGGCCTACCCCGACGCCCTCGTGCTTGCGGACCGGCTGCTCGTCGAGCTGGGGGAGGGCGACGACGCCACCGCCCTGGAGCAGACCGAGTACTTCGCTCCGGTGCTGGGCGTGGAGCAGCTGCCCGGCGTGGGGCAGGCGTTCCTGGACGCCGCCGTCGTGCACGCGAACGAGAAGCTGCAGGGCACGCTCGGCGCGAACGTGCTGATCGACCCGACCACGGAGGCGTCGCTCGGCGCCGGCTTCGAGCGGGCCATCACCGCGCTGCACTACGGATCCATCGCTATCAACACCTGGACCGCGTTCGGCTTCATCACCCCCACCGTGACCTGGGGCGCCTTCCCGGGCAACACGATCGCCGATGTCGGCAGCGGGCTCGGCGTCGTGCACAACGCCCTGCTGCTGGCCGACGTCGAGCGCTCCGTGGTGCGCGGGCCGTTCCGGCCGTTCCCCCGGGCGGCGTCGATCGTGCGCGACGGCGGCCGGTTCACGATCCTGCCGAAGCCGCCGTGGTTCGCCTCGTCCCGCACCGCGGCCGAGGTCAGCGAGGGCCTGACCCGGTTCCGCGCCCAGGGCGGCGTTCTCGCGCTGGTGCGCACGCTCGTGCAGGCGATGCGGGCATAGCGAGGGAACGAGCCGCCGCCCTCCCCCATGGACGTTGAGCGAGGACGCGCGCAGCGCGACCGAGACGAAACGCGGTGACCTCACGAGAGCGCCACGTTTCGTCTCGCTCCGCTCGCTCAACGACCCCGGGGGAGAGAAAGAGCGCTCGCTCAACGACCGCGTGGTCCTACGGCGTGGCCACCGAGAAGGTGTCGCACTGGCCGAGGCCGTTCTTGTAGCCGTTCGCGAACCAGTAGTCGCGCTGCTTGCTGGATCCGTGCGTCCAGCTCTCCGGGTTCGTGTAGCCCGCGGACTGCTGCTGGATGTGGTCGTCGCCGACAGCGGCCGCCGCGTTCAGCGCGTCCTTGATCTGGGCATCCGTCGGCGTCTTCATGTAGGCGACGCCGTTCTTGTCCTTCTCCTGCGTCATGTCGGCGATGAAGGCGCCCGCGTAGCAGTCGGCCTGCAGCTCGGTGCGCACGCCGTTGCTCGTGGGGCCGGTGCCGTTGTTCGGGTACTTCGACATCGTGCCGGTGATGTTCTGGATGTGGTGGCCGTACTCGTGGGCCACGACATAGACCTGGGCCAGGTCGCCCGCCTCGGCGCCGAACTGCTGCTTGAGCAGCTGGAAGAACGTGGGATCGATGTAGACGGTCTGGTCCGAGGGACAGTAGAACGGGCCTACGTCGTTCGATGCCGTGCCGCACGGCGTCGAGGTCGCGCCGTCGACGTTGACCTGGCCCGGGTCGACATAGCCCTTCACATGCTTCGCCCAGTACTCGTTCAGCACCAGGGAGACGGCGGCCACACGGCAGTCCACGCTGTTGTTCGCGTCGGTGCCGGTGTTGCAGCTCTGCACCGATCCGTCCGTGGATCCGCCCTGCTGCTGGCTCTGCGACGTGTCCGTCCCGCCGCCGAGGAGGCCGGAGAGGTCGACGCCGGTGAAGGCGCTGATCAGCAGCACGACGACCGCACCGAGGCCGACGACGCCGCCGCCGGCGATCGCCGCCGTGCGACCGCCACTGCGCCGCTGCACCTTGTTGTCTGAGACATCGGCATCCGGGTTGAAGGTCATGAGCACAGTTTTCCACGGTCCGTGCCCTGACGGCGAGGCATAGGCTCGCACTGTGCGTCGCGTCCGCGACCGAAAGGGGCTGAAAGTGACCACCACGGTGACTCTGACCGGAGCCGGCGGGCAGATCGGCTACGCGCTGCTGTTCCGGATCGCGGCCGGCGACATGCTCGGCCCCGACGAGAAGGTGCGGCTGCGGCTGCTCGAGATCCCGGCCGGGATCGCGGCCGCCGAGGGCGCCGCGCTCGAGCTGCAGGACGGCGCGTTCGGGCTGCTCGAGCACGTCGAGGTGACCGACGATCCCGCGGTGGGCTTCGACGGCGCCGACCACGCGCTGCTCGTCGGCGCGCGCCCGCGCGGCCCCGGTATGGAGCGCGGCGACCTGCTCGCCGCCAACGGCTCGATCTTCGGACCGCAGGGCTCCGCGATCGCCGCCCATGCCGCCTCAGGCGTGCGGGTCACGGTCGTCGGAAACCCCGCGAACACGAATGCACTCATCGCAGCGGCCACCGCCGACGGCGTGCCCGCGGAGCGCTTCAGCGCTCTCACCCGGCTCGACGAGAACCGCGCGCGGGGTCAGCTCGCGGCGGCTCTGGACGCCCCCGTCGCCGACATCGCCGGCGTCGCGATCTGGGGCAACCACTCCGCCACGCAGTTCCCCGATGTCGCGCACGCCACGGTCGCGGGGCGCCCCGTGTGGGAGGCGCTCGCCGAGCAGACCGGCGATGTGCGCGCGTGGCTCGAGAGCACGTTCATCCCGCGGGTCGCGAAGCGCGGCGCCGAGATCATCCAGGTGCGCGGATCCTCCTCGGTCGCCTCCGCGGCGAACGCGACCATCGACCACGTGCGCGACTGGGCGCTCGGCGCCGGCGAGCGGCGCACCAGCGCCGCCGTCGTCTCGCACGGCGAGTACGGCGTGCCGGAGGGCCTGATCAGTTCGTTCCCGGTGCGCGCCGTCGACGGCGAATGGCGGATCGTCGATGGCCTGGACCCCGATGCGTGGGCCCGCGAGCGCATCGATCGCTCGGTCGCCGAGCTCGTCGAGGAGCGCGACGCAGTGCGCGCGCTGGGGTTGATCTAGCCTCGGGTTGATCCAGCCGGCGAGCGTCAGATCGTCGCGACGTCGATCACGAAGCGGAACTTCACGTCGCTGGCGAGCACGCGCGCATAGGCGTCGTTGATGCCGGCGGCGTCGATGAGCTCGATCTCCGCGGCGAGGCCGTGCTCGGCGCAGAAGTCGAGCATCTCCTGGGTCTCGGCGATGCCGCCGATCGCGGACCCGGCGAGCGAGCGGCGGCGCCCGAGCAGCTGGTTGATCGAGACCGACATCGGCTCCGGCGGCGCGCCGACGCAGACGAGCGTGCCGTTGGTGTCGAGCAGACGCAGGTAGTCGTCGAGGGGCAGCGGGGCGCTCACCGTGTTCAGGATCAGATCGAAGGCGAGGCGGTTCCCGGAGAACGTCTCCGGATCCGACGTCGCGAGGTAGCGGTCGGCGCCGAGCCGGATCCCCTCGTCCTTCTTGCGCAGCGACTGCGAGAGCACCGTGACCTCGGCGCCCAGGGCGTGCGCGATCTGGACCGCCATGTGTCCGAGCCCGCCCAGGCCCACGACGGCGACGCGGGCGCCAGGGCCGACCTTCCAGTGCCGCAGCGGAGAGTACGTCGTGATGCCCGCGCAGAGCAGCGGCGCCGCACGGTCGAGCGGGATCGCATCCGGGATCCGCAGCACGAACGCCTCGGTGACGACGACCTGCCGGGAGTAGCCGCCCTGGGTGATGGTGCCGTCGCGGTCCGTCGCACCATAGGTGCCGACGGCGCCGCCGGTGCAGTACTGCTCCTCGCCGCGCAGGCACGCGGCGCACTCGCCGCAGGAGTTCACCAGGCAGCCGACCCCCACGCGGTCGCCCACGGCGAAACGCGTGACGTCGGATCCCACGGCGGCGACCGTTCCGGCGATCTCGTGGCCCGGGGCCAGCGGGTAATGCTGCGGCCCCCAGTCCCCCTGCACCGTGTGGATGTCGGAGTGGCAGATGCCCGCGTATGCGATGTCGATCACCACGTCGAGCGGACCGGGCTCACGGCGCTCGATCGTGGTCGAGACGAGGGGCGCACCCTCGCTCGGTGCGGCGTAGGCGGCGACGATGGGCATGGCGCTCCTCAGTGCTCCGGGGTGGGACAGTGCGAGCGTACCCCGCTCGGTGATGGCGCAGCTCGATCCGCCTTCGCCTGCGGACGCCGATGTCCGTGGGAGAAGGCACAATAGACACGGAGAGGCGGATCACATGGAATCGACCACGCACGCGCGCGGCGATGCGGATGGCACCACGGGTGCGCCGCTCGATGCGGCCCTCACCAGCCCGCTGCACCTTCCGCACGCGGCCGCGGAGTGCCCTAAGTGCTTCACCGAGCTGCAGCAGAACCGCGACTGGTGGTCGGCCAAGCCCGACGGGTCCCGTCTGGTCGGCCTCGTCGTCGCCCGCGACGGCATGCCCTCCGTGGTGCAGCAGCGCGACGACCTCACCCGCTTCGGCGTGCCGATCGAGGGGTTCCGCCACCCCGCCCCGGACATCCTGGAGAGCTGGACGGATCGCATCGGCCGACTCATCGACACCCTCCGACCGGGCGATGTGCTGGTCGTGGCGAACATCCACGCCCTCGGCCGCGACATCGACGAAGAGGCGCGCACCGTCGCGGCCCTGCGCCGGCACGGCGTGATGGTGAAGGTGCTCAGCCACGACGCCCGCCACCTGGCCGACGCCGGCCGCTGAGCGCAGCGCGCGTCAGCGTCCCCGCGCGCTCCCGCCGACGAGCTGCTCGCGGAGCGAATCCGGTCGCTCGTCACTGAAGTACGACACCGCGATGAACTCGTCGAACAGCGCGCACATCATGTTCTCCAGGTCACCCAGAGGCGTGGAGAACCGCACCATCAGCATCTGCTTGGTCCCGGGAACCGGAACCCAGTAGTCGGCGACGAGGCGGGAGATGCCGTCCTCCTCACCGCCCACGACCTCTTCGACGCGGTGCGTGCGCAACGCAGGACCTCCCGGACCGCGCACCTCGACCATCGAGGCGTGCGCCACGGGATCGAGCTGCTTCAAGGCCTCCGCCATCACCGCCAGCACCGCCCGCGGTGCGGTGCCGATCGCGGGACTCATCCGCAGGTCGGCCGGCTCGAAGACGAGCAGGGTCACCGGCAGCGGCGCGCCCGGCGCGATCTCGGTGGAGAACATGATGGCGCGCACGTCGCCCTCCGCGCCCGCGGCGACGGCGTCGCCCAGCTGACTCCGCACGCGTCGCCGCTCCGGGGCGCGATCATCGGCCGCGCCGACGGCGTCCTTCGCGATCCGGCGGATGGATGCCGTGGTGGCGTCCGTGCGGGACAGATCGACGGAGTACCAGCGCCCGGGGAGACGGAAACGCAGGCGGCGGTCATTCACTCGGGCGCCGTCCAGGCTCCATAGCGGGAAGCCATTCCGGTCAGGGAGACGCCGGCCTGGCCTGCGTCTCGCACCCTCAGCGGATCCAGGGCGTCCGCGGCGGCCCGCAGATCGACGACCTCGTGGCCCGCGTCGGTATCCGCTCCCGCGGTCAGCTTGATCGTGTTCGGCTCCCAGGGCAGCCGCTGCCAGATCGCCTCGACGACCGCATCCAGCTCCGCCGGGGTGAGGGGTTCGGCGGAGTCCGTGACGAGTCCCGCACTGAACCGGTATCCGAAGCCGTTGCGGGATCGAGAGGAGTCGCGCACCTCCACGACTCTCGGCACCGCCCTGGTCACCGCGTCCGCCACGCCTCCGTAGTCCACCGTCGTCTCCTCTGAATGCTCGGGGCTCTGCGGCACGACGCTGCAACCCACCAGCGCACCGCCCATCAGTGATCCTGCCAGCAGGACGGCGACCAGACCGCGCCTCCCGGCGCCCTGTCCCCTCATCATCATTCGCTCCAGTGGTAGTAGGAGGTGTCCACGTACCCATTCTCAGCGAAGAAGTTCGCGAGATCGGGGTGGGCCGCCTGCACCTCGGCGAGATGCTGCTCGTAGGTGGTCGAATAGTCGTCGGCGTTGTGGGCGCCCGCGTCGACGCCCAGAACCGGGTTCGGCTCCGGCGGATCGACACGGATCGTCGTCCAGTTCGATCCGTGCGGGATGCTGTCGAAGTCGCCGGCGATGGCATCCAGGCGCGGCACGGGGTCGCCGTTGTGCTGCACCGAGACGACGTCCACCGAGTCCGGGATGGGCATGTGGTCGATAGGGGCTCCCGAGACCACCACCGCCTGCCAGTTGAAGTCGGAGTTGTACGCCGCGAGATGGCCCGCCATGATCCCGCCCTGGCTGAACCCGACGAGCATGACCGGGTCGTCGGGGCTGATCCCCGCCTGATCCATCGCCTCCAGCACCGCCCGCTCGTACTGCGTCTGCAGCGCAGGCGTCAGCATCAGTGCCAGGTTGCTGTCCAGGTCGTTCACCGCCCCCTGGTCGCCGAACCGCGACAGCCACTCCTGGGTGCTCGGCAGGGTGACGGTGTAGTACCAGCCGTCGGGGCCGAGCACCTTGGTGATCTTCACGACCGTGTCGGTCTCCTTGCCGAGTTCGTCGACCTCGCCCGTTCCGTCCAGCACCGTCGCCAGAGTCGGGTCCTTCGGCCTGTCCTCCGGGTGGGCGTACGGGTCGGTCTCACTCACCTTCGGGGTGTCCTTCAGCACGTCGGACAGCACGCTCCAGATGAGGAACGCCGCGAGCGCGACGGCGATCACCGCTCCGATGATGAGGCCGATCGTTCCGAACAGCGCCCCGATCGCCACGATGAGGAGGAGCACGAGGAGCGCTCCCAGGATCGCCACGATCGTGTCCGCGATCTTCTGAAGCAGGTTGACGACGTCCTGGAGGAAGTCACCGATCCAGTCGGCGATGCCCGCCAGGAAGTCTCCGATGTCGGAAAAGAAGTCGCCGACCTTGTCCCAGAACCCCTCATTCGTGGAGTCGATCGCCGCATCGATCCTGCGGATCGCCGTCTCGGCGGCGCGGTTCATCGCTTCGCGGGCGGCATCGATCCGCGCACGGGCGGATCCGACGGCAGCACCGGCGTCGTTCGCAGCGCGCCGTGCGCCGGGGACCTGATCGGTGAGAGAAGGCGAAGGCTCGTCAGCAGCCTTCACCCGGTCGTTGAGGTCCTCCAGCGTGCGGTCGGCGCGTCCCTGCGCGACCAGCGCCTCGTCGAGGTCGTCCTGCGCGCGGTGCGCATCCTCGTGCGCCGCGGTGAGCGCGACGGCGTACTCGGTGATCGCTTCCGCTGTCCCCTTGTAGCGGGGATGGATCCTCTCCAGATCCGAGGAGATCTGCTCATTCTGCGCGTAGAGGGCCTTGACGGCCTTCCCCTCGTCGTCTTCGACGATGCCGCGCAGCTCGTGGATGACGCCGAGGATCACCTCGGCCGACGCCACGAGACTTGCGGCGCGGGACGTCAGCTCGGCCGGATGGCCGGGAAGCACGCTCATGCTCTACTTCTCCCCGTCCTGTGCCATCTTCGTGTCCAGGTCGCGGAACGTGTCGACGATCGCCTGCATGAAGTCGGCCTGCGAGCGCAGGTTGTCGCGCAGGTCCTCGCGCGCGATGTCCCACTTGCCGCCGAAATCCTCGATCTTGTCGGCGAGGCCGTCGTGCCCGGTGAGGCCGCCGAGATCGTCCGCGAACTCCTCAGCCCTATCGAAGGTCGTCGCGAGCCCCTTGGCCGTGTGCGCGGTCGACTCCAGCCGCGCGAGATCCATCCTGACGTCGGTCATCGTGCGGCCGCCTCGTCCCGCAGGTCTGCTCGCGCCGCACGCCCGGCCCCGACCGAGCGCAGCCAGGCGCCGAGAGCGGCATCGGCCGCCCTCACCTCGGCGCGCAGAGCCGCGGCGTCCGCCAACGAGGCTGGCACGCGCACGTGCAGTCCATCTCGTGCGGCCTTCAGCGCCTCTTCCGACATCGTGTGACTCCTTCATCACGGAGTAGCGCAGGGGACCGGCCGAAGCCGGCCGGTCCGTGGAAGCATCTCGCGGCAGGTGTCAGAAGACGCACCGAGATCGGCCATCATCCACCCCCGGTCGTCGTTTCGACAGGGCCCCTCCGGCCCGACAGGACGAACCTAACAACCCCTCGACGACCCCGTCGATGGGGACAACTCCCCATCGGGCGCGGTCAGCTCCGCGGCAGCACCGAACGGATCTCGATCTCGCCGTCGTAGCCGAGCCAGGCGAGCCAGGCGGACGGCGTCATGGTCCTGGCCTGGGCGATCGTGGCAGACGGCGCGCCCTTCTCGGCGAGCCGATCGAGCCGTCGCTGCCAGTCCTGCTGCATCGCGGCCGACGCCTTCGTGGCGGCCAGCCGTTCGGCGATGCGGCGCAGCTCGCGGAGCGCGACGACGAGCAGGAGCGCCGCCGCCGCGGCACCCGCGATGAGAGCGATCGTGGCGCTCAGTTGCGGGTCGCTGAACGCGTTCTTGCGATCGGCGGGGCCGAACTCGACGACGAGCACGAGGGCGGCGATGAGGCCCGCGGCGACGAGCGCCGCCCAGATCCAGCGCCAGACGCGAGCGGACGTCTGCGGAGTGCGCTCCGCGGTCGCCACGGCTCGGGCGCGGGAAGCTGAGGCCGCCCGTGCAGCGACCTGCTGCCGCCGGCGCCGGTGCAGGTCGCCCACCGCAGCGAACAGGTCGGATGCACCGTCGGTGCCTTGCAGCGTCTGCACGGCTTCACGCCCGACGGCGCGCACCTCCGCATCCTCGCCGAGAAGACGGACGACCGGCTTCATGACGCGAGCGCCGGGATGAGTGGGCGATCGATGCCTTCGACCGCCGCCGATCCTTCACGACGCCTCGGATCCCGCCGCTTCTGCCGGCGCGCGCGGCGCATGTCAGCCAGCTGTCGCACCGCCGGACGCTGCGCCGAGCCGCCACCCCTCCTGAGCCGGTGAGGCGAGCGCATCGAGACGCTGAGCCTTGGCGACGTCCTCGCGGGGCACGAAGCCCTCCACCCAGGACTCCGCCAGCAGGGCGTCGGCGATGGCCTCCACGAGGCCGAGTCCGAGAGGCGCGACCGGGCCGAGCAGCGCGGCCACCGTCATGCCGGATCCGAAGAACAACCAGCGCCGGGTCGAGAAGTCCGCGCCGTCTTCGCGCTGGGCGAGGCCCGAGGAGAAGCCGGTGCCGAGGTGCGTCGTGGTGATGACGGTCGGCGTGGGCGGCAGGAGGGCGGAGGGCTGCCAGAGGAAGTCGGCTTGCTCGCGTTCATCCAGCTCGTGCGGTACGACGAACAGCAGCAGCGGGGCGAGCATGGCACCGTCCGCTCCGATCAGCAGAAGCAGGCGCGAGTCGTCGTCGGCGAGCGCCGTGAGCCGGTCGAGCGCGCTCGCGACGCCCTGCCGAAGCTGATCGCCGCCGCCGACGCGGGCTGCGAACGCGGCAGCCGTCTGCTCGGCCCAGGTGGCGCGTTCCGCGACGGGCAGCACCGGGACCGGGATGCTGCGGTCCTCGTCGTAGGCGATCGTGATCTGCATCACTGCTCCAGCCAGGCGAAACTCGCCACGTGCACGTCGAACAGGGTTCGCCAGGCGATGAGGCTCGGGTGGTCGTCCGGCATGTCGGCATCGTGCGCCACGGTCACCGTCCACTGCACGGCTTCGGTGCGGCGTGATCCGGGGATCGGGATGAGGTAGGTGATGAGCAGCGTCGTCGCGTCCTCACCGTCGACGGTCACCCGCTTGCGCTCGGTCCAGCGGACGATGCGGTGGTCGTCGCCGATCGGCTCGGCAGCGTGGTGAACGATCGCGTACTGCACGATCTGGTCGAGGGTGAGCTCGGGCGTCGCCGTGCGCTTGGTGCCGACGAGGCTGGCCGCCCCGATCGCCCAGGTCGGCGAGGCCTCCCCCGGGAAGGCGTAGGCGAAGCCGCCGCGTGCGCGCAGCTGCGTGAACACATCGCGCACCTGATCACGCAGCAACGGCCCGAGTGCTGTGTTGCCCACGGACCGCAGCCGTGCATCGGCGCGTCCGAGCAGGTCGCCTTCGGTGGCCGCGCTCAGATCGTGCGCCTCCCAACCCGCGGGGATGAGCATGCGATAGGGCGGGATCACGGTTCCGGTCTCGCCGACCAGCTCGGCGCGCAGACTGTTCATCGGATCATCCTCTCGCGCACACGGGCGTGCGCCGCGTCGTACCCACGGCGTGTGCTGCGGTCATCCGAACGGGTTCTGGCCCGGAGCGAACGCGCCTCCCCAGGCCCCACCGGCGCTGTCCTTGATGCCCCCCGCGATCGCGAAATGCGATGCGAAGACGTTGCCGACCATGTCGAGCGTCTTCAGCCCGCCCTCGATCTCGAGGAGTTCGGACGCCCCCTTGCCCGTGAAGAGCTTCGCGCAGAAGTCGCCGACGCGCTCTGTGGCGGTCAGTCCCTCGAGGCCGTTGAGTCCCGATGCCCATCCGCGCACGCTCGTCGCCCCGCGCCCGGTGAGCCGGAGGAGATCGGCGCCGAACTCCGCTTCGTGCAGCGCGGCCGCCGGCCCGCGAAGGAACTTGGCTGCGGGTCCGAGCACGGGTATGACGCCGATCACGCCGAACACGACATCGAGCACGCTTCCCTCACCGCGCGCCAGGCGGGCGACGGCCACCACGAGGGTCGCGATCGCGACCACCGCGGCGAGGGCGGCGATGATCGGACCGCCCACGACGATCGCGAGCACGGCGAGCACCATGCCGGCGACGGCGAGGAAGTCGGACGCCCACTGCAGGAAGCCCCGCATGTCGTCATCCCAGGAGTCCTTGATCTTGCCCGACATGTCGTCGTGGATCCCGTTCGCGGCGTGCATGAACGCGCCGTGCCAGGTGTCCCACTCCTTGTCGAAGTCCTTCGCCCGATCCGTCCAGGCCTGACGCGCGGAGGTCGCGAGCCCGGCCGCCGCAGTCGCCGCATCGTGCTGCTTGTCCTCCGCCTGCTGGCGCAGAGTCTCATCGTTCGCGTCGTCCCCGGTCGGATACTTCGGCTGCGCGGCGTGCGCATCCATCGCGTCCCCCTGCTTGTGCAGGTAGGTCTGCCACAGCTCGACCAGATCCCCGAGGATCGGGTCGATCGCGTTCTTGGCGGTCTCCAGATCCGTCGCATAGCCGGAGATGTACGGCGCCACCGCGTGGTACAGCTCGGCGGCCCTGCCCAGCTCGGCGTAGACGTCCTTCGCGCTCGAGGCGAGCTTGTCGATCGCCTCGCCCTTCATGTCGGAACCGTCCTCGACGAGGCTCTGCAGCAGCTTCGACGACGTGGTCATCTCGGTCGCGAGAGTGGTGAGATCGGTGCCGCGCTGGCGGATCGCACCGACGTCGCCGTCGATGTGGCCGAGACGGTGGTGCGCGGGCGAGAACGCGGGCATCGCCTCGTAGTACGTCATCAGGACCCCTTCTTGTCGAACTTGTCGGCGGCCTGCTTGTCCCAGTCCTTGAAGCCCTTGATGACGGCGTCGAGGTGCTCCTGCACGGTCTTGCAGTTGTCCTTGAGCGCCTTGCGGCGGTCGTCCCAGCGCCCCTCGAAGTCACGGGCCGCGTCGTGCAGCTTGCGCTCGCCGTACGGCTCGCCGACCGCGTCCTGGAGCGCGTTGCGGCGGGATCCCGCCTCGTCGAACTCCGTGATGATGTCGGTCAGCGCCTTCTGCAGCGGCTCCAGCTCGCTGTACTTGACCTTCACTCCGTCGCCCATGGGCCCTCCGATCCCTTGCTACCGTTCGAACCTATCCCGGCGGCGCGGCCCCTCGCGATGGGGAGCACTCCCCATGCCGCGGGCCGGTCACCGCTGCGCTGCTGTCACCGCCACATCACGCTGACCGCTGCCGCGACGGCGCCGAACAGCAACGGTAAGAGGCAGCCGACCGCCACCTGACGCCCGCCGCGCACGCGGCCGAGCAGCCGGGCGCGACGTGCGGCCCGCTGCGGATCCTCCTCGCCCACGCGCAGGGACGCGGCGGCGTCGGAGCGCTGATCCAGCTGCTCGTCGACGAGCCGTGCGAGATCCTCCACCCACTCCCAGTACGTCGGATCGGTGATCGGCAGGCTCCGGCGCACGACGACGTACAAGGATCCTTCGACGACCTCGAGATCCACGCCGACCTCCGCCCCGGCGACGAGCCGCGTCAGCGCCGCACGCACGGGCGGTGTCAGCACGGCACGCACCGCGTCCTGCGCTTCCGGCGGACACCGTGTCTCGAAACGTTCGTCGAACCCGTCGCCGAGTGCGACGGGCTGCTGTCCTGCCGCGGGCTCCCACGGCGGACGAGCCCGCACGTGCGACAGGTCGATGATGGTGAACGCCGGTGACGGCGCGCGCAGCGGCAGCATCACGTAGTCGAGCTCGTGCGGAAGGCGGGCGCGCGCCGCCCAGGTGTCGAATCCGTGGTTGCCCACCTCGAAGGCACGGCCGCCGAGGGCGGAGGGGACGGATCCGCGCACCACGTCACTGGAGACCCGGTCGGTCCCGGCCGTGAACACGGCGGCGGGGTGCGTCGGGTCGGAGACGCGGATGGTGTGGGTGAGCCCGTTCGCCTCGGCGAAACGTCGCAGCCGATACCATCCCCGATCGAGGTCGCGGCGCGACTGCGAAAGGCCGCGCACCCTCATCACGACGAGGGGAACGACCATGAGCAGCGCGATCACGACGGTCGAAGGCGTGAACTCGTAGGCGCCGAAGAGCAGCTGCACGAGTCGCACGAACAATCCCGCCAGCACCGCGGCGCCGATCAGAAGCACCACGCTGCGCACGACCGCGCCGACCGTCATGCGCGTCTCGGCGCTCGCACCGGATTCCCCGCGCAGCCGCTCGCTCGCCTCGGCCTTCACCGCCCCGGATGGGATCGGATCCGTCAGCGCCGACACATCGAACGTCTTCATGTCGCTCATGCGAGCGTCTCCTCCTCCACCAGCGGCAGCTGCACGATGACCTGGCGGCCCGCCTGCACGAAGATGCCGCGGCCCTCGGGGAAGTCGGTGCGCTTGACCTTCGGGAACGGCACCTTGAACACGGCGTCGCCGTCGAAGGCGTCGGGCTTGAGCACGATTCCCTTGCGACCCGCCTTGAAGTCGCCGATGTAGCCGAATCCGCTCGTGGCCTGGGTCACGTCGAGATCGCCGATCAGCAGGTGGTCGCTGCGGTTGATCGCCTGGAACAGCGCCTTCATGTCGCGCTCGGCCGGGGTGTCCGCGAACTGCGGCACGTCCTCGACGACGACGAGCAGGCGCACCGGCATCGACTCGTCGCCGGCGAGCTCGGCCAGCTCCGCGGCGAGCTCCTTGGCGGCCTCCGGCGTGGTGGCGCTGCGGGTCCAGTCGGCGTAGTCCTTGAGCTGCGACCGGCGTCCGCCGAAGTGGAACAGCTTGACCTCCGGGTCGAAGCGGCGCATCGCGGTGATGATGCCCTTGAGCGCCGTGGTCTTGCCCGACAGCGGGGGGCCCGCCACGAGGAATGTGCCGATGGGGTCGAACTCGCGTGCCGACAGCGTGTCCTCCGCGACACCCAGCACCGGGAACTCGCCGATGCGATCCGGCAATGCCGAGACCGCGAGCCGGGTCGGCAGCGAGCCGATCTCGGCGACCTCGCGCGCCCCTGCCGCGCGCAGGGCTGCCGCCATCGCCTCCAGCAGTTTGGTCTGCTCGGCCACGTTCGGGGTGCCGCCGAGGGTCGCGATCTGCGTCTCGAGACCGTCCACGATCGCCCGGCCCGGGGCGGAGCGCTCGTCGAGCACATCCTTCGGGGCGTTCAGCATGGCGTAGCCCGACTCGTCGCTCAGGCGCAGCACGACCTTGCGCGAGACGTTCGCGCTGACCGCGGTGGGCACCGAACCGGAGCGGTCGGCGGTCGCGATCACGTGCACGCCGAGCGGGCGGCCCTCGCCGAGGATGCGCATGAACGTCTGGTAGAACGGCATCCGCGCCGTGGTCGACTCCCACTCGCTGCGGAACTGCGGGAACCCGTCGAGCAGGAACAGGATGCGCGGTTCGTCGATGCCGGTGAGCTCGCGGTACTCCGTGAGGCTCGCGGCGTTCGCGGCGCTGAACCGCTTGCCGCGGTCGTCGAGCACCCGGGCGAGCGAACGCAGGATGCGCTGCACGCGCTCCGCGTCGTCGCCGGAGATCACGGATCCGACCTGCGGCAGGATCTCCAGGCTCTTGAGCGCGCCGGATCCGAAGTCCAGGGCGTACACCTCGACGTTCGTGGCCGCGTCCGATCCTGCCGCGATCGCGAGGGTGCGCAGCACGGTCGACTTGCCCGCACCGCTCGTGCCGTACACGAGCAGCGAGCCGTCCCGGTCGGGCACGAAGTACGTCGGCTCCTGCAGCTGGCGGGAGGGCACGTCGGTCTTGCCGAGCAGGATCTGCCCATCGCCGAGGGTCGGCAGGTCGCGGATGTCGACCGCGTGCTCGAGGTCGTCGAGCCACGGCCGGCGCGGTGCGGGGATCCCGGCCTGCTGCGCCGCCGCCACGAGCGTCGCCACGATGCGCTTCTGGTCGTTGGGCCCGAGGTCCTCGTCATGGCTGTCCGACTCGGGCTCCTGGTCCGGCTCCCAGAGCTGGGTGGATCCGAACCGCAGCTCGGCCACCCGCACGTCGGCCACCTGCACCTCGTCGGTGGACCAGCCGCCGGCGTAGGCGGACTGGAACGGCACGAGGCGTCCCGGACCGGTCTTCGCGATGCCGCGGCCCGGGATCGACGGCGGGAATGACGCGGCGACGGCGTCGTCCACGACGTCCTTCGAGTCGGACTCGTCGGCCATGCGCAGCGCCACGCGCAGGTTGGTGTTGGCGCGCAGGTTGTCCTTGATGACGCCGGCGGGGCGCTGAGTCGCCATGATCAGGTGGATGCCGAGCGAGCGACCGCGCTGGGCGATGTCGACCACACCGTCGACGAACTCCGGCACCTCGCCCGCAAGTGCGGCGAACTCGTCGATCACGAGAACGAGCGCCGGCGGGGTGTCCGGGTCGCGGCGCTTCTCGAGCTCGAGCAGATCCTTCGCCTTCTTGCGGTTGAACAGGTGCTCGCGGTGGTGCAGCTCGGCGCGGAGGCTCGTGAGCGCACGCCGGACGAGGTGCGGGCTGAGGTCGGTGACCAGCCCCACGGTGTGCGGAAGGTCGACGCAGTCGGCGAATGCGGATCCGCCCTTGTAGTCGACGAACAGGAACGTCACCCGGTCGGGGCTGTGCGCGGCCGCCATGCCGAGCACCCACGCCTGCAGGAACTCGCTCTTGCCCGCGCCCGTGGTGCCGCCGACGAGGGCGTGCGGGCCCTGGGTGCGCAGGTCGAGGGTCATCGCATCGGTCTGCGCCTGGCCGATGATGGCGCGCAGGTTGCCCGCCTTCTTCAGGCGCGACTGCGGCGCGCCCGAGCGGTCGAGGATCGTGTTGTTCTGCCGCCAGCGGTCGATCACCGCGGTCGGATCCGACGCCGTCTCGGATCCGACCAGCGAGAGGAACATGACGGAGTTCGGGATGTCGGAGGAGTCCTCCACGACGGTGGAGGCGTCGACGACCGGGGCGAGGCGCTTCGCGAACATGGTCATGTAGGCGTGCGAGACACCTTCGACCATCACGTCGGGGTAGCTCACGCCGCTGCGGACCGTACCGACTCTGGCGTGCTCGAGTCCGGCCGACACATCGATGAAGCTGCGGCAGGCGGCCGGAAGAGCCTCGACGACGGGGGCGACGAACAGCGCGTACACGCCGACATCGGCGCCGCGCTCGAGGATCTGGGTGAGCCGGGCGCGGTCGACGGGAGCGTCGTTCGTGACGATGACGACCACTGCGGCCTGCCCCGCGAATGTCGACTCCTCGGCCGCGCGCTTGACGTCGGTGCCGTAGCGGGTGGGGTCCCAGTCGTCGCCGTACGGCGGACGCAACGCCGCGGTCGCGGTGGACCGGCGCATCACGATCTCCTCGAGGCCGTTCAACAACGCCGTGCCGGTGGACGCGGAGTCGGCCAGCGCCATCTCCTTGAACGGGTTGCGCTCGCTCGAGGTGTGCGGCAGCCAGGTCAGCCAGTCCAGCTCGTTCGCCCATCCGGGCTCGGTGAGCGCGACGGCGACGAGCTCGTTCGGGGAGTGCATGCCGAACAGCTGCACGGCGAGACCCCGCAGCGCGTCGCCCGCGACCGAGGTGGGGCCGGCGACGCCGATGGATCCCACGCTCTGCAGCGACTCCAGGATCGGCACGTCCTCGATGATGCGGTAGCGCTCCTCGAGCCTGTCGACGCGCTCCACGAACTCGGGCAGCGCCTCGGCCGCCTCGGTGCGACTGATCGTCGTCCGGGACAGGTCGGAGCAGGTGCCCAGGCGCACGGCGAGGAAGTTCCAGTGCTCCGGACGGCGGGTCCACAGCAGGGGTCCGAGCTTCATGGCCTCGTCGAAGACGACCGCGACCGCGGGGACCTCGTTGTTGCGCACCGCGTGCTCGCGCGGACGGGCGTGGTAGAGCTTCTCCTCGAGGCGCTCGAACTGGTCCTCGAAGATCTCGGCCTCCTTGCGCAGGCGCTGGCCGAGGTTGGTCTTCTGCGAGATGAAGTTGCCGAACATCATCATCGGGCTCGCCGCCGCCATGAGCAGCGAGAGGCTGCGTCCGGTGAACGCCCACATGGTCACCGCGAGCAGGATCGGCGCGACCAGCATGGGCCACGGGAACAGCCGCTGCACCTGGTCCCGCGGGTAGCGCGGTTCGTCGACGTCCTCGCCGGCGAAGCGCTCCTCGACGCGCGGGCTGCGGTTGAACAGCAGCGCACCGCCGCGCTCGAGAACCGGATCCTGATCCGCGGCGCTGCCGTCGAAGTCGCCCACGAGGCGCACCACGATCTCGCTGTCGCCGAGGGTGAACGGCTGACCGGGGATCACCCTCAGGCGCTGCACCAGGCCTCCGTCGACCAGGATGCCGTTCGCGGAGTTCAGGTCGACGAGCTCGACGAACGTCCCGGCGACCTCGATGCGGGCGTGCTTCTTGGAGACGAGGGGATCGGCGAGGTGCACGTCGGCGGAGGCCTCGCGACCGATCACGAAATGACCGATCGGCAGGGAGAACTCCTGGCCTGCGGCCGGTCCGGACAGCACCCGCAGGTGCGCGGCGGGACGGGCGCCGGCGGTGCCGGTCGCGATCCGGTCGGCGCCGAGGTTCACGATCTCGGCGAGGAAGCCGGATCCGACCGGGGCGTCGCCGATCGCGAGGTCGGGGTTGAGCGTCACCAGGCGCTCGCTCGTGGGGGGTGCGACCGAGAGCGTGAGCGTCTCGCCGTGCGCGACGCGGATCGAGCGCAGCGGATCCGTCGTGGCGATGTGGTGCGCGACGTCGGCGACCGTGGCGGTGGAGTCGGCGGTGACGACGATGTCGGTGAGCGGCGCACCGGGACGGCGCAGGGTGAGCTTGACCTTCATCGGTGATCCTCCGGGCGGCGCTCGCGCGCTGTCGTGTCTGCGGCGGCCGCGCAGGCGCCGGGGGTCATGCCTGCTCCACGCGCAGGCTGCGGTCGCCGAAGCGCAGCACGTCACCGGCGCGCAGCTCGGCGGGGTGTCCCGGGGTCAGCGGATGCTCCGCGCCGTCGCGCACGATCGAGCTGCCGTTGGTGGAGCCGCGATCGACCGCGACCACACCACGACGCGAGAGCAGGATCGCCACATGGGTCTTGGAGACCGAGCGCGTCTCGTCGGGCACGCGCACGAGCTGGACTTCGCCCTCGCCCGTCGCCGAGCCTGTCGAGGCGTCCGCCCCTGCCCCCGCCGAGGGACTGGCAGCGGGAGCACGCCCGATGAGCGTCGCGGCGCGCACCTCGACCCGCTCGCCGTTGTCGATCACGAGCACTGCGCGCGGGGCGTCGGACATGGCGGGTGCCGCGGATGCAGCCGGCACGGCGGGCGCCGCAGGTGCTGCCGGAGCCGCGGCGGCCGCCACCGGCGCGATCGTGGGGGGCTGCCAGGCGGCCTCGCCGGAAGCCGGGGGTGGGGCGAACCCGCCGGCCGAGGTGCTCGCCGGCGCGGACGCGGCCGGCGCCGGCACGGACGGTGCTACGGCCGAAGCGGGAGCGCCGGAGTCGGCGGGAGCGGGCGCCGGGACGGCGGGCGCGGAGCCGGCGGGGCCGACCTGCGCGGTCGCGGGCGTGGCCAGCGACGGCACGCCCACGACGGGCGCACCGGGGACAGCGGACGGCGCGGGTGCGCCGGACGGCGAGGGCGTCGGAGCCGCGGCGCGATGCGCGCCGACCACACCGCCGGAGAAGCGCCCGGTCGGCACGTACACCGCGGGGGCGTCGCGGTCTGTGGGCGTGGCCAACGACGGCAGCGCCGGGGCGGCCTCATGCACCTGGGTGGTGATCTGCTTGCGGGCGATGCGCATGCGTTTGCCGTCGTACGGGTTCAGGCCCCGGCGGACATCCACGAGCCAGGTGGCCGCGACCCGGTCGGGCCAGCCTCGCCCGCGCCGCTCCGCGTCGAACAGCGGCGACAGCGCGATCACGAGCAGGGGGCCGATCAGCGGCACCAGGAACGATGCGGCGAGGATCAGATAGCGCACCACGGCGCCGCGCCAGAAACCCGGCTTCTCCAGCGTGCGCACGTTGACGGTGCGGATCCCGGCCACGGCCTTGCCGAGCGTCACGCCCTTGAGGCCGTGCAGGATGAGCTGAACGAGCGTGTAGATCAGCATGAGCGCGTACGACACGATCAGCGGGAGCAGGATCCAGATCAGGTCCTTGCGGGCCAGGAGACCGGCCGGATCCGCCGCGCTCAGCAGCACCAGGTTCGTGCCGGCCATCGTTCCCGGAACGGCGATGACGAGCGCCACGACCAGCTCCAGAAGGGTCGACAGCACCCGCATCCCGGTGCGGGCCGGGACGAGGCCGATCGCCTGCGCATACGCCGGATCAGGGCGCCCCTGCGCATCCAGACCCTCGATGTCGGTGATCTGGGCCGGAATCTCCCAGATGTCGTTCGACAGGCTCATATCCCCCCACGTTATCAATCCGATATGCCGGATCCGAACGAAGCAAAGGGCCGGTGTCGCGCACCGGCCCTTCGATCGTGTTCGCGGTGTCAGCCGCCGGCGAGCTGCGTGTCCAGATCCTGGATCGCGCGCATCATGCCCAGAAGCGACTCCGACATGTCATTGATGCCATCCACAGCCTGCTTCAAACCCGTGGTCAGCTCCCCATAACCCTCACCGAACTTGCCCGACGCATGCTGCGTCTTGAAGTCCTCACCCAGCAGGTTGTCCACCTGCCCCTTCAGAGTGTCCAGCTGACCCTGAATGTCATCACGAGCCTGCGACAGCGACGAAGCCACCTGCTCCATCTCCGCATAAGACGCACCGAAATCGGCCATCATCCACCTCCGGTAATCGATTGGACCGGACCCCACCGGCCCGACAAGAAGAACCTAACAACCCCACCACAACCCCGTCGATGGGGAGGACTCCCCATGCCGCCGGATCGGCCTCGGCAGGATCAGTCGACGGAGTCGTCGCCCCCTGAGGCGGCCGGCAGCACGGGCTCCTCGAGCTCGCGCTCCCAGGTGAACGTCGAGATCATCGCGTCGCTGAGCAGCTCCAGGGAGTCGACGACCTCGCCCGGCACGACGTCGCCGTCCGGGATCACGATCGTGGTGGTGAAGACGAGGGCCTTGCGGCGCTGCGTGCCGGGAGCGGGGATCACGTAGGTGAGGGTGCGCCCGCTCACCCCCTCGATCCGGCGCGCGTCGGCCGGGCGCTGCGGCTCGGACCGCCATCGCACGATGTGCTTCGCGTCCTCGTCCAGGAACTGCGCGCCCTTGGTGCGGAACGCCTCCGACACCCAGCCGTCGAGGTTCTCGCCATCCGCGGCGCTGAGCGCGGATGCCGTGATCGACATCGGCAGCAGCTCGTCCATCTCGACCTGTTCCTGGCGGTAGATCGCGAACACCTTGGTGCGCGCCATCGCCTGGCTGGTCTGCGCCATCAGGGTGCGGAACTCCGCATCCAGATCCGGGCGGTTCGCCTGCCGGAAAATCGCGCTGGCCCGCTTGACGTCGTCCTCCTGCGCGACGTTCGTCGGCACGTGCTGCACCCAGCCGGGCGGCAGTACGAACCGGAAGGCGGGGATGCCGAACCTCAGCTCGATCCCGAGATCGTTCATCGTTCCCATGTCGTCGTCCTTTGCCGTCGATCGGTGATACGGGGCCGGTGCCCGCCGCACGGGGCGGGGCGGATGAGCTGCGCCGGCGCGGAGTCAGCCGATGATGTCACGATCGCTCTTCATCGCGAGCGCCGCCAGCCCGGCGGCGCCGAGCCCGCGCTTGCCTGCGCGAGCCGCTTCGAAGCGGAGCGACGTCTGCATCGATCGCGCCGTGAGCGCCCCTAGCTGCTGCCAGCGCGCGGACGGGAGTCCCCCGCTCGCCGCGAGGGCACTCCGCATCGACCGGCGCAACCACCGCAGACGCCGGCCGGCCCGTGCGCGCTTTCCACGCACATCGTCCAGCGGCGTCTCGCTGCGCGCGCCGATCTGCTTGTTCTGGCGCGCCTCCGCGTCAGCCAGGATCTCCTCGACCCTGGCACGGTACTCCGGCACCATCGCCAGCTGACGCAGCTCCTCGGCGCTCCATCTGCGCGCCACGAGCTCGCTGCATTCGATGCACAGCCCCTTGCCGATGACGCCGCTCTCGGCGTAGCCGCAGGCGCAGTCGATGAGCGGGCGGTTCGGCACGGCGGGCCTGAAACCCCACGCCTCACGGAGCAGGAGGGCACCGGCGGAGCTGCTGTGCACCTCGTCGACGAGCAGTCCGCGACCGGACCGGGTCAGCCCCTCGCCCACCAGAGCAGACCAGCGTGCCGCGTCGGCGGAATCGATCGATGCGGCGGCACGGGTCGCGTACTCCTGCAGGAGCGCGAAGACCTCCGCCTCCAGGAGCGCCTGCCGCATCCCCGACGACGACACGGTGCCCTGCCAGGGCGACGGGGCACGCAGCGCGGCGGCTTCCTTCATGCGCGACGCCCCCGAGACCTGCGCCTGACGATGCAGCTCCGCGAGCGACGCGTTGCGCGCCAGGAGGTCCCGCTCGAACTCGGCCGCGGCCTCGAACCAGGGCGCGATGCTCATGGGGCGATGCCGTCGGGCAGCGAGATGCCGGCCAGCAGGCGCGGCAGATGCTGCTCGAGCGCGGCGAAGGTCTCGAGAGTGGATCCCATGGCTTCGACGATAGTGACCCACTCGCCCTTGCGGAGGACGACGGTCCAGTTCGCGATCGGCACCGCCACGTCATCGACCACCGCTGCAGACGTGCGACGCACGAGCACGCCGGTTCCGAGATTGTCGGTGTCGACCCCGATCATGTCGGATGCCGTGGCATCGGGCAGCGAGCCGATCTCCGCCAGAAGTCGATCGGGATCCAGCCCTTCGACGTCGCCGACGGTGATCCCGATCAGTACATCGCTGTAGGCGCCGGGCGGCACGAACCACAGCTGCGTCGCCGCATCATCGACCATGGCCAGCAGCCCTCGCGCGGTGAGCGCGAGGGCTTCACGGTCCCTGTCTGTCACCGGAGCACGGTCGGCATAGTGCGCGAGCACCCCGTCGACCCACGCGTCCTCCGCGGCCGGATCGGCGCTGAGCTGGTCCGACGTCGGAAGCGGGAGGAACCAGGCCGAGTCGTACGCGAGATCCCAGGTGGCCGAGCCCGGGGTGCGCGTGATCGATGGGCTCATCCCACCAGGCCGTTCAGGATCTTCGCCGGCGACAGCCCGCCCGACGGTTTCCCGTTCGACATCGCCACACCCTTGTCCGCCCACTTGTAGACGTTCCAGGCCTTCTCCCATGTCGATGGCGCCGAGCCCTTCGCAAGGTCCTGCAACGCGGTGGGAAGCTGCTTGACGAGCTGCTTCCCATATCCCGTGCCCGCCTGCGCCGCGTCCTGGAACGCGACCGTGAACGAGCGGTTCGCCCCGCCGAGGAAGCGCTGCCCGAGCCCTGCCAGCGAGAACGGCCCCGTCATCCTTGTCTTTGAGACCTTGGTGACGAACGCGGCGAAGTTCACCTTCGATCCGGCCTTCCAGCCGTTCTTCGCGACGGCCGAGATCCCGCGGATGTTGCGGATCTGGCCGAGCGGGCCGGTGAGCTGCTTGGGGATCGCCTTGAAGAACTTGCCGAACCCCTGACCGAGCTTGCCTATCGGGAGCACCCCGACGATCGCCCAGGCGAGATCGCCCCAGCCCTTCCGGCCGTCGAACATGAGCGCGACGGTGAGAGCGAGGGCGATGACGCCGACGACCAGCGCGGCGATCGCGAAGAACGGTCCGCCGATGATGAGGCCCAGCACGGCGATCGCGAGGCCGATCCAGGACACCCACTCCGAGATCACCGCGAGCACGCCGGCGATGTTCTCCCAGCGGCTGTCCTTGCCGATCTTGTTGGCGTCGCCGAGCCCGTTCACGGCGTCGTCGTAGGCGTCGCTCCACGTGTCGTAGGCGGTGTCGAAGCGGTGCAGGTTGTGATCGTGCTCCTTGCCCGCCGTGGCGAGCGTCGACTGCGCCGAGGTCGCGGCACCGGAGAGGGTGTCCCCCGTCTTCTTGGACGACGCCTCCTGATCCGGGGTCGGCGGATGGTCGGCAACGGCCGTCGCATGCAGGGCGAGCGCGTGGTTCGCCTGATCCGCGTCGGTCTGAGCCGTCGCCAGCGCCTTCTCACTCGTCTCGCAGTCGCTGACGATGGTCTTCATCTGGGACTGGACCGTGGCGAGCACGCCGGCGTAGTCGGTGAGGGTCTTGCCCGCGGGCTTGTAGCGACGGCCGGCCTCGTCGAGATCGCCATGGACATCACCGACGACGTCCTTGATCTTGTCCATCGCGTAGCCCTTGCCGACGAGCTTGCCGCTCTTGATGTCCTGCAGGGTCTGCGCGGCGGTGGTCATCTGCGTCGCGAGTGTCGTGATGGTCGTGCCGCGATCGCTGATCGCGGAGGCGTCGCCCTCGATGACGGCGACCTCGTGCCCCTTGTGCGTCTTCATCCCGCTCCCCCTCAGTTCGTCGCGGCGCGACCGTGGCCGCCGCCCGTGCCCTGGCCGGACTGCTGCATCGAGCTGGCCATGTCGGTGTCGGTCTTGGTGACCTCGTCGACGGTGCCCTTGACCCGGTCGGAGATCTCCTTGAGCTTGGACAGCAGCTTGTCGCGGCTGTCGTCCCAATTGCCCTCGAAGTCGTGCACGCGATTCTTCAGGCGATCGTCGCCGTCCGGCCGGCCCACCGCGTGCTCGAGGTCGTCCCGTCGTTTCGACGCCGCCTCGAATTCGTCGACGATCGCGATCAGCTGCGCGCTGGTCGTCTTCAGATCATCGATCGGGTAGAGAACTCCGTCCCCCGCCATGTCATGCCCTCCGTGTCATCGCCCTACGGGCGCCTGCAAGTCGTGCGGATCCACCACGAAAGGGGGCGCCGTGCGGGACGGATCCTGCACAGCGCCCCTCTCCACGTGATGGACGGCCGGTGTCAGCCGCCGGCGAGCTGCGTGTCCAGATCCTGGATCGCGCGCATCATGCCCAGAAGCGACTCCGACATGTCATTGATGCCATCCACAGCCTGCTTCAAACCCGTGGTCAGCTCCCCATAACCCTCACCGAACTTGCCCGACGCATGCTGCGTCTTGAAGTCCTCACCCAGCAGGTTGTCCACCTGCCCCTTCAGAGTGTCCAGCTGACCCTGAATGTCATCACGAGCCTGCGACAGCGACGAAGCCACCTGCTCCATCTCCGCATAAGACGCACCGAAATCGGCCATCATCCACCTCCGGTAATCGATTGGACCGGACCCCACCGGCCCGACAAGAAGAACCTAACAACCCCACCACAACCCCGTCGATGGGGAGGACTCCCCATGCCCGCGAGGCGCCGGATCCGGGCCGGATCACTCCGCGTCGGTCGGATCCGCCTCGGCGACGTCGAGCAGCGCGAGGTCGGCCTTGGCGACCAGGCGCGAGGCGATCACGTGCTCGACGAGGCGCGCGCGCCGGTTCGTGGCGGATCCGCCCGCACCGCCCCGCATGCCGGGCACACCGATGCGGTCGAACTTGTCGCAGACGTTGTCGAGCTTGCGGTTGAACCGCGTCACCGTCCAGCCCAGGCGCGCGGCGGCGTCGGCGCTGGATGGGATGGCGCTCATGCCGGTGCCGTCGCGGCGCAGCAGCGGCTCGGCGAGTGCGAGCAGCAGCTGCTTCTGGCTGAGCGTGAGCGGAACCTCGCCGATCGTGGAATCGCCGTCGACCTCGCGCTCGCGCCGGGTCTCGCGGAAGGTCGGCTCAGAGGAGTGGATCGTGAACTCGTAGGTCGTCGGCCCCGCCGAGAACACGACGCTCGTGGTCGCGAACACCAGGGGCAGGCGCGCGCCCGGCGCGAGCCAGGCCTGCACGCCGCCGGTCGCATCCGTCACGGTCGCCTGCAGCCGCGCACCGATGTTGGCCAGCCACCAGAGGCCGCCGGATTCGGCGATCTCCAGGAAGTGCCGGTGCAGGAACAGGTTGTCGTCGATGGACAGGTCGCCCTCGCGTCCCACGACGAAGCGACCGCCCTGCTGGAGCGGGAAGTACTCGCCCGCGAACTCGACCGTCATACGCGCGCGGGACGGATCCTGCGTGACCTCGGGATCTTGAGACATCACTTCGTGCACCCCCGCACCGGCGATGATCCGGAGCCGTTCTCCCTGCGCAGTACGACGTCGACGCAGGTCTGGCCGCCGGCCTGCGCCGGGACGGTGATCTCCGGCTTCTCGACCTTCGTGGTGTCGCCGTCGCCGGCGAGCGTGATCACCGTCACGAGGTAGGAGTCGCCGGTCTGCGGCTTCGGGTTGCTCCAGGTGAAGCGCACGCCGCCACCGCCGTCCGGTGTGCCGGCCACATCCTTCGGCGCCGCTGCCATGTCTCCGAGCGGGTCCACGGGGTTCACGTCGGTGGACTGACTCGGCTTCGGCGTGGGCGGATTCGCGTTGAGCATGTTCACCGTCATGACGGATCCGCCGATGAGGACGATCGCGGCCACGACGGCGACAAGACCCCAGAGCAGGCCCTTGCGGGATCTCGGCGCATCGGGGACCTCGGTGGCCGGGGCGCCGGTCGCTCTGTGAGCGGGAGCCGCGGGGATCCCGGCCACGAGCTCGGGGCCGGCATCCTGCACGACGGGGGCGCCGGCGAGCGGGCTGACCGTGCGCGGAGCACGCAGCATGGTCGGGGCGTCGTCGCCCTGTTCCGGAGCGGGCACGGAGGCCGGGGGCGCGATCGGGGCGGGAGCCGTCGCCGCGGGAGCGTCCTGCGGCGCCCGGATCACGGTCTGATCGGTGACGGACGGATCCGCCGCCGGGACGGCGTCGAAGCGCGGGCCCGGGGCCGGCACGCCTGCGGGCGGCAGCACGGGACTCGTCGTCGCCGAGGGCCGGGTGGCGGTGTGGCTGGGGTCGATGCTGACGACCTCGCGCACCCGGGTCAGGCCGTCGTCGTCATCGTCGTGGTCGGGCTCGGGCTGGTGGTCGTCGACGATGTCGATCGGCGTGACGGAATGGCTCAGCTCGATCTGGATCTTCTGCAGTGCGCGCGCGAACGCCACCGCGCTGCCGAAGCGGTCGTCGGGGTTCTTCGCCATGCCGCGCTCGAGCAGGCGGCCGAGGCTCTCCGGCACATCCGCACGGCCGAGCGGCGGCAGCGGCTCGGATTCGATGCGCGCGATGAGGTCGGCGCCGCTGTTGCGCTGGCCCGGCTTCTCGAACGGGCTGCGGCCGGTGAGCAGCGTGTACAGCGTCGCGGCGAGCGCGTACACGTCGGAGCGCACCCCGCCCCGCGGCGGGTCGCCGAACGACTCCGGCGGCGACCACGGGATCGACATGCCCGCGGCCTCGCTCGCCGCGCCCGTGGTCGACGCGATGCCGAAGTCGGTCAGCGCGGGCCGGTTGTAGGCCGTGACCAGGATGTTCGCCGGCTTGATGTCGCGGTGCAGCACGCCGGCGCGATGCGCCGTCTCCACCGCACCCGCGACCTGCACGCCGACGCGCAGCGCCTCGGCGACGCTGAACGGCTCCTTGCGGGCGCGCTGCTGCAGGTTGGGCCGGGGGCAGTACTCCATGACCAGGTACGGCCGGCCGTCGGAGGCCACGCCGGTCTGGTAGATCGTGACGATGGCCGGGTGCGTGGAGAGCATCGCCATCACGTTCGCCTCGTCGGCGAACTCCTGCGCCGCACCCGACGCCAGCCGGTCGGCGAGCAGCACCTTGACCGCGACACGGCGGCGCGGCTGCTGCTGCTCGTAGAGGAAGACGTCGGCGAAGCCGCCGGTGCCGAGCGGTTCGACGTACTCGAACCCGTCCAGCTGCGGCGGCGGGGACGGCGGACGACTCACGGCAACTCCTCGAAGGCGACCGTGATGCCGTCGCCGAGATCGATCACGTCTGCGGTGACGACGATCGTCTGCTCGCCGGGGTGCAGCCGCACCGGATCCGTCCCGGGACGCAGCAGGGTGGATCCGTTCGTAGTGTGCAGGTCGAGCACGACGACCGCGTCCGCCTCCGGCCGGATCTCGAGATGGCTGCGCGAGATGTCCTGCTGCGGGCTGTCCACGGCGACGAGGTGCGGCAGCGTCGCGCCGCTGGAACGGGTCGCGCGCGGGCGGCGGCCGATCACCACGGTGCGATCGAGAGCGACGACCTGCCCGGAGGACAGCCGGATCCGCGGACCCGTCACGGGGTCGGCCGTCCGCGCGGCGCCCGGGTCCTCGGTGATGCCGGGCACCGAGGAGACCGGCACCGACGAGACCGGCGCGGCCGACATCGGCACGGCCGAGACCGGCTCCGGGAGGCCCCCCGCGGGCGTCGCGGGTTCTGCGGGCGCCGGAAGGCCGGCCGCGAGGTCGCCGCGCATCGCGCGGGCCTGGGCGAGAGAGATCGTGGCGCCGTCGTGGTCGCCGTCGTCGTCGGCGACCGCCTGCGCGATCTGCGCCGCGACCGGAACCGGCGAGAAGTCGAGCGTGTGTCCGCCGAGGGGTGCGGCGATGGTGTCCGCCGGGGGCAGCATCGTCTCGAGCGCCGCGGGCGTGCCCAGCACGGTGTCGTCGACATCGTCGAGATCTGCCGACGACGGCGCGGGGTCCTGCGTCGTGATCCCGATCGCTGAGCTGGTCGAAACGACCTCGTCCGCAGAGGTCGCTTCCTGAGCATCGGGGACCGGCAGGGGGGCCTCGGGACCAGCTTCGGGCCCGGATTCCGTTTCTGACTCCGACTCCGCCAACGGTTCCGGCTCTGGCTCCGGCTCCAGCTCTTCGCCGAGCACGTCCGGGAGCGCATCGTCCTCGGGGAGTTCTTCGGAGGCGCCAGGCACCGCGGCAGGAACCTCCGGGCCGGCCATTTCGGAAGCCTCGGGAACCGAATCCTCAAGGTAGGCCTCTTCGGCGACCTCGCCGACCGCGTCCTCCTCGGGGGCGACGCTCGAGAGCGCGACGGGGGCCTCTTCGCGCACCTCGGCGACCGGAGCGGGCTCGGCGGCGGCGCCGACCGCGATGCTCGCAGCCCGGACCACGCCGGCGACGATCGGCAGAGCCGGATCCGCACCGCCGTCCTCGACACGGAATTCGATCCCGGTCATCGCGGGCACGAACCGCTCGCTCCACGTGGTGACCTCGGCGCCGGTGATCTCGCGCTCGTCCTCGGCCGTGAGCACCCGGGCGATGACGCGTCCGCGCACGGCGATGCGCGCGTTCTCGCCCTCCCGCACGACGGCGGCGAACGGCGGGATGGCGGAGAAGGATCCCCCTCCGGCCGCGGTGAGCGCGTCGACCACGTCGGAGAAGGCGACCTCGGGGGCGGCGATCTGCTCCCACAGGCGCTCCACGAGAGCGACCCCGGAGTCCGGCGGCAGCGCCACCACGGCCTCCGGGCCGATCAGAGCGAACCATGACCCTGCGCGGTAGACGGTGTTCATCAGCGCATCCCTCCCATGGCCTCGGCACGCGGTCGCGTGTCGGAGTCGATGTCCTCGTCGTCGATCCCGGTCGTGCCGTCGCTCCCCGGACGGGTGCTGACGTGGATCGCATCCACGACGACCGCGGTCACGTTGTCGCGCCCGCCGTGCTCGAGCGCACGCTCGACCAGGCGATCGGCGGCGGACTGCGGGTCCTCGTGCACCGTGAGCAGAGTGCGGATCTCGTCGTCCCCCACCTCGCTGCTCAGACCGTCCGAGCAGACCAGGATCCGGTCGCCGACGCGAGCGGGGATCATCCAGTAATCGGCCTCCCCCGTGCTGCCGGCCCCGATGGCGCGAGTGATGATGTTGCGTCGGCGATCCCTCGGGGCGTCCGTCGCGAGCAGTTCGCCGGAGTCGATGAGTTCCTGCACCACCGAGTGGTCGACGGAGATCTGCTCCAGCACGCCGCCGGAGAGCCGGTACGTGCGCGAGTCGCCGATGTTCATCGCGAGCCAGTATCCGACGCCGTCGACGGCCGCGATCGTCACGCCGCTGAGCGTGGTGCCCGCCTTCGAGATCCCCCCGTTCGAGAGGGGAACACCGGCGATGGCGTCGACCGCCGCGCGCACGCGGGCGAGTGTGAAGCTGACGTCGTCGATCGTGAGCGCCGGGCGACCCTGCAGGGCGGCGAAGCCCTCGATCACGGTGCCGCTGGCTACGTCGCCGGCCTGGTGCCCGCCCATGCCGTCGGCGACGAGGAACAGCGGCGCCTGTGCGAAGAGCGCGTCCTCGTTGAGGGCACGGCGCAGCCCCGTGTGCGTGGATGCGCCCGCGCGGGCGACGATGGGCGCGATCACGCGTAGCCTCCGACGGTCACGATCCGGTCGCCGATCTCGATGGCGTCGCCGAGGCGGATGCGCACCCGCTCGCCGGGCGGGCAGGCGATCCGCACGCCGTCGCGCACGATCGTCATGCCGTTGGTGGAATGCCGGTCCATGACCCAGCCGCCGGCCGCTTCGGCCGCCGCCTCGAAGTGCGTCTTGGACAGCGAGAGCGTCTCGTCCCGCACGACCACGACGATCGCGCCGGCCTCCGGGGCGGGATTGCGTCCGAACAGCGTGCGCCCGGAGACCGTGGCGCGGGCGCCGTCGTCCCAGACGAACTGCAGCCGATGCCCGGGGATCGAGATCCGGGTCTCCTCGAGGTCCTCGTCGTCGGCGGGCTGCGCCACCGGGGGAAGCGCCATCGCGGCCTCAACCGAGGCGGGCGGAGCCGCCGGCACTGGAGGCCGCGCGGGAGCCACCGTCTCGGGCCCGGAGACGGGGGCGGCCGTGGGTGCGGGCACGGACGGGCTGACCCCCGGCACCACGGTGATCATGGCGCCTTCGTGCGCGGCGGCCGCCGCAGCCTGCGCGGCGGGCGACAGCACGGTGGCGTCGTGCGGGTCGACCTCGGCCACCCCGGCAGGGGCGACGGCAGCGGCTCCCGCGGCAGCCGGTCCGGCGGCGGGCGTCGGTGCGGCATTCGGTGCGGGCGGCAGAGTGAATCCGGTGTGCCCGTCCTGCGGGCCGACCGGCTCCACCGACGGCGGGAACAGTGCGCCGGGTTCCCGCACTGGGAACAGGGCGTCGGGCTGCGGCGGGGCGAAGGACGCGGGGGCGGCCGGTGCGTGGGCGGCACCGGGCTGCCCGGACGGGGCGACCGGGACGAGCGGCGCAGCCGGAACCGCGCCGGGAGCGCTTGCCACGGACACCGGGGCCGTCGCGCCGCGCACATCGCGCATGAGCGCACCGGCGGCGCGGTCGTGCCAGCCCTGGAACCGGCCGGATCCATCGAACAGCGGCGTGAAGTAGCCGACCACGATCGCAGTGCTCAGCCCGAACACGACGTTGCGCAGCAGCGCGCGACCGAAGCCCAGGGGCGCCTCGCTGCCGTCGCGCACGAGCCGCAGCTTCATGATCCGCATGCCGACGGATCCGCCCGATCCCTGCAGGAAGCTGTAGACGAGGAACCAGGCGAGCAGCACGAATGCCGTGATGCCCAGGCCGGTCGCCAGCGCGGCGAGCATCGCGGACAGGCCGTCCGCGCCGGATCCGGCGATGACGTAGGACACCACCACGCCGACGATCCAGAGGACCCCGGCGATCGCGGCGTCGATGACATAGGCGATCGCGCGCCGCGGGATCGGTGCGACAGGCGCGTTGGCCGCACCTGACCCGCTCGGGGCGTTCGTCATGGGGTCTCGCTCTCGGATCCGGGGCGGGCGGTTCGGGTTCCGCCCGTCTTCGCTGCCGTGCTCTTTGCTGCAGTGCTCTCGATCGTGCCAGTTCCGCCGCCCACGGCGCCAGAGCCGCTCCCGGGGCGCCGGATGCGCTCGGCCGCGGCGTCGCGCAGGCCTTGCACGCCGGCGGACAGACGCGTGTCGCCGAGCAGCGAGCGCAGGCTGAGGCGTGCGAGCATGCGCCGGCGCCAGCTCGCCTGGCTGCTCAGGCCCGCCACGATGCCGTCGACCTCGCGCCAGAACGCGTCGACGTCCTCCGTGGTCGGCTCGGTCGGACCGAACACCTGCGCGTCGGCATGATCGGCGAGCGCGGTGACGGCGGGCACGGTGAGCGCGGTGGCCACGGTCTGCGCCTCCTCGGCCCTGGTGCCGCCGGCGGGGATGCGGGCGCCGTAGTCCACCGCGCGGTCGGTGAGCTCGTCCCAGCCGCCGCTGATGCGGTCGGCGGCGAGCGCGGCCGCACGGCGCTTGCGCCGGCGGGCGGCCTTCCACGCGCCGATCACGATGAAGGGCGCGGCGAGGATGGCGAGCACCAGCAGCAGGCTGCCGCCGATCGCCAGGATCGTGCCGAGGATGCTCCACAGGTTGTCCGGGCCGTCCTGGTTGCCGCGCTGGTCCGGCACGCTCGGCGGCAGGTCCACCGGCTCCTGCGGCGGGGGCGGCGGCTGCAGCACCTGCGGCTTGGGCACGACCTTCGGCTTCGTGATCTGGTCCTGCGGGACCTTGTCCTTCGGCGGGGTCGGGTCGAAGGCCACCCAGCCGGCCTTCTCGAAGTTGACCTCGACCCAGGCGTGCAGGTTGTCACCGTTGGCGGAGAACGTGCCCTTCTGGCCCTTGTCCGGGTAGAAGCCCATCACGACGCGCACCGGAATACCCAGCGAGCGCGCCGCGAGCGCCATCGCGACAGCGTACTGCTCGTCGTCGCCGATCATCTGCTCTCCGCCGATCAGCGTGGAGATGCGCTCCTCGGTGTGGCCGGCGCGGCTCAGCGCCTCGCCGTCCAGGCCATGGCTGAAGAAGCCCTCCTCGGAGAACTTCTTCACCAGCGCCCGCACCTGGGCGATCGGGGTCTTCGCGTCGGCCACGGTGTCCGAGGCGAGCGAGGCGAGCTTCTCGGGCGCCTCGGCCTGCTTCGGCATGGCGACCGCACCGAAGTCGAGGCCCTCGAGCTGCTTGTCGGTCCAGGTCTTCGGGATCGTCGTGTCGACGGTGTACGCGTCGCCCTTCTTCAGCTTCGTGGTGGCGACGGCCGTGCCGGTGGACTCGTTGTAGAAGGTGCCGCGCCGCAGCGCGTCGGCGTCGGATCCGGCGAACGTGATGGTGCTCACCTCGCCGGCATCGGGCACCCAGACGCCGGTGTACTGGTCCAGTCTGATGTCCAGCGTCGCGGGCGAGCCGGTCGCGTCGGCCGACATGTTGTCGCGGATCGGGCTGAACGCGCCGGACGAGCCGATGCCCTTGTCCGACACGTCGTAGACGACGCCGTTGTACGCGTCCATCGTGCCGACCCGGATCCTGGCGCCCTCCGGCAGGCCCTTCACGGTGAACAGGGTGTCCTTGCGGTGGTCCTTCACGTACCCGCGGTACGACTGCAGCGGACTCGCGTACTGGTGCACGTCGAACGGCGGCAGCACCACGTCGCGGAACACGTGCCGGGGTTCGGCGAGGGTGGTCGCGGCGGCGACGCCGGTGCCTGCCAGGCCCGCCACGACGAGCACGGCGGTGCCGGCCAGGATGCGGCGGCGGCGCAGCGCGGAGGAATGGGATCCGTCGGCCGCGACCGACACGGCCGCGTCGGCGGCCTCGCCGAGGCCGCGCAGTGCGAGCCACGCCACCGCGACGAGGGCGAACACGACGCCCTGCGCGATGGGGGCCGCCGGATCCGGCACGCCCATCGCGATCACGAGCATGAGATGCACCGCGGCGGGGATGAGCGCCCACGCGACGCGACGCAGCCGCAGCGCGAGCGCGGCGGCGACCACGCTCGCCACGAGAGCGGACAGGAACGGCACCAGGGCGTAGCCGTCGCCGACCGCGACCGGAGCGACCGTGGTGAGCATCGCCTTCCAGCTCGTGACGGCGCCGGCCGACAGCGCGCCCAGGGTCTCCCCCGTGGGCACGACGCCGAGCAGCGTCGTCTGCGGGAGGGCGAGCGCGCCCCCGAAGACGAAATAGACGAGCAGCGTGAGCCCGGCGGTGGGCAGGATGCCCCACCCGCGCCAGGCGCACAGCAGCGCGACGCCCAGGCCCAGCACCAGACCGCCGATCGCGGCGGGCAGGTAGGAACCGCCCGCGAAGGACGGCCACCAGCCCACGATGCCGACGCCGATGAGCAGGGCGACCGCCACGAGGTCGATCAGCACGCGGCGCGGGGAGAGCCGCGCGCGCGGGGCTCTCGGAGCCGGGGACGTCTTCGGGGTCCGGGGCGCCTTCGGGGTCTTCGCCCGGCGGCCGGAGCGGGTCTCTGCGGGCGCGGTCATGCGAGCACCTTCCCGAGGGCGAGGGGCAGCTGCTCGAGCGCCCCGACGGTGATGACGTCGGCCTCGCCGATGCGGCGCAGCGAGGGCGCCTCGCCGAGATCGGCGACGATGGCCAGCACGCGAGAGCCGAACGGCAGGCGGGCGCACGCGGCGCGCAGCTCCTCCGGGGAGGTGCGGCTTCCGCCGACGAGCACGACGACGCTGGAGAGCGGCATGTGCGCGGCGACCGTGCCGGCCAGTGCGGCCAGCCCGCCGTCCTTGGCGCGCCCCTCCTCGACGCCGGCGAGGGAGTCGAGCAGCTGCTTGCCCGTGCTGGAGGGGAGCGCCCGGCCCTGCACGCGCAGGTCGACGCGCTGCGAGTCGCGGATCGCGCGCAGGCCGACGGATCCGGCCAGCGAGATCGCCAGCTCGAACTCGTCCGGCTCCGCGAACTCGGCAGCGTTGCGGCTCAGCCCGATCACGAAGTGCGAGCGGCGCGTCTCCTCGTACTGGCGCACCATGAGCACGCCGGTGCGGGCGGAGGAGCGCCAGTGCACGCGGCGCAGATCGTCGCCGGGCTGGTACTCGTTCAGCGCGTGGAAGGAGACGTCGTCGCGGGACAGATCCGAGGCCGGAAGCCCCTCGAGGTCGCGCAGGAATCCGAGCGACTGCCCGTCGAAGACGATCGTGCGCGGATGCACGAACAGGTCGATGGGGTCGTCGCGGCGGTGCGCCCGCTCGAACAGCCCGAGCGGGTCGCCGCGCACGACGCTGACGGGGCCGACCGAGACGACGCCGCGGCGGTGGGTGGGGATCGCGAAGAGCTCCTCCGCCTCCTCCCCCGGAGCCAGCCGCTTGATGCCGAACTCACCGCGCCCGGCGCCGACCGGCAGCACCACGCGGGAGGGCAGGATCGCCCGGGAGCCACGGTTGGTCAGGGTGAGCGCACCCACGGCGCGCTCCCCGACGACGACCCGGGTGCGGGCGAGGTCGAGGGAGACGTCGTAGGCGGTGCGCCCGATCAGGAACACCGCGCACAGGGCGAGCACCACGACGATCACGAGCGCGATCACGACGACCTCGATCCAGCCCAGCGGCAGGGCGATCACGAGGCACCCCAGCGCGATCGCCCCGAGCACCCAGGCCAGGGGGCGCACGGCGGACGCGATCAGACGCAGCCGTGTGCCGATGCGCGCGAGCACCAGTGCGGCGATGTCGCGCCAGCCGGCCTCGCGGTCGGAGCCGGCCGGGCGGTCGGTGCCGCGCGCCTGGGCGGTCGTGGTCATGAGTGCTCTCTGTCCTCGGGCGATCCCTGAGCCTGTCGAAGGGACCTGTTCTCTCGGTGCGTCCCTGCGACGAGTTCAGGGACCGGTGTTCCGCTCAGGCGGCGGCGCGCGCCTGGGGAGCGGCGACCTTCTCCACCACGCGGGCGATCACGGTCTCGGCGGTGGTGCCGGCGAACTCCGCTTCGGGGTCGAGCAGAAGGCGGTGCAGCCACACCGGGCGCGCGAGCGCCTTCACATCGTCGGGCAGCACATAGTGCCGTCCGTGGGCGGCCGCCCACACCTTCGCGATGCGGACCATGGCCAGGGCCCCGCGCACCGAGACGCCGAGGCGGATCGCGGTGTCGTCGCGGGTCGCCTCGACGAGCTCCGCGATGTAGCGCAGCACGGCCGGCTCCACATGCACCGCGGCGGCGAGGTCGGCCATGTCTGCGACGGCGCTCGTGGTGATGACCGGGGCGAGCTTGGCGGACGGGTTGCGGTCGGCGGCGCCCGCGAGGATCGACGCGGTGACCTCGAGGTCGGGGTAGCCGATCGAGGTCTTGATGAGGAAGCGGTCCAGCTGCGCCTCGGGCAGCTTGTAGGTGCCCGCCTGCTCGATCGGGTTCTGCGTGGCGATCACCAGGAACGGGCGGCCCGCCTCGTGCGGGACGCCGTCGACGGTGACGCGGGACTCCTCCATGACCTCGAGCAGCGCCGACTGCGTCTTCGGCGAGGCGCGGTTGATCTCGTCCGCGAGCACGATCGAGGCGAACACCGGACCGCGATGGAACTCGAACGTGTGCGAGTTCTGGTCGTAGATGGTCACGCCGGTCACGTCGGACGGCAACAGGTCGGGCGTGAACTGGATCCGGGTGCTCGTGCCCTGCACCGTCGCCGCGAGCGCCTTCGCGAGGCTCGTCTTGCCGGTGCCGGGGGCGTCCTCCAGGAGCACGTGGCCCTCGGCCAGCATCGAGGCGAGCACCAGGCTCACCACGTCGCGCTTGCCCTGCACCGCGCGGTCGACGTTGTCGGCCAGACGGCTGAAGGTGCCCTGGAACCAGGCGGCCTGTTCGGGGGTCATCGTCATCTCTTGTCGTTCCTCTGATCTGTGTTCGTCTGCAGTGCTGCGTGGCCGGGACGGCGCCCGGCTAAGGTTTCGGCCAGAAGCTCTTCTCGGTGTCCACGCCGTCGCCCCAGCCCACGATGTCGACCCAGACGTCCACGCCGTCGCGGCCCTTCCAGCAGGAGAGCTGCTGGCTGCCCGAGCCGTCGAAGTTGACGGTGTGGTTGCCGCCGATCTGGCCGTCCACGCTGGAGTGGCAGGTCACGTTGTAACTGCCGATCTTCAGGTTCTGCCAGTTCACGACCATCAGGCGGCAGCCGTTCACGCAGTTGCTGCCGGCGGCGGCACCCTGGGTGACCCAGACGCGCGGCGGCGGCGGACTGTCGGTCTTGGCGGAGTCCTGGGCGATGTTCGAGGACTGCCCGGCTGTGTCGAAGGCCTGCACCTTGATCGAGTGCGTCTGGTCATAGCCGTTGCCGACAGTCGTCGAGCCATTGTCCGCCGCGGATTGCCAGCCGCCGCCGTCGACGCTGATCTTGATAGAGACGTCGCGTCCGTTCCGCGCCGGGGCGGACCAGCTCAGTGTCACGCTCTGGCCGTTGTTGACGGCCCGGGCGCCCGGATTTCCCACCGGGCCATAGGGCTGCAGCCCGCCCTTCGAGCCCGCAGCGCCCGGCTGGGACTCCTGACCGCCGACCACGGAGTACGCGCGCACCGACACCGTATATGTGCCGTTGTTCGCCGCCGGGATGTTCGTGCCGTCCCAGTTGCGGCTCCACCCGCCACCCGTCGAGTACTCGTAGTGGACCTCGGACCCGCTCGCACCGTTGCCGTCGGCCGGTGGGTAGCTCACCGCGATGTTGTTGTCACCCTCCTTGGCGGAGGTGATCGTGACAGGGCCTGGGGTTCCGAACGCGCGCCGTGGGCTCGACGCACCAGACCAGGCGCCCGCGCCGGCCTTGTTGTTGCCGCGCACCTGGAAGGTGTAGTCCGAGGACGAGTTGTCCACGGTCACGGTCTGGGAGTTCAGAGTGCCGGCGACCTTGACGGTGTTCACGAGCGATCCCCCGCGGAGCACCTGCAGGTCGTAGCTCGAGATCGCGTCGCCGTTGGGGCCGGCGGCGGTCCAGGTCACGGTCATCTGCGACTGGCTGCCCACCGACGGCGCGCTCTGCGCCTGCGGTGTGCCGGGCGCCGTCGGCGGACCCGCCGGGATCTCCGACGCCGACCAGCCCGACCAGCTCGACGGTTCGGGGGCCCGGTTCACGGCCTGCACGCGCACCTGGTAGTTCGCGCCGTTCTCCAGGCCGTCCCACTTCAGCGAGTTGCCGGTGACGCCGGTCTTCGTCGCCACGCCGCTGGGCGGAGCGGGCGAGATCTCCAGGTTGTACGAGGACACCGGGGATCCCGGGGTCGTCGGCGTGGTCCACGACACGTCCAGCGACTTGTCGCCGAACTTCAGCGTCGGCGGGTTCGGGGTGTCCGGACGGGCGTCCGGACGCGCCACGGCCGACGTCGGCGACGGCTTGCCCTCGCCCACACGATTCGTGGCGGTCACCGCGAACGTGTACTCGACGTTGTTCGTCAGCCCGTCCAGCGTGCACGTCGTCGACGCGCACTGCTTGGTGTAGCTGCCGCCGCTCGACGCACGCACGGTGTAACCCGTGATCTCGGCGCCGTTGTTCGACGGCGGGCTCCAGTTCAGCACCACGGTGCGGTCCTGCACGCTGGTCACCTGCGGAGCGCCCGGTGCGTCGGGAACACCCTGCACCGTGACGATGATGCGGCCGTCGACCTCGCGGTCCGGATCCTTCGTCGCGTCCTGCACCCGGTAGGTCGCCACGACCTGCCCGACGAACTTGGCGTCGGGCGTGACCACGATCTTGTCGCCCTGCACGGAGGCGTTCGCGTCACCGGTCTGCACGCTCACGGAGCGGATCTTCAGCGGCTTGTCCGGGAACGGGTTGACGTCGTTCTCCAGCACGGGGATCGTGACCGACTTGCCCTGATCGGCCTGCGGCACCGTGTCCTCGTTCGCGACCGGCAGCGGGCGGGTGGACGCGGCGACCGTCACGGAGACCGTGCCGGTGACCGGTTCCGACTTGCCGTCGGTGATGCTCAGCTGCACCGTCGAACCGCTGCCCTTGGCAGTGGACGAGTCGGCCTCGACCTTCAGGGTCGAACCGTCCAGGTTCGCCTTGATGCCGTTCTCCGGCTGCTTCGTGATCTTGTAGCTGATCTTCTTCGCGTCGCCCGGATCCGGATCCTTCGTCAGCGCAGCGAGGTCGACCTTCTGCGCCTCCTCACCCGGTGCGACCGACACCTGCGCGTTGGTGAACGCGGGCGGCTGGTTGTCCGGCGGCAGCACCTTGATCGGCAGGCTCAGCGTGCTCTTGCGTCCCTTGGGGTCGTCGGGGCCGGTGCCGTCGGTCACCTCGAAGGTCAGTGCGTCGTCACCGAAGTAGCCCTGCTTCGAGGTGTACACGAGGGTGTGCTCGTCCTTCAGCAGCGGGGAGCCGTTGCTGTTGACGGCACTGACCTTGCCTGCCTCGGTGATCCGCACCTCTCCGCCGCCGGCGACGGCGACGTACTTCGAGAGCGGGATGTCGATGGTCTCGCCGCTCTTCACCTCGACCGGCTTGGTCGAGCGGAGGGCCGGCGCGAGCTCGGAGAGCGCAGGCACGAAGATGAACGCCGAGGCGGTCTGATCGTCCTGATCGGTGATCGAGTACTGCACCAGCTGGCGCTTGTCCGTGACGGTGACCTGGATCTTGCGGTTCGGGAGCACCTTCGCGGTGGCGTCGGAGACGCCGAGCTTCAGGGCGTCGACCGTGCCGTCCGGATCCTCGTCGTTGTCCAGCACCGGCACCTCGACCTGCAGGCTCTCGCCCTTCACGTCGGAGGCCTGGATGCGATCGTCGCGCGCGATCGGCGCCACGAGCGGCACGTCCTCGGCGACCGTGATCTGCACCGGCGCGGTGGCCGTCGCACCCTTCGAGTCGGCCACGGTGTACTGCACCGAAGTCTGCAGCGCCCGGTTCGGCGCAGTGATGAGCACGCGGTCACCGGAGACGGTGGCCTTCAGCCCATCGACGCCCGCGGCGGTCTCGATGCCGTTCTTGACCAGGCCGATCGTGTCGCCGTCGGGATCCGAGTCGTTCGTCAGCACGGCCACGGCGACCGTGCGACCGGGCCGCATGACGATCGAGTCCTTCACGGCGTACGGGGCCTGGTTGATGTTCGCCCCGGGAGCGATGCCGACGCGGACCGTCGCGGTCGCCTCCTTGCCGAGCCGGTCGCGCACCTTGTACGTGAAGCTGTCGATGCCGCTGGCCTTGTCGAAGGCCTGGTAGGTGAGGAAGTTCGCACCGACCTCGATGACCTTGCCCTGCTTCGGCGCGGAGTCGAGACCCACGAGCTCGACCGAGTCGCCCTCGGAGTCCAGGCCGTCCAGCGGCACGGCGATGCGCACGCTGGTGCCGCTCAGTGCGCGCACGGTGAGGTCGTGCGGGCGGGGCGCGGTGTTGGTCTTCTCGTCCACGGGCAGGACCTGGATCGTGATGTACCCGGCAGCCTTCTGTCCGTTCGAGTCCACCGCCTCGTAGGTCGCGTAGACGGTGCGCGGGGTGTCACCGGCGCGGAAGCGCACGGTGTCCTGCGACACGAACGCCTCGCCGAATTTCGGATCGACCAGCGGCTCGATCAGCTTCGGCGCCACGTGCAGGGTCGTGCCGGGCGCGTGCTTGTCGTTGTCCAGCACGGGGATCGTCACGACGTCACCGGCGCGCACGACGGCCGTGTCGTCGTTCGCGGTCGGCGGATCCAGCTTGGCGGGTGCCGGGATCGGGATCACGATCACGTCGCCGTCGGCGGACTTGGATCCGTTCGAGATGCGGTACTTGATCCGCACCTCCTGGTCGAGGTTGCCCTGATCCGTGATCCGCAGCGTCTCGTGGTTCAGCACCGACACCGCCACGCCGCTGTGCGGGGGAACGGTGACCGACTGCACGACGAGGATGCCGCCGGCGGGGTCCTCGTCGTTGTTCAGCACGCCCACGAGCACGTCGCCGCCGCTCGGCAGCAGGGCGACGTCGCGCACCGCGATCGGCGGCGCCGCCTCGGCGGTCTTGTCCAGCACATCGACGCGGACGAGGCCCGGCACCGCGTTCGGGCCGGCGCTCACGAGGTACTGCATGTAGTACGTGCCGGGCAGCTCCGCCTGGAACGTGAAGGTGCCCTCGCCGAAGTTCGGCGTGATCACGGCGCCCGGCGTCTCGTCGACCCGGGTGAGGCGCAGCTGCTCCTTGCCGGAGCTGGAGTCGTTCAGCAGCGGCGACACCGTGACCTGCTCGCCGGCACGGGTCTGGTAGTGGTCGGCGTTGGTCTTCGGCGCCGTGGTGCCGGCCGGCCGGATGTCGAGGCGGATGACGCCGCTGGTGAGCTCTCCCATCGCGTCGGCGACCTGGATCCGGATCTCCTTGCGGCCCGGCAGGCTGGCGACGGCCCGGTAGGTGAGTTGGCCGTCCGGCGTGTAGTCCACCTCGTCGCCCGGGGCGGCTTCGACTTCCTTCAGGTACACGTCATCGCCATCGGGGTCGATCCAGTCGGGCAGCGCGTTGTAGGTGACCGCACCGCCCGCCTCGACGAGCAGGCCGGGCGTGCGCTTCTGCTTGGGGGCGGCGTTCACGCTCCAGTCGTGCACGCTGACCGCGACGTTCGCCGTGGCCTTGCCGCCGCGGCCGTCGTCGGCCTGGTACTGGAACGACGCGGATCCCGTCGCACTGTCGGGCACCGCGATCTGCAGGGCCCCGCCGTTGTTGATGGGCTGCACATCGCCGAGCGACGGCTGCTCCTGCGCGAGCGAGGCGACCAGCACGTCACCGTCGGCGTCCGTGTCGTTGTCGAGCACGGGCAGCAGCGTGGTGCGGCCGGGGCGCACGCCGAAGTCGTCGTCGTGCGCGATCGGCACCGTGTTCTCGGGCGTGCGCTTGGGCAGCGTCGTCTCGACCTGGTCGTCGCTGGTCTCGTCCTGCTTCTCGGTGTCGCCCTCCGGCGGCACGATGTCCTGCCAGTTGTCCACGCGCTGCAGGTTGTCGGTGGCCATCCAGGCCGCACCGCTCGCGGTGTCGTTCAGCACGACGACGTCGCGGTTGACGCGGAACACGAGGGTGGTGCTGCTCTCTGCGCCCTCGATCGAGGAGGTCAGATCATTGCCGGATCCGATGCAGTCGCGGACGAACTTCGCGGATCCGCCCCAGGCACCGTAGGTGCAGCCGTTCAGGAAGACGGGCGCCGCGGGAGCCCCGGTGCCGCCGGCATCCTGCACCGAGGGCGCGGATCCGTCCAGCGGCACGGAGATCAGGGCGTCGGCGGTCGCGAGCACCGCGGAGCCGTTCTCGGCCGACGGCTGCTGCAGCACGGCGGCATCGAGGTTCTTCACCTCGGAGCCGCTGAGCTCGGTGCGGTGCCCGCCCGCGAACACGGTCTTGGCGTCGGCGTCGAGCACGACGGGGGTGCTGCCGACGACGGTGATCGTGGGCTTCGCCTTGTCTGCGAGGTCGATCTTCTCCGTGGACGGCGGCTGCGCGTCGCCCTGCCGGTCGACGTGCACGGTGACGATGCTGCGGTCCTTGGCGGAGACGGCGTAGACCGTGCCGTCCTTGCCCACGGTGACGTCGGCGCCGGCGCCGAGAGTGGCGGAGGGCTTCGTGCCTGCGGCCTTGAACCCGCTCAGGGACGAGGCTGCGCGCACCCAGAGCTTGCCCTCTTTGGGGTCGAGGATCGCGACGGTGGTGCCGCCGAGCACCGACTTCGCTCCACCGGGGATGAGCACGGCGTCGCTGAGCACGACGCGCGCCGGGTCGATGCTGGTCAGAGTGGAGGCGGAGCGGTCGTCGACGAGCACGGTGCCGCCGGACTGCAGCACGTCGTAGTTCTCACTGCCGGTGCGCAGGCCGCCGTCGAGCACGCGGGACTCGTTGTTGAAGTGGCCGACCAGCAGACTGGAGGTCTTGGTGAGCCAGACGCCGCCGTCGTGCAGATCGACCTCGGCGGTGGGATTGCCCTCGTAGGCGAACGCCATGCCGGCGACGGCGACCGCCGCGGCGGTCACTCCGGCGGCGGACGCGAGGGTCTTCGGTCGCATCCGCAACCACGCGAACGACTTCACCACGGTTTCCCCCCGAACGTCAAGCACAGCTGTCCCATGCGTAACTGTCAGGGGACTGTAAGAGTGTATGTCGGGATCCTGGGAGGCGCGATGGGGAGGAATCCCCATCCATCCTTCGATCGATTTCCCCGCCGACAGGCCTGGATCCGGCTGTCCGCATAGGCCGGGACCGTACGCTCGAGGCATGTTCCTCGACCCTGTGCTGCGCCGCGTGGAGCCGCTGCTGCTGCGCGTGGACCGCTTGGCCGGCGGCCGAAACGCGCACGAGAAGATCGTCGAATCGGACCGCAACCATCACCGCACGGTCCGCGCGTTCCGGTGGGTGTTCTGGCTGCTCGCCGTGGAGCTGCTCATCGGCATCGCCGCGGTCATCGTCGCCGTCGTGATCGCCGCGCAGGCGGGCTCGATCGGCGCGGTGCCGTTCGCCGTGTGGATGCGCGCGCTCATCGTGCTCGCGATGACCGTCACACTCTTCTACTTCGCCTGGCGCGCGGCACTGGGATGGCGCTGGGCGTATCAGCGGCTGCGGCTGTTCGCCCAGATCTTCCCGGTCATCACGCTCGTGATGGCGGCGATCCCCGGACTGTATCCGGCCTGGATGGTGACCGAGCAGATCGTGTTCAGTCTCATCATGATCGGCGTCGCCGACTTCCTCACCAGCGACCACATGCGCCAGGCGTACCGCAAGCCGGACGCTGCAGCGGATCCCGCTTCCTGACCCGCGCCGCGGCAGCGGCTCTCACGCCGCGCGCCAGCACCCCTCGAGGTGGTCGTCGACCATGCCGGCCGACTGCATGAGCGCGTACATCGTGGTGGGGCCGACGAAGCGGAACCCGCGCTTGCGGAGGGTCTTGCTCATCGCCTCCGACTCGGGGGTCACGGCGGGGATCTCGGACATGAGCCGAGGGCGCGCGCGGGCGGCGGACGGGGCGAACGACCACATCAGCGCGTCGAGTTCGCCGTCGGCCATCTCCCGCACGAGGGCAGCGTTGCCGATCGTCGCCTCGATCTTCGCGCGATTACGGATGATGCCGGCGTCGGCCATGAGCCGGGCGATGTCATCCTCACCGAAATCGGCGACCACGGCGGGATCGAAGCCCGCGAACACCTCACGGAACCGCGGGCGCTTGCGCAGGATCGTGATCCAGCTCAGCCCCGCCTGGAACCCCTCCAGCGACATCTTCTCGAACAGCGCGCGGTCGCCGTGCAGCGGCCGGCCCCATTCCTCGTCGTGGTAGCGGCGGTACTCGGGGTCGTCCCCCGCCCATGCGCAGCGTGGACGGTCATCGGCGAGGGGCGTCGTCATGGATCCAGGGTAGGCGCGGGCGCCGACACTCGGACTCACTCCGCAGGCAGGTACTCCGCGAGGTGCGAGAGCAGCGGCTGCGACCGCGGATCCGCGACGGCCGCCGCACCCACCGCGCAGGCCGCCGACAGGGCGCGCTGCGGGTCGACGCCGGAGGCGAGCCCGATCGTGAGGGCGGCGCAGAACGCATCGCCGGCGCCGACACTGTTCACGACCGTGGTCTTCACCGCGGGCGCCGCGGCCACGAGCTCACCGCGCTCGAACAGCTTCGCGCCCTCGCCGCCATAGGTCACGGCGACTCGGCGGGCGGTGCGCAGCGCGGGCAGCAGCGCGTACTCGGTCTCGTTCACGATGATGAGGTCGGCACGCCCGATCACGGCGGCGGGGAGTTCGAGCGCCGGAGCCGCATTGACGGCGAGGTACCCGCGTGCGGCCGCGGAGAGCGCGACGATCACGTCCATCGAGATCTCCAGCTGCGCGAGCACCGCCTCGTCGGATCCGAAGACGACACCGTCCAGGCTCACCTCGCCGTTGGCGCCCTCGCACACGGCGATCTGGTTCTCGCCCGCCGCGTCCACGACGATGAGCGCCACTCCGGTGGACTCCTCCCCGCGGCGCACAGCGTTCGTGTCGACGCCGGCCGCGGCCAGCTCGTCGATCATCCAGGCGCCGTCGGCATCGGGGCCGACCGCGCCGACCATCCGCACCGCGGCGCCGAGGCGCGCGGCCGCAGCGGCCTGATTGGCCCCCTTCCCTCCGGCCTCGCGGGACAGCCGCCCTCCGCCGATGGTCTCGCCCGGCTCCGGGAGGCGGGCCGTACGGGCCGTGAGATCGACGTTGATGCTGCCGACGACGGCGAGCGCGAGAGGCGCGGTCATGAGGACTCCAGTTCCGGAAGGGCGAGGATCGCGAGGAGGGGGCGCCCGGTCACTGCGCGGTCTGCACGACCGACAGCATGCCGGCCCTGCCTGACACGATGCACTTGGCGAGGTAGACGGGGACGCCGCCGGTCGAGGCGGTCTGCGTGAGGATGAGCACGGGATCGCCGGGCTTGAGCCCCAGCAGCGCGCCGCGCGAGCGGCCCACCACGTTCACGGTGATCCCGCATACGCCGGATCCGAAGACGGCACCGCGCGCGGCGAGGGCGGTCATGAGGCTCGACGGATCCGCCGCCGCCTCTTCGACGACGGCCGCGATCTGCGGACTCGCGTCGGTGAGATAGCGGCCCGCGGGCAGGTGCTCCTGCAGGATCGCGATCGGCTCGCCGCCTCGCTCGATCACGCTCTCGCGGAACCAGGTATTCGCCGCGTCGTCGAGACCAAGGTGCCCCGACACGTAGTCGGTGGTGGGCTGCACGACGAACTCGAGCTGGCGGACGCTGATGTCCTCGCCGCCCTCGGCGAGCGCTGCCTCGAGGGGTCGCAGCTCTTCCAGGCCGACCCTGGGCAGGTCCTCCGCGACGAAGCGGCCGATTCCGCGCCGGGTGGTGATGAGGCCGTCCTCCTCGAGCAGCATGAGGGCCTCGCGGACGACCGTGCGCGACACCCCCAGTGATACGCAGAGCTCGGTCTCCCGTGGCAGCGCCGACCCCAGGGAGAAGACGCCGGACCTGATGCCGTCGGCCAAGCGCGAGTACACGGCGACGCGCAGCGGCTGGCCCACCGGGGCGGTCAGCGGCCGGGCCAGGAACTGTTCGACGTCCGTCATCGGATCTCCTCCACCGCGCGTCTCCGGCCGCGATCGGGCCGTGCTCGCCGTTCATTCAAGCATGAACCTGTCACGCTTGCAGATGTTCTACCTGAGAGGTATAACATCATATAACCCAAGGGAGCGATGCTCCCTTCCTTGACGAAGGAGTCACTGTGCAGCTCTCTCCCGCGCCTGCGGCGCTCGACCGTCCGGAGCCGATCCGCGGCGGCCGATCCGTCCTGCTCGTGGCGACCCTGATCCTCACGGTCGTCGCGTTCCAGCTGAACTCGAGCATGATCAGCCCCGCCCTGCCCGACATCGCGAAGCAACTGGGTGCGCCGATGGACGCCGTCTCGCAGGTGTCCTCGCTGTTCTTCCTCGCCGGCGCCGTCGGCGGGATCGTGCTGGCGCGCTGGAGCGACTTCATCGGCCGCAAGCGCGCACTGCTGATCGTGCTCGCGCTCATCGTGCTCGGCACGGTGCTCTGCCTTGTCTCGCCGAACCTGCCGGTGCTGCTGCTGGGCCGGGTGCTGCAGGGAGCCTCCAGCGCCGCGTTCCAGATCTCCTACGTGATCCTCGCCGAGACCCTCCCGGCCGCCGTCTTCCCGACCGTGCTCGGGATCCTCACCGCGATCAACGGCGGCGTGGGCGGAGTGGACGGCTGGATCGGAGGCCTCCTCGCCGACGCCTTCGGATTCCGTTCGCTGTTCGTCGTGATCCTGGTGGTCGCCGTGGTCGCGATCGCGTGCGTCGCCCTCGCCGTGCCGCGCGATGGCGAGCCGTCTTCGACGGGGCGCATGGACTGGTGGGGCGCCGGCGCGCTCTCGCTCGGCCTGATCTGCCTCACCTACTTCGTCTCGACCGGATCCCGCCAGGGCTGGCTCGCCCCGCTCACGCTGCTCTTCCTCGCCGGCACCGTCGTGGCGCTGCTCGCCTTTGTCGCCATCGAGAAGCGCCGCCTTACCCCGCTCGTCGCCGTGCAGCACCTGCGCTCGCGCGAGGTGTGGCCGGTGCTCGCCGTCACCGTGCTGACCCTGTCGAGCGTGTTCGCCGTGATCAACTTCACGATCGTGATCCTCAGCCAGAACCAGACCGTCGGCTACGGCCTGAACGCATCGACCTCCGCCCTGCTGTACCTCACCCCACCAGCGCTGATCGGCCTCGCCGCCGCCCCGCTCTCGGGTTGGCTCGCGGGCCGCTTCGGGTGGATCCCGATGCTGCGGATCGGCCTGGTGCTCTCGATCGCGGCGCTCGTCGTGGTCGCGCTGTTCCCGTTCAGCCCGTGGACGGTGTTCGCCATGTTCACGGTGCTCGGAGTCGCCTACAACGGGGTCGTGCTCACCACCGCGAACGGCCTCGGAGTGCTGCAGTCGCCGAGCGAGGCTCCGGCGATCCTGCCGAGCATGAACGGCGCCGCGTTCGGCTTCGGAGCGAGCCTCGGCATCGCGATCGTCGCGCCGTTCGTCGTGTCCGGCAACGTCGTCCTGGCACTGTGGATCTCGGTGGGGATCAGCGTGCTCGCCCTCGTCGCGAGCCTGTTCCTGATCGCCAAGACCGACTGACCCTCTCCACCCGCCCCGCATCCGCATCCCGAGGAGGATCCGATGACCGACACCCCTGCCCCGCTGTACTTCGACTGCGACACCGGCATCGACGACTCGCTCGCCCTGGCGTATCTGCTGGCGTCGCCCGAGATCGCGCTCCGTGGCATCGGCACGGTCAGCGGCAACACGTCCTCGGCACAGGCTGCGCGCAACACCCTGGGCCTGCTCGCCCTCGCCGAGCGCGACGACGTTCCGGTGGCTGTGGGGCGGCACGACTTCCTCACCCACGAGTACGACGGCGGGGCGCCGCACGTACACGGCGACGACGGCGTCGGCGGCGTGTCGCTGCCCGAACCCGCCCGCGCAGTCGAGGACGGCACCGCTGCCGACCTGCTCATCCGGCTCTCGCACGAGCACGCCGGATCCCTGGAGGTGCTCGCGGTCGGCCCGCTGACGAACCTCGCCGCCGCGCTCGAGCAGGATCCGACCCTTCCCTCCCGTGTTGCCCGGGTCACGCTCATGGGCGGGGCGGCGCTCGTACCGGGCAACATCACCGCGGTCGCCGAGGCGAACATCGGCAACGATCCCGAGGCCGCCGACGCGGTGTTCGCTGCGGGCTGGCCGGTCGTGGTCGTGCCGCTGGACGTGACCATGGAGAACGTGTTCGAGGAGTCGCACCGCGAGCAGCTCGCCGCATCCGGATCCCCCGTCGCGCGCGCCGTCGCCGCGATGCTCGACTTCTACATGGAGTTCTACCGCGCGACCTACGGCCGCCGGTGCAGCGCCCTGCATGACCCGCTTGCTGCGGCGATCGCGGTCGGCCACGTGCTCCCCACGGTCGCGCCCGCGGTTCCCGCCGTGGTCGACACGACCGACGGCCCAGGCCGCGGTCAGACCGTGTTCGACCTGCGCGGCCAGCGCCAGGGCGTCCGCGACCACGACGGCGCGACCGTGCGCGTGGTGCTCGGCACCGACGCTCCGCTCGCGGACCACCTGGCGCAGCGCGTCGCCGGGGCCTGACGCGAAGAAGTCATGCGAAGAGGTCCGGTTCCCACCCGGGATCCGGACCTCTTCTGCGTGCGCCGGGCTTACAGCTGGCGGGCCTTCTTCAGCGCCTTCTCGTCGACGGGCGCCTCGCCCGAGGCCTTGAGCTCGGCGTAGTACGCGCGGGCCTCGTCCTGGCGGATCTGCTCCGCGCCGGAGGCGAGGGGGGCGCGCAGGTGCTCGGGCTCGTAGCCGAACGCGTTCACCAGGTCGAGCGCGTGCGGACGCAGGCGTGCGCAGAGCCGGTCGATGTAGCGGGAGACCGATGCGGCACGCTGTGCTGAGAGGCGGCCGTTGATGAGGTACCAGGCGAGGTGCTTCTCGACGAGCTGCAGGCCGAACAGGTCGCGCAGCCAGGTGAGCACGGTCCTGCTGTCCTCGTCCTCGATGCGGCCGAGGGCGTCGGTGAACGCCTCCCACTGCAGCAGCTCGCCGTGAGCCCTTGCCGCCTCGATGAGCTCGGCCTGGTTCTCGTTGAACAGCTTCTCGCCGAGCACCTTGTCCTTGCCGGCCGCACGCAGACGCCCGGCGATGTCGGCGACCATCTGCTGCACGCGGTCGGTGAGCAGCTCGTGCTGCTGCTCGGCGCGCAGGCCGTTCTCGACCGAGCGGGCCGTGGATCCGAGATCCGCGACGGCCTGCCCGAACTGGCGGAGCCCCGCGCCGTGGAACACCCGGCCCGCGGTCTGGCCGACGGCGTACTTCGCGAGCGTCTTGGCGTCGGCGCCCTTGAACTGCCGGGCGAAGTCGGTGAGCAGACGCTTGCCGACGAGCTGAAGCAGGATGTTGTTGTCGCCCTCGAAGGTGACGTAGATGTCGAGGTCGGCGCGCAGCCCCACGAAGCGGTTCTCGAACATGAAGCCCGCACCGCCGCACGCCTCGCGGCATTCCTGCAGGGTGTCCAGGGCGTGCCAGGTCGACAGCGGCTTGAGCGCCGCGGCCAGGGTCTCCAGGTCCTCGCGGTCCTGCGGGGTGTCGGTGCGCCCGGAGAAGACCCCGTCGAACTTCTGCAGGAACTCGTCGTGCGCGAACAGCTGCGCGTAGGTGGTCGCGAGGCGCGGCAGCAGGCGGCGCTGGTGCTTGCCGTAGTCGAGCAGCGTGGTCTCCGAGCCGTCGGCGCCGTTGAACTGGCGGCGCTGGGTGGCGTAGGTGATCGCGATGTCCAGCCCGAGCGCCGAAGCCCACGAGGCGGCGCCATCGAGCGAGACGCGGCCCTGCACCAGCGTGCCGAGCATCGTGAAGAAACGGCGGCCGGGGCTGTCGATGGCGCTGGAGTAGGTGCCATCGACCGCGACGTCGCCGTAGCGGTTCAGCAGGTTGGTGCGCGGGATCCGCACGTGGTCGAAGCTGAGCCGGCCGTTGTCGATGCCGTTCAGACCACCCTTGAGGCCGTCGTCCTCGCGGCCGATGCCGGGCAGATCCACCCCGTCCTCGCCGCGCAGCGGCACGTAGAAGCAGTGCACGCCATGGTTCACGCCGTTCGTGATGAGCTGTGCGAACACGGTCGCCGCCACACCGTGCAGCGCCGCGTTGCCGAGGTATTCCTTGGTCGCCGCGCGGAACGGCGTGTTGATGACGAACTCCTCGGTTGCGGGGTCGTACGTCGCCGTCGTGCCGATCGAGGCGACGTCGGATCCGTGCCCGATCTCGGTCATCGCGAAGGCGCCAGGGATCTCGAGGCTCATGATGCCCGGGAGCCACGCGTCGTGGTGCTCGGCGGTGCCGAGCTGCAGCACCGCGGATCCGAACAGACCCCACTGCACGCCCGACTTGATCTGCAGGCTGGGGTCTGCGGACACCAGCTCCTCGAACCCGGCGATGTTGCCGCCGTTGTTCTCTTCGCCGCCGAGGCGCTTCGGGAAGGCGCGGTGCACGGCCTTGTTCTGCACCAGGAGGTGCATCTGGCTCAGCACGCGCTCGCGGTGCTCGTCCTTGCCGAGCGAGTCATCGCGCCAGAACGCGGGGTCCTTGATCATCTCGCGCGCCTCGCGGCGGGTGTCCGCCCAGGTGCCCAGCAGCAGGTCGCCGACCGCGTCGACGTCGATGCGCGTCGCGGTGTCGTCCGAGCTGTTGTCAGCGCTGTTCGCGGCGTTCGTCCGAAGGGCGGCGTCGACCATGAGGATCCTCTCGTGAGGTTTCGGGGATGTCTTCATGGTAGGTCTGACACAACGTGGGGCGAAGGCGGCTGTGGACTTCTGCTAAGCGACCCGGGCGACGGGGAACGGCCCGATTGTCGCCTCCCCACAGGACACCGGGTCGGGACGCCTCAGTCCGGCGTGGAGCGGTCGTAGGCGTCGACGAGCTCGTCGAGGAACCGCGACACCACGGCACGCTCGCCATCGCTCATCGCCGCGATCACGCCCTCGACCGCGACGATCAACGGCGCGACCAGCTGTCGCGCGGCGGTGGCGGCCTCGTCCGATGCCGTCACGATGAGCTTGCGTCCGTCGGAGGGATGGCGTTCGCGGCGCACGTGCCCGCGATCCTCCAGGCGGTTGAGCACGAGGGTCATGGCCGCCGTCGAGACCTCCACACGATGCGCGAGTTCGGTCGGGGTCGTCGGGCCGCCGGAGATGAGGTGATCCAGGGCTTCGAGGCCGACTGCGTCCAGCTCGAGGCGCTTCGCGATGGCCCGCTCGAAGCGCTGCTGCCGCATGGTGAGCTGCTGCACACGCGCCCTGATGTCCTGCTCCGCCGCAGATCCGGCCTCGTGCCGGCGCGCCGGGTCGTAGACGAGCGGCGGCGCGGTATCGATCGGATCCGGTTTGACATCCATATCCTGCATGCTAATACTCATTATTGCTAATCTGATTGATAATCAAGAATTGAGATGACATGCCCGAAGCGACCGCCGCCCCCTACCGCTGGCGCTGGGCGATCCTCGGCGTGATGCTCACCGCCGAGATCATGGACATGCTCGATGCGACGATCGTCAACGTCGCCGGTCCATCACTCGAGTCCTCCCTGGGCGTGACCCCGCTCGCCCTGCAATGGGTGATCGGAGGCTACGCGCTCGCCCTCGGCGCGGGCCTGGTCCTCGGCGGACGGCTCGGCGACCGGTACGGACGGCGCCGGATGTTCCTGCTGGGGCTCGCCGCGTTCACCCTCGCATCGCTGCTGTGTGCGCTGGCCCCGAGCCCCGAGATCCTCATCGCGTTCCGCCTGATCCAGGGTGCGGCAGGCGCGCTCCTGCTCCCCCAGGGGCTCGGACTGCTCCGCGAGAACCTGTCCGGCGCCGAACTGGCCACCGCATTCGGCGTCTTCGGGCCGGCACTCGGCCTCGGCGGCATCCTGGGGCCGATCATCGGCGGCGGGCTGATCGAGGCAGACCTCTTCGGCAGCGGCTGGCGTTCGGTCTTCCTCGTCAACGTGCCGATCGGCGTGGTCGCGCTGATCGTGGCGTGGCGAATCCTGCCGCGGCGTTCCGGAGACCGGGAGGTCACGATCGACCCGGTCGGCGCCGCCATCATCATCGGCTCCTCCGGCCTGCTGGTGCTCGCGCTGACCTTCGGCCCGGAGCAGAACTGGCCGGTGTGGGCCTGGTTCTGCGTCGGCGTCGGCGGCGTCGGATTCGTCCTGTTCGGCTGGCAGCAGCAGCGCCTGCTGCACCAGGGCGGAGTGCCGCTGGTCACCGCGACGATGTTCACCCGGCGCGCATACAGCCTGGGGCTCGTCGGCATCGCACTGTTCTTCAGCAGCCTCACCGGCACGCAGCTCGTGCTGACTCTCTTCCTGCAGAACGGCAACGGGTTCACCGCGGGTGAGGCCGGGCTCGGCAACCTCCCGCTCGCGATCGGATCCGCGATCGGCGGCGCGATCAGCGGTGCGTGGCTGGCGGAGAAGATCGGCCGCTCCGTGCTGCAGCTGGGGGCGGTGTCCCAGCTCGCCGGGACCGCGCTGCTCTGGTTCGAACTGCAGCAGGGCGGCACCTTCAGCATCTGGGGCATCGTCCCCGGCATCGTGCTGTTCGGCGCGGGCGGCGGCGCGATCATCGCCGCCCTGTTCAGCACCATCCTCGCCGCGGTCGAGGACGACGAGATCGGATCCGCCTCCGGCGTGCTGAGCGCCGTGCAGGCGATCGCGAGCGCGGTCGGCGTCGCGATCTTCGTGTCGCTCTTCTACGACGGCCTGGGGTCGGGATCCCCGTCGCAAGCATTTCAGCACACGCTCATCGTGCCGGCGATCATGCTCACGGTGTTCTTCGCGGTGAGCTTCGCGTTCCCGCGCACGGGCAGGGAGGACGTGCACGGCGCCGCGGAGGCGGAGCTCGTCGGGTAAGCGGATCAGCGACGCCTCAGCGGATCAGCCGGTAGCCACGAGCCGCGTCAAAGCCGTGGATCTCCCGCGTGTCGAGCGCGGCCATGAACTCGAGCACCTCCGCGGTGACGATCTGGCCCGGCACGAGCACGGGGAAGCCGGGAGGGTACGGCGTCACGAAGCCCGCCGAGACCGGCTGCTCCCCTCGCGCGACCCGTTCGCGCAGATCGTCGGGCGTCGCGTACTCGATCAGACCGCGCCGCTGCCCGTCGTAGAACGCGCCGCGCAGATCGCCGTCCGGCAGGCCCGAGGGGTGCGCATAGGCCGGCGCGAACGCGCTGAAGTCCGGCAGCGGCGGCATCGGATCGTCCTCGGCGCGAACTTCGGGAAGGCCTTGCGTCGCACGATCTCGCTCGAACCGCTCGGCGAGCTTCACCAGAACTTCGATAAGGTAGGCGATCGCGCTGCGGGAGGTGCCGATGTTCGTCATGAACAGCACCGTGTTGCGGCTCGTCTTGTTGACCTGGATCCCGTACTGATCCATGAGGTGCGTGTGCTTGAAGGTGTCGCCGTCGACGCCCGTGCGCGTGATCTCGATCGTGACCCGGCTGGGGTCGATCACGAACTCGTCATCGCGCCAGGCCCGCCACATCGCGGCGAGACCGTCGCGCAGCGGCATCGGCCGGGTGGTGCGACGGTGCTCCGGCGGGATCAGATCGCGCATCGTGAGCACGCGGAAGGTGCGACGCAGCAGCGGGTGCCGAGCGACGGACTGGGCGAGGCTGGTCGCGAGGTCGAGCTGGCGCTGCACGAGCTCGAAGCCTTCGAGCTCGACCTGGCGTCGGCCGAGGTCGAGCGAGGCGAGGATCTGGTAGTTCGGCGAGGTCGAGGTGTGCGTCATGAACGCCTCGTGGAAGGCGTACTCCGCTTCGAGCGCCCAGTCCTGGTCGTAGACGTGGATCATGGATCCCTGGCGCAGCGAGGTCAGCGTCTTGTGCGTCGACTGCGTCGCATAGACCCTGATCCGCGCGTCGGGCGAGGGGATCAGCTCCTCCCGCATCCACGCCTCGTCGTCCTGCGGTTCGCCGGTCTCCGCGTCGGACAGCCGCGCACGCTGCGCACGGTACGCCGCCGCGTGCGCGGTCGAGCGCAGCCGCTCTTCGAGGCGCTTGGCCGAGGCCATCGCCGTGCGCTGCCGGGTCACCGGGTGGAACGCCGCGAACGCGAACCACGCCTCGTCCCAGAGGAAGACCAGGTCGGGCTTGATCGCGAGGCACTCCGACATCACGCGAGCCGGGTCGTACACGATGCCGTCGAACGTGCAGTTCGTCAGCGTGATCATGTGCACCTCGTGCAGCCGGCCCGCGGCACGGTAGTCGAGGAGCAGTCGCTTGATCCGCTCCAGCGGCACCGCACCGTAGAACGCGAAGTCGTCGAGGGGATACGCCTCGAGATATGCGGTGCGTCCGCCGGTCAGCATGAGCGCATGGTGGTGCGACTTGTGGCAGTTGCGGTCGACGAGCACCACGTCGTCCGGCTCCACCAGGGCCTGGTGCACGATCTTGTTCGCCGTGGACGTGCCGTTGGTGACGAGGAAGGTGCGCTGCGCCCCGAACGCCCGCGCCGCCAGATCCTGCGCCTTCTTGATCGCCCCGGTCGGTGCGAGCAGCGAGTCCAATCCTCCGGATGTCGCCGAGGTCTCGGCGAGCAGGAGATTCATGCCGTAGAAGTCGGCGAGATCACGGATCCACTTCGAGGTGACGACGGATCCGCCTCGTCCCACCGGCAGGGCGTGGAACACCCCGACCGGGCGGCGGGCGTGGTTCTGGATCGCCGCGAAGAACGGCGCGTCGTAGAGGTGCGAGACCCGGCGCAGCAGCGACAGATGCAGCTCGAGCTGATCCTCGCGCCGGAACACCCGGCGGAACCGATGCGTGAGAGCTCCCGCCAGGTCCTCGATGTGCGCGCCGGCGACCAGGTACAGATCGACCTCCGGCCGCAGGGCGTGCAGCGTGTCGGCGAGACGCAGCACCCGCTGCACCGAGGGGATCGAGCTGCGCGCCGCGGCGGGCGCGATCGCCGCCTGCTCGTGCGCGAGCGCGATCGTCTCCTGAAGGTCACCGCTGAGCACCTGGTGGCTGCGATCGCTGAACCCCGGCCGCACGATGCAGGCGAGGATGTTCGGGTTCGTGAGCAGCGCCGCGATCGCGTCGTCCGCCGACGGCACGATCACGAAGTCGTAGATGAAGTCGTCCGCATCGGTGCGCAGTCGTCGCCCCTCGGACAGGATCGCGTCACGATCCGCCGGGGTGGTCTCGTCGATGAGCAGCACCTCGAACCGCGTGCGCGGATCGGCATCGTCCTGCTGCTCGGCGAGATCGGCCTCGTCGAGCACCGGATCGGTCCCGCCCGGCACGGACGTGCCGCGCAGGCGATGCACCACCCGCCCGATGCGCTCCAGGGCGGTGGCCGCGTCGCCCTGCTCGATCAGCTCCCGGATGTGTCGCACGTAGCGCTGCCCGAAACCGGCCCAGTACAGCTCGATCGTCTCGAGCGCCCGCAGCGAGCGCCGGATCTCGTCGCGGTTGGCGACGGCGTCACGGGCGTCGGATTCGACCGCGAGGCGCTTGACCGCGAAGCGCAGGAACTCCCAGGCGTCGCTGCGCAGCCGCCAGGTGCTCGCCGGCATGCCTGGTGCGTGCGCGGTGTCGATCGTGCTGGTCATCGGCGGATTCCCTTCCGGCGGGAGCGCCGAGGGCGGCGCGGGCAACGGCGGCCCGGATCGCTGAGGTCGTCTTCGAACCGGCTGCTGGGGTCCCGCCGGGATGCGGCGAGCCGTCGCGATCGGCGACGACCGCGACGTGTGGTGCGGGCAGGATCCGTGGTGCGGGCCCTGCCGGACTCCCATCGTGCCACTCCGCAAGCGGATCCGATCGCCCCGTGTCGAGCCGCTCGTCTGGGATCCGAGATGGTCGGTGCAGCGGCGGCCGGCGGTGAGGATCAGCCCTCGGCCGCGATGACCTCGAGCACGGCCTCGCCGTATGCTTCGCGCTTCTTCTCGCCGATACCGCTGATGCCGACCAGATCCGCGGCCTTCGCGGGGCGGTGCTCGGCGAGCGCGCGCAGCGTGGCGTCGCCGAACACGACGTACGCGGGCACGCCCTGCTCGCGAGCGGTCTGCGCCCGCCATGCGCGCAGCGCCTCGAACAAGTCGCGGTCGCCCTCGGCGAGCGCCTCCGCGGCGCTCCTCTTCGCGGAGCGCCCGCCCCCGGAGGACCCGGCACGGGTGACCACGTCGTGGCGCAGCTTCACCGGCGTCGTCCCGGCCAGTACCCCGCCGCTCGCCTCGTTGACCGCGAGCGTGCCGTACTCACCCTGCGCCTGCATGAGGCCCTGCGCGAGAAGCTGCCGCACGACGGAGCGCCACTGCGCATCGGCGAGATCGGATCCGATCCCGTAGGTGGCGAGCTCGTCGTGCCGGAACTTGCGGACCTTCTCCGTGGAGGCGCCCCGGAGGATATCGATGAGATGCCCGGCGCCGAACGACTGGCGGCGCTCGCGCTGCAGCCGCACGATCGTGGAGAGCAGCTTCTGCGCGGGGACGAGCCCGTCCCAGCTGTCGGGTGGGGTGAGGCAGGTGTCGCAGTTGCCGCACGGCCCGGAGTCCTGCCCGAAGTAGCCGAGCAGGTTCTGCCGCCGGCAGTCGACGGTCTCGCACAGCGCGAGCATCGCGTCGAGGTGCTGGTTCTGCCGCTGCTTGATCGCGCGGTCGCCCTCGCCCTGCTGGATGAAGCGGCGCTGCTGCACCACGTCGCCGAGGCCGTAGGCCATCCACGCGACCGAGGGCTCGCCGTCGCGGCCGGCGCGACCGGTCTCCTGGTAGTAGCCCTCGACGGACTTGGGCAGGTCGACGTGCGCGACGAAGCGCACGTCGGGCTTGTCGATGCCCATGCCGAACGCGATCGTGGCGACGACGATCACGCCGTCCTCGCGGAGGAACCGGGACTGGTGCGCCGCGCGTGTGCCGGCGTCGAGACCTGCGTGGTACGGGATCGCGTCCAGGCCCTGCGCGCTGAGGTACTCGGCCGTCTGCTCGACCGAGGAGCGGCTGAGCGCGTAGACGATGCCGGCGGATCCCTCGGGCTGCGTGCGGATGAACGAGACCAGCTGCTTGCGGACGTCGACCTTGGGCTCGATCCGGTACTGGATGTTGGGTCGGTCGAAGCTCGCGACGAAGTGCTTCGCCTGCGGCAGGTGCAGCCGCTCGGTGATCTCGCGGTGCGTCTCGCGGGTGGCGGTGGCCGTGAGCGCGATGCGGGGAACGCCCGGGAAGCGCTCGGCGAGGCCGCCGAGGGCGAGGTAGTCCGGCCGGAAGTCGTGCCCCCACTGCGACACGCAATGCGCCTCGTCGATCGCGATGACGCTGAGGGATCCGCGCTGCAGGAGCCCCAGGGTCTGCGCGTTCGAGAGTCGCTCGGGCGCGACGTAGACGAGGTCGAGGTCGCCTGCCAGATACGCGCGCTCGACCTCTGCCCGATCCGCCGCCGTCTGCGTCGAGTTCAGGTACGCGGCGCGCACGCCGTTGGCGCGCAGAGCGTCGACCTGATCGTGCATGAGCGCGATGAGCGGACTGACCACGAGCCCCGTGCCCTCACGCACGAGCGCGGGGATCTGGTAGCAGAGGCTCTTGCCGCCGCCGGTGGGCATGAGCACCACGGCGTCGCCGCCGCCCACGACCTGGTCGATGATCGCGGCCTGGTCTCCGCGGAACGCGTCGTAGCCGTAGACCGCGGTGAGCGCGGCCAGGGGCGTCGGGTACTTGCTCGGTGCCGGAGCGCCCGTCGCCGCCGGAACGGGGAAGCTCCCCTGCGGAACGGCCCCCGGGGTACCCGCCCACTCGCCCTCCTCGGGCGGGGGTGCCGCTTCCCAGGGCTCGTCCGCGTACGGCACGTCGGCGTACGGGTCGTCCAGCGGCGCATCGGACCACGGCAGATCCGCATAGGGGTCGCGCGGATCGTTCTGGGGCATGCATCCAGCGTAACGAGCGGGGCCGACACCGGAGGCCGCTGTCCACAGGTCTCGCCCGGCCCCCAACTGCGCCCGCCCCCGGGTTCCAGCCCGCCCTGCCCTCAACTCGAAAGGATGAATGCAATTCCGCAGGATCCGGATCCGCGATTCTTCCTGTCGAGATGCATTTATCCTTCGAAATTGCGAGCCGGTGGCGCTGGACGACGACTCCGCCCGCCCCGGGTGTCTCCGTCCGGGCATATGTTGGACGCACGACACCGCACGAAGGAGCACGATGCCCGAGATCGCCGTGAGCTTGAACGAGGCCGAGTCGCGCTACGAGATCACCAGCGACGGCGCACTCGCGGGGTTCGCCGAGTTCCAGCGCCGCCCCGGGATGATCCTGTTCATCCACACGGAGGTGGATCCGGCGTTCCAGGGCCAGGGCCTCGCCGCGCAGCTCGCCGCGGGCGCGCTGGCCGACGCGGTGGCCACGGGCGACACGATCGTGCCGTACTGCCCCTACATCAACAAGTACCTCCGCACGCACGAGGTCCCTGGCGCGAAGGTGCGATTCCCGACGGCCCCGGACGGATCCGCATGAGCCTGCACGGGCCGCGCGCAGCGGTGCTCGAGGCGCGCGAGGTTCCGCTCGGTGGCGTGCGTGCGATGAACGTGCTGCGTGTGCTGCCCAGCAAAGATGTACCGACGATCGGCGCCTGGTGCTTCCTCGACCGGTTCGGCCCTGCTGAGGTGCGCATGCGTGTGGAACCGCATCCGCACATCGGCCTGCAGACCGTGACCTGGCCGCTCGTCGGCGAGATCCGGCACCGCGACACGATCGACAGCGATGTCGTGCTGCGCCGCGGGCAGCTCAATCTCATGACGGCCGGGCACGGCATCGCGCATTCGGAGTACTCGGTGGGCGAGGAGGCCGGCCCGCTCGACGCGCTGCAGCTCTGGGTGGTGCTGCCCGACGGCGCCGCCACCGGTGCGCCCGGCTTCGAACAGCACCTGTCGCTGCCGGGTCTGACGCTTCCCGCCGAGACCGGATCCGACGCCGACGTCACCGTGGTGATGGGCTCCTATGCAGGCGTCGACTCCCCCGCGACGGCCTATACGCCGATCGTGGGCGCGGAGATCCGCCTCGAGCGCGGCACATCCGTCGTGCTGCCGTTCGATCCGGCCTGGGAGCACGGTCTGCTGCTCGTCGAGGGCGACGCCCGTGTCTCCGGATCCGACCTGGCCGAGACCGCGCTCTCCACGGACGACGTGCTGTTCCTCGGCGACTCCCGCGAGGACGTCACCGTGTCGAGCGAGAGCGGGGCGCTGCTCTTCCTCCTCGGCGGCGAGCCCTTCGAACAGGACCTCGTGATGTGGTGGAACTTCGCCGCCCGCAGCCACGAGGAGATCGCGCAGGCGCGCGAGGACTGGGAAGCCGGATCCGACCGGTTCGGTCACGTCGCCGGTCACGGCGACGAGCGGGTGCCTGCTCCGCCGATCCCGCCCGTGCACCTCATGCCACGGCGCCGGAGGATCTGACCGGGGATCGCTCCCGACCGATCCGCCCGGGAGCGCCGGTACGCTGGACGGGTGCCCGCCCGCTCCCCGCTGCCCACGCGGATCCTGCTCGTCTGCGCCGCCATCGGGGTCGCCACGGGCCTGCTCGGCGCCGCCGCCGGCTGGGTGACGATCCCCGTGATCGCCGGCGCGCCGTTCGCCTACGGCCTGGTGCTGGGCTCGCATGTGCTGCCGGGGATCATCGCGCAGGAGGTGCTGCGCCGCCCACTGGTCGCGCTGCTCACGCACGTGCTCGCGGCTCTCGTCGCGAGCGCGTTCAACCCCATCTGGTTCCCGCGCTTCCTCGGCACCGCGCTGCTGTTCGGCCTCATCCAGGAGGGCGTCGCCGCCCTCACGCGCTATCGCGCCTGGGGCGCGTGGCGGTTCTTCGTCTCGGCGGCGATCATCGGCGTGATCATCGCGGTGGTGGTGTTCTTCGCCGTCGACCTGGAGAAGCTGCCGCTCTGGGCGCGGATCATCTACCTCCCGCTGGCGGTGCTCGGCCCGATCGCCTGGACCGCGATCGGCCTGCGCATCGGCATCTCGCTGCGTCGCGCCGGCGTCGCCCCGCACTGAGCGCGCCCCCTCGCGAGCGCCCCCGCACGGCGTCGACCTTTCGCCGACGTCGCTGGCCGACGCCCTGCACCCCGAGGGTTCCAGCCCCACTAGGTTAGGCTTGCCTAAGCAGCCCTTCCCGAACGGAACCCCATGCCCTCCGCCCCGCTTCTGCGCGTGCGCGATCTCACGGTCACGCATCGCGGCGCGGGCGATCCCGCGGTCCGCGACGTCTCGTTCGATGTGAACGCCGGCGAGGTCGTACTCCTCCTGGGCCCGTCCGGATCCGGCAAGTCCACGCTCGCGCTCGCGCTCGGCGGGCTGATCCCGCACTCGCTCGACGCCGAGATCACCGGCACCGTCGCGGTCCGCGGCCATGAGACCGCCACCACGCCCGTCGCAGAGCTGAGCCGGGATGTCAGCACCGTGTTCCAGGATCCGGATGCGCAGATCGTCACCGGATCCGTCCTGGACGAAACGGCGTTCGCGCTCGAGAATCTGTGCCTGCCCGTGGACGAGGTGCTGGAACGCACCGAGCACGCCCTCCGCCGCATGGGCCTGTGGGAGCGCCGCGACGAGAATCCCGACCGTCTGTCCGGCGGAGGGAAGCAGCGTCTGGCGATCGCCGCCGCACTCGCGACGTCCGCCCCGGTGCTCATCCTGGACGAGCCCACGGCGAACCTCGACCCGTCCGGCACCGCCGAGGTGCATGCGGCGCTTGCGAGCCTCGCCGGGCCGACGCGCGCGATCGTCCTCGTCGAGCACGACCTCGACGCGGAGTGGTTCCTGAGCCCGCGGAGCACGGTCGAGGCCGGCTTCGCGACGCGCGCCATCGTGCTCGACGACGACGGAAGGGTCGCCTTCGACGGCCCCGCCGCGTCGATTCTGCGCGACCACGCCGACGAGCTGGTGGCGCTCGGCGTGCGCCTTCCCACGGCCGCCCTCGCCGCGCGGCGGCTGAACGACCGGCTGCGGTCGCTCGGGACGGATCCGATCGCCCCCCTTCCGCTCACGGCCACGGAGCTCGCGGCGGCGCTGCGGACTCTGGGGGCGGACGCGCCGATGTCCGAGACCCCGTCGATTCCGGCAGCACGACCCGGCTCCGGCGTTCTCACGACCGGATCGGCGGAGTCTCATCCGGTCGATACGCCGGAGCCGGTCATCGCCGTGCGCGGCCTGGACGTCGCCCGCGGGCGAACGCCGATCCTGCGCGGTATCGACCTCGACATCGCGCCCGCGTCGATCACGGCCGTGATCGGGCCGAACGGCGCGGGCAAGTCGACGCTCGTGCAGGCGCTGGCCGGGGTGGTGCCACCCCCGCGTGGGCGTGTCCGGCTCCTGGGCCTCGACCCGGCGACCGCGTCACCGCGCACCCTGGCCGCACACATCGGCTTCGTGTTCCAGAATCCGGAGCACCAGTTCATCACGCACACGGTGTTCGACGAACTGGCGCATGGTCTTCGGGTGCGTCGCACCCCGCCCGAGGAGATCGCCGAGCGCGTCGGGGCGATGCTCGATCGGTTCGGCCTCGCGGACAAGGCCGACACGCACCCGTACCTGCTCTCGGGCGGCGAGAAGCGCCGGCTCTCGGTGGGCACCGCGCTCATCACGCGCCCCCGCATCCTCGTGCTCGACGAGCCGACGTTCGGTCAGGATCTGCGCCGCACCGACGAGCTGCTCGCTCTGTTCCGAGAGCTCCGCGCCGACGGCACGACGATCGTGCTCGTGACGCACGACCTCGACCTGGTGGTGCGACATACGACCCACACGGTGCTCGTCGAGGGCGGCACGGTCGTTGCCGCCGGCCCCACCCCGGCGCTCGTGCGCGATGGCCTGATGCCGCTTCCGACGGCATACGCGGCGGTCCCGCCGGCGCTGCGCCGGCTGCTCACCGACGAGGACGCGGCCGTCGCCGGAGCACCCCGCGCAGAGACGGCCCAGGCCCCACCGGCCCCGGCGGCGGCATCAACCCCGGCGACCCTGCCGGATCGACCTTCCCTTTCGGCCGCGACGGATCCGTACGCCGAGCAGCCGTCGGCACCGGCGCGCGCCTGGCTGCACGGCCTGAATCCGCTCGCCAAACTCGGAGCGGTGCTGCCCGCGATGGCGCTGCTGCTGTTCGTGCGGGACCTCGCGACGCCGCTCGCATTCCTGGTGCTCGCCTACATGGTGCTGTTGACGGGCGCGCGACTGACCGCGCGCATCTGGGCGGTGCTGCTGCTCGCGATCCCCGCGGGGATCCTCGTGCTGGGGCTGTCCATGGCGCTGTGGACGGATCCGGCACAGGTCGCCGCGACCCCCGCCGTGCTGCAGATCGGCGCGTGGCAGCTGCACGCCGGCGCGCTCGAGGCCGGGTTCGCGACGGGACTGCGGCTGGCGGCGATCCTCGCACTCTCGCTCATCTCCGGCCTCACCACGACCGGGCCGGACGTGGTGCGTGCGGGCGTGCAGCAGCTGCGGATCCCGTACCGGATCGGCTACACGGCACTCGCGGCGTACCGGTTCGTGCCGCGCTTCGGCTACGAACTCAGCGTGATCCGTGCGGCGCACCGGGTGCGCGGCACGCACGGCGGGCGCGGGCCGTTCGCCCGGATCGCACGTGGCTGGGGCTACATCGTGCCGCTGCTGGCGAGCGCGATCCGGCATGCCGAGCGGGTGGCGCTGGCCATGGACTCGCGCGCCTTCGGCGCGCATCCCACCCGCACCGAGCGGCACGAGGTGCCGTTCCGCGCGCGCGACCTCCTCTTCCTGATCCTGATGCTCGCCGCCTCCGCGGTTCTCCTGGTCCTGACGTGATCCGGTTTCGAAGCGCGCAAATGGCTCCATACACGGCGATTTCGGAGCCATTTGCGCACTTCGAAACACAGATGAAAGGTTTCCGATGGCATACAGCAAGATGGTCAAGCCGGCCTCGGCCGGGCTCGTCCCCCTCACCGTGCTGCGGACCGAGCGGCTCGCCCCGCACTGGATCCGCGTCACCCTCGGCGGCGGCGAGATCGAACGGTTCACGCCGATGGGCTTCGACCAGTGGTTCCGGCTCTTCCTGCCTGTGGGCGGCGAGGCGGCGCTGAGCCGAGTGCCGGCCAAGGCCAACCACACCCTGGGGTACCTGAAGTTCCTCCGGATCCCCGACGGCGAGCGCCCGGTCATGCGCAACTACAGCGTGCGTGCGTTCCGCCCTGCCGCGGCCGAGGCCGGGGCAGAGCTCGACGTGGACTTCGTGCTGCACGGCTCCGCCGCCGACGGCACCGCGGGCCCGGCCTCACGGTGGGCCGAGACCTGCCGTCCGGGCGAGCACGTGCTCGTGATCGATGAGGGGCTCACCTTCAATCCCGAGCGCGGCACGGACCGGGTGGTGCTCGTCGGCGATGAGACTGCTCTGCCCGCGATCGCCGCGATCTGCGCGTCGCTGCCCGCGCATGCGACCGGATCCGTGCTGCTCGAGGCGCCGTCGGCGGAGGACGCGCTGGACTTCCCATACCCCGACGGCATCGACGTGCAGTGGTTCGTGCGCGCCCCCTCCGACCGGCCCGGCGTGCTCGCTCTGGCGGCACTGCGCGATCTGGCTCTCCCCGAGACGCCGTTCCACGCCTATGCCGCGGGAGAGCAGGCACTGGCTTCCGGTGCGCGCAAGCTTCTGGTCGGCGAGCGCGGCGTCGACAAGGGGCAGGTCAGCTTCTGCGGCTACTGGCGGATCGGCTCGTCCTCGCCCGCCTCCCGCGCGGCGCGCGAGACGGCAGCGGAACCGCTGGGCTGATTCCCTCCCGAACCGCCTCGAACCGCCGACGTCGCGCATGGGGCGCCGAAGGCGGTTCGATCCGGTTCGGACCGGCAGCGGACTCAGGCATCGAGCCCGCTCAGCTGATCTTCTTCTTGTAGATGGCGATCGCGAAGCCGTAGGCGACCACGAGGATCCCGACCATCCAGGCGAGGGCGATCCAGATGCTGGATCCCACCGGCTGCTCGTTGAAAAGCGCGCGGATGGTGTTCACGATCGACGTCACCGGCTGGTACTCGGCGAACCAGGCCACCGGACCCGGCATCGATGAGGTGGGCACGAACGCCGAGCTGATGAACGGCAGGAAGATGAGCGGGTAGCTGAAGGCGCTCGCGCCGTCCACGGTCTTGGCGCTCAGACCCGCGATCACGGCGAGCCAGGTCAGCGACAGGGTGAACAGGATGAGGATCCCGACCACGGCCAGCCATGCCCCGACCGAGGCCCGGGTGCGGAAGCCCATCGCGAACGCGACGCCGACCACGATCGCCACGGACACGATGTTCGCGACGAGCGAGGTGAGCACGTGCGCCCAGAGCACGCTCGATCGGGCGATCGGCATGGACTGGAAGCGCTCGAAGATGCCGCCCTGCAGGTCGAGGAACAGCCGGTACGAGGTGTACGCGATGCCGGAGGCGATCGTGATGAGCAGGATGCCCGGCAGCATGTAGTCGATGTACGACTGGTCGGATCCGGTGTGGATCGCCCCGCCGAGCACGTAGACGAACAGCAGCATGAGCGCGATCGGGGTCACTGCGGTGGTGATGATCGTGTCGGGGCTGCGCAGGATGTGCTTGAGCGAACGGCCGGTGAGCGTGCCGGTGTCGCTGAGGACGTGGCTGGTCATTTCACTGCCTCCTTCTTGGTGTCAGGCCCTTCGACGGGCTCAGGGGCCGGGCCCGCGGACGGGCCGACCAGGGCGAGGAAGACCTCCTCGAGAGTGGGCTGCTTCTCGACGTACTCGACCTTCGCCTGCGGCAGGAGGCGCTTGAGCTCGGCGAGCGTGCCGTTCTGGATGATGGTGCCCTCGTGCAGGATCGCGATCCGGTCGGCCAGCTGCTCCGCCTCGTCGAGGTACTGCGTGGTGAGCAGCACGGTGGTGCCGCCCTTCGCGAGCTCCTTGACGGTGTCCCAGACCTCGATCCGCGCCTGCGGGTCGAGGCCCGTGGTCGGCTCGTCGAGGAAGATCACCGGCGGATTGCCGATCAGGCTCATCGCGATGTCGAGCCGGCGCCGCATGCCGCCGGAGTAGGTGCCCGCACGGCGTCCGCCGGCGTCGGTGAGCGAGAACCTGGCGAGCAGATCGTCGGCCACGGATCCCGGATCCTTCAGGTGCCGCAGCTTCGCGACGAGCACGAGGTTCTCGCGGCCGGTGAGGATCTCATCGACCGCGGCGAACTGGCCGGTGAGGCTGATCGCGTCGCGCACGTCGTTCGGTGCCGAGGCGACGTCGACGCCGTGCACGGTCGCGGATCCGCCATCGGCCTTCAGCAGCGTCGACAGGATCCGCACCAGCGTGGTCTTGCCGGCGCCGTTCGAGCCGAGCAGGGCGAAGATGCTGCCGCGCTCGACCTCGAAGTCGACGCCGCGCAGGACCTGCAGGTCCTTGAACGCCTTGGTGACGCCCTGCACGCGGATCGCGGGGGCGGTGAGGGTGGTCATGGTCACTTCTCCTTCCGGGCGGCGTCGTCGACCGCCTTGTTGAGGCGGGTGCGCTCCTTGTCGAGCCACACCTTGCCGTTGTAAGCGCGGGCGAACGTCTCGGCGAACTCGGCCGGGTCGTCGCCCACGATGTCGCGCACCGGCGTGCCGTCGGCCGCCGCGCGCTCCCAGAGGTCGGCGAGGTCGCTGAGCATCGTCACCATGACGTCGCCGTCGGTGATGCCGCCGGCGATCATCAGGTAGCGGTCCGTGGCCTTGGCGACCGTGCCGTAGGGCTCGGGAAGGGCCTCGATGCGGGCCTTGTACTGGCGGTACTGCTTCTTCTGTTCGAGGGACCCGGTGAGGGCTTCGATCCACTTGGCGGCCATGTCAGGCTCCTTCATTCGTGTCGGTCGTGCTGCTGTCGGTGTGGCGGAGCTGTTCGATGTGCTCTGCGAGGAAGCTCCAGGTCCTCCAGAACTCGGCGAGCTGATCCCGCCCCTGCGTGTTGAGCGAGTACACCTTGCGCGGCGGACCCTTTTCGGACGGGACCTTCTCGACATCCACGAGGCCCCTCTGCTCGATCCGCACCAGCAGCGCGTAGACCGTGCCCTCCGCGATGTCGGAGAAGCCTCCGTCCCGCAGCCGCGTGGTGATCTCGTATCCATAAGCCGATCGCTCGGCCAGGATCGCCAGGACGATCCCCTCGAGAGTGCCCTTGAGCATCTCGGTCATCTGACTCGCCATCGCGATCGCCTCCTTCTTCTACTCAGTGATGTTGACTACCGGTAGACAGTAACACTGAGTACCGGTACATAGCAACACTGAATACCAATCTTTTTCAACCAGCCTTCGACGACTGAAGGACACCGGTCGAGAAACGGAGAACGCCCTCGGATCCGAGGATCCGGGGGCGTCGATACCGACCGTCGAGACTCGCGCTCAGACCCAGTCATCGGCATGCAGCTGGCGCACGCCGCGATCATGCAAGAAGAACTGCGCCCGCAGCGGAAGCCCGAGCGCCGCCGCCTGACGTCGCATCGCCCGCGCCCAGATCCGGACGTCATCCTCCTCGCCACCCACGACGTCGCCGCCCGGCCGCTCCCACACCAGCACGACCGCGGCGTTGCCGGTGAGCTCCCGGAGCAGGCCCATCCGATGCGCGAGCAGCTGCGCCTGGCCGATCTCGCCGAGGTCTTCCACGACCACGGTCTCGAGCGGATCGCTCGGGTAGTCGGCCATGGGCATCATGGGCTCGCCGAGCCGGCCTCTCCCGTCGATGAAGAGCAGCCACATCTGCCGCTGGTTCGCCTGCTGGAGCAGCAGCTCCAGCGCATCGCGAAGGTCGTCGTCGCTTTCGAGCACCTGCTCGCGCAGTGATTCAGGATTCATGCCGCCCAGCCTGGCGAGACGGCACTGCGCCTGCGGGCCTGTTCGCGCAACCGGTGCGGAACTCCGCGCGCGCCCCGCCTGTGCAGGACGATCACCGAAAGAACACCCCCGGATCCGGAGATCCGAGGGCGTTCCTTTCACGCGTCAGGCGATCAGCGCTTGCCAGCGATCTGACGTCCGACGAGATCGCGCATGATCTCGTTCGTGCCGCCGTAGATGCGGTGCACGCGGGCGTCGGTGAAGGCCTTCGCGATCGGGTACTCCATGATGTAGCCGTAGCCGCCGTGCAGCTGAACACCCGTGTCGAGCACCTCCCACTCGCGCTCGGTCGTCCAGAACTTGACCTTCGCGGCGTCCTCGGCCGACAGCTTGCTGTCCTTGTAGGCGAGCAGTGCGCGGTCGACGTAGGCCCACATCACCTCGGTCGTGGTGACCATGTCGGCGAGCCGGAAGCGGGTGTTCTGGAAGTCGGCGATGCGCTCGCCGAACGCCTCGCGGTCCTTCGTGTAGGCGATGGTCCACTTCGTCGCCGCCTCGGCCGCGGCCGCCGCCGCCACGCCGATCGAGAGGCGCTCGAGGGGAAGGTTCATCATCAACTGGATGAAGCCCTGCCCCTCCTTGCCGCTGATGAGGTTCTCCTCGGGGATGAACACGTCGGTGAAGCTCAGCTCCGCCGTGTCCCAGCCGTGGAAGCCCATCTTGCTGAGCTTCTTGCCCTGGTCGAAGCCCTCCATGCCCTTCTCGACGATCAGCAGGCTGAAGGCGTCGGGGCGGTTGCCCTCACCGGTCTTGACGAAGGTCACGACGATGTCCGCCGTGGTCCCCGACGAGATGAACGTCTTGGCGCCGTTGAGGATGTAGCCGCCGTCGACCTTCTTCGCATTGGTCTTGATGCCGCGCAGGTCGGAGCCGGCACCCGGATCGGTCATCGCGAGCGCGCCGAGCACCTCGCCGGTCGCCATGCGCGGCAGCCACTTCGCCTTCTGCTCCGGTGTGCCCATGTGCACGAGGTAGGGAACGGCCAGATCGTCCTGGATCCCGAACGCGCCGGCGAGCGATCCCGCACCGGCCGCGATGACCTCTTCCATCACGATGGTGCGGAAGCGGTAGTCCTGCAGCATCCCGGCGCCGCCGAACTCCTCGGGCACGGAGAGCCCGATCAGTCCCGCCTCGCCCGCCGCGAGCATGGTCGCGCGGTCGATCTCGCCGGCCGCCTCCCAGCGCTCGATGGCCTCGTTCGTGACGTGGCGCTTGATGAAGTCCTTGACCAGGTCGCGGAATGCCTCGTGGTCCTCGTCGTAGATGTCGCGTTCCATCGCGCTCCTCCAGATCGTGTGTGCGTCTTCGCTCTCGCGATCCTATGCGGAAAATCGCGGATCTCGGCGCAGATTGTGGGAATGCATCCCACTGATGGTGAGACTCGGTGTCACGATTTGTGCGATCGCTCCAGCGGCGCCGAGGGGCGCTGGAGGCCCGCCTTCGCCGACGCGCGAACAGGCGCGGCAACGCAGACCGACGATGCCGATCAGCCCAGGTACGCGGGAGCTGCGGCGAGCCCGAAGAACTGCTCGAGCGTGACGTAGCCCCCGTCGTGATACGCCGTCGCGAGGGGTACGCCGATGTAGCGGAGGTGCCAGGGCTCGGGATCGTATCCGGTCACCGGTGTCTGGCCGGCGACGTAGCGGACGATGAAGCCGTACTGCCAGCCGTTCGCGGCGACCCACGCGCCGGCCGACGTGCTGCCGAAGGAGTCGATGTCGCCGCAGCCACCCGCGCACGAGACCACATCGGCGGCGAGGCCGGTCTGATGCTCGCTGTGGCCGGGGCGGGCGGAGAGGGCATCGCCGTGCGCCTGGCCGAATTGAGCGATCTGCCCCGAGTACGTCTGCACCTGGGTGTCGTACGAGCGATAGCCGCTGGCGAGCGCGATCGAGCCGACGCCTGCCGCATCCGCCGCGGCGGAGAGCTGGTCCAGGGCGTGCGCCGTGTCGGAGCGCAGCGATCCCGCTCCGTCGACGGAGAGCGCAGGATCACCGAGGGAAGTCGGCGCGTAGGTCACCGGGTTGAGCGGCCGGGTCTTGTTCACCACGACCCAGTCCCGGCTCGGGTCGGCCAGGTCGATGCACGGGGCGTTGCCTGCGGCGACCGCGTCCCGGAACGCCGCGCCGCCGCCGAATGCCGTCACCACGGCGTCGTCGCCGCCGGACGCCAGCGCCTGCTGCACGCCAGCTTGCGCGCAGGGGTTCGCCGCCGGCGTCGCGTGCAGCTGCACGGACGGGAGACTCGTGGCAGCCTCGGGCATCGTGATCCCGGCCGGCTTCGGATCCGCCGCGGCGTGCCCACCAGGGCCGGCCTTGGCCGAGCCGTCCGCAAGCGCCCAGAGCGCACCGATCAGCGCGACCGCCAGCCCGAGGATGACGAACAGCCGGAACGTCACGCGCGGATCCATGCGGCGCGCGCGAGTCGGGTGCCGCGGGTCTGCCACGGGTCCATTCTCACCGGCGGACCTGGACATCCGCGACATTCGAAGTTTTTGACGATCTCTTCTTGACTCTTTATCGTTGTTATGTTCGAATACTGCTATGAGGTGGCAAGGGCAAAGGGTCGACGAGACGGACGCGCAGGCGCTGCCCGGCATGGAGAACCGCACGGGGTTCCTCCGCACCGTGACGACGCCGGAGTTCGCGGGCATGACGTTCCACGAAGTTCTCGCGAAGTCGGCGCTGAACCATGTACCCGGCCCCTCGAAGATGCCGTTCGACTGGACCGTCAACCCGTACCGGGGATGCAGTCATGCGTGCGTCTACTGCGTCTCTCCCGACACGTTGATCCTCTGCGGCGACGGGCGGCAGAGGCCGCTGCGCGATCTCGACGTGGGAGATGAGATCTACGGAACCGAGATCCACGGCGCCTATCGGCGATACGTCCGCACACGAATCCAGGCGAAGTGGGCGACGCGCAAGCAGGCATACCGGATCACTCTGGCCGATGGCACCGAACTCATCGCCAGCGGCGATCATCGGTTCCTCACGGACCGTGGGTGGAAGCATGTCACGAATGCCGAGCAGGGTCAGCGCCCGCACCTCACCACGAACAATCGCCTGATGGGGTTCGGCACAGGTGTTGTCGATGCACCGAACCGCGACGGGGAGTCGTTCCGTCTCGGGTATCTCTCGGGGATGATCCGCGGCGATGGGATGGTCTTCCGGCGCGCATATGACGACGGTAAGCGGGTCCGGAAGATGAACATGTTCCGGCTCGCATTGGCCGACGCGGAAGCGTTGGAACGCTCGCGTCTCTTCCTCGACAAGGAAGGCGTCGAGGTCCGTGAGCGCGCATTCGCCGCGGAGACACCGACCAGGCGTGCGATGAACGCGATCCACACTGGTGTCGCTCACTCGGTCGATCGCATCGAGAGCATCGCGACGGGATCGTGGCCGTCTGACCACGAGTGGTGCGCAGGCTTTCTGTCCGGTGCCTTCGATGCCGAGGGAAGCTGCTCCCGAGGAGTGCTTCGCATCGCGAACAAGGATCCCGAGTTCCTTGATCTGCTCTCGACCGCGATGACCGCCTGGCAGATCCCCCACGTCATCGAGCCTCCGCGCCCCAATGAAGTTCGTTCGGCCCGCGTCGTCGGGGGACTTCCGATGCGTCAGCGGTTCTTCGCCGTCACGCAGCCTGCAATCAGTCGAAAGCTCGACATCGAAGGCACCGCCGTCAAGACCGTCGCGGACCTCCGCGTGGTGTCGATCGAGCCGTTGGACAGGGAGCAGGACCTGCTCGACATCACGACGGGCACCGGCGACTTCATCGCCAACGGCGTGATCAGCCACAACTGCTTCGCCCGGGGCACGCACACCTACCTCGACCTGGACGCGGGGCGCGATTTCGACTCGCAGATCGTGGTCAAGGTGAACGTCGTGGAGACGCTCGAGAAGGAACTGCGCCGCGGATCCTGGAAGCACGAGACGGTCGCGCTCGGTACGAACACGGATCCATACCAGCGCGCGGAGGGGCGTTATCGGCTGATGCCGGGGATCATCCGCGCACTGGCCGATTCCGGGACACCGTTCTCGGTGCTCACCAAGGGCACCCTGATCCGCCGCGACATCCCGGTGCTCGTCGAGGCCGCCGCCCGGGTGCCTGTCGACGTGCAGCTGTCGATCGCGATGTTCGATGAGACGTTGCGCGAGGCGATCGAGCACGGGGCACCGTCCACGCAGGCGCGGCTCGACACGGTGCGTGCGCTCAGCGATGCCGGATTCAGGGTCGGGGTGTTCCTGATGCCGATCCTGCCGCACCTCACCGACTCTGTGAACGCGATCGACGACGCTCTGCGACGCATCAAGGAGTCCGGCGCCGACCACGTCATCTACGGGGCACTGCACCTGAGGCAGGGCGTGAAGCCCTGGTTCCTGCAGTGGCTGTCGCAGCACCGGCCCGATCTGCTGTCGTCCTACCGCGTGCTGTATCCCGGATCCGCGGCCGAGGCGCCGAAGGACTATCGCCGGTGGCTCGCACGGCGAGTCAAGCCCCTGATCCGAATGCATGGGCTGGAGGCGCTGCACTCCGACGATCGCCCGTCGCGGGGCAGCAGAACGGCTCCGGAGCGCGCGGTGCGCACCCCGGAGCCGTCATCGACCCTGTTCTGACCATGGCGCCGGCTCAGAGCGGCGACGGCTCAGAGCCGTGGCGAACTCAGAGCCGTGCCGAACTCAGAGCCGTGGCGAACTCAGAGCCGTGCCGAACCGGCAGGTGGAACCGGGCTCAGTACCAATTCGTGGCCTGCGAGTGACCCCAGGCCGAGCACGGGGTGCCGTAGACGCTGGAGATGTAGCCGAGGCCCCACTTGATCTGCGTGGTGGCGTTGGTCTCCCAGTCATCGCCGGCGCTGGCCATCTTGCCCCCGGGCAGCGCCTGAGGGATGCCGGTCGCGCCGGACGGGTTGTAGGCCTGGTAGTTCCAGCCGGACTCCTTGTTCCACAGCGAGTTCAGGCACTGGAACTGGTCATCGCCCCAGCCGTAGTCACTGGCCATGATCTGCTGCGCGGCGGCACGGGCACCGTCCGGAGTGTTCGCCGCAGCCTGCGCCTCGGCCGCAGCCTGAGCGGCAGCGGCGGCCGCAGCAGCCGCGGCATCCGCCGCCTGCTTCTGCGCGACGGCGTTGTTCAGGTTGGTGCGGACCTCGGCGACCTGCGACTCGACCTTCTCGGAGTAGTCGGCGACGGCCACGGCGAGCGCGGTGTGCACAGAGCCCTTGTGCGATGCCGCGTCCGACAGCACCTCGTGCGCCGAAGTCAGGCCGGTCGCGTCGACGAGCTTGCGCGCCTGGCCGAGATCGAGGCCCGAGGCCTTCACATCGGCGTTCACGGATGCGGCGTCGGTCATCGCGGTCTTGGCGGTGTCGAGAGCCGCGCGCACCTGCGCCTGCTGGTTGTAGGCGGTCACGTCGTCGACCTGTGCCAGGGCCGGAGAGGCGGCGGCGACGGTCGGGGCGACGAGCACGGCACCGCCGACGACGAGGGCGCCGAGCACGGCCGTCGCGCTCACGATGGCGACGGTCTTACTGCGGGCAGAGCGGAAGAACGGGTTTCTTGACATGACGAAGTAACGATCCTTGAAGTCTTCAGCGCCGCTCGGGTAGCGACGTCAACGCCTCGGGTCGGGCGTACAAGGTAACGATCCTGCATCACTGTCCCTGGGAGCCCACCGAGGATCCCGGGATCCTGCAAAATATTTTGTCCGAATTCTCAGGTTTCGATTTCGTCGCCGATCTCCTCCGACGAGCCGCCCCTCGGGCCGCTCGATCCGTGGTGTCGGAGGTTGCGAGTAGCGTCGCGGGATGGTCACGCTTCGCCCCTGGCAGCCCGAGGACCGGCCGTTGCTCGACGCCTTCAACACGCCCGCGATGACGGCGCACCTCGTCGCGACCGAGAGCGGGGAGGAACTGGAGCAGCGGCATCTCCGTTACCTGAAGGACGACCTGCCCGGGCGCATGCTCATGATCGTCGACGGATCCGAATCCGTGGGAACGATCGGCTACTGGGAGACCCTCGAGGGCGGTGAGGTCGTCTGGGAGACCGGCTGGGGAGTGCTCCCCCAGCACCAAGGGCGCGGGCTGGCCGGGCTAGCCCTCCAGGAACTCCTCGCCGTCGTCCGCGCGGACGGACGGCACGACGAGATCCATGCCTACCCCGCCGTCGACAATGAGCCCTCGAACGCGCTCTGCCGCCGTGCGGGGTTCACGCTGCGCGCGACCCGGCGGTTCCCGTTCCGTGGCGAGGAGCTGCTCAGCAACGACTGGGCGCTCGTGCTCTGACACGTTCCCCGGCTGGGCCCCCGGGTGCACGGAAGGGCCGGGAGTGCGGCTCCGGAATCATCCGGACCCGGTGCTCCCGGCCCTTGCATGTGATGGCGCGGCGCGCGGCCGCGCGGCGCTCAGGACGTGAGGTCTGCCGCCGACGGCATGCGACCGGCGATCTCCTCGATGACGTCGTCGCCGAGGCGGGCCTCCTCGAAGGGGGCGTCGATCTCGGCGCGGTTCAGCAGCTCCGTCATCCTGCGGCCACGCGGACGGGTGATCAGCGTGACGACGCGACCCGCGTTGCCGGCACGGCCGGTGCGGCCGGAGCGGTGCAGGTACGTCTTGTACTCGTCGGGCGCATCGGCCTGCACGACCAGGTCGATGTCGTCGACGTGGATGCCGCGCGCGGCGACGTCGGTCGCGACGAGCACGTTCACCCGGCCGGAGGTGAGCTTCTGCAGGTTGCGCGTGCGCTTGGCCTGGTTCAGGTCGCCGTGCAGCGAGACCGCGGGGATCCCGGCGTCCTCGAACTGCTCGGCGAGCTGCTCGGCGAAGGCGCGAGTGCGAGAGAAGACGAGCGTGCGTCCGTCGCGGTCGACCAGCGAGGCGAGGATCTCCGCCTTGTCCCGGTGCTCGATCACGAGCACGCGGTGCTCGATCGTGCCGGAGTCCTGGGTCTCACCGGCCACCTCGAACACGGCCGGGTCCACGAGGAACTCGTCCACGAGCGCGGCGACCTCGCGGTCCAGCGTGGCCGAGAACAGCAGCTTCTGGCTGCCCTCCCCCGTCGCGCGGAGGATCCGCTGCACCGGCTCGACGAACCCGAGCTCGCACATGTGGTCGGCCTCGTCGAGCACGGCGATCCGCACGTCGGAGAGATCGAGCTTGCCCTGGTTGATCAGGTCCTCGATGCGGCCGGGCGTGCCGATCACGATGTCGACGCCCTTCTTCAGCGCGCCGACCTGGCGCGCCTGGGGCACGCCGCCGTAGATCTGCGTGGTGAACAGGCCGACGCTGCGCGCGATCGGCTGCACGGTGCGGTCGATCTGCAGCGCGAGCTCACGCGTCGGAGCGAGGATGATCGCCTGCGGCGCACGACCGAACTCGCGCTTCTTGCCCTTCTGCGCCTTCAGGATGCTCTCCACGAGAGGAGCGCCGAATGCGATGGTCTTGCCGGATCCGGTGCGCCCGCGGGCGAGCACGTCGCGCCCCTCGAGCACGGCGGGAATCGAGGCCGCCTGGATCGGGAACGGCGTCGCCGCGCCCATGTTCGTCAGCACCTCGACGATGTTCGATCCGAGTCCGAGATCGCCGAAGGTCACGTCCGCGACCTCTTCGGCCTTCACGGTCTGCGCCTCGAGGCGCTCGTGCACGACATCCTCGACCTGCTCGTGCTTCGGACTGCGATCCGCGGTGCGGTTCCAGTCGCTGCGGCTCGGTCCGTCGGTACGGCGAGGGCGGTCGTCCCGACGCGGACGATCGTCGCGGCTCGGGCGCTCGGTGCGGTCGAAGCGCGGGCGCTCGGCCCGGTCATCCCGGCGGGCGCGGTCATCACGGTCGAACCGCGGGCGGTCGAACGACGGGCGACCCGCGCGGTCGTCGCGGTCATAGCGTGGGCGGTCGTCCCGCTGCGGACGATCGCTTCGGTCGAAACGCGGACGGTCGTCCCGCTGCGGACGGTCGCTTCGGTCGAAACGCGGACGGTCATCACGCTGCGGACGATCGCTCCGGTCGAAACGCGGACGGTCATCACGCTGCGGACGATCGCTCCGGTCGAACCGCGGACGGTCATCACGCTGCGGACGATCGCTCCGGTCGAAACGCGGACGCTCGGTCCGCCCGGCGCGGTCGTCGTACCGGGGACGGTCATTCCGGTCGAAACGCGGACGGTCATCCCGCTGCGGACGCTCATCGCGGTCGAAACGCGGACGCTCGGTCCGGCCGGCGCGATCGTCGTACCGCGGGCGGTCATCGCGACGGGAACGGTCGTCCCGGTCGAAGCGGGGGCGGTCATCCCGGCGGTGCGGTGCGTCGATGCGTCCCGATTCGGCGCGGTTGCGGATCGAGCGCGACTCGTCGCGACCGGCACGCTCCTGCGCAGACCAACGCTGCTTCGGCGCACGCTCGCCCGCCGCGGTCTCGGGGCGGTAGCCGCGGTGGCTCGGGGAACGGCTTCCGGGACGCGAGTCCACGCGCCGGTCGGCGCGGGCCGGACGGGCGTCGCGGTCGAATCCGCCTCGGCCGGACTCGCCGTCGCGGGCGGGGCGCCCCTGGTTGTGGCGATCGTGGAAGGAGGTCTTCTTCGCGTAACGCGGCTCGAAGTTCGCCGAGGGGCGTCCACCCTTGGGCTTGTGGTTCTTGGGCACGGGTATGTCCTTTGTCTGGTTCTCGCACGAGAACAGCACCCCGCCGCCCTCGTAGGGCGCGGGGATACCCGGGCAGTCGTCGGCCGGGGGCCATTCATGTGATGGATGAAGCGTTCGGCGATGTCCGCCGAACTCACCATCGGCCCCTGGGCTCACACGTTCGCACACATCCGCGCCCGACGGGGATCCCGTGGGGCTGCGGTTGCCCGAAGCCGACGCTTCCACTCTACCGGAGTCACCTGGGAACCCGCCCGGCGCCCCCGCCGCTCTACGATGGCGGCATGACCACTCCGACCGGCGTCCAGGTCCACCTCGAGGCAGACGGCGTCCGCGCGCAGATCTCGCAGGTCGGCGCGTCCCTCCGACACCTCGTGGTCGGCGAGACCACGGTCGTCCCGCCCTACCCCGACGACCGTCCGGCGCCGTCGTGCTCCGGTGTCGTCCTGGTCCCGTGGCCGAACCGGATCCGCGACGGCATCTGGATCGACGGCGACGAGACCCGGGCGCTCGCGATCACCGAGCCGAAGCTGAACAACGCGATCCACGGGCTGCTGCGCTACACGGCCTACGAGATCGCCGAGCAGAGCGACGCGAGCGTGCTGCTGCGCGCGAACGTGGTGCCGCAGATCGGCTATCCCTACCTGCTGGAGACGAGTGTGCGCTACACGCTCGGCCCCGACGGCGTCACCGCCGAGCACACGATCGTGAACCGCTCCGAGGCTCCGGCCCCGGTCGCACTAGGAACGCACCCCTTTCTCACCGTCTCGGGAGCGGATCCGAAGCAGCTCCTCCTGCGCATCCCCGCCGAGACGTTCTTCGAGACCGACGACCGGCTGCTGCCGATCGGCGAATCTCCCGTGTCCGACGGCACCGACCTGCGCGCGCCCCGGCGCCTCGCCGACGTGCAGCTCGACACCGGCTTCGCCACGCTCCATCGTGAAGAGGATGGGCGCGTGCGCAGCACGTTGACCGCCCCCGACGGTCGCGTGGTCACGCTCTGGCAGGGCCCGGGGCTGGACTACCTGCAGGCGTACACGAGCACGAGCTATCCGGGACAGGAGCTCGTGGTCGCCCTCGAGCCGATGTCCGCCCCCGCCGAGGCGTTCAACTCGGGCCGCGGTCTGCGCCGTCTCGCGCCCGGTGAGACCTGGAGGGTGCAGTGGGGTGTGACCCTCACCGCCTGAGCGCATCGCGTGGGATACTCTGCTCGGGAATCATCTTTCCGGCATGCGGATAATCGCGCCCGGATCTCGAAGGAGAGGATCCGCATGGCCGCTGAGAGTTCCACCGGCGTCAAGTCGGTCTCGCGCGTCTTCGATCTGCTCGAGCTCATCGCCGATGCCGGTGGCGATGCCACGATCAGCCAGCTGTCGACCGCCGCCGAGTTGCCGCTGCCCACGATCCACCGCCTCCTGCGCACCCTGGTCGCGGAGGGCTACGCGCGCCAGCTCGCCAACCGCCGCTACGCCCTGGGACCCAAGCTCGTGCGCCTGGGCGAGGTCGCGAACCGCCAGTTCGGCCTGATGGCTATGCCGCAGCTCAAGTCGCTCGTCGCGCGCCTCGGCGAGACCGCGAACCTGGCCACGATCGACGGCGACAGTGTTGTCTACGTCTCGCAGGCTCCGTCCCCGCATGCGATGCGCATGTTCACCGAGGTGGGCGGCCGTGCGCCGCTGCACTCCACGAGCGTCGGCAAGGCGATCCTCGCGCAGCTCGACGACGACCAGGTGCGCGAGATCATCGCCCGCGCGGGCATGCCGCATTCCACGCCGCGCTCGCTCGAGACGATCGACGCACTGCTCGCGGACCTCGCGCTGAGCCGCGAGCGCGGCTACGCGGTCGATGATGGCGAGCACGAGGTCGGCGTGCGCTGCTTCGCGATGGCGGTGCCGAACATGCCGGTGCTCACCGCGGTCTCGATCTCTGGTCCGATGTCGCGCGTCGGCGAGGACTTCGCCGAGCAGGCGATCCCGGTGCTGCGCGAGGTCGTGGCCGACATCTCGGCCGTGACGAACGCGATCTGAGCGCCAACGGGGTCGTCGCGCTTCGGCGCGCCGCGCCTTGACGGATGCCGATCCGTCGTCTTAGGCTGTCGATGTTTTCGGAACACGGTTTCCGTATATCGGAAACAGCGCGAATCTACTGGCGGTAAGGCCAAGGCGACGACGCCTGACCACACAGCGTTGCGCTCCTGAACAGGAGAATGCCCCCACAGGGCAGTCTCCAGGCCTAGGCTCCGTCTCACAGAGAGTCGGCACGGCCTGAGCCGCATCGCACACTGTCGCCGGATTCGAGGAGATTCGCATGACCGATATCGCCGTCACCGTCAACGGCAAGCAGCGTCCGCTCGCCGGAACGCCCGCGCACGCCACCGCTCTGGACTGGCTGCGCGACAACGGTCTCTCCGGCAGCAAGGAGGGCTGTGCGGAGGGCGAGTGCGGCGCCTGCGCGATGCTGCTGGCCACCCCCACCGTCGACGGCGGCACCGCCTGGACTCCGGTCAACGCCTGCCTGGTGCCCGTCTACGCGCTCGACGGCCAGGAGTTCATCACGGCCGAAGGTCTCGGATCGCCCGACGACCTGCATCCCGTGCAGGCGAAGCTGGCCGAGGCCGGCGGATCCCAGTGCGGCTACTGCACCCCGGGCTTCGCCTGCAGCATGGCGGGCGAGTACTACCGGGCCGATCGCACCCCCGTGGCGGACGCTTCGACCGACTCAGCGACCGCCGACGAGGAAGCCTGCCCGGTCCACGATCCCGAGCACGGCCCGAACGGCTTCGACCTGCACGCGCTCAGCGGCAACCTGTGCCGCTGCACCGGCTACCGTCCGATCCGCGACGCGGCCTACACGCTCGGCACTCCCGACGCGGACGACCCGCTGCAGCAGCGACTCGCGCAGCCCGCCCCGGAGCCGGTCGCGACTGACGCCGAGGTCGACGGATCCCGCTTCGTCCGCCCTGCGACGCTCCCCGAGGCTCTGCAGATCCTGCACGACGAAAAGGACGCGCTGCTCGTCGCCGGTTCCACCGACTACGGCGTCGAGGTCAACATCCGCGGCCGCCGCGCCCCGCTCGTCGTCGCGATCGAGCAACTGCCGGAGCTGCGCACCCTGACCATCGCCGACGGGGTCGCCGCCGGCGCCGAAGGCTACGTCGAGATCGGCGCAGCCCTTCCGCTCTCCGAGGTGGAGAAGCGCCTCGACGGCCGGATCCCGCTGCTCGCACAGCTGTTCCCGCAGTTCGCCTCGCGACTCATCCGCAACCGCGGCACCATCGGCGGCAATCTCGGCACCGGATCCCCGATCGGCGACACCCCGCCGGCCCTGCTCGCCCTGCGTGCGAGCGTCGTGCTCGCGTCGGTCGGCGGAGAGCGCGAAGTCGACCTGGCCGACTACTTCACCGGCTACCGGCAGACCGTCAAGCGCCCCGATGAGCTCATCAAGGCCGTCCGGATCCCGCTGCCGCTGGCCAGCACGACCGCGTTCCACAAGATCGCCAAGCGTCGCTTCGATGACATCTCCAGCGTCGCGGTCGCGTTCGCGCTCGACATCGACGGCGGGCTCGTGACTGCTGCGACCATCGGCCTGGGCGGCGTCGCCGCCACCCCGCTACGTGCCCGCGCCACGGAGGACGCGCTGATCGGCAAGCCCTGGAACATCGCCACGGTGAAGGCGGCCGCCGAGATCCTGCGCGGCGAGGGCACCCCGATGTCCGACCACCGCGCCAGCAGCGAGTACCGCTCGCTCATGCTCAACACCGCGCTGCTCAAGCTCTACAGCGCGACCGTCATCGAGTCGAAGGAGGTGTCGGCATGAGCACTCTCGCCGACCGCCCGGAGAACCCCGTCGTCGGCCTGCGGGCCGCGCACGAGAGCGCCGCCCTGCACGTCACGGGTGCGGCGATGTACACCGACGACATCGCGGAGCAGACGCACGGCGTGCTGACGGCCTGGCCTGTGCAGTCCACGAACGCGCACGCCAAGGTCACGATCGACGTGTCCGGCGCGTACGACGTGCCCGGCGTGGTGCGGGTGCTCACCGCCGACGACGTGCCGGGCCTCAACGACGCCGGCATCCGCAACGACGAGCCGCTGTTCCCGAGCGAGGCCATGTTCTACGGCCACGCCCTGGTGTGGGTGCTCGGCGAGACGCAGGAGGCCGCGCGCCTCGGCGCCGAACGGGTGACCGTGGAGTACGAACCGCTGCCGTCCCTCATCACGGTCCAGGACGCGCTCGAGGCGCAGTCGTTCCAGGGCACCCCGCGCACGGTGCAGCGCGGCGACGCCGCCGCGGGCCTCGCCGCATCCGCCCACGTCTTCGAGGGCGTCACGGAGTTCGACGGCCAGGAGCACTTCTACCTCGAGACGCACGCGTCGTTCGCGATCCGCGACTCCGAGGGGCAGTACTTCATCCAGTGCTCCACCCAGCACCCCACGGAGACCCAGGACCTGGTCTCGCACGTGCTCGGGATCCCCGCGAACGAGATCACGGTGCAGTGCCTGCGCATGGGAGGCGGGTTCGGCGGCAAGGAGATGCAGCCGCACGGATTCGCGGCGATCGCGGCCCTCGGCGCCAAGCTCACCGGCCGCCCGGTGCGACTGCGCCTGAACCGCACGCAGGACATCACCATGACCGGCAAGCGGCACCCGTTCCACATCGCGTGGAAGGTGGGCTTCGACGAGAACGGCCTGCTGCAGGCGCTCGACACGACCCTCACCTGCGACGGCGGCTGGTCGATCGACCTGTCCGAGCCCGTGCTCGGCCGAGCCCTCTGCCACCTGGACAACTCGTACTGGATCCCCAACGTGCACGCCTACGGGCAGATCGTGAAGACCAACAAGACCTCGAACACCGCATACCGCGGGTTCGGCGGCCCCCAGGGCGTCTTCCTCATCGAGGACATCCTGGGAAGGGTCGCCCCGGTCCTCGGCATCGATCCCCTCGAGCTGCGCCGCAAGAACTTCTACAAGCCCGGGCAGACCACGCCCTACGGCCAGCTCGTGAAGGACGCGGACCGCCTCGAGACGATCTGGGGCCAGCTCTCGGACGAGGCGGACGTGACCGCCCGCCGCGAGCAGATCGCTCGGTTCAACGAGACCAGCCCGCACGTCAAGCGCGCCCTGTCGATCACGCCGATCAAGTTCGGCATCTCGTTCAACTTCGCGGCGTTCAACCAGGCCGGCGCCCTCGTGCACATCTACAAGGACGGCTCGGTCCTGATCAACCACGGCGGCACCGAGATGGGCCAGGGCCTGCACACGAAGATGCTGCAGGTCGCCGCGACCGCGCTCGGCGTCGATCTGAAGCAGGTGCGTCTTGCCCCGACCCGCACCGACAAGGTGCCGAACACGTCGGCCACCGCCGCGTCCTCGGGCGCCGACCTGAACGGCGGCGCGGTGAAGAACGCGTGCGAGCAGATCCGCGACCGGCTCGCGAAGGTCGCCGGACGCATGCTCGGCGTCGACGAGCGCGACGTGCGCTTCGGCGGCGGCTTCGTGACCGCGCTCGGCGCGCCGGTGAATCGCGTGTCCTGGGGCGAGGTCGTCAAGGCGGCGTACTTCCAGCGCGTGCAGCTCTTCGCGGCCGGTTACTACCGCACCGAGGGCCTGCACTGGAATCCGGAGATCATGCAGGGGTCCCCGTTCAAGTACTTCGCGTACGGTGCGGCGGCGACCGAGGTCGAGGTGGACGAGTTCACCGGCGCCTACCGGGTGCGCCGCGTCGACATCGTGCACGACGTGGGCGACTCGCTCTCGCCGATGCTCGACATCGGCCAGATCGAGGGCGCCTACGTGCAGGGCGTGGGCTGGCTGACGCTCGAGGAGCTGCGCTGGGATGAGAGCGACGGCCCGCACCGCGGCCGGCTGCAGACCCAGTCGGCGTCGACGTACAAGCTGCCGAGCTTCTCCGAGATGCCGGAGGAGTTCCACGTGCGGCTGTTCGAGAACGCGCGCGAGGAGGGCGCCGTCTACGGGTCCAAGGCCGTGGGCGAGCCCCCGTTCATGCTCGCTTTCAGCGCGCGCGAGGCGATCCGCGACGCCGTGGCGGCCTTCGGTCCGGCCGGGCACTCGGTCGACCTGGGCTCCCCCGCGACGCCGGAGGCCGTGTTCTGGGCCGTCCGCGCCGCACAGGAGGCGGCGTCCGCCGAGGCTGGCGCCGCGCCCGCCCCCACGCCCGCTGCGGAGCGCCCCCTGGTCGCCGCCGCCGGCGACTGACCCCCACTTCCGAGTCGTCCCCCTGAGAACGACTCATGGCTCGTGCTCAGGGGGACGACTCGAAGAGAAGGAACACCATGGACTGGCTGGACGCGCTGCAGGATCTGCGGTCGCGGCGGATCCCCGCTGTGATCGTGACCTTGGCGACCGTCCGCGGCCACGCCCCGCGCAACGGCGGCGCGAAGATGGTGGTCTCCCCCGATGCCGTGCACGGCACGGTCGGGGGCGGCAACCTCGAGCAGACCGCGATCGACCAGGCGCGACGCATGCTCGCCGACGGATCCGCGGAGCCCGAGCTGCTCGCGCTCACGCTGAGCGACAAGGCCGTGACGGAGTACGGGGTGCAATGCTGCGGAGGAGAGGTCACCATGCTGCTGGAGCCGATCCGGGTCACCCCGACCGTCGCCGTGTTCGGCCTCGGCCACGTCGGCCTCGAGCTCGCACGCATCCTCGCCCGGCACGAGCTGGAGCTCATGCTCGTCGACTCGCGCGCCGAGATGCTGGCCGAGGAGCGGATCGGGATCCCCCGAGAGCGGGGTCCGCTGGGCGACGCCGTGGCGCGGGTGCGCGTCGTGCACGCCCCCGTCCCTGAGGCCGCACTGGCGGACCTCACGCCCGGCGCGCACGTCCTGGTCATGACGCACGACCATGTCGAGGACCTGGCGATCGTCGATCAGGCGCTGCGCACCCCGGGCCTCGGGGCCGTCGGCCTCATCGGATCCGCCTCGAAGTGGGCGCGGTTCAGGAAGAAGCTGCACGAGCTGGGCCAGACCGATGAGGATGTCGCGCGGGTGACCACCCCGATCGGGATCCCCGAGGTCGCCGGCAAGCAGCCCGCGGTGATCGCGGTGAGCGTCGCGGCCCGGATCCTGCAGCTCATCGACGCGGCGGCCGCGACGGACTGAGAGCGCGCGGCCCAGCACCGCGGTCGACGAGGTCAGTCGTCGAGCGACGCGAGGTAGCCCGCGTTGCCGCGGAGCGCCGCCTCGTAGCGCTGCACCTCCGCGGTCGGGAAACGGTCGGCGACCACGGTGAGCACGGCGCCGAGTGCGGCACTGGGCCGGCCCATCGCGTGCAGGGTGAGTGCGCGGAAGATGCCGAGCGACTCCGATTCGGGGAAAAGCGCGATGCCCTCGTCGAACGCCGCCAGGCTCTCATCGAGGCGGCCGAGATTGCGCAGCGTGCTGCCGTATTGCAGATAGCACTGCCGCAGCCAGCGTCCCTCCAGACCAGCCCCCATCGCCCGGCGGTAGTAGCCGAGCGCAACCTCCTCCTGGCCGTCGGTGTCATAGGCGCCGCCGACCTCGTAGAGCACGGCAGGGTCATCGGGATGTTCCTCGAGGATCTCGAGGAACGCCGCGATGGTCGGCTCCATGTGGCCGCGATCCCGGGCGGCGAAGATCTCGTCGAGTCGGGTTCGCAGAACGGTGTCGGTGATCATGGGTCCTCCTCCGTCCACGCTAGCCGTCTCGGATGCCTTCCCCTCGGTCTCCCCGCCGGCACGTGCGCCACCGGATCCGACCGGCAGATCATCGACAGGCGCCCTTCCTTTCGTCACGGGTGCGACGAGCACACGCAGAGACCGACATCCTCGGCGGTGAGCTGTATGCCGCCCGATGAGTTCGCGGAGTTCGCCAGCTGCGCGAGATAGTCCCGGCTCAGCTCGGGTGCTTCGGGCTCCTCGAAGACGAACCTCAGCTCGACAGCCGGGTTCAACCAGATCGTGCTGCGCCCCGGTGGCTGATCCTCCGAGTGCGGCCAGGACACGGTGAAGCTCTCGCCCCGGCGCAGCTTGGTCGCGATCACGATCTTGAGATGCGCAAGGGCGCGGTCCTCGATGTGGATCGGGGATGCCGACCCGCCGTAGTAGATGGTTCCCACGTGGCGCCTATCCCGAGCGCCGCGCAGGGTGCATCCCGACCGGCGCGAAATGAGGGATCGGGATCGGCTTCGCGCTGCGCGTGACCGCACGGCGAAGGTCTTCGACGACGTTCGCCGGGCAGACGTACCTGGTGGGCAGCGCGACGTCGACCAGCCAGGTGACCTCGCACTCGCCGTCGGCCGCCCGCAGGATGCTCGCGACCGTCGCCCGCGGGTCATCAGCCGGGTAGCGGCGGTCGAGGATGACCCACTCCGTCCCGGTGATCTGGTGCAGCTCGAGCAGCTCGGCCGTCATCATGCGACGCTCCCGTCGTCTTCGGCACCGTCGTCCGATGACGGGACCTCCGGGTGGCGGACTCGCATCCGGTCGGGCCGGAAGCCGTGCTCCACACCCCAGAGGACCGCTTCCGTGCGGGACGTCGCACCGATACGCCGATACGCGGATCGGATGTATGTCTTGACCGAGTTGATCGACAGGTGGGTGCGGTCGGCGATCTTCGCGTTCGACAGGCCCTGGGTGATGAGCGCCAGGACTTCGGATTCCCGGGCGGTGAGCCCTTCCTCGCGGCCGGGCCAGTCGCCCACCGTGATCGCGGGCCTCCCCTGCGTGCCCACCCAGACCTGCGGGCCCCCGGCGCAGATCTGCTGCAGGGCGGTGACCAGCTGGCTCGCGGGGACGCCCTTGGACACGTAGCCGCCGGCACCGTTGGTGATCGCGGCATTGATCAACACGTCATCGAGGTTCCACGAGTACACCACGACTCGCCCGACTCGCGGATTCGCCGCGAGGTCGTGGACATCGGCGCGGTCACCCTGCGTCGACGCGAAGGTGTCGTACAGGGCGACGTCGACGACTTCCGCGACCGGTTTGTTCAGATCCAGCTCGACGACCTGGACGACGTCCTGATAGGCGTGCAGCATCGCGGCGAGTCCGCGGACGACGACTTCGTAGTCGTTCACCAGAGCGACCCGCAACGCCTTCGAATCTCCGACCGGGAGAGGATTCATCTCCACTCTCGCTTCCTCGTGAGGGATCGGTCAGACGATCCAGTCGCTGCCTTGAACGCTCTCAACGCTATTCATCGGTCGGGCGGCTGTCTTCACCCCTAGGGGTGTAATCGACCCTCGTCATTATTGAACATGTTCAGTTCCTGTTGTATCGTCAACCCATGACCGAGATCCTGGAGAGCACCACGAGCGCGACGACCAGCCCCGCGCCCGCCGATCCGCTCTTCGATCCCGAGGACGTGCGTCGGCTGTTCGACCGCATGGCCGCCTCCTACGACCGGATGAACATCGCCCTGTCCCTGGGATTCTCGACGCTGTGGCGACGACAGCTGCTCGGCCTGGTGCACGCCAGCGGATCCCCCCGTCGCGTACTCGACCTGATGAGCGGACGGGGCGAGACCTGGGCCGAGATCGAGCGCCGGCTCCCGCAGGCGGAGATCACCGCGGTCGACTTCTCGGCGCAGATGATGGCGCAGGCGGAGGCGCGCAGTCGCGGCCGCTTCGGGGGGCGTGTGCGGCTGCGGCAGGAGGACGCCCTGGCGGGGTCGACGAAGGACGCCTCCGTCGATGTCGTGGTCAGCGCGTACGGTCTGAAGACGTTCGATGCCGCACAGCTGGAGCGCCTGGCGTCCGAGGTCGCGCGAGTGCTGCAGCCGGGCGGATCCTTCGCCTTCATCGATGTCACCGAGCCCGACTGCGGACCGCTGCGGATGCTCTACCGGACGTACCTGCGCTGCATCGTGCCGCTTGCAGGGATCCTGCTGCTCTCGAACCCGACGGAGTACCGGATGCTGCACCGCTATCTCGCCGGCTTCGGCGACGGTTCCCGTGCCGTCGAGGCGTTCCGTGCGGAGGCCGGCCTGCGCATCGAGGTGCGCCGGCACTTCTTCGGCTGTGCCATGAGCATCAGCGGTCGGCGGATCTGACCGCGCCGCACCGCGGGCGCACAGTTCGCAGAGGTCGAGGTTCGACACCGCTGCACCGTGCGAGCGGGCGGGCGCGCCGACCCCAGGTATCGCCGAAGTTCGTACAGCGGAAACTTGAATCCGCATTGCGGACTTTTGTCTTGCACGATGGGCCTCGGGGACGTAGAATCATCGCAGGCCTAGGCGGGTTACGACAGTGAACCATCTACCGGGCATCCCAGGCGGCGACGTCGTGGATCGTGACCCGGAGTTCCTCCCCGTGCAGGCCCCTCCCGCACCATCCCGATGCACCGCCTGATCAGGAGCCGATGGCCGGCACCTGGATGAGGGAGGTGCCCCATGCTGGATCGCATTCACGAATACGGCGAGTGCTTCACCGAGCCGGACCGCTGGGCGATCGCGACGATCGTCGAGGTGTCCGGATCCGTCCCGCGCCCTGCCGGCACGTCGATGGCGGTGCGCGACGACGGCCGCACGATCGGGTCCATCTCGGGCGGCTGCGTCGAGGGTGCCGTCGTCGATGCTGCGCTCACGTGCCTGGAGTCCGGCGCGACCGAGCTGCACTCCTTCGGCTACGCCGACGATGACGGCATGTCGATCGGCCTGATGTGCGGCGGCGACGTGCGCGTGCTCGTGCAGCCGCTGCGCACGCTGGGCGCGGTCGACCCGCGGTTCCGCACGCACCTGGTCCGCGAGCTGCCGCTGCACGACACCACGTCCGGCACCCTCCTCACCGCGGAGGGCCTCGGCATCACGCTCGGCCCGGACGCGCTCTGCGCGGCGTTCGACGGGGAAGACCTTCCCGACGTGGTCGCTCACGTCGCGGTAGATGCGGCAGACCGGATCCGTGCGGCGCTGCGGACCGGTGGCACGCACGTGGTGGACGTCACCGACCGCGCGGTGCCGGAGTGCTCGGTCGCGCGGCGCCTGCTCGTGGAGTCGACCGTGACGCCCGCGCGGCTCCTCATCTACGGCGCGAACGACTTCTCCGCAGCGCTCGCGCAGGCCGCCGCCGCACTGGGCAGGCACGTCACCGTGTGCGACGCCCGGCCGGTGTTCGCCACCCGCGACCGCCACCCCGGCGCGCACGAGGTCGTGCTGATGCACCCGGCCGAGCACTTCACGGCGGAACTCTCCGCGGGCCGCATCGACGCGCGCACCGCGATCGTCGTCCTCACCCACGACCCTCGCTTCGACCTTCCCGTGCTCGATGCCGCACTGCGCCACAGCGTCGCCTACGTCGGTGCGATGGGATCCCGCGTCACGCACGACAAGCGCGTGCAGGAGCTGCGTGCGGGCGGGCTCACCGCCGCGCACCTCGACCGGCTGCACTCGCCGATCGGCCTGGACCTGGGCGCGCGCACCCCGGCAGAGGTCGCGGTGTCGATCCTCGCCGAGCTGATCCTCGTGGAATCGGCCGCGCGAGCCGGATCCGCGCCGGCGAGCGCCCGTGCCGAGGTCGGGAGCCGAGCGCTGCCCGCCCGACTCCGCGACACCACCGGCGACGTGCACGACGGCGCACGGCGAGGAGCGGAGCCGCTCGCGAGGGTCGTCGCCGCAGAAGTCGGCCGCGCGGCAGCGCCCATCGGCCGCAGCTGCGCGGTCACCCCGCGACGCACCGCGACGCCGAAGGAGGCCCTGACATGGATGTGACGAGCGTCGACGAGGTGCTGATGTGCGCCGACCCCGGACAGTGGCGCCCGGGCGACTCCTGGCTTGCGGGCGGCACCGTGATCTTCTCGTACGGCACCGACATCACCCGCGGCGCGCCCACGCGGCTGCTCGACATCACGGGAGCCGGCTGGGCGCCGCTGACCTGGCACGACACCGGCGACCGCCTGGGTTCACTGGAGCACGGGATCCTGGAGATCGCGGCGACGTGCCGCATCGCGGATCTGCGCGCCCTCGCCGACGACCCCTTCCCCGGCGGAATGCCGCGCCGGAGCCTGCCCGGGCTGGATCTGATCCCGCCGGCCTGCGATTCCTTCGTCGCGTCGTGGAAGATCTGGAATGTCTCCACGGTCGGCGGCAACGTGGCCACCGCGCTGCCGGCCGGGCCGATGATCTCACTGCTGAGCAGCTGGGACGCGACCGCCGTGATCCTGTGCCCGGACGGATCCGAGCGGCGCACGCCCGTGGCCGACCTCGTCGTCGGTCCCGCCCGCACCCGCCTGGCCGACGGCGAGCTGATCCGCAGCTTCCGCGTGCCCGTTCGTGCGCTCGCGCAGGAGTCCGCGTTCCGCCGCATCTCGCTCACCGAGCGCGGGCGCTCCGCCGCCCTGCTGATCGGACGCCGCACCTCGACCTCGACGCTGCGGCTCACGGTGACCGCGTCGACGTTCCACCCCATCGTGCTCGACGTGACGGCGGATCCGGATGCCGTGGCCGCGGGCGACGGATTCGCGGTACGTGCGGACGGCGCGGCCTGGCGCACCGCGATCGACGCCGCGGTCGACCGCACCCGCGGCTGGTACGACGACATCCACGGCGAGCCCGCCTGGCGACGGCGGATGACGCACCGCCTCGGCGACGAGATCCTCGCGGAACTGCTGCCGGGCCTCGCGACCGGCGTCGACGACGCGATCGGGCGGGTCACGGGCGACCTGCGCATCGAGAGGAGTGCACGATGACCGCCGAGAACATCGGGACCGTCCGGCCCCCGCTGCGCGAGACTGCGGATTCTGCACGAGACTTCACGCCGGACGGGGAGTCTCATGCAGAAAGTGGGGTCTCACGAGGGGCGATCTGCGGATCCGGCGCTCCGGGATCCGGCCGCGCGACCATGGCCGCGACCGCGACCGCGACCCTCGACGGCCGTGCCGTCGCCGTCGATCCCGAACCGGGACAGTGCCTGCGCACCTGGCTGCGCGACCAGGGCTCGTACGGCGTGAAGAAGGGCTGCGACGGCGGCGACTGCGGCGCGTGCACGGTGATCGTCGACGGCGAGGCGGTGCACAGCTGCGTGTACCCCGCGCATCGTGCCGTCGGCCGCGACATCGTCACGGTCCAGGGCCTCGGCACACCCGAGGATCCGCACCCGGTGCAGGAGCGGTTCCGCCGTGCCGCCGGATTCCAGTGCGGGTTCTGCACGGCCGGGATGGTGTGCACGGTCGCCTCGATGCCGGCCGGCGCCGAGGAGGACCTCGGCCGTACGCTCAAGGGCAACATCTGCCGCTGCACCGGATACCGCGCGATCGAGGACGCCGTGCACGGCGCCGTGAACATCGACGACAGCGCCGGCGGCGTCGGCCGTGCGACCGGAGCGCCCGCCGCGACAGGGGTCGTGACGGGGACCGTCCGCTACACGATGGACATCGACCCCGCCGAGCTCCCCGGCCCGCTGCTCTACGCCGCTGTCGTGCGCAGCCCGCATCCGCATGCGCGCGTGGTCCGGGTCGATGCGACGCGGGCCCTCGCCGCCGACGGTGTGGTGCGCGTGCTCAGCCGCGACGACGCTCCGACGACGGTGTTCTCCACGGCGCAGCACGAGATCGAGGCCGACGACCCCTACGACACCCGCGTTTTCGACGAGTACGTGCGCTTCGTCGGGCAGCGCGTGGCCCTGGTCGTGGCCGAGTCGCAGCGCGCCGCCGATCGCGCCGCGCGCCTGGTTGACGTCGAGTACGAGGTCCTGCCCGCGAACACGGATCCCGAGCGCGCCGACCGTCCAGGCACCGTGGCGCTGCACGGCCCGGCCTCGCCGGGAGGCCGGCGCGACCGGGCTGCCGGTCACGAGATCGACGGCCCCGAGGGCGTCGCCCGCCCCGACGACAACGTCGTCATGGAGCTGCACACCGAGACCGGCGACCTCACGGCAGAGCTCGCCGCGAGCCACGTCGTCGAGGACCGCACCTTCCACACCCACCGCGTCTCGCACACGGCGCTCGAGACGCACGGATCCATCGCCTGGCAGGATCCGGACGGCCGTTTCGTGGTGCGCAGCAGCACCCAGGTGCCGTTCCTCGCCCGGCGCACGCTCGCCCGCATCTTCGGCATCGACAAGGAGCAGCTGCGCGTCTACTCCGCCCGCGTCGGCGGCGGCTTCGGCGGCAAGCAGGAGATCTTCACCGAGGATCTGGCCCTGCTGGCGACGATGGCGACCGGACGCCCGGTGCGCGTCGAGTTCTCCCGCAAGGAGGTGCTCACGGCGACGAGCGTGCGGCATCCGTTCCGCATCCGGGTGCGCATGGGGGCGACCGCGGACGGCCGGATCACCGGCATCGGCGTGGACGTGCGCTCCAACACCGGCGCCTACGGCAACCACGGCCCCGGCGTGATGTTCCACGGAGTGGGCGAGTCCATCGCCGTGTACCGTGCGGCCGCGAAGAAGATCGACGCCGATGTCGTCTACACGAACACCGTCCCCTCCGGCGCCTTCCGCGGCTACGGCCTGAGCCAGATGATCTTCGCGATCGAGTCGACCGTCGACGAGATCGCGCGGCGGCTGGGTATGGATCCGCTCGCGTTCCGCACCGCGAACCTGATCGGGCAGGACGACGCGATGATCGCCGCGCACGAGGAGCCCGATCTCATCATCGGCAGTTACGGCCTGGACGAATGCGTGCAGATCGTGCGCGACGGCCTGGCGCGGGATCGGGAGACGGACCGCGCCGGACTCGTGCCGGGATGGCGTCTCGGGGAGGGATCCGCCGTCGCGATGATCGCCACGGTCCCCCCGCGCGGGCACCATTCGCACACCGTGATCCGGCTCGAGGCCGACGGGGCGTTCGGGCTGGACGTCGGCACGGCGGAGTTCGGCAACGGCACCTCCACGGTGCACCAGCAGATCGCCGCGACCGTGCTGCAGACGACGACGCGCGCCGTGCGGCTGCGCCAGTCCGACTCGGATCTGGTGCCGCACGACACCGGCGCCTTCGGATCCACCGGGACCGTCGTCGCGGGCCGGGCCACGCACGCCGCCGCCACCGCGCTGGCCGGGCGCATCCTCGCCCGGGCAGCGTCGCTGCTCGACGCCCCCGTCGACGAGTGCGTGCTGACCGGAGGACGCGTGATCCGCGGCGAGCAGTCGGTCGCCCTCGCCGACATCGCCGCCGACGCGGAGCTTCACGGCGGGGCGCTCGAGGAGAATGGGTACTGGGGCGGTACGCCGCGCTCGGTCGCGTTCAACGTGCAGGGGTTCCGCGTCGCGATCGACGAGGCGACCGGAGAGCTGCGGATCCTGCGATCGATCCACGCCGCCGATGCCGGCGTGGTCGTGAACCCGGAGCAGTGCCGGGGCCAGGTCGAAGGCGGCATCGCACAGGGCATCGGCGCCGCGCTGCATGAGATCGTGCGCGTGGACGACGGTGGCACCGTCGTGTCGGACATCCTGCGCCAGTACCACGTGCCGACGTTCGCGGACATCCCGCGCTCAGAGGTGCACTTCGCGCAGACTTCGGACGTGCTCGGCCCGCTCGGGGCCAAGTCGATGAGCGAGTCGCCGTTCAACCCCATCGCGCCGGCGCTGGCCGCGGCGATCCGTGACGCGACCGGAATCCGGATGACCGTGACGCCCTTCACGCGCGACCGGATCCACGCCGCGATCCTGGAGCGCGACGCGTCGCTCCCCTTCCCGGGGTCGTTGAGCGCCCTTCGACAAGCTCAGGAACCGGCCGAAGGCGACCGAGACGACACGCGGTCCCGGAGAGGGCGCGACGTCTCGTCTCGCTTCGCTCGCTCAACGACCGAGATCTCGGGAACGAACCGATGACGACCCCGCTCAGGCACGCCATCGTGCTCGCCGCGGGCTACGGCACCCGCCTCGGACGCGGCCCCAAGGCGCTGCTGCCGTGGAACGGCGAGGTGCTGGTCACTCGCGCCGCGCGCGCCGCAGCCGAGGCCGGCTGCAGCGTCACGGTCGCGGTCGGTCCGGCCGGCCGCGAGGCACGCAGCTGGCTGCGCGGCCGCTGCCCCGCGGCGCACGTGGTCAGGGTGCACGACGCGCATCTGGGCATGTCCGCCTCTCTGCGCGCCGCCGTACTGCCGCTCGTCGTGGCCGATCCCGCACCGCAGGCCGTGATCGTGCTGCTCGTGGATCAGCCCGGCGTCGACGCGCCCGTGATCCGCCGGCTGTTCGACTCGCACGTGCCGGGGCGGGCGACCCGCGCGCTGTGGCACGGCGTCCCCGCGAACCCCGTGGTGTTCGACACCGGCGACCTCTGCGCGGCCGCGGCCCTCGCGGAGGGCGATGCCGCGGCCCGCACGTGGATCGCACACAATCGGCACCTCGTCGACGACGTCGAGTGCAGCGACCTCGGCCGCGGCGACGACATCGACGAGCCCGCCGACCTCGCCGGCTGGCCCGAGCTGCGCGCCCCTCGCTGACTCCGGGCTCACTCAACGCCCCCGGAATACGCACGCGTGAACGCCGAAGCCCCCGACCCGCAGCGCGGATCGGGGGCTTCGGATCGTCGGGCTCAGTGTCCGAGCAGCTGCTCCACCGGGCCGCGCACGAAGTAGAGCGCGAAGCCGGCGGCGACCACCCACATCAGCCAGTGCACCTTGCGCGCCCGTCCGGACAGCGCGTTCACGAGTGCCCAGGAGATGAAGCCGACGCCGATGCCGTTCGCGATCGAGTAGGTCAGCGGCATCGTGACGATCGTGAGGAATGCCGGCAGCGCGACGGCGAACTTCTTGAACGAGATCTCGCGGATCTGGGCCATCATCATCGCGCCGACGACGACCAGCGCTGCGGATCCGACCTCGATCGGCACCACCAGCGTGAGCGGCGTGAGGAACATGGACAGCAGGAACAGCACGCCGACCACCAGTGATGCCAGGCCCGTGCGGGCGCCCTCGCCGATGCCGGAGGCGCTGTCGACGTAGACCGTGTTCGACGACGTCGAGGTCGCACCGCCCGCCACGGCGCCGAAGCCCTCCACGATGAACGCCGAGCGCAGCCGCGGGAACGTGCCGTCCTTGTACGCCAGGCCGGCATTCTTCGCGAGACCGGTCATGGTGCCCATGGCATCGAAGAAGTTCGAGAACACGAGGGTGAACACCAGCATCGTCGCGGACAGCGCTCCGATCCGGCCGAAGGCGCCGAACATGTCGAACTGGCCGACGAGGCCGAAGTCCGGGACGGTCACCCACGAGCTCGGCAGCTGCGGGATCGTCATGTGCCAGCCGTTCGGATCCTTGAACGAGGGGCCGAGCTGCAGCACCGCCTGTGCGATGAGCGCGACGATCGTGGTCGCGACGATGCCGATCAGGATGCCGCCGGGTACCTTGCGCGCCACGAGGATCGCGATGACGACCACGCCGAGCAGGAAGATGAGTGTCGGGACGGAGGTGATGGATCCGCCCACGCCCAGCTGCACCGGCGGGCCGGCGGGCGTGCGGTTCACGAAGCCCGAGTCGACGAAGCCGATGAAGGCGATGAACAGGCCGATGCCGACCGTGATCGCGGCCTTGAGCGCCTGGGGCACGGCCTTGAAGATCGCCGTCCGGATGCCGGTGGCTCCGAACAGCACGATCAGCACGCCGTTGATCACGACCAGGCCCATGGCCTCCTGCCAGGTGACCTGGCCGACGACCGACACGGCGAGGAAGGAGTTGATGCCCAGGCCCGCGGCGAGCGCGAACGGCAGGCGGGCGATCACGCCGAACAGGATCGTCATCACGCCGGCGGTGAGGCCGGTCGCGGCGCCGATCTGCGCGGCGTTGAGCGCGTGGTCCGCGACATCCTTGGTGCCGCCGAGGATCAGCGGGTTCAGGATCACGATGTAGGCCATCGTGACGAAGGTCACGATGCCGCCGCGGATCTCACGGCCGATGGTCGAACCGCGGCGGGTGATCTCGAAGAACCTGTCGAACGCGTTCTTCGGTTCGGCGTCCACCGTGGTGCTGGCGCCGGTCTTCAGCGGCGGCAGGTCCTGTGTCGTGCGGGAGAACACGTCACCGCCGGAGACGGTGGGCATGCCCTCGGTCTCGGGGGTGGGAGTGGATGACGTCATTGTCTGCTCCTGATTCCTTCGGGTCGGGTCAGTACTCGATACGGGTGGTGGTGCGGCTCCACTCGGTGAAGGGCGCGACGCGCTCCTCAGCCGGCAGAGCGATGTCGGAGACGGGCATGAGGGCCTTGTCCTCGGGCCCGCCCTCGAAATAGCGGTAGAACACCGCGTCGTCGAAGCCGGCATCGGCGGCGTCGTCGCGGTTCGCCGCGAAGTACACGCGGTCCACGCGCGCCCAGAGCGACGTGGCCAGGCACATCGGGCACGGCTCGCAGCTCGTGTAGAGGGTGCAGCCTGCGAGGTCGAACGTGCCGAGCTGCTGACACGCGTTGCGGATCGCGGTCACTTCGGCGTGCGCCGAAGGATCGAGGTTCGCGGTGACCCGGTTGACGCCCTCGAACACCCTGCCGTCGGCAGAGACGATGAGGGCGCCGAACGGACCTCCGGCGTTGCGGACGTTGTCCGTGGCAAGGGCGACGGCCTGAGCGAGATACTCGGCGGGCGTCGCCGGCGCAGCGGACGGAGGCACAGTGCCGTGAGAAGGCACAGGGGTGCTGTTCATGGAGAGCTTCCTTGCTGTCGTCGCAGTGATACGGCTTCCGGTCGAGCCCGTCGTCGGGCCCTTCCTCGAGATAAGTACGTCGAACCGCTAGGTTGTCATCCCGCCCGAGACGGCTGTTGCGGCCTCGGGCTGGAATGACGATAACAGCGATCCTCCGCCGCGTCCATGGTTTTTTGGAACTCACATTCCGTATCGCGGTAAACATGGTTTCGCTTCCGCATTCGCGGCACTATCATCCCTTCCATGACGCATTTTCGGATCAGTGAGGCAGCGCGCCTTCTCGACGTCAGCGACGACACCATCCGCCGCTGGGCGGCCGAGGGGATCCTCACCGTCTCCAAGGACGATTCCGGACACCAGATCGTGCCGGGTGCGGAGCTCGCCGAACGAGCACAGGCGCTGGCCGGCGAGCCGGATCCCGGCGACAACGTGCTGCGCAGCGCGCGCAACCGCTTCGTGGGCCTCGTCACCGCCGTGCGCGTGGAGGGGCTCATGGCGCAGATCGAACTGCAGAGCGGTCCGCACCGCATCGTGTCGCTCATGAGCGCCGAGGCCGCGACCGAGCTCGGGCTCGAGGTCGGCAGCAAGGCCGTCGCCGTCACCAAGGCCACCATGATGATCATCGAAGCCGAAAGGGCCTGATCCCGAATGACCCGCTCCTTGCCGTTCCGCCTGTCCGCGGTCGTCGCCACGGCCGTCGCCACGGCGCTCGCCCTGACCGCATGCTCGGGCTCCTCGCCCGCCGCGACGCCGACGCCGACCAGCACCGCGGCCGCCTCCACCGCGAGCGGCGAGCTGACCGTGTTCGCCGCGGCCTCGCTCAGCAAGGCGTTCGACCAGATCACCACCGCCTTCGAAGCCGACAACCCGAAGGTGCACGTCAACCCGATCACCTACGACGGATCCTCGACGCTCGCGACGCAGATCATCGAGGGCGCGCCGGTCGACGTGTTCGCCTCGGCCGATCAGAAGAACATGGACAAGGTCACCCAGGCCGGTCTCGCCGGTGACGCACCGGCGTTCACCACGAACGTGCTGCAGATCGCCGTCGCCCCCGGCAACCCCCTGAAGGTGAAGGATCTCGCCTCGCTCGCGGACCCCGGTCTCAAGCTCGTGCTGTGCGCGCCCGCGGTGCCCTGCGGCAACGCCGCGAAGACGCTCCTCGACACGGCGGGCGTGACCGTGACGCCCGCCAGCGAGGAGCAGAACGTGACCGCGGTGCTGGCCAAGGTCAAGGCCGGCGAGGCCGACGCCGGCCTGGTCTACACGACCGATGTCAGGGCCGCGGGCTCCGCAGTGACCGGCATCGCGATCGCCGGCGCCGACAAGGCGACCAACACCTACCCGATCACGGTGCTGAAGGGCTCGAAGAACGCGGATGCCGCGGCAGCGTTCCAGGCCTTCGTGCTGTCGGACAAGGGGCAGAAGATCCTCAAGGATCTGGGGTTCGGCGGCGCATGAGAACGGGGGGCCGGAGGGAACCGCGCGCGGCCCTGTCGTCGATGACGGCGGCCGCGCGCGGCGACGCCCCGACCCCGGATGCCGCGCCTGTGCCCCCCGCGCCTGCCCCGCGCCGGCGCGGAGAGCACCTGCCCACCTGGCTGCTGATCCCGGCGATCATCGCGGTGCTGCTGCTGATGCTGCCGTTCATCGCGCTGTTGGTGCGCCTGGACTGGGCGACGGTCCCGGCGGCGATCGCCTCACCCGCCGCGCTGCAGGCGCTCGGGCTCTCCCTGGCCACGGCCGCGATCGCGACCGTGATCTGCGCGATCCTCGGGGTACCGCTCGCGGTCGCAATGGCCCGCAGCCCCGGATGGCTGGCCTCGGTGCTGCGCACGCTGACCACGCTGCCGCTCGTGCTGCCCCCGCTCGTCGGAGGCATCGCGCTGCTCGCCCTGCTCGGGCGCAACGGCCTGCTCGGCGGCGTGCTGGCCGTCGCGGGAATCCGGATCCCGTTCACCACCGTGGCCGTGGTGATCGCGCAGACGTTCGTGGCGCTGCCCTTCCTGGTGATCTCGATCGAGGGCGCGCTGCGTGCGATCGGCACCGAGCACGAGCGGGTCGCGGCGGGGCTGGGGGCGAGCCGGTTCACGGTCTTCCGCCGGGTGACCCTGCCGCTCGCGGCCCCCGGGCTCGTCGCCGGCACGGTTTTGTGCTTCGCGCGGGCGCTCGGCGAGTTCGGCGCGACCGCGCTGTTCGCCGGCAACGCCGCCGGGGTCACCCGCACGATGCCGCTCGCGATCTACACGGCGTTCAACGGGGCCGGGGTCGAGGAGGACACCGCGATCGCGTTGTCGCTGCTGCTGATCCTCGTCGCCCTCGCGGTGCTCGTGCTGGTGCGCGGCTGGCGGGCGGGGGCCGTGCGATGAGGGTCGATCTGTGCACTCGCCGTGGCGGATTCGCGATGTCCGCAGCCTTCGAGGCGCAGCCGGGCGAGATCCTCGCGGTGATCGGCCCGAACGGATCCGGCAAGTCGACGCTGCTGAACGCAATCGCCGGCCTCCTCCCGGCCGCCGGATCCGTCGTCGTCGGCGACCGCGTGCTCGATGCACCCGCCGGTCCCGGCGCGGCGCGCGGGATCCACGTGCCGCCCTCGCGGCGCCGCATCGCGCTGCTCGGACAGCGCCCGCTGCTGTTCCCGCATCTGTCCGTGCGCGAGAACGTCGCATTCGGGCCTCGCGCACAGGGAGTGCCGCGGGCCGAGGCCCGACGTCGCGCCGAGCAGCGACTGGAGGAGGTGGGACTGGGCGGCCTCGCCGCGCGCCGCCCCGCAGAGCTCTCCGGCGGGCAGCAGCAGCGCGCCGCGATCGCGCGCGCGCTCGCCTCCGAGCCCGATGCCCTGCTGCTGGACGAGCCGTTCGCCGCCCTCGACGCGCCGTCGGCCGCGCAGGCGCGGCGGCTGGTCGCCGCGCAGCAGGGCGAGAACCCCGCGCTTCCCATCGTGCTGGTCACGCATGATCCGATGGACGCGCTGATCCTCGCCGCACGCACGCTCGTGATGCACGACGGGTCCGTGGTGCAGGGCGGCAGCACCGCCGAGGTGCTGGGACACCCGCGTTCGGAGTTCGTGGCCGCGCTCGCCGGTGTGAACCGCCTCGAGGCGCTCGGCGCGGACGATGGCCTCGTGCACGCGGGCGGCCTGGTGCTGCGCGGGCACGGCGATGCCCTGGGCGTCGGCGAGGCCGGCAGCGTCGTGTTCGCGCCGGGCTCGGTGCGCATGGATTCGCTCGAGGCGCTCGGCGACGCCGGATCCGCCACCGATCCGAACCGCTGGACCGGGCGGGTCACGCAGCTCGACCCCATCCCCGGCGGGATCCGCCTGCACACCGCCGAGCACCCCGATGTCGCCGTCGACTGCCCCTCCACGCACGCTGTGACGCTCGGGCTGCACCCCGGACAGCGCCTCGCATTCCACATCGACGAGTCCGACGTCTCGGTCCGCGCGGGTTCCTGAGCGCAGCGCCGCAGCGGGCGTTGAGCGACGACGTTCCACCTCACTGGTCGCAGATTGCGACTCCGCCCGCGCCAGAACCGCAATTCGCGACCAGCGAGCAGTCATCGCTTTCCGGATCCTGCACAGCCACGGCGGTGCTACGGTTGCCCATCGAAAGGGGACAGACCGATGCCGACCGCGCCGCGAACACGCGAGACCGATGCCGCTCCGGCGCGCAGCGGTGCTCGGCGGCTGCCGTCGTCCGGCGTCCTCGACCTCCGCGATCGTCCCTTGCGCGACCTGCGGATCTCGGTCACAGACCGGTGCAACTTCCGCTGCGTCTATTGCATGCCGCGCGAGGTGTTCGGCCGCGACTATGCATTCCTGGAACGGCATGAACTGCTCAGTTTCGAGGAGATCGAGCGGATCGCCCGCGCCGCGCTTGCGAACGGCGTCCGCAAATTGCGCCTCACCGGCGGGGAGCCGCTGCTGCGGCGCGGGATCGAAGACCTGATCGCACGGCTCGCGGCCCTGCGCACCCTCGACGGCGCCAAGCCCGAGATCGCGCTCACGACGAACGGATCCGCCCTGGCCGTCAAGGCGGAAGCCCTCAAGGCGGCGGGCGTCGACCGCGTCACCGTATCGATCGATTCCCTCGACGATCAGCTGTTCCGGCGGATGAACGATGTGGAGTTCCCGGTCGCACGCGTGCTGCAGGGCATCGACGCCGCGCAGGCCGCAGGCATGCCCGTGAAGCTCAACACGGTCGTCAAGCGAGGTCTCAACGACAGCGAGATCCTGAGCCTTGCCGAGCACTTCCGCGGCACAGGTCACGTGCTGCGCTTCATCGAATACATGGACGTCGGCGCCACCAACGGCTGGAGCCTGGACGAGGTCATCCCCTCGGCCGAGATCGTGGCGACGATCGATGCGCAATTCCCGCTCGAACCCATCGCTCCGGTCGCCACCGGTGAGACCGCGAAGCGCTGGCGCTACGTCGACGGATCCGGCGAGATCGGCGTGATCTCCTCGGTCACCAACGCCTTCTGCGGCACCTGCAACCGCGCCAGACTCTCCACCGAGGGGCGCCTGTTCACGTGCCTGTTCGCGACGGAGGGCCACGACCTGCGCGCACTGCTGCGCGGCGGCGCGGACGACGCCGAGCTCACGGCGACGCTCGCGCAGATCTGGGGCGTGCGCGACGACCGCTACTCCGAGATCCGATCGAGCCTCACCCCCGAGCTGCGCGCCGACCGCCATCGCATCGAGATGAGCTACATCGGGGGCTGAGCTCGAGATCTGAATCTGCGCGTTTCGTCTCGCTTCGCTCGCTCAACGACCGCGTTGCGTCAGAGCCCGACCCACTCCGAGACGCCGTCGGCGTAGTGCTGGCGCTTCCAGATCGGCACCCCGCGCTTGATCTCCTCGACCAGGTGCTCGCACGCCTCGAACGCCTCCTTGCGGTGCCCCGCCGACGCCGCGGCGAAAAGGGCGACATCGCCGATCCTCAGGTCGCCGACCCGGTGAGCGGCCGCGACGAGCAGTCCGGTCTCCGCGGTCACGCGCTCCACGATCTCCTCGAGGAACCGCTCGGCGTCGGGGTGCGCGCGGTAGTCCAGGGAGCGCACCGCCTGCCCGCCGTCGTGGTCGCGCACGACGCCGCAGAACATCACCGTGGCTCCGTGCGCCGCATCGCCGACTGCCGCCCTGATGCTCGCCTCGTCCAGCGGCTCGTCGCTGATGATCGCGCGCTCGCTCATGCGTCCGCTCCTTCCGTCGCTCCGCCCACGGCGGCGAATGCCCCGATCCCGCCCACGAGATAGCGCGCCTCGACGCCGCGCTCGCGCAGTACCCGCACTGCTCGACGTGAGCGCGGATCCTTCTCGCAGAACACGACGAGCGGCCCGTCGCCCGATTCGAGGTTCGCGGGGATCGCGGCACCGTCCTCGAGCGCGCCGAGCGGCAGTGCGCCGGCGCCGGGGATCCCCCGCAGCAGAGTCTCGTGCGGCTCCCGCACGTCGAGCAACCGCACTCCGTCCTCACGCTGCAGCCGCAGCACCTCGGCGGCGGACAGCGCCGAGGCGTCCTCGGCCGGGCCGGTGCCGCAGAACAGCTCGTAGTCGATGAGCCCGGTGACGGCCGGAGCATCCTCGGCGCGCTCGAATCCGATCTCGCGGGTGCGCGCGGTGAGCGCGTCGTAGAACAGCACGCGGCCGACCAGGGGCTCGCCGATGCCCGTGATGAGCTTCACGACCTCGGTCGCCATGAACGATCCGATCGCGGTGCACAGGCTCGCGAGCACTCCGCCGAGCTCGCACGACAGCACCTCGTCCGCGGCCGGCGGCACGGGGAACAGGTCGCGGAAGCCGACCTCGGGCACAGAGACGCCGACCTGTCCCTGGAATCGCAGGATGGATCCCCACACCAGCGGCTTGCCGGCGAGGCGCGCGGCGTCGTCCGCGAGGTAGCGGGTCGGGAAGTTGTCACTGCCATCGATGAGGAGGTCGTACTCGGCGAGGATCCCGGGCAGCGTCTCGGCGGTCGCGCGTTCACGATACGGACGCACCAGGATGCCGGGGTCGATGTCGCGCACGGTGTCGGCGAGCGAGCCGACCTTGGACCGGCCGATGTCGTCCATGCCGTGGCTGAGCTGGCGATGCAGATTGGACAGCTCCACGACGTCGTCGTCGATGACGCCGATCGTGCCGACCCCGCTGCCGGCGAGCGCGGGGACGAGGGCGCTGCCGAGACCGCCCGCGCCGATCACGAGCACCCGAGCCGCGCGCAGACGCCGCTGCGCGGTCTCGCCGAAGCCGGGCAGCATGAGCTGACGGCTGTACCGGACGATGTGTTCGGGCGGCAGTTCCGGCCCCGGCTCGACGAGCGCGATCATAGGATCGAGTGTACGCGGGGAACTCCTCGCGAGACGTTCTGTTTTCCATGATGCGGATGCTGTTTTCCGCGATACGGGTTAGATTGAGCACATGGCCACCATCACCGTGCGGTACTTCGCCGCGGCCGCCGAGGCCGCCGGGCGCGATCAGGAGCAGCTGATCGTCGACGGTCCGGACGCCCTGTCGACGGTGGGCACGCTGCGTGCGGAGCTGCTCGGACGCTACGGCGACCCGATGGCGAAGGTGCTGCGCTCCGGTTCGTTCCTCGTCGATGGCAAGGTCAGCCGCGACGATTCCCGTCCTCTCGGCGAGACCGTCGACATCCTGCCGCCGTTCGCCGGCGGCTGAGTCCGGCGAATCCGTTCCACCGCCCGCGCCCCGGGACGCCTGCCCCTCTGGACCCGCGGATCGGGTCCCGAATCGCCGACGATGCCCCGTCTGGCCGAGATTTCCGGCGGATCCGTCGGCGAAACGTGACAAGCTCGGTGATCTGGGGCCGTGGCAGGAAGACAAGAGCCGGAGGAGACGAGCATGAGCGATCTGACCCACCTGCGGGCCGACGGATCCGCGCACATGGTGGACGTGACCGACAAGGCGGTCACGCGCCGTGAGGCGCGGGCACAGGCCGTGCTGCAGACCCGCGCCGACGTGGTCGCGAAGATCGCCGACGGCACTCTGCCCAAGGGCGAGGCGCTCGGCACCGCGCGCATCGCCGGGATCATGGGCGCCAAGCAGACCTCCACGCTCATCCCGCTCTGCCACCCGCTGCCGCTGAGCCGGGTCGAGATCGACCTCGTGCCGGAGGGCGACCGGGTGCGCATCATCGCCACGGCCGTCACGAAGGGTGTCACCGGGGTCGAGATGGAGGCGCTCACGGCCGCGAGCGTGGCAGCGCTCACCCTCTACGACATGATCAAGGCCGTCGACAAGCACGCCGTGATCGGCGACATCCGCGTGCTCGCGAAGTCCGGCGGCAAGAGCGGCGACTGGACCGCGGAGTGACCGCGACACCGTCCTCCGCCCGATCCGCGACCGTGCTCGTGGTGTCGACGCGAGCCTCCGCGGGCGTGTACGCCGACGAGACCGGGCCGATCATCCGCTCGTGGCTGGCCGAACGCGGGTTCGCGGTCGGCGATCCGGTCGTCGTCGCCGACGCCTCCGTGGCGGACGCACTCGCGGCCGCGCTCGCCGATACCCCCGATCTGCTGCTCACGACGGGCGGCACCGGGCTCTCCCCCGACGACCGCACGCCCGAGGCGACCGCCGCGCTGCTCGACCGGGAGATCCCCGGCCTCATGGAGGAGCTGCGTCGCCGCGGCCTCGCTGCGACCCCGATGGCCCTGCTCACCCGCGGAGTCGCCGGAGTCGCGGGGCGCACCGTCGTGATGAACCTCCCCGGCTCGCGCGGTGGCGTGCGCGACGGCCTCGCGGTGCTGGATCCGATCCTGGACCACCTGCTGGCCCAGCTGAGCGGCCGCGGCGACCACCGCTGATACGGGCCGGGACGACCCGCCCCGCGCCACCGAAGTCGTGCGAGGCCCGTCCGGTCCGAGCACGACACGGTGGATCGATCCGCCGGGAACCATGGCATTCCGCCATCGACGCAGCCCGCGCGCACCCCCTACAGTGTGCTCAGAGGGCAGCGCCGGGGCACCGCTCTCAGCGATGAGGGGCGGTCTCTCCCATGATCGACGCGCAGCACCTGCACGCCAGGCCACCACGACTCCACCATCACGGGCGCGCAGCTCTCCTGGCGGTGCTGGTGGGCGCCCTGCTCACCGTGACCGGGTGCACCGCGAACGGGACGACGCCATCGCCCTCCACCCGTCCACCGTCTTCACCTGCGGTCGATCCCTCGGCGTGCGTCCCGGATCCCGGATCAGTGATCGACCGTACGCAAGTCGCCGCGGCCACCGGGAAGCTGCCGTCGGCGCAGTCCACGTCGCTCGACGCCGCGGCCGCTGCGGCGTTCGCCGCGACGGCTGCGCCCGGCGCGGTCGTCGCGGTGCGCTCCCCGCAGGGCACCTGGGTCAGCGCCTACGGCGTCTCGGACCTGACGACGAAGGAACCCCTGACCCCCGACGTCTACCACCGCATCGGATCGGTGACGAAGACGTTCACGACCACGGTGATCATGCAGCTGGTCTCGCAGAAGAAGCTGTCTTTGAGCGATCCGATCAGCGACTACGTGCCGAATGTGCCGCACGGATCCGAGATCACGATCCTCGAGCTGGCGAACATGACCAGCGGCATCGCCAACTACACCGACGATCTCGAGTTCATGAAGCTGTACCTGACCGACTACAGCATCATCTGGACAGTCGATCAGCGGCTGGCGACGGCGTTCGCGATGCCGCGCACCTCGGCACCCGGCGCCGAGTTCCACTACTCCAACACCAACACCGTGCTGCTCGGGGAGGTCATCGAGAAGATCACCGGGCACCCTCTCGCCGAGGAGCTTCTGCGGAGGATCCTCGATCCGCTCCGGCTGACCCACACCTCGTACCCGCTGGCCTCCGCCGTCCTGCCCGAGCCGCACGCGCACGGATACACCAGCCTCGGAATCGTCGACGACGCCATCAGCGGAAACGCGCCGACACGGGACTCCACCGCATGGAACGTGTCCCAGGCGGGCGCCTCCGGCGAGATCGTCAGCACCGTCGACGACCTGCTCGTGTACGGCCGCGCCCTCGGCACCGGACAGGACCTGCTCCCCCGGGATGCGCAGATCGCGCGTCTTTCCTCCTTCCCCACCCCGGCGGGATACGGCATCGGGCTGAACTGCGTGCAGGGCTGGCTCGGTCACAACGGACAGGTGCCCGGATACAACACGGCGCTGTACTACGACACCCGCACGGACACGACGGTGGTCGTCGAGGTCAACGGCGATCATCCCGTGGGGGCCGCCGGGATCACCCCCGCGGACTCGATCTTCTACGCCGTGGCCGCAGCCCTCGGACGCGCCGTCGAGGGAGCCCCCTGAGCCCGGCCGCGTAAGGTGGGACGTCTATGGCTATCGGGGCGACGATCCACACGTTCGACGTGCAGCTGGCGGACACCGACCGCGGCGTCTACGAGGACTACTCGCTGCGCGTCGCGCGGCACCCGTCCGAAACCGACGCCTACATGCTGACCCGGTTGCTCGCCTACGGGCTGGAGTTCGCCGAGGGCATCGCCTTCAGCGAGGGGCTCTCCAGCACGGAGGAGCCCGCCGTGGTCGTGCGCGACCTCACCGGGCGCACCACCGGCTGGATCGAGGTCGGCGCCCCCGATGCCGAGCGCCTGCATTACGGATCCCGGCTGGCCGAGCGCACCGTCGTGTACACGCATCGGGATCCGGCCAAGGTCATGGCGCCGTGGGAGGGCAAGCGGATCCACCGCGCCGAGCACATCCGCGTCTACAGCTTCGATCCGGGCTTCATCGAGTCAGCGGTGCCGCTGCTGGAGCGCCGCAACAGCGTCACCATGACCGTCACCGAGCGCACGCTCTACCTCGACCTCAACGGCACGAGCCTGACGACGGCGATCCACGAGCACGAGCTCGGCTGAGGTCCTGCCCCGCGCCGCGGGCTCAGACGTCGGACAGGCCGTGCTCGCGCAGCTCGCGCCGGGTGGGGTGATGCGCGGGGGACTCCGCGCCTTCCACATAGGCCGCCGCGATGGCGGACAGCTGCGAGGTCGAGGTCGGAGGCTCCGACGGAGCAGCCGCGGACCCTGCCACGTGAGACGCCGCGGCGGAACCCTTGCCTGACGATTCGTCCGTGACGGTGGCCGGATCGCTCACCCGCTCCGCTGCCGCCGCAGACGTGCCGCCCGACGGCGCTTCCGGCACCGTGGGGGCGCCCGGATCCGACGTGTCCGTGCCACCCTGCGACCCGCCGGCCTTCGCCGCACGCTTGGCCGCCCGGCGCTCCCTGGCCCCCTCGACGAGGTTGTACAGCGTGGGCAGCACCAGCAGGGTCAGCACGGTCGACGACACCAGGCCGCCGATCACGACGATCGCGAGCGGCTGCGAGATGAATCCGCCGTGGCCAGTGATCCCGAGCGCCATCGGGGTGAGCGCGAAGATCGTGGCGAGCGCGGTCATCAGGATCGGGCGCAGACGCCGGGATCCGCCCGCGATGGTCGCGTCGTGCGCGTTCATGCCCTTCTCGCGATACTGGTTCACGAGGTCCACGAGCACGATCGCGTTGGTCACCACGATGCCGATGAGCATGAGCACGCCGATGAGGGAGGCGACGCCGAGCGGCACGCCGGTGGCGATCTGCAGCAGGATCGCACCGGTCGCCGCGAACGGCACCGAGCTCAGCAGCAGGATCGGCTGACGCAGCGACTTGAACGTCGCGACCATCACGATGTAGACGATGAGGATCGCTGCGAGCATCGCGAGCCCGAGCTGACCGAACGCATTCTGCTGCTGCGTGACCACGCCGCCGAGGGACGCGTCCGCTCCGGAGGGCAGCTTGGCGTTGGTGATCGCCTTCGACACGGATGCCGAGGCGCTCGCGAGGTCGTTGCCCTTCGGGGTGACCGAGACGGTCGCGGTGCGCTGCCCGCGCTGAGTCGTGACCGACGCCGGGCTCTCGCTCTGCTGCACCGTCGCGATCTGGTCCAGGCGGAGGAGCCCTGTCCGGCTCGGGATGGTCAGCGCCTTGAGCGCGTCGACCGTGGTCGGCGGGTTCGCACTCTGCAGGTAGACGGTGAGCGAGGATCCGTCGATCTCCACGGATCCGATCTGCTGCGGACGCATCGCCTGCGAGACGATGCCGCCGACCGCGACCTCGCTGAGTCCCGCCTTCGCGGCATCCGCGCGGTCGACCTGCACGGAGATGTACGGCAGCGATGCGGAGAGGTTGCTGGAGACCTGGTTCACGCCCGCCGAGCCCTTGAGCTCCTTCACGAGCGCGTCGGCCGCACTCGTCAGAGTCTTCTCGTCCGGCGCGGTGATCTTCACCTGGATGTCACTGGATCCGAAACCCTCCGACGCGGCGATCGTGATGTCGCCGACGCCGTCGAGCTTCTTCACAGCCGCGCGGACATCGGCCTGCACAGTGTCCTGGTCCGCCGACGGATCGGTCGTGATCGAGGAGGTGATGCCGGATCCGCCGCCGGAGAAGGCATCCCGCAGGGCGGATCCGCTCGAACCGATCGAGACCTGCACGGTCTTGATGCCGTGGATGTCCTTGATCGCCTCCTCGACCTTCTGCGCCGCCTTGTCCTCGGCGTCGAGGCTGGGCGCCTGGCCCAGCGACTGCGTCATGCGAAAGGTGTTCTGCCCGCTGGATCCGAGGAAGTTGACCTTCATGAGGGGAGCCGCGGCGAGGGTGCCGACGAGCACGACGACGGCGAGCAGCACGGTGATCCAGGAGTGCTTCAGCGTCCAGCGCAGGATCGGCAGGTACGTCTTCTGCAGGCGAGTCGGCGGGGCGTCCTCATGCTCGGGGTCGATCGCATGGCCGTCTGCGCCGAGCAGCGGCTTGCCCGGGCGCAGGAACCAGTAGGCCAGCACCGGCACGATGGTGAGAGCGACGAGCAGCGACGCCGCCATCGCGATCGTCACGGTGAGCGCGAACGGCCGGAACAGCTCGCCGGTCATGTCGCCGACGAACGCGATCGGAAGGAACACGGCGACCGTGGTGATGGTCGAGGCGGTGACCGCCGTCGCCACCTCGCGCACCGCGCTCAGGATCGCGGTCTTCTTGTCGGCGCCCTGCACATAGTGCCGCTTGATGTTCTCGATCACGACGATCGAGTCGTCGACGACGCGGCCGATCGCGATCGTGAGCGCGCCGAGTGTGAGGATGTTGAGCGAGTAGCCGAACGCCTGTATGCCGATGAACGTGATGAGCACGCTGGTCGGGATCGAGATCGCTGTGACGAGCGTCGAGCGCACGGAGAGCAGGAAGATCAGGATCACCAGCACGGCGAAGACGAGCCCGAGCAGACCCTCCTGGGCGAGCGACTCGATCGACTGCTGGATGAACGGCGCCTGATCGAACACGGTCGTGAAGGTCGCCCCGGGCAGGTCCTTCTTGAGCTCGGGGATGAGGGCGGTGACGGCCTTCGACACGTCCACCGTGTTGGCCGAGGGCAGCTTCGTGACCGCGATCGTGAGGGCGGTCTTGCCGTCGACCCGGGAGAGCGAGGTGACCGGATTCCCGTCGATCGAGACCTTCGCGACGGATCCGACGGTGACGCCGGGCGTCGCCGCGCCGACCAAGGGGATCGCCTGCACCTGCTCGACGCTGGTGAGCTTCTCACCGGTCTGCACGGTGAGCGTGTTCTCGTCCTCCGTGATGGACCCGCCCGGGAACAGAGTGCCGTTCTGCTGCAGCGCGTCCTTGATCGCGCTCGAGGTCAGCCCCGCCCCGAGCAGGGCGGTGGTGTCGGGGGTGATCGTGAGCCGCTTGCCCTGCCCGCCGACGAGCGACGCCGCGTTCACGCCCTTGAGCCGCTCGATCTTCGGGATGATCGTGTTCGTGAGGCGCTGCTGCGCCGCCTCGGCGTCGGAGAAGCCGGTGACCGCGACCTGGATCACGGGGAAGTCGTCGATCGACGCCGTGATGACCTGCGGATCCACGCCATCGGGCAGCTGGGACTTGATCCGACCGATCGCCTGGTTGATCTTCTGCTCGGCCGTCGCGAGGTTGGTCCCGTAGGCGAAGGACGCCTGGATCACGGAGGAGTTCGTCGTGCTCGTGGCGGTCGAGGTATCGAGGCCAGGGACGCCCTGGATCGCCGTCTCGATCGGGGTCGACACGTCGTGCTCGACGACCTCGGGCGAGGCGCCGGGGTAGCTGGCGACGATCGCGAGCTGCGGGAACTCGATCGACGGGATCAGCTCCTGCTTCAGGTTCGTGAGCGCGAGGCCGCCGAACACGGCGACCACGATCGTGATGAGCGCGATCAGGGCGCGGTTGCGCAGGCTCAGGACGGCGAGCTTCGACACGGGTCCCCCTTCGTACTCCGGGGCGGGATCCGGCGTACAGGCCAGAGTCTAGAGCGCCGATGTCTCGCTCCCGTCACAGGATCCCGGCACCCTGCAGCGCCGGGATCCCGGCCGCGGGCTACTGGCAGACGCCGTTCTGATAGTGCGTGTTGAAGGAGTGCACCTGCACCCAGGACACCCGCTTGCCGGTCTCCACACTCCACCGGCGTGAGCCCTGCGCGGGAGCGGTGGCGTAGTTGGTGCCATACGAGGCCGAGGTGCCGTCGACGAAATGGGCGTTGAGCTCGTAGATGTCAGGGGCGCTGTCGTAGCTGACGATGACGCGCTCGCCGTCGACCGTGTAGCTGCCGTTGTCGCCGGCCGCAGCGCTCCCGCAGGTCACCACGTCGTCGGCGGCACCGTTCGTCGACGCGGCCGCGAGGGGCACCGCCGTGACCGCCGCGATCACGGGGATGCTCCAGGCTGCTCCCTTGATGACGGTGCGGCGGCTCAACGTACTGCGGGCCTCGGTGTTCTGCTCGGACATGGTTCTCTCCCCTGATGACGTGGCCCGCGGGCGCACGGAGGTGCGGCGCGGGCATGGATGCGATTGCGCGCGGGCATGCGGACGCGCAGCCCCAGGCGCGAGCGGACGGCGCTCGGGTGCGCCGTCCGCACTCACCACGTTCACCCCCGCGAGAGCGCCAGTCGCGTCATCCGGCGCAGAATCACCCCCTCACTCACCCACCCGGGTGAGCGCCGGAGCATGTGAACCCGTAGCGTGGCAGATGGTTGAAGCATGCAGGCGCATGCACCTGCCGGCCGGGTGCCGGCGCGGGGGATTCGTGGGGACGAGCGTGGATATCGGGGAGCGGTTCATCGATGCCGTGTTGTCGAGCCGAGATGCGGACGCCGCCGCGCTCGTGGAGATCTGGCCGATCGAGCTCTGGTACTCGCTGCCGCCCTACCAGCTCCGGACGCTCCTGGACCGGCTCTCTCCTGAGGCGCATCACCTGAGCCCCACGGTCTCTCTTCTCTCGCGCGCCCTGGCGCCGGACGACGCGACCTTCCGGATGCCGCGTCGGCGCGGACCGGTGCCGGCGAATCATCACCGCCGCGCGTCGATCTTCGAGGCAGCACGGCGACGGGTCGCCGGGGATCCTGTCGGTGCGTTCGAGCTGCTCTCGAGCCTTCGCGAGAACGTCGCCGGAGCTTCCCGCACCGGCATCGGCCCCACCGACCCCGCTCTGGCGTTCGTTCTGATGCAGACCGCGGAGTCGGCGCTCCTCGCCGGACGTCTGCGGGACGCGCTGGCCCTGTTCGAGGAGCTGGCCGCAGCACCGCGGACGGGCGATATGGAGTTCTTCGCCCGCAGAGCGCACCTGCGGGCAGCGCTCATCCACCAGCACTACGGCAATACCTGTGTCGCCCGATCCCATCTGCAGCAGTCCGCAGAGGTGCCGCGCACCACGAGCTGGGTGGAGAGCCGGCTGGATGGCGATCAGCGGCTGGTCGAGATCATGGTCGCGTCGGAGGATCTCGACGAGGCCTTCTCCGCTCTGCTGACCCTGACGTATTCGGATCTGGGTGAGCTGTGGCCGTTCGCGGTGATCGCCCTGCACGCATGGGGCTCCATCACGGGCCGTCGCGATGCGGCGCGCTCTCGCATGGAGGCGATGGCGAACGCCGGGTTCGGACGAGATGGCACAGGGCTCATCGGCTCGACGCTGCCCCTCATGCTCGCGCTGGACTCGCTCCTGAACGGCGACCTCCCCCGGGCGCAGGCCGAGATCCGCGACGTCCAGGAGGATCACTGGATAGCCACCGTGGTGCGCGCGCTGATCGACATCGGATCCGGCGCGCCTCGCCGCGCGCTGGACAGCCTCGAGGCCGCGGCCGACGCGACGGCCGGGCTTCTGCAGGCCGACCGGCAGCGATACCTGGTCTCGGCGCTCGCGCACTATCTGAGCGGCGACTCAGGAAGGGCGTCCGCCACGATCGCTCTGCTCCCGGTCAGCGCGCGTCGATGCAGCCCCTACGAGATCTCGGTGCTCGACACCCTGGCGCCGGGTGTCCTCGGGGTGGTCGCCGATCTCGTCCCCGAGCTGCTGCCGGAGGGCTTCTCCTTCGACCGGGCGGGCGTGCTCGAGAAACCGACGCTCACGCGGCCGGAGCTCGAAGTGCTGACGCGGCTGGCGCGCGGGATGACCAGACCGGACATCGCACGGGACCTCTTCCGCTCGATCAACACGGTCAAGACCCACCAGCGTTCGCTGTACCGCAAACTCGGGGCATCATCGGCCGCGGAAGCGGTCGCCCTTGCCACCGAGTCCGGATACCTCTGGCATCTGCCGCAGCCGTCACCGCTCCGGCCGTGAAACCGGGCCCCGCCGGGTGAACCGCCGCGTCTAGTCTGGGACGATGTCCCGTCTTCTCGTCCGCCGCCCCTCGCCCCGCCTCGCCGAAGGCGAGCTCACGCACATCGAGCGGGTCCCCGTGGATCCCGAGCTCGCACAGCGCCAGTGGGAGGCATACGTCGAGGTGTACCGATCCCGCGGTTGGGACGTGATCGACATCGATCCGGACGACGCGCACGCCGACGGCGTGTTCGTCGAGGACACCGTGGTCATGTTCGGCGACATCGCGCTGCTCACCCGGCCCGGCGCGGACTCGCGGCGCGGCGAGATCGACACGACTCGCGCGGCCCTCGAGAAGGCGGGCATCGACTACGCCGAGGTCGAGGCGCCCGGCACCCTCGACGGCGGAGACGTGCTCAAGGTCGGCCGCACGGTCTACGTCGGGCAGACCCTGCGCACGAACGCCGAGGGCATCCGGCAGATGGATACGCTGCTCGCCCCGCGCGGCTGGACCGTCGTGCCGGTCGAGGTCACCAAGGTGCTGCACCTGAAGAGCGGCGTCACGGCTCTGCCCGACGGCACCGTGATCGGCTATCCCCCGCTCGTCGACGACCCGTCGATCTACCCCGAGTTCCTGGCCGTCCCGGAGGAGCATGGCACCGCCGTCGTCGTGCTCGACGAGAACACGGTGCTCATGTCGGCCGACGCCCCGCAGAGCGCGCAGCTGTTCCGCGACCGCGGCCTCACGGTGATCGAGACCCCCGTCTCCGAGTTCGAGAAGCTCGAGGGCTGCGTCACCTGCCTGTCGGTGCGCGTGCGCGACTGAAACCGCGGCTGCGGGCTGCGGCGGCGGCAGCGACTGAATCCACGACTGCGACTACGTCCGCCACGGTGCGACGATCAGCACAGCATGTGACGATTCGCACGCGTGGTGACGTGGATCCGTGTGCTGATCGTCGCATCGTGTGCTGATCGTGGCAGCGCGTATCCGGGTGGCCGGAGCTCAGGCGGCGAGAGCCGCGCCGAGAGCGAGCCCGCCGACGGCGGCGAGGATCCCGAGCAGCAGCATCCCGACGGCGTTGAAGGCGCCGGCGCGCGAGGATCCGTCCCGCCACAGCGCGACCGTGTCGAGCATCGCCGTGCTGAACGTGGTGTAGCCGCCGAGCAGGCCCGCGCCGACGATGAAGGCTGCGCCGGGGAACCCGCCGGTGACGACACCGAGCACGAAGGATCCGGTCACGTTGATCACCAGCACGCCCCACGGGAAGCGCGTGCCGACGAGCCGAGCCACGCCGAGATCGACGAGGTAGCGCAGACCCGCTCCGACACCCCCGGCGAGCGCGGCGTACAGGAAGACCAGCGGGGTCATCCGCGCGCCTGCGTGTGCGAGGCGCGGGGGCGCCTCCCGCGCCAGCGGCCCGGCCGGCCGAGATCGAGACCGAGGGCCGCGGCCCCGATGCCGAGTGCGACGCTGCCGATCGCGTACGCCGAAGCGAGCCACGGCTGGGCATGCCACAGCGTCACCGTGCCGACGGCGAACGCGCTGTAGGTGGTGAACCCGCCGAGCACACCGGTGCCCAGCAGCACCCGCACCGCATGCGAGCCGGGCAGCCGCGCGGCGAGCACACCGATGAGGAAGGCGCCGACGAGGTTCGCGATGAGCGTGGCCCACGGCACGGCGGCCAGCCCGTCACCGCTCGGCACGGGGAGGGCGAGTCCGAGTCCCAGGCGCGCGGCGGTGCCGACCACGCCCCCCGCGACGACGAGCGCGAGGCGGAGGGGGACGGGCGAGTTCACGCCCGTCAGCCTAGACCCGGCGTCTCGGCGGGCTCGTCCGACGGCACGCGGATCGCCCCGCTTCCAGGCCGGTTCCGTAGACTCGGCCGGGTGGCGGCGGCCCTGCCCGAGGGACCGCCCCCGCCGAGCCGGCCGAGGAGGACGATGCGCGCGTGACCATGAGGATCGCCTTCGGCTGGTCGCGTCTGCTCACCGCGGCCGTGTGCGTAGTCGCCCTCGTGGACCGCCTGTTCTGGGGCCTGGGCTCGCAGACCATCGCCGGCCAGAACTTCCTCGCGTACCTCACGATCGAGTCGAACATCGCGTTCGCCGTCCTCGCCCTGATCGCAGGGATCATCGCGCTGCGCACGCCGGAGGATCCTGCCTGGCTCACCACCGCACGTGCGGTCGTGCTCAGCTGGACCATCACGGCCGGTCTCGCGTTCGCCCTGATCGTGTGGCAGGCGGGCCTGCACGGCATCCCGATCTGGGTGCCGTGGTCCGACGTGGTGCTGCATTTCGTGCTTCCGGCGTGGACCGTCGTCGCCTGGGTCTTCGGCCCCGGCAGGCGCGCGGCCTCCTGGCGGATCGTGCCGTACGTGCTCCTCTACCCCGTCGCCTGGGGCGTGTTCACGATCTGGCGCGGCGGCCTGGTCGGCTGGTATCCGTACTACTTCCTGGATCCGCGTCAGGTGTCGGGGCTGCCCGAGATGATCGTCACCTGCGTCATCGCTCTGGCGATCTTCGCCCTGGTCGCGAGCGCCCTGGTCGCCCTGAGCCGGCTGCGCACCACGGCGCGGACGGATCTGCGCGGCACTCCGAAAGCGGACGGGGACGACCCGGATCCGGCCTGAGATCAGGGCGTCGGCGTCGGCGTCGCCGAGACGAAGAATCGCAGCGACTCGCGCACGGCGGACTCCGCGTCGCCGTCTCCGAGCTTCGCGAAGGCCTCGGCCTCTGGCCCGCCGACGAGACCCACGAGCACGGGCCGGCCGGTGACCGGCTGGAGGTTCAGCCAGGTGCGGATCGGGCCGTCGCCCCCGACGACGTGCCAGAGGTCCGCATCGACCTTCCAGAACGCCTCGTCGAACTGCACCCACACCGTCTCCACGTATCCCGAGGCGAGCGCCGCGATCGCACCACGATGCGTGAACGGCAGCGGCGGGGCGAACTCGATCGCCCCGTGCTGCAGCACCCCGAGCGGGACCGTGACGACCACGCGATCGAAGGACAGCGACTCGCCGGTGGCCAGGCGCAGGCTCACCCCCGAGTCGTCGTAGGCGATGCGCGTCACCGGTGAGGCGAGCGTGACCTTGATGCCGTCGAGCGGCGTGTTCACGAGCGCGGCGACATCTCCATCAGCGCCCACGAGCCCGTCGGGGACGAACGTCGGCGGGAACCAGCTCGACGCCTTCTCCGCGTCGGCACCTGTGGTCGCCTGCAGCCAGGCGAGAGCCGCGGCGAGCGCCGGATCCGCCGGGTCGGCGCCGGCGGCCCGGAGCGCCGCGTCGATCGACGCGTCCGCCGGCGCGTTCGCCGCCTGCTCGATCGCGTGCCGCAGCGGTCCGCCGTCGAGGGCGGGCGCTGCGCCGTCCTTCGACCAGCCCGTGGGCGTGCCGAACGTCAGCCGGTGGATGCCCTGGGCGGCCAGCTCACCGCCCAGGGTGCCCGCCTCTTCGCCCGCCGACAGCCACGCCCCCAGCTGCACCGGGATCGGCCACTTCTTGTCCGCGATCGAATGGATCCGTCCCCCGGTGCGCTCGCGCGCCTCGAGCACGGTCACGGTGCGCCCTGCATCGGTGAGCGCACGGGCAGCGGCGGCTCCGGCGGCGCCCGCACCGACGACGGCGACGCGCTCGCCGCTCGTGGACGCGTCGACGAGCAGCGCCGCGGCCCGCTGCCCCGAGTCGATCGCGCCCGGGACGGTTCCGGGATGATCCGGATCCGTCGTCTCACCGGCGAGGAAGACGCGGTCACCGATCGGCTCGGCGAGATCCTTGCGCAGCTGCGGCGTCGCCCCGGCCGGCAGGTAACTCATCGCGCCGCGGGAATACGCGTCCGTCGACCAGGTGCTGCGCATCCACGCCGTCGGCTCCGGTGCGGCGCCGGGCGGCACGCTCGGCATCGGCGAGGGCGGGGCGGTCGTCGGGGTCTTGGTGGGCTGCGGCTCGGGCGTGCAGGCCGCGAGCACCACCGCGACGGCACCGGCTCCGGCGCCGACGAGCAGGGTTCGCCGCGAGATGCCCATCGTGGTGCCAGCCTATCCCGGGTGCCGGAGAGGCCGCCGTGGGACCCTGACCAGGGCCAGGCGCTGACGCCGAAAGATGGATGACGTCGCTCCGGACGACCCTGGAGCGCCGAAATCCATCTCCAGGCGAGGCCTCATCCTCCTCAGAGAAGGAAGACGCTGCTCGGACATGGTTCCGAGCAGCGTTTTCCTTCTTTGACGCGACCGCGGAGTCGGTTCCGGATCCGGATCCTGTTCCGGTTACAGGTTCGCCTCCGCGTAGACGCGCAGGGCGTCGCGGACGAACTCCGCGCCGGCGGTGCCGGTGGCTCCCTGCGCGGCGGCGGCGGACCGGTCCGCACCGGTGGCGTAGTTCGCGCCGAAGCGCGGATCCGCCACGTACATCTCACCGAGGCCGATGACGTACGCCTTGCGGTCGCCGGCGGCCCCGTAGGCGGGCGTGCCGGGGATGCCGGTGAGCCAGTCGACGTGGCGGCGCGCCACGTCCTGCGCCTCGGGCGATGCCGGATCCGCTCCCGCTTCGGCGAGCGCGATCCAGTCGGCGCCGAGGTCGGCGACGCGCTGCTTCCACGCGTCCTTCTCGTCATCGCTCAGCCCGCGCCACCAGCGGTCGCTGTCGGCGTAGGCCTTCTTACCCCAGCGGGTCTCGACCTCGTCCTTGTACTGGGTGTGATCGAAGCCGTCGAACATGTCGTCAGGCATGAGTGCTCCTCCTTCTCTGAGGGTGGTGATGGTGTTCTCGACCGACGCGATCTGCCGCGCCAGCCTGGTCTGCTCCGTGCGCAGCAGCGCGAGGTGCTTCTCGAGGGCGTCCACCTCGATCGCGGCGTTCGGCGACCGGCCGGATCCGGCCCCGACTGATACCGACGCGCCCTCCCCGACGACCTCAGCGATCGCCGGCAGCCCCAGCCCCAGCTCACGCAGGAGCAGGATGCGCTGCAGACGCAGGAGCGCCCCCTGGTCGTAGTGCCGGTAGCCGTTCGAGGCGACCCGCGTCGGCGGCAGCAGGCCGATGTCGTCGTAGTGCCGCAGGGTGCGGCTCGTGGTGCCGGTCAGCCGCGCGATCTCCTGGATCGACCAGTCCCGATGCGCCATGGATCCTTCTTCCGTCGTCGATATGACCACCGTAGAAGTTGACGTCGCGTCAATGTCAAGCGGGATCCTTCTCGGCACCGGGGTCGGTCAGGGTACGTTCATCCCGTGACCCCCGACGCGCACCCGCTCAACGCCACGCACCCGCTCGCACTCGCCCCGGTGATCGCCCCGCCGCTCACCGTCGACGGGTTCGTCGAGGAGTTCCTGCACAACCTGAACTTCGACGGCGGCGTGACGCTCTCCGCATCCAGCGTGAACGACCGATATCTCGCCCTCGCCTGCACGGTGCGCGACTACCTGATGGCGCGCTGGCTCGAGGATCAGCGCCGGCAGCGGGAGAGCCAGGCGAAGAGCGTGTGCTACCTCTCCGCCGAATACCTGCTCGGCCGCCAGCTCGACAACGACCTGATCGCGACCGGCCTGTCCGAGGTCGCGACCGCGGCCCTCGCCGCGTGCGGGATCGACATCGACGAACTGCGCGCGCACGAGATCGAGCCAGGGCTCGGCAACGGCGGACTCGGGCGCCTCGCCGCCTGCTTCGTCGACTCGCTCGCCACCCTCGGCGTACCGAGCACCGGATACGGGATCCGCTACGAGTACGGGATCTTCCGGCAGACCTTCGAGGACGGCCAGCAGGTCGAGCAGCCCGACGCCTGGCTTGCGCTCGGCTCGCCATGGGAGTTCCCGCACCCCGAGCAGGCGCAGACGATCGCCTTCGGCGGGCACACCGAGACGCACGACGACGACGGCACTCCCCGTTCGCGCTGGATCCCGGCCTGGACCGTGCGCGCCGTGCCCTACAACTACATGGTTCCGGGCTTCCGCAACGGCCGCGTGAACACCCTGCGGCTGTGGAGTGCGGTCGCCACCGACGCGTTCGATCTGCGCATCTTCAACTCCGGCGACTACGAGCAGGCCGTGCGGGCGCAGACCTACGCGGAGAACATCTCGAAGGTGCTCTATCCCGAGGACTCCACTCCGCAGGGCAAGGAGCTGCGCCTGCAGCAGCAGTACTTCTTCGTCGCCGCATCCATCGCCGACTTCCTGGATCGCCTGCCGGTGGACTTCGACCTCGCACACCTGCCCGATCGCGTGATCTTCCAGTTGAACGACACGCACCCGGTGATCGCGGTCCCCGAACTGCTGCGCGTGCTGGTCGACGAACGCGGCATGCCCTGGGACGACGCCTGGGCCATCGCTCAGAAGTGCTTCGCCTACACCTGTCACACCCTGCTGCCGGAGGCCCTCGAGGTCTGGTCCGTAGAGCTGCTGGGCCGGTTGCTGCCGCGGCACCTCGAGATCATCTACCGGGTCAACGACGAGTTCCTCGCCGCGGTGCGTGCCCGATTCGGCGACGACGAGATGCGGATCCGCAACATGTCGATCATCGCGGAGTTCCCGGAGCGCTCCGTGCGCATGGCCTACCTGGCCACCGCGGCCGGCGCGCGCGTGAACGGGGTCGCCGAGCTGCACTCGCAGCTGCTGCGCGACAAGGTGCTGCCCGCCTTCGCCGAGTTCTTCCCGGACAAGTTCACGAACGTCACGAACGGGGTCACGCCGCGCCGCTTCCTGCGGCTCGCGAACCCCGGACTCTCCTCGCTCATCACCGAGGCGATCGGCGACGGCTGGGTCACGGATCTGGAGCGGCTGCGCGAGCTCGAGCCCCTCGCCGACGATCCCGGGTTCCGCACCGCGTTCGCCGCCGTGAAGGCAGCCAACAAGCGGCGCCTGAACGATGTGCTGCTGGCCCGCGACGGGATGACGGTCGGCGAGGGGCACCTCGTGGACGTGATGGTCAAGCGCCTGCACGAGTACAAGCGGCAGCTGCTGAAGGTGCTGCACATCGTGAGCTCGTACGAGGGGGTCATCTCAGGGCGGATCCCGCTCGCCGAACTCACTCCGCGCACCGCGCTGTTCGGCGCGAAGGCCGCCCCCGGCTACGCGATGGCCAAGCGGATCATCCACCTCATCAACGCGGTCGGATCCGTCGTCAACACGGATCCGAGGCTCGAAGGCCGCCTGCAGGTGCTGTTCCCGCCGAACTACAACGTCACGCTCGCGGAGAGCGTGATCCCCGCCGCCGACCTCAGCGAGCAGATCTCGCTGGCGGGCAAGGAGGCCTCGGGCACCGGCAATATGAAGTTCGCGCTCAACGGCGCGCTCACGATCGGCACCGACGACGGCGCGAACGTCGAGATCCGCGAGCTCGTCGGCGACGAGAACTTCTTCCTGTTCGGCATGACCGAGCCCGACGTCGAGGCGCTCTCGGCGCGCGGCTACCGGCCGAGCGAGTTCTACCAGTCCGACGCCGACCTGCGCCGCGCCATCGATCTCATCGCGTCCGGCGCCTTCTCCGGTGGTGACCGCTCGGTCTTCGAGCCGATCGTGTCGAACCTGCTGTACGAGGACCGGTTCATGGTGCTCGCCGACTTCGCCGCCTACATGTCGGCGCAGGAGCGCGTGGACGCCGCCTATGCCGACCAGGACGCATGGACCCGCTCCGCGATCCTCAACGTCGCCCGGTGCGGCTTCTTCTCCTCCGACCGCTCGATCCGCGACTACATCGACCGCATCTGGCACACGCCGCCGACGAGCTGAGGCCGGCTTCTTCGTTTCGGAGCGGGGAAAAGGGGGCACCCCCCTCCCGCATGTAAACACTTTTG
>NZ_JBQEOQ010000002.1:0-742539 GCF_052045265.1 Microbacterium sp. 22303 | reverse complement strand
GGCTGCATCCCTTCCTCGGATGCAGCCATTTGCGCGCTCCGAAACTCCCAGGAAAGAGTCTTGACGCGATCGAGATATATCGTGTTATGCTCTCAAACACGATATATCTCGAGCTGAAGACTCGAGATCCCCCAACTCAGGAGAACAGACATGACCGAGAAATGGCTCATCGCCCCCGGGCAGGAGCGCGTGATCGACATCGAGCGCGCGTCGAAGCTCAAGATCGGCCTCGTCGGCGGACAGGTGGACGTCATCGCGCACGACGAGCCGGGCATCCGGATCGAGGTGCACAACGTGACCGTCAAGGACCTGCGCGTCGAATCCGACGGCACCCAGATCGAGATCGACCACCCGCAGATCGGCTGGGACAACTTCCTGGAGGTGTTCCGCAACTTCGGCGCCGGCGGCCCCAAGGCCGAGATCAGCGTCGCCGTCCCCCGCGACATCGCCCTCACCCTGGGCGTGGTGAGCGCGGGAGCGCTCGTCTCCGGCCTCACCGAGGACGCGCGGCTCAACACCGTCTCCGGCGACCTCATCGTCGACACCCACACCGGCGACCTGAACGTGAACACCGTTTCGGGCGACGTGCAGGTGCGAGGCCTGGCGGGCACGGCCATGGCGAACACCGTCTCGGGCAGCGTCGCGCTGACCGGCGAGGTGCGCAAGGCCACGATCGACAGCGTCTCGGGCGCGATGCTCATCGACGCGACCGGCCCCGTCAACACCGTGTCGCTGAACAGCGTCTCCGGCGACGCCACCGTGCGCCTGGACGAGAACCTCGCCGCGAACTACGTGGCGCGCGCGCTGAGCGGCCGCATCACGATCGACGGCGTTCCGCGGGGATCGTCGGGCCCGTCGAACTTCACGGGATCGCGCGGCGAGCTGTCCGGATCCTTCGCCGATGTGCGGGTGAACACCGTCTCCGGCGACATCACGGTGCTGCGCCGCGACGCCGCCGAGGCCCCGGTGTCGTTCACCTCAGACGGAGAGGACCTGCTGTGAGCCCCGCGGTCTTCTCCCACGGCGATCTGCGTCTGTACCTGCTCGCGCTGCTGGCGGAATCACCGCAGCACGGCTACGGCATCATCCAGGCGCTGACCGATCGCACCGGGGGCACGTACACGCCGAGCGCCGGCACGATCTACCCGCGCCTCGCGAAGCTCGAGGAGGAGGGGCTCGTCACCAAGACGGTCGACGGCCGCACCACGATCTACGCGATCACCGAGGCCGGCCGTGCCGAGCTCACCGCGCGCGAGGGCGACCTGCAGGGCATCGAGGCGGGGCTGAACGACTCGGTGCGCCTGATCGCGAACGAGGTGCGCCAGAGCGTGCAGGAGGCCATGAAGAGCCTCCGCGCCGACCTGGCCGCCGCCGCCCGCGAAGAGCAGAACGCCGGGTCGCCCTCCTCCTACCGGGAGGCCTCCGCTCGCGCGGACGAGCGGATCGCCAGCCGTGAGGAGCTGCGCCGCGCGGACGCCTCGATCAACGAGTTCCGGGCCAGGGTGCGCACAGACCTGCGCACGCACGTCGCACGCGGCGGTACGGTGCCGGCATCGCTCGTGACGCAGCTGGACACCGCGCTCGACGACGCGGCGCGCGCGGTGACCTCGGCCCTGGCAGCGCTCACGCGCTGACAGGATCCTCGGCAAGCGGCCGAATCCGTCCCGGCGTCGCTCCCGCCCGCTGACCCGCGAGACTCCATCTGACTAACGAGACCGCATCCCTGAGCTGCAGTCTCGTTACTCAGATGGAGTCTCGCGGTCACGATGGGGCCAGCCACCGTCAGGCCGACCGACGGGATGGGCGCGACACCCGCCGGCGGATCTACTCCGCCCAGGGGTCCTTCTTGTCGTCGGCGATCGGCTCCTCGAGCGGCACGACGAGGATCGGTCGGGACTGGCGGTGCGAGAGCCGGGCGGCGACGGATCCGGTGAAGAACTCGCGGATCGACTCTCCGAGGCCCCGGCTGCGGGTGCCGACCACGATCAGCTGCGCATCCAGCTCGCCGGCGAGGTGCTTGATCGCGAGCGCCGGGTCGCCGACGAGCTGGCGCGCGGTCCAGGTGACCCCGGAGCCGGCCAGCGCCTTCTCGACCTCGCGGCGCAGCTCGGCGAACTCCTCCGCACCGGTGTCGATGTTCAGGTCGATGGGTGCGGAGTGCACCATCCCGTCCGGATCCTCGAAGGTCACGAACCGGGTGACGTCGACGTGCACGACGACCAGCGCGGCCTTCAGCAGGCCGGCGTAGCGGACAGCCTCGGCGAGCACACGCGGGGGCTGTCCCGGCCGGAGCGCGACGATCACGGCCTTCTGCAACTGCGGATCCTGCAGCTCCTGATCCTCGGGGGTGGAGGCTGTGTCGCTCATCTCGTCGTTCCTCTCGGTGCGGCGCTACCGGGGACCCGTCACGGCGAGGTGAGGTGGCCCGCGTGCTATCCTGGATGCTACTCTTACCGGCCGCGAGCCGGTGCCGGAAATAGACAGCGGGCCCCGCATCGCCCACTGCTTACAGTAAGGGGGTCTCGCGCATGGGCCGTGGCCGTCAGAAGGCAAAGCACACCAAGATTGCCCGCGAACTGAAGTCGTACAGTCCGTCGGTGAACTACTCGGCGCTCGAGCGCGAGCTGGGTCACCCGGAGACCGACGACCAGTACGTCGACAAGTGGGCGGATCAGTACACCGACGAAGACGAGGACGAACTCGAAAAGGCCTGAGCCTCGTCGTCCGAAACCCCGCCCCGAGTCCGCTCGCGGCGGGGTTCGTCGTCTTCTGGAACAGCCTCACGCCTGACCGGTCCCGAGCGCCCGCGCGCCCCTGCGAGGATGGATCCATGCCTCACGTCGTCGCGCTCTACCGCCATCCGGTCAAGGGGTTCACGCCCGAGAAGCTGCCCGCCCTCACCGTGCAGGCGGACGGGCGGATCGCCGGTGACCGCGTGCTCGCGTTCCGCTTCGCCGATGCGGCGGCCCCCGAGGAGCGCGACGGACTGGACTACTGGCCGAAGTCCAAGGGTCTCGCGCTCGAGACCTTCCCCGGCCTCGCCGCGCTGCGCCTGGCGTACGACGACGCGGCGCAGAGCATGCGGATCGACCACGCCGGGGAGACGCTCGTGGAGGCGGGCCTGGACGAGGACGGCCGCGCCGAGCTGGTCGATGCGGTGACCGCTTTCGTGCTCGACTCCCCCGACGGCAAGCGCCTGCAGCGCCCGGGACGGCTGCCCCTGACGCTCGTCGGCGACGGCGCGAGCTCCCGATTCCAGGACCGTGGGCGCGGCTACGTCTCGGTGCACAGCGACGCGAGCGTCGCCGCACTCGGCGCCGCGCTCGCGCAGGACGTCGACGACCGCCGGTTCCGCTCGAACATCGTGATCGGCGGCGTCGACGCGTGGGACGAGCTGGACTGGCAGGGCGAGGTCGCGATCGGCGACGTGCGCCTCGCCACGGCCGGGCCGATCGTGCGCTGCCTCGCGACGCACGCAAACCCCGACACCGGCGAGCGCGACGCGAGCGTGCTCAAGACGCTCACCGGATCCCTCGGGCAGGACGAGCCGACGCTCGGCCGGCTGTTGATCCTCCCCGGGGTCAGCGGCGCCGTGGGTGACGACGCGGGCGTCGGCGGCACGATCCGGGTGGGCGACGAGGTCAGCCTCGGCTGAGGCCGACGCACCGCTCTCAGGATGGTTCTGCCGATCGCCCCTGTGCGCCCGTCGACACGACGCGATCCAGCGAATCCGTCCTGAGAACGGACGTGCCGAGCGCGGCGCTCAGCCCACCGCTGTCGCGCGTACGATGAGCGCCGTCTCGGGGTGCACGGAGGGCATGACGATGCCGATGCGCCCGAGGACCCGGCCGGTCAGCGCCACCCCCTCCCGCTGCCAGGCCGCGAGGTTGCCCTTCAGCCCGCGCAGGCTGAGCGGTTCGATCTCCACCCGGTATCGCCGGTCGTCGTCGAGCCCTGGCAGCCGGAAGCGCCCGGCGCTGGCGGTCGCTCCGACGGCCAGCGCCGTGAACAGGTAGAGGGCGCGGCCGGCGTCCTCGGCGATCACGCCCTGCAGCGCGAACGCCGGGTCGGGCGTCTCCGCCCGCACCATCCGGCCGCTGTGCAGCAGCGCGCGCTCCCGCTTGTGCAGGGCGATCCAGTCCGCCAGCTGTGCGCGCTCGTCGTCGTCCCAGCCCCGGATGTCGGCCTCCACGCCCAGGTGCCCGAACAGCGCCACGGACGCGCGGAACGCGAGCGTGTGCGTGCGACCGGTGACGTGCGACGGCGCCGAGGCGATATGCGCGCCGATCAGCTCGGGCGGGATCAGCTGCGCGGTCCACGCGTTGATCCGCAGTCGCTCCAGCGGATCGTTGTCGTCGGATCCCCACACTCGATCGGTGCGCTCCAGCACACCCAGATCGACCCGGCCGCCCCCGGACGAGCAGGATTCGATCTCTAGCCCGGGGTGACGACTCTTGAGGTCGTCGACAAGACGGTAGAACGCCGCGGTCTGGCCGTGCACGCCGGGAGCGCGGCGCGGCCCCGAACCCGCCTCGACGAGATCGCGATTGTGGTCCCACTTGAGGTAGGCGATGTCGTACTCGTCGAGGAGGGCCAGCAGCGCATCGCGGATGTGGGCGTAGCAGTCGGGATTCGCGAGGTCCAGCACCTGCTGATGGCGCCCCGTGAGAGGCCACTCCGAGCGGGCCGACATGATCCACTCGGGATGCGCGCGAGCGAGATCCGAGTCCGGGTTCACCATCTCCGGCTCGACCCAGAGTCCGAACTGCATGCCGAGACCGCGCACGTGATCGATGAGCGGGTGCAGCCCGTGCGGCCACACCTCGGCGGAGACGGTCCAGTCGCCGAGCCCCGCACGGTCGTTGCGACGGGCGCCGAACCAGCCGTCGTCGAGCACGAAGCGCTCGACGCCCACGGCGGCGGCCGCGTCTGCGAGCTCGATGAGGTCTTCCTCGTTCTGATCGAAGTAGACGGCCTCCCACACGTTGAGCGTGACCGGGCGGGCGGTACGGGGATGCTGCGGGCGGGCGCGCAGCATCCGGTGCGACTGCACGGCCAGCGCATCGAGGCCGCACCCGTAGAACCCGTACAGCCACGGGGTCGCGTACTCCTCACCCGGCGCGAGGCGGCCCTCGCCCGGCAGCAGCAGCTCGCCGCCGGCGAGCACCTGCCGCCCCTCGGCGACCGTCTCGACCTGATGCACGTGGTTGCCGGACCAACCCAAATGGATCCCCCAGGCCTCCCCCGAGGAGAAGTCGAAGCCGTGGCGCCCCACGATCAGCGCCATCGCGGCGCCGAGCCCGGTGCGGCCGCGGCGGTTCTCCCTGCGGTGAGCGCCGACGCCGAGTCGCCGGCGCTGCGGAACCCGCTCGACCGCCCAGCGGCCCGCGAAGTCCAGCGCCTCGTCCGCATCCAGGGGCACCGGCAGCGTCGGCATCATGGACTCGAGCCGGTACACGTCGTCGCCCCCGTTGCGCACGGCGGCCCGGGTGCGGATCGCACCGGATCCGGTGAGCTCGATGTCGAGTGCGAGAGTCAGCCGCGCCTCGTCGTCCAGGGCGGTGACGCGCACCGAGGCCGGACCCGACGAGAGGATGAGGCGCCCGCCCGACGACGGATCCGAAGTACCCTGACCTCCGACGGGAGCACCGTCGATCGCGACGCCGGTCACCCGGAAGCGCGGTGACCAGTGCGCGCCGTCCCGGGATCCGCTGATGCCGGGGGTTCCGCTCCAGCCCCGGGAGAGCTCGGGAAGCACCGACACCGGCACGACCGCATCCACCTCGCTGCCCGCATCCGGGAACACGCCGGAGAGGGCGAGCGCCTCGAAGCCGGCGTCGTCGAGCGGACCGCAGGACGCGCCCCAGTGCACGACGACGGGAAGCCCTCCGTCCCGGATGTCCAGGACCAGGGCGACGCCGCCCGTCTCCAGCACGATGCCGAGATCCACGGTTCCGGCGCTCGCCTCATGGCCGTCGAGAGTCAGTGACGACATGATTCCCCTTCCTGGGCGGTTCGAGTATTGTTTACGTTGCCATGCAAGGGACCAACGTGCAACGGATCAAGGACGGCGCACCACGCGCCTCGATCAAGGACGTCGCCCAGCGCGCAGGCGTGTCGCCGCAGACCGTGTCGCGGGTCGCCAACGGGTACGTGCATGTGCGACCCGAGAAGCGCGAGAAGGTACTGGCCGCGATGAAGGAGCTCGGCTACCGGCCGAACAGCGCGGCGCGCAACCTGAAGTCGGGCCGGTTCCGCAGTCTCGGGGTCGTCACCTTCAACATCACGACGCTGGGCAACGAGCGCACGCTCGAGGCCGTCGCGGAGGCGGGCGCGGCTGCGGGCTACACGACGACCCTGATCCCCGTGACGGATCCCACCCGCATCTCGGTGGCGGGCGCCTTCGGGCGCCTCGAGGAGCAGGCCGTCGACGGCATCATCCTGATCATGTCCGCCGAGTTCGGCTCGCCGGACGACTACGCCCTCACGGCAGGGCTCCCGCTGGTCATCGTCGATTCGACCGCGACGGCGGATCACACGCTCGTCGACACCGATCAGGAGCAAGGCGCTCGCACCGCGATGCGGCACCTGCTCGACCTCGGCCATCGACGCATCGCCCACGTCGCCGGGCCGCTCAAGTCGTTCTCCGCGCACCGACGCGAGGACGCCTACGCGCGCGTCTGCCAGGAGCACGCCCTCGCCACCCCCGCCCGGCACCGCGGCGACTGGTCCGCGGCGTCGGGCTACGCCGCCGGCCGGGAGATCCTCGCCGAGGAGCCGCGTCCCACGGCCGTCTTCGCCGCCAACGATCAGATGGCGCTGGGCGTGATGCGCGCCGCGCACGAGGCGGGCCTGCGCATTCCGCAGGACCTCAGTGTCATCGGCTTCGACGACAGCGACGACAGCGGCAGCTACTGGCCGCCGCTGACCACCATCCACCAGCATTTCGACGTCGTCGGCCAGCGTGCGACCGAACTGCTCATCGCGATGATCGACGGGGAGCCGCTGCCCGAGAACCCGCTGATCCCGACCCGGCTCGTGGTCCGCGACAGCACCGGCCCGGTGCCGGTTCAGGACTGACCGCACCTCAGAACTCGGTCGGGCCGAGCCGCGGCTCCGGAGCGAACCGGACCGTGGGTCGCTCCAGGCCGCGCAGCTCGAGCACGAGGATCTCGTTGCTCTCCCCGCGCAGCAGCGGAGCCGGCACGTACAGGGTCTCCTGCGGTCCCCGCGCCGAGTAGCGGCCCAGCGCGAAGCCGTTGATCCAGACCGCGCCGGCCCCCCACCCCCGCACGTCGAGGTGAAGATCGCCTGATGCGTCCGCATCGAAGCTGCCGGCCAGCAGCACGGGTCCGCCCAGCGGGACCCCCCGCATCACGGGCGTCCCGTGCGCCGCGAGCGCGGCGCGGACTCCGTCGGCCTCCAGCTCCAGGGGCGAGACGAGCCAGCCGTGCAGCTCCTCGCCGTCCAGGCGCACCGGGCCGATCAGGCCCTTGGCCTCGCCGATCCTGGGTCCGTAGTTCACGCCGCCCAGGTGCTCGACCAAGATCGACAGCTCCCCACCCGAGGGCAGCGCGAGCACGCGGTCGTGCGCCTCACGATCGAGGATGCCGACAGCGTGGCCGTCGAGCAGCACGTGCGCGCGGTCGCGTACCTCTGCCACGGTGAGCGCGCCGCCGTGCGGGATCTCGATCGCGTAGCGCGAGTATCCGCGCGGCGACCCGAAGGCGGTGGCGGCGGGAGCCGTGTCGTGCGCGCTCCAGCGCTCGAGTCCGGCGTCCGCGAGCGCGACGGCGCGTTCCAGCGGCGCCTCCAGGACGCGGGAGGGCGAACGCGGGGCGGGACGGTCATCCGGCACCGGCGCATGCGCCGCGATCACGTCGCGGAACCGCCAGTACTTCTCGGTGGGCGTCCCGTCCTCGGCGATCGGCGCGTCGTAGTCGTACGAGGTCGCGATCGGCCGGTAGACGCCCTTGTCGTTGGCGCCGGCCATGTACCCGAAGTTGGTGCCGCCGTGCACCATGTAGATGTTCACGCTCGCGCCCGCGGCGAGGATCGCCTCGAGCTCGGCAGCGCTGTCGGCCGCCGACGTCGTGTGGTGCGGCTCGCCCCAGCTGTCGAACCAGCCGCACCAGAATTCGGCGCACATGAGCGGCCCACTCGGCTGATGCCGCCGCAGTGCCGCGAGCCTTTCGACCGCGCGCGACCCGAACGACGCCGTGCTGAGCAGCTCGGGCAGAGTGCCGTCGTCGAGCATCGCATCGGTCGGCTGATCGACCGTGGTCAGCGGCACCTCGATGTCCGCCGCCCTTGTGATGTCGGTGAGTGCGCGCAGGTACGTCTTGTCGGACCCGTAGGCACCGTACTCGTTCTCGATCTGCACCAGGATCACGCCACCGCCGTGCTGGATCTGCCGCGGCCGGACGATGTCGTACACCGCCCTCAGATACCGTTCGACCTCGACGAGGTAGCGCGGATCGCGCGAGCGCACGGCGATGGTGCTGTCCTCGATGAGCCACTCGGGAAGGCCGCCGTTGTGCCACTCGGCGCAGATGTAAGGGCCGGGTCGCACGATCGCGAACATGCCCTGGGCCCGGACCAGGTCGAGGAAGCGTCCGAGATCGAGGCCGTCCTCGGCGGCGAACGCCCCGCGCCGTGGTTCGTGCGCGTTCCAGGGCACATAGGTCTCGATCGTGTTGAGGCCCATCTGCCGGGCGGTGCGCAGCCGGTCCTCCCACTGATCCGGGTGGATGCGGAAGTAGTGCATGGCCCCGGAGATCACCTGGAACGGTGCTCCGTCGAGGAGGAAGTCGGTCTCGCCGATGGCGAAGGCGGGCATGGGGTCTCCGGGGTTCGTGAGGATCGGCGTCGGAGGACGCCGGACGGAAGGGGTGCGGGATCCGCATCGGCGGACCCCGCACCCCCGAGGGCGGCTCCGGGTTACTTGTTGACCTGGAAGCCCTGCTGGTTGCCGTAGTCGACGAGCGTCTTCTGCCACTCCTTCAGCGCCGCATTCAGATCGCCCTTGGCGCCGATCGCCTTGCCGACCGAGTCGCCGAAGACGTTGTTGGCGTAGCCCTGGAAGGGGAGGTACTGCCAGCCGGGGATGACCGACTTCGACGCCGCGACGCCGACCTGGTTCGCCTTCTGGCTGTCGACGAAGGCCGGGAAGGTGCGGTTCGCCCACGCCTGGTCGTCGAACGTGGCGACGGTCGAGGGGAATCCGCCCTTGTTGACGAGGTCGCGTCCCTTGCCGTCGGCGAGGAACTGCAGCACCGCCGCGGCGAGGGCCTTGTTCTTGCTCTGCTCGGTGACCGTGATGCCGCTGCCGCCGTTCTCAGCGGAACCGGGAGTGCCGTCCCACGTCGGCATGGGCGCGACCTTCCACTTGTCCACGCCGTAGTCCTCGCCCATGTCGATCATCCAGGATCCCATCATCAGCGTGGCGAGCTTGTCCTGCGCGAGCGCCTTGGTCCACTCGTCGGACCAGGTGGCGAGCGGGGAGAGCTCGCCCTTCTGCAGCATCCCGCCCCACATGTCCGCGAACTTCTTGCTGCCGGTGTCCTGCAGGTCGATCGTGACCTTCTCCCCGTCCGTCTTGAACGGGTGACCGCCCGAGGCCCAGATCATGCTGGTGAAGAAGCCGGCGTCGCCGCCGGTGGCGATGTAGGCGTCCGGGTTCGCCGCGTGCAGCTTCGCGCTGTCCGCGGTGAACTCGTCCCAGGTCTTCGGCGCCTCGGTGATGCCCGCGGCGGCGTAGAGCTTGGTGTTGTAGATCATGACCATGGGACCGGAGTCCAGCGGGAGGCCGACGAGCTTGCCGCCGACGTTGACCGCGTTCCAGGTGGAGGCGGTGAACTTGTCCTTGTAGCCGTCCAGGCCGTAGGGGGTCATGTCCGCGAGCGCACCGCTCATCGTGAGCTGCGGCATCGTCTGGTACTCCACCGGCACGATGTCCGGAGCACCGGATCCGGCCTTGATCGCGTTCTGCAGCTTGGTGACCGTCGCATCGGGGTTGTCGAGCTTGACGACCTTGATCTTGACGTTCGGGTGCTCCTTGGTGAAAGCGTCCGCCCAGTCCTGGGTCGTGTCGCCCCAGGTCCACCAGGTGAGCTCACCGCCCTTCTTCAGCGCGGCGTCGATGTCGGCCTTCGAGCCGCCGGAGGCGGCGTCGCTGCCGCCCTGGCAGCCGGCGAGGGCGCCCATCATGAGTGAGGCGGCGCCGACGACGACGGCGGCGCGCATCCAGATGTTCTTCTTCACTGCGGGTTTCCTTTCGGGAGGTGATGCAGAGATCTTTCGTGCGTGGGATTCGTGATGCGGGGAGGGTGGATGGATGCGCGGCTACTTGACGCTTCCGGCGGCGAGGCCGGACTGCCAGTACCGCTGCAGGTACAGGAACGCGGCGGAGATGGGCAGGACCGTGAGCAGCGAGCCGGTGATGACCAGCTGCGGGATCGGCGCCGTTCCGATCGAGGCGGAGGCGGACGCCCACTGGCTGAGCCCCACGGTGAGCGGATACCACTCGGGGCTGGAGAGCATGATCAGCGGGAGGAAGTAGTTGTTCCACGTCGCGACCACCGCGAACATCAGCACGGTGATGAAGGCCGGGGCGAGCTGGCGCAGCGAGATCGAGAAGAAGATCCGCAGCTCCCCCGCGCCGTCCAGACGCGCGGCCTCGATGAGCTCGTCGGGGATCGCTTCCGCGGCGTACACCCACACCAGGTACAGACCGAACGCGCTCACCAGCGACGGGATGATCACCGCCGCAGGCGTGTTCGTCAGACCGAGCTTGCTGAACAGTAGGAACTGCGGCACGGCGAGCACGGATCCGGGGATGGCGAGCGCGCCGAGGATGATCGCGAACACGGCCTTGCGCCCGGGGAAGCGGTACTTCGCGAGGCCGTAGCCGGCGAGCGTGGCCAGCAGGGTGGCTCCGCCGGCGCCGACGACGACGTAGAGCACGGTGTTCAGGAACCAGCGCAGGAAGACGCCGTCGTCGTAGGCGAAGGTGTCCGCGATGTTCGTGAACAACGAGAAGGTCGGCCCGAACCACAGTCCGGGCGTCGTGTAGAGGTCGGACTTCGACTTGGTGGCGTTCACCACCAGCCAGAACAGCGGCCCCAGGCTGTACAGCAGCATGAGGGACATGACGATCATCAGCGTGATCGAGGTGCGGGTGCGACGCGGCGAGGTGCGCCGCGTGCGTCGGGCCGGCCGGTGCGCGATCCGCCCGCTCGCGAGCCGGCTCGGGCGCCGTCCGGTGACAATGGCCTCGGTGTCCCTCGGCTCAGCGCTGTTCGAGGTCATGACGCTCATCACTTCTGCTCCTTCGAGCCCATGGACTGCGCGACGAAGGCGATGATCATCGTGATCACGCCGGAGATGATCGCGATCGCGGCGGCGTAGTTGAACTGGGATCCGGCGAACGACAGGTTGAACGCGTACATGTTCGGCGTGAAGTAACTGGAGATCGAGTTCGGCGCGATCTTCTGCAGCACGGCGGGCTCGTTGAACAGCTGGAAGCTGCCGATGATGGAGAAGATGGTCGCGACCACGATCGCGCCCCGGATGGCCGGCAGCTTGATGCTGAACACCGTGCGCAGCGCACCGGCGCCGTCGATCTCGGCCGCCTCGTACTGCTCCTGCGGCACCGCCTGCAGCGCGGAGAAGAAGATCAGCATGTTGTAGCCGACGAACTCCCAGGTGACGATGTTGCCGATCGCGGGGAGGATGAACGTCGCCGACAGCGGGGAGGGCACGACGTCGCCGAGCCAGCGGTTCAGATCGGCGACGAGACCGAACTGGTCGCCGTACATGTAGCCCCAGATCATCACGGCGACGACGCCGGGCACCGCGTAGGGCAGGAAGATGCTGAGCCGGTAGAACGGCACGAAGCGCAGTCGCGCGCTGTCCAGTGCCAGGGCGGCGACGAGTGCGAGGATCAGCATGATCGGCACCTGCACCACGAGGAACAGCACGACACGGCCGGTGGCGTCCCAGAACTTCGGATCCACGATCGCCAGTGCGTAGTTCTCGAAGCCGACGAAGTGCGTGCCTCCGATCAGGGAGTCGCGGAACAGGCTGAGATAGATCGCGTACAGCAGCGGCGCGATGAGCACCAGCGTGAACACGAGCATGAAAGGACCGACGAACCACCAGCCGGCCCAGGACCGCCGGGAGCGTCGGAGCCCCGTCATCGCCATCGACATCAAGTCACTTCCTCGTGATTGGTTGCGTTACCAAGAGCACTATAGGCACACTATGGTTACGTAAACAACTCACGGTTCGGAAACGTGATGTTTACGTTGCCAATCCGTGGAAGTTCCACCGTATGGACGATGTGCGGAGGCAGACGGAGGCCGACCAGATGGACAGAAGACGAAGGAGTTGGATCCATGCAACGACGACGATGGACGCAGGGGGCGATCGCGCTGAGCGGCGCGATCCTCGCCCTTGCCCTCGCCGTGCCGGCTCAGGCCGCCACGACCTCGACGCGACCGGCCGCCGGCCCCGCGCCGACCCAGATCCCGCAGCTCACCGGTGCCGAGCTCTCCGCGAGCTGGACGGCGCCACTGAGCACGCGCGGGCGCTACGTGGTGGACGCGGACGGCGACCGGTTCAAGCTCATCTCCGCGAACTGGGACGGCGCGCAGGGGCATTGGAGCGGGAACGGATCCAAGTCCGACCCGACCACGCACAACAGCGGCGACAGTTTCGACATCCCGATGGGTCTGGACCGGGTGGCGCTGCCGACCCTGATGAGTGACTTCCACTCGATCGGGATCAACAGCATCCGCCTCCCCTTCTCGAACGAAATGCTCGGGATGACGGCGGCCGTGCCGGACGCAGCGGTCGCGGCGAACCCGCAGTTGCGCGGCAAGACGCCCCTGCAGGTCTTCGACGCCGTGATCGACGCGCTCACCGCCGACGGCTTCGCCGTGATCCTGAACAACCACACCACGACATCACTGTGGTGCTGCGGCGTAGACGCCAACACCAAGTGGTACAGCAGCCAGACCACCGAGAAGTGGATCTCGGACTGGGTCATGCTGGCCCAGCGGTATCGGACGAACCCGCGCGTCGTGGGCATGGATCTGCGCAATGAGGTGCGACGAGATGTGACCGACGACGCGAACTGGGGCATGGGCGACGGCAACGACCTGTACAAGGCGTACCAGCAGGCGGCCATCGCGATCCAGAAGGTGAACCCGGACGTCCTCATCGTGATGGAGGGCATCAACTGGCAGGGGATGCCGATCGACGGCTTCTTCCACGACCGGCCGATGCTGAAGCCGGTCGCGAACACGTCGAACACGATCCTGCACCCCGACAAACTCGTCTATTCGGCGCACGTGTACGCGTACACCGGCCCGCAGCACACCGGTGCCACGGGCCTCGGCGAGACGCACGACCTGCGCTATCGGGACATGACGGCGGCGCAGCTCGCCGATGCCGTGACGCAGGAGGCGCTGTTCGTCACCACCGCCGGGCAGCACTACACGGCGCCGGTGTGGATGAGCGAGTTCGGCATCCGCGGGGCCGGGGAGACGGATCAGAAGAACATCGACTGGTGGAACAACTTCACCGTCCTGCTCGCCGCCAACGACACCGACTTCGCGGCATGGCCGCTGGTCACGCAGGCCGATGCCGCCGGCACGTTCGCCGACACCTACGCTCTGCTCGGATACCGGCCGGACGGCAGCAGGATCAGCATCGCCGATGACTGGCGATACGCGGGGTGGCAGAAGCTCGTGACCTCCGTCGGCAAGACCGGGCACGTCGACCCCCCGACGCGCTGGAACATGCTGGGCAGCGACAGCTACCTGCCCGACACGAACGCCTCTGTGCTCATGCAGGACCGTCCCGACTGGGATCCGGGCCAGTGGAAGGGCGTCTGCCCGGACACCGAGCGCCTCCAGGGCGTGTCGCGCAGCAGCAACCGCGCCCTGTGCACCGACGCCGGGCAGCCGTCCCTCACGACCGTGCGCCACGTCGTCGGCAACGAGGCGAACGTGCAGTCCGACTGGGCCGGCGGCTACAGCAAGCTGCAGTGCGCGAACGGCGAGATCGCCGTGGGCCTCAGCCTGACCATCGGCACGGTCAACCGCTGGGCCACGTCCACGCTGCTCTGCGCGCCGAGCACGACCGCGCTGCCGCAGAGCGCCGGCCGCACCCTCTGGTTCGACCGCGCGGACAACCGGCCTGCGGGCGGAGGCTCGACCGCGAGCGACTGGGCGCCCGGACGCTTCAAGGGGCAGTGCGCGGACGGCGAGTACGTCGCCGGCATCGCCTACACCTATCAGCGGGTCCAGGGCGGCGTGCCCAGCGCTCTGCTCTGCAAGCCGCTGCACTGACCCATGCACCTGTCCCGGACGGCGTACCGTCGCTCCGGGACAGGCGCACGACCCTGCGCGACGCGACAGCGCCCCTCGACCCGACCCCTGCACCGCATTCCCCGCCCCGGAAGGATCCGCCGTGATAGACACGATCCACGTCGTCTTCAAGACCCACCTCGACATCGGCTTCACGGCGCTCGCGCGCGACGTGATCGCCGGGTACACCGAGCGCTACCTGCCGCGCGCGATCGAGCTCTCCGAGGAACTGGAGCGCCGCGGCGGGCCCGCCCGATTCGTCTGGACGACCGGGTCCTGGCTGATCGATCACGTGCTGCGGGCCGGCACGCCCGCCCAGCAGGACCGGCTGGACGCCGCCCTGAGAGAGGGACGGATCCACTGGCACGCACTGCCGCTCACGACGCACACCGAGCTCATGGATCCGTCGCTCGCCGCGTTCGCCGCGTCGATCGCACAGGGGCTGGACGCCCGGTACGGTCGGCGCACCATCGCTGCGAAGATGACCGACGTGCCGGGGCACACCATCGGGCTCGTGCCTGTGCTCGCCGCGGCGGGGATCGAGTACCTGCACCTGGGCGTGAACGGCGCCTCCGCGGTCCCCGACGTGCCCGAGTTCTTCGTGTGGCGCGCACCCGACGGCGCCGAGGTCGTGGTGAACTACGCCCGCTCCTACGGCTCGGAGGGGCTCGACCTCGCCGTGGTGCCGGGCGGCACGGACGCGCTGCACCTCGCGCACACCGGTGACAACAACGGCCCGCCCTCGGCTGCCGAGGTCGAGGAGCTGTTCGCCGCCCTGACGGCCGCGCACCCCGGCGCACGGATCGTCGCATCGAACCTGGACGACTTCGCCCGCGCCGTGCTCGCGCACCGCGACGCCCTCCCCGTCGTGACTGCGGAGATCGGCGACACCTGGATCCACGGCGCGGGCGCCGATCCCCTGCTCACGGCGGGACTGGGCGTGCTGCAGGGGCTGCGGACCACGTGGCTGCGCGACGGCGCGCTGGATCCGTCGTCCGCGGAGCACCACGACTTCGGCGTCGCCCTGCTTCGCATCGTCGAGCACACCTGGGGCGAGGATCTGAAGACGTACCTCCCCGACTACGTGAACTACGCCAAGGCCGACTTCCGTGCCGCGCGCGCCCGCGATGTCGTGGATCCGTCCGCGAATCCCGCGGACACCCGCGCCTACGACTGGGCGTGGGCGGAGCATCCGTCGCCGCAGGGCCTCACCTATTCCGGCTTCGAGGCGTCATGGGCCGAGCAGCGCGCGCACCTGGATGCCGCGCTCACCGCGCTCGCCCCTGAGCGCGCCGCAGAGGCGCTCGCAGCGCTGGCCGAGCTGCGTCCGTCGGCGGACACCGGCGCCGGCCCCGCCACCCCCGAGGCCGAGGTGAGCGTCGGCGAGGAAGTCGCGCTGGGGCGGTTCCGGGTGACGTTCGGGGCGGACGGCGCGATCACCGGGCTGCGCGACGAGCGCGGGGCGGTGTGGGCGGATCCGGAGCACACGCTCGGCGCCTTCCGGCATCAGACCTTCGACGAGCGCGACGAGGAGCGCTGGCTGCAGCAGTACTGCCGCGATCTCGGACACACCGGCGTCTGGGCGATCCCCGACCAGGCGAGCCCCGGGCTCGCGATCGCCGAGACCCTGCCGGCGCGCGTGACGGCGCCCGAGCTCCGCGGCCTCACGATCCGCACTGCGCCGGAGGGCGACGGCACGGCGCTTCTCGAGCTGACCCTCCCGGAAGAGCTCGTCGCCGAGACGGGGGCGCCGCGGCAGGTCCGCATCGAGTACCGGTTCCCGCTGGGCGAAGGCCCGATCCGGATCCTGCTCGACGTGTGCGGGCGAGAGGCGTCGCGGCTGCCCGAGGCGAGCTGGTTCGGCTTCCGTCCGGCGCCGGCCGAGAGTGCCGCCGCCGACGCCTGGGCGCTGCGCAAGCTCGGCGTGCCGGTGGACCCCCGGCGCGTGGTGAGCCGCGGCAACCGCACGCTGCACGCGGTGACGGCCGTGGAGCGCCGCGGATCCCGTCCGCTGCGCCTGCGCACCATCGACGCCCCGCTCGTCGCGGTCGGCGCCCCTGCGCTGCTGCGCTTCGACGACGAGATCCCGGATCCGGCCGACGGATTCGCCGTGAACCTGCACAACAACGTGTGGGGCACGAACTTCCGGATGTGGTTCGATGACGATCTGCGCTACCGGTTCGAGCTGGATCTCGACGGCGCCCCCATCCCCGCAGAGGAGAACCGATGACCGACGTCCGCCGCACGTCCGCCGCCGATGACGCACTCGTGACGAGCCCGCTGGTGATCATGGCCGTGCGTCCGGACGGGTTCGAGGCGGTGTGGGCGGTGAGCCGGCTCAGCCGTGGACGGCTCGAGTGGCGCACCGACCGCGCCGAGGGTGAAGCGCGGACGGATCCGTTCGGCATGACGCCCCAGGGCGAGCAGGTGCTGCGGGTGCGCGCCGAGGGGATGCACCCCGGCACGACGGTGCAGGTGCGCGCGGTCACCGAGGCGGTCGGCGACCCCGGCGCGCAGCACGTGAGCGCATGGAAGACCGTGCGCCTGCTGGATGCGTCCGCCGCACACGCCCGGATCGCGGTGTGGAACGACACGCACCAGCGCGACGACACGATTCGCGCCCTCGACGAGCAGACTCCGGCGGTCGACCTGCTGGTGTGGAACGGCGACCTCTGCAACGACTGGAAGACCCCCGGCCAGTTCGTGAGCACCGTGCTCTCCCCCGCCCAGCGCGACATCAGCGCCGACCGGCCGCTCGAGATCACGATCGGCAACCACGACGTCCGCGGGGACTGGGCGTTCCAGCTGCAGGACTACGTGGCGACCAGGGACGGCCGGCCCTTCTCCGCCGCGCGGATCGGGCCTGTGGCGTGCCTCTTCCTGCACACGGGCGAGGACAAGCCCGACGCGCACCCCACCTTCGAGGGTCGCGTCGCGTTCGAGCCGCTGCGTGCCGAGCAGGCGCTGTGGCTGCGCGAGGCGATCGCACGGCCGGAGATCCGCGACGCGCCCTACCGCCTCGTTTTCTGCCACATCCCGCTGCGCTGGCTCGACGAGACCCCGGCCGACTACGACCGCGACGGGTACGACTGGTTCAGCCGGATGAGCCGTGATGCCTGGCACGATGCTCTGGTCGCGTGGGGCGCGCAGCTGATCGTCTCCGGCCACACCCACGAGCCCGCCCTGATCCCCGCGGACACGGCGTTCCCGTACGCGCAGGTCGTCGCCGGCGGCCCGGATCTGGACGCCGCGTCCCTCGAGGCCGCGACCTGGATCGACCTCCGGGCGGATCCCGAGGCCCTGCGCCTGGAGATGCGCACGCTCGACGGCGCCGTACGCCTCACGCATGCCCTCGCGCCGCACGCGCCCAACCGGTCACGCTCCGATGGAGACGATTAGACCTCGGGCCTACCAGCGCCGGCCGTGGCGCCGCTCCCACGCGGCCTCGACCGTGATCGGACGCCCGGCGTAGACGCCGGCGGGGATGGATGCGACGAGCAGAGCGGTGAGCACGATCAGCGGCACCTGCCAGCCGCCGGTCGCGGTGTGCACGATGCCGAGCAGGAGCGGGAAGATCGCGGCGAGCACATAGCCACAGCTCTGCACGAAGCCGCTCAGCGCGACCGCGGTCTCCGACTCGCGCGCGCGAATGCTGATCAGCACCAGCGCGAGCGGGAAGAGCAACCCGGCGAGCCCGTACAACAGCACCCACAGCCACACGATCGACAGAGCGGGGAACAGCAGCAGGCCGAGCAGGCCCAGCACCGCGCCGAGCGCGCCGATCACGTAGAGCCAGGTGGTGGCATGGAAGCGCACGATGAGCACCGGCACGATCAGGGACGCGGGGAAGCCGGTGAACGCGAACAGCGAGAGGAGCAGACCGGCCTGCTGCGGAGTCGTGCCGACGTGCTCGACGAGGATCGTGGGCAGCCAGGCGAACGCCGTGTAGGCCATGCTCGCAGACGTGCCGAACACGACCGCCAGCATCCAGGCGAGGGGGATTCGGGTCAGACGGGAGAAGACGCGCGAGCTGGACGGCGCCGTCACGATCGGACCAGTGGAGAGCGCCGCGGCGTCCTCGAACGACGGCCGGGCTGATGCGGTCCCGGCCGGATCCGTCACGTCGGCCTCGACCTGATCCTGTGCCCGGTCGCCGACCGCGGGTGCTGCCTCGGCGGACGCGGTCGCGCCCTCGGCGCGGACGCGCAGCAGCATCACGATCCAGGGGAGCGTCCCGGCGAGCGCGAACACGGCCCACATCGCGAGGGACACCCGCCAGCCGGCGACGTCCGCCGCCGGGACCGCGACCAGCGGCGGCAGGAACGTCGAGAACGCCATCACCGTCGTGTACAGCGTCATCATCAGGCCGAGCCGGTCGGGGAAGTACTTCTTCACCAGCGGCGGCATCAGGATGTTCGCCATGCCGACGCCGGCGAACACGAGCGCCGTGGCGATCAGCAGCGTGGTCGCGTCGACGGCGAACCCGCGCCCGACGAGCCCCACCGTCACGGCGCTCAGGGCGATGACGGCCACCCGCTCGAGACCGAGCCGGCGCTCCATGAGCGGGGTGAGCAGCCCGAACAAGGCGAAGCACACCGGCGGCGCGGTTCCGATCAGGCCGACCACGGCAGCCGGCATGGGGAAGTCGCGTGCCACGTGGTCGACGACCGGTGACAGCGAGGCCACGGCGGAGCGCAGCGAGAACGCGACGAGGACGATGCCGAGCACCGCCAGGACGCGCCCGCGCCAGAGCGGTCGACCCTTCGACGAGCTCAGGGACCGATCCGGTCCGCCCGCCGTCACGAGCTCTGCGATCCCTCGAGCCAGCCCAGGTACTCCTCGGTGACGGTTCCGGTGACGTACCGGCCGTCGAAGGGGCTCAGATCGAGGTCGGTGAGCTCGGATCCCTCCATGATCGCGGCCTTGAGGTCCTCGACCTCCTGGAAGACCATTCGATCCGCGCCGAGCACCTCCGCGATCTCGGGGATCGTGCGGCCGTGGGCGATGAGCTCGTGCTTGGACGGCATGTTGATGCCGTACACGTGCGGGTGTCGGATGGGCGGCGCCGCGGACGCGAAGATCACCGACTTCGCCCCGGCGTCGCGGGCCATCTGGATGATCTGCTTCGAGGTGGTGCCACGCACGATCGAGTCATCGATGAGCAGCACGTTCTTGCCCTTGAACTCGGTCGACATCGCGTTCAGCTTCTGCCGCACGCTCTTCTTGCGCACCGCCTGCCCCGGCATGATGAAGGTCCGGCCGACGTACCGGTTCTTGTAGAAGCCCTCGCGGTACTCGATGCCGAGCTTGCGGGCGACCTCCATCGCGGCGGGGCGCGATGAGTCGGGGATGGGCATGACCACGTCGATCTCGTCCAGCGGCACGTGCTTCGCGATCGTGTCGGCGAGGCGATCGCCCATGCGCAGCCGGGACTCGTACACGGAGATCCCGTTCATGACCGAGTCAGGCCGGGCCAGATACACGTACTCGAAGGCGCAGGGCGCGAGGACCGGATCCGCCGCGCACTGCTTCGTGAACAGCTCGCCCTCGTTGGTGATGAACACGGCCTCACCCGGCTCGACCTCGCGGACGATCTCGTAGTCGCCGTTCTCGAGCACGAGCGACTCGCTCGCGACGACCCACTCCTCCCGATCGATCCCGGAGGCCCCCGACGGGCGCACGCGCTTGCCGAGGATCAGCGGGCGGATCCCGAACGGATCCCGGAACGCGAGCAGCCCGTACCCGGCGAGGATGGCGATGACGGCGTACGCGCCCTCGATGCGCTTGTGCGTGCGCGCGACCGCCTCGAAGATGCGCTCCGAGTCGAGGTCGACGGTCGAGGTCGAGGTCTGCAGCTCATGCGCGAGCACGTTCAGCAGCAGCTCGGTGTCGCTCGAGGAGTTCAGATGACGGCGGTCACGGTGCGCCATGTCGGCGGTGAGCTCGCGCGTGTTCGTGAGGTTGCCGTTGTGGATGAGGACGATGCCGTACGGCGCGTTCACGTAGAACGGCTGGGCCTCCTCCTCGCTCGAGGCCGTGCCCTTGGTGGCGTAACGCACGTGGCCGAGGCCGACGTTGCCGAGCAGCGAGCGCATGTCGCGGGTGCGGAACGCCTCGCGCACCATGCCCTCCGCCTTGGCCATGTGCATGACCCCGCTCGGCTCGGCCGTGGCGATGCCGGTCGCGTCCTGGCCGCGGTGCTGCAGCAGCAGGAGCGCGTCATAGATGTCCTGGTTGACCGGAGCGTGCCCGACCATTCCGACGATGCCGCACATGAGGTCAGTTCGCTCCGTCCGCGTAGGCGCCGACCAGGCGCACGGCACCACCGTCGACGCCCTTGGCGCCCTGCTCGAAATCGCCGGCCGGGCGTGCGGCGACGGCATCGAGCCGCACCGTCCCGACCTGCCAGGTGTCGATGCCCCCGGCCGTGAGCGCGTCGGCGATCGCGGTGGCGGAGGCGGCGTCGACGACCGCGAGGAAGCCGATGCCGAGGTTCCAGGTGCCCTCGCTGGACTCCAGCGAGGTGCCGGCCAGATCGCTCAGCGCACGGAACACCGGGGCCGGGGACCACGTGGAGCGGTCGACCTCGGCCCAGGATCCCTGCGGCAGCACGCGCGCGAGGTTCGCGGCGATGCCGCCGCCGGTGACATGACTGAGCGAGTGCACGGCGCCCTCGAACCGGTCGGTCAGGGCGAGCAGCGGAGTCGTGTAGAGGCGGGTGGGGGTCAGCAGAGCCTCGCCCCAGGTCGCGCCGAGGTCGTCGGCGCGGTCGCCGTAGCCGATGCCGGCCTTGGCGAGGATGTGCCGCACGAGCGAGTAGCCGTTCGAGTGCAGGCCGCTCGAGGCGAGGGCGAGCACGACGTCGCCGTCCCGCACGCGCTCGGAACCGAGGATCCGGTCCGCCTCGACGATGCCGGTCGCCGCGCCCGCGACGTCGTAGTCGTCGACGCCCAGGAGCCCCGGGTGCTCGGCCGTCTCACCGCCGACGAGGGCGGTGCCGGTGAGCTCGCACGCCTCGGCGATGCCGCGCACGATGTCGGCGATGCGCTCGGGGAAGACCTTGCCGCAGGCGATGTAGTCGGTCATGAACAGCGGCTTCGCGCCGACCACGACGATGTCGTCCACGACCATGCCGACCAGGTCGTGCCCGATCGTGTCGTGCTTGTCGATCGCCTGCGCGATGGCGACCTTCGTGCCGACGCCGTCGGTGCTCGAGGCGAGCAGCGGCCGGCGGTAGCCGAGCAGGGCGGAGGCGTCGAAGAGACCGGCGAATCCGCCGACCCCGCCGAGCACCTCGGGTCCGTGCGTGGCACGGACGGCGGACTTCATGAGTTCGACGGCGCGATCGCCGGCTGCCGTATCGACGCCGGCCTCAGCATAGGTGCGGGAGGACACCCGTCAATCCTACCGGCGGGCGACTGTGCGAAGACCCGGGAGACCGCCGCCGTCCCGGCCCGCCCGCAGGGCGGTCGGACGGACCGATCCGAAATGTCCTGGTGCATCGTCTGCGGACCTGGTAATACTTGACTCCCCCGATCCTGAGAGACCCCTGAAGGCGTGTGACGCGCTGGATGTGAGACCGCACGGCAACGATGCCGTGCGGTGGCAAGTGGAGAGGACGATCGTGGCACGCACTCAGAAGGACAAGGGATCCGCACCTGCTCCGGCGGAGGAGGCGGCCGCCGTGAAGAGATCGGCGCCGCGTCGCCGCGCGGCGAGTGCTGCGGCCGCGAAGGCTCCGGTCACGCCCGCGGCGAAGACAGCCGGCGCATCGCGATCACGCGCCCGCAAGCCGGTACCGATGCCCACCACGTCGTCGAACACCGGACCGCTGCCGGTGGCCGCCCCTACGCTCGATCCCGAGATCGCTCCCGGGGAGCCGCCGGTCCGTCGTCACGGCCTGCGGAACATGTCGGAGATCCGGCACTTCTTCCGCACCAACCGCACCCCGATCTTCTTCGTGGGCGCGTCGTCGTTCAACCTGCTGGGCCTGGATCGCTGGGTGCGGGGATTCTCGTACATCGCCTACTACGACAGCTGGCAGGGCGCGCATCCGCGCGTGTTCAGCCCGATCCACAAGCCGTACATCGAGTGGGAGAGCGGCGAGCAGATCAACAACTGGCTGCTGCGCCACCACGAGGTGCGAGCGCACATCGCCCGACTCACTCCGGCGGGAGAGAAGCCGCGCATCGCGCTGGTGTTCTTCGACGAGGAGACCGAGGCGATCTGCGAGGAGCTCGGCTACGAGCTGATCCTGCCCAAGGCGTCACTGCGGGAGCGCCTCGACTCGAAGATGGTGACCACCCGGATCGCGGACTCCGTCGGCGTGCCCAGCGTGCCGAACGTGATCACGAAGGCGGAGTCCTTCGAGGACCTGATGGCGCAGGCCGAGAAGGCCGGTCTCGGATCCGACCTCGTCGTTCAGACCGCTTACGGCGATTCGGGCAAGACCACGTACTTCGTCACCGACCGCGCTTCGTTCGACAAGAACGCGGCCGACGTGATCGGCCATGAGATCAAGGTCATGAAGCGGATCAACAACCGCCCGATCGCCGTCGAGGCGGTGCTCACCCGGCACGGCACGATCGTCGGCCCGTTCATGACCGAGATCACCGGGCACAAGGAGCTCACCCCGTATCGCGGTGGCTGGGCCGGCAACGAAATGTTCCCGGGCGTGCTCGACGAGCCCACCCGGCATGCGGCGACCAGCCTCGTGCGCAAGCTGGGCGACGCGCTGAGCGCGGAGGGCTACCGGGGCTTCTTCGAGGTCGACGTGCTGCTGGACACCGACACCGGCGACGTGTACCTGGGCGAGCTGAACCCGCGCATCTCCGGCGCCTCCGCGATCACGAACGTGACCGCGGGCGCGTACGCCGACATCCCGCTGTTCGTGTTCCACCTGCTCGAGTTCTCCGGGGTGGAGTTCGACCTCGACGTCGACGAGATCAACGACCGCTGGGAGGAGCTCGCCGCCGCCGACCAGTGGAGCCACATGATCATCAAGCACACGGATCCGACCGTGGAGCACATCGATGTGGCTCCGCCCACCGGCCGTTACGTGCTGGATGCGTACGGTCGCCTCGCATTCTCGCAGGGCGACCTGGACTGGCACCTGCTCGGCAGCGAGTCGGAATCGTTCTTCCTGCGGATCTACGGCCCGGGCGACTACCGTTGGAAGGGCGCGGATCTGGGGATCCTGGTCACCAAAGGCCGGCTGCAGACGCCCACAGGGCGCCTGTCCATCCGCGCGAAGCATCTCATCGAGTCCATCCGGGCGATGTACGCGGCCACGCCGCTGCCGCCCGCGGCGGAGATCGACGAGCACGAGCAGATCGGAACCGAACCGACACCATGAGCGGTGATGTGACACCCCCGTCGACGGACACCTGGAACGGCACCATACCGGCGGCGGGCGGTGCACCGGACGGCCCGCGACCGATCGACGGGTTCATCCCCCCGCTCGAGGCCTGGCAGCAGGAGCCCAACCTGCGCTGGTCGATGCAGCACATGGCGGACTTCCTGCCGGTGCACGAGATCTCCTCGCGAGGCCGCACGCTCGCGCTGCCCTCGGTGCCGGCCGATCTCAGCCACATCGACGTCCCGCACCCGTGGGAGCCGCGTTCGGCGCCGTTCGAGGACGTGATGGCCTCGACCTTCACAGACGGATGGATCGTCTCGCGCGACGGCGCGGTCATGGGCGAGCAGTACACCGGCACGATGTCAGCGAGCGTGCTGCACCTGCTGATGTCGGTGAGCAAGTCGCTCACGACGGCCGTCGCCGGCACGCTCATGGGCGCCGGAGCGCTGGATGCGGGAGCGCAGGTCACCGCCTACGTCCCGGCGCTGGCCGGATCCGGCTACGAGGGCGCACGCGTGCGCGACCTGCTCGACATGCGCACGGGCGTGCGGTTCTCCGAGGCGTATCTGGACGAGAACGCCGAGGTCCGCCTGCTCGAGGAGGCCATCGGCTGGGCGCCGCGCAGGCACCCCGACACCCCTGGCACGCTGCGCGACTTCCTCGCGACGCTGGGCGCGGACGGCCCGCACGGCGGCCGCTTCGACTACAAGTCGTGCGAGACCGACGCGCTCGCGTTCGTGCTCGAGGGCGCGACCGGCGTGCACGCGGCCGATCTCATGTCCGAGCGGCTGTGGGGTCCGATGGGGGCGGAGTTCGGCGCGAACGTCGGCGTGGACGCGGTCGGTGCGGGCATGTTCGACGGCGGCGTCTCGGCGTCCCTGCGGGATCTGCTGCGCTTCGGCACGCTGTTCCTCCGCGACGGCGCAGCGATGGACGGGAAGCAGGTGCTTCCCTCGTCCTGGATCGCGGAGACCATGGCCGGCGCACCCGACTCCCGCGCGGCGTTCGCGAACGCGGCGGAGCCGACGCTCATGCCCGGCGGCATGTACCGCAACGGGTTCTGGTTCCCGTACCCGGGGTCCGACGTCTTCCTCGCGCTCGGCATCCACGGACAGATGATCTACGTCAACCGTGCCGCGAACGTCGTCGCCGCCAAGCTCTCCAGCTGGCCGACGCCGCAGGATGCCGAGCGGCTGCTGTGGACGATCAAAGCCTTCGACGCCGTCGCCCGAACGATCGGCTGACCGGCGCGTTTCGCGGCACCGGATCCGCATTTCCGGTTCGGGGAGCGATGCCGGTCCTGTTCCTGCACGGATCAGGACGGACGTCGCTCCCTGAATCGTGAATCGAGCCGCCCCGCGAGGCCCCGGAATCCGTACGATGGGGCCATGGTCGACAAGCCGCAGTGGCTGGTGCGCGAGGAGGCCGGGATCCCGGTGCTCGTCGCACTCGCGCTGCGCCAGCGGCTCGGCGTACGGACCCCCGCCGAGCTTCCCACGCTGAGGGATCATCCGCTGCGCGCCTTCGACGACGCCGGGGCGGACGACGTGCTCGAACGGCAATGGCGGGCGTACTGGGACATGACGGTCGAGCCGGAGACGCACCCGTCCGCCGCTCCGCTCGAGCTCATCGACGGCTTCGACACGATCGTCGCGCTCCCCGCCGTCGGAGCCGAGCGGCTGCGCACCGCGATCGCCCCGCTCGCCGCCGAGGTGGTGCGCTACGCGAACGAGGCGCAGCAGCGCTATTCCCGGTCCGTCTCCGGCACCGGTGATCCGTATCGGGCATACGCCGCGGCGCTCGCGGAGTTCGAGCGCGACACCGGGCGCCGCGCGCACTCCTTCGAGCTGAACGTGCACGTGCTGCCGCTCGCGCAGCGCGGAATCTGGCGCATCGGGGCGTTCAGCATCGCGGTGACCGACAGCCTCCGGCACGACCCGGTCGACTTCGACAGCGCCATCCGCCCCGTCATCGCCGAAGTGGCGTGAGTCCGCGCGGACTACTCGACCTCTGCGCTCGCGCTCCCGCGCGGGCTACTCGACGACGGTCTCGTGGTCGACGCGCACCACGCGCTCGCTGTGGCGGGCGGCGCGTTCGAGCAGCAGTGCGATGACGCCGAACACGGCGATGCCGGCCGGCACGGTCCACAGCAGCAGGAAGCCGAACACCTGGCCGAACGGGTAGGAGACCTGCGTGGCCTCCGAGGCGCCGAAGTTGCCGAACACGGTCAGCAGGAACGCGAGAACGACGCCCAGGCCCACGCCGATGCCGAGGAAGACGCCCCAGCGCGGCGCTCGACGAACGCGCGCGATCTCGATCTCGGGCGTGCGATGCGGCTGCGACGTGCTCATGAATCCATTGTCCCACGCGCACCTGTGCGGGGATCCGGCGGATGATCAGGGCCGCAGCGGCAGCAGCTCGGTCAGGTCGGCGCGCGTGCCGGAGGCGTGGATGCGGCCCGCATCGACGGCGGCGGCCCAGGTCTCGGATCCGATCGCGACGGCGATCCACGTGGCGGGATCCAGCTCGACGACATTCGGCGGCGTGCCCCGCGTGTGCCGCGGCCCTTGCACGACCTGCACGGCACCGAACGGCGGCACGCGCACCTCGACGCTGTTGCCCGGAGCCTTCTCGTCGAGCAGCTGCAACAGGTAGCGCACGGCTGTGGCGTAGTCGGAGCGGGCCGGCTTCTCCCCGGCCGTGAGCGCGGCGCGGGCCGCCTCGAGCGCCGCGCGCCCCGCCGTCGTGTCGATCCTGCTCGCCATGGGTCCATGCTAGGCACGCCGGGCATAGGCTCGGCACGATGACTTCCTCCGCCGAGACGCCCGCCACGGACACCGCAGCCGGGGCGCGCGCCGACCTGCTCGCGGCGGCGGCGAAGGGCGCACTCGGACTGGGCCGCTTCCCCGGGGTCGACGACGACGCGCACGCCGCGTCCGTGCTGATCCTGTTCGGCCGCCTCGACGACGAGCCGTCCGATGCGGACGCCGTGACCGTGCCGGCCGACCTCGACGTGCTGCTGCAGCGTCGTGCGGCGACGCTCTCCTCGCACCCCGGCCAGGTCTCGTTCCCCGGCGGACGCCGGGAGGACGCGGATCCGGATCCCGCCGCGACCGCCCTCCGCGAGGCGCAGGAGGAGACAGGACTGGATCCGGCCGGCGTCGAGATCCTCGCGACTCTGCCCGAGATCCCCCTCGCCGCCAGCAACCACCTCGTCACCCCGGTGCTGGGCTGGTGGCGGGAGCCCTCGCGCGTGGTCGCGGTGGATCATGCCGAGACCGTGCAGGTGTTCCGCGTGCCGGTGGCCACGCTGCTGGATCCGGCCACCCGGTTCACGTCCACCCTCACGCGGATGGGGCAGACCTTCCGCGGGCCCGCCTTCGACGTCGACGGCACCATCGTGTGGGGCTTCACGGCGATGGTTCTCGACGGCGTCTTCGAGGCCGCGGGGTGGACCCTGCCGTGGAACCGCGCCGATGAGAGGCCGATCCGGCTCGAGGTGTGACCGACCGGGCGCCGCACGGCCGTCATCGGCATGCGCGCGCTCGGTAGGCTTGCGGGGTGAAGATCCTCGTCCTCGGTTCCGGTGCCCGTGAGCACGCGATCATCCTCGCCCTGCGTGCGGAGCACAAGGGGCACGAGATCCTCTGCGCCCCCGGCAACGCCGGCATCGCGCAGCACGCGACCCTGGTCGAGGTGGATCCGATGGACGGCTCCGCCGTGCGCGCGTTCGCCGATGAGCATGCCGTCGACCTCGTCGTGATCGGCCCCGAGGCGCCGCTCGTCGCGGGCGTCGCCGACGTGGTGCGCGAGCACGGGATCCCCGTCTTCGGCCCCGGTCGCGCCGCCGCGCAGCTGGAGGGGTCCAAGGCGTTCGCGAAGCGGATCATGGAGGCGGCCTCCGTGCCGACCGGCCGTGCCGTGCGCGCGAGCTCGACGGCCCAGGTCGAGGCCGCGTTCGACGATCTCGGTGCGCCGTACGTCGTGAAGGCCGACGGCCTGGCCGCGGGCAAGGGCGTGATCGTCACCTCCGACCGCGCCGCCGCCCTCGCGCACGCGGAGCACTACTTGCCGCACGGGCCGGTGCTCATCGAGGAGTTCCTCACCGGACCCGAGGTCTCGCTGTTCTTCCTCAGCGACGGCGACACGGTGCGCGCCCTGAGCCCCGCACAGGACTTCAAGCGCGCCCTCGACGGCGACGAGGGGCCGAACACCGGCGGCATGGGTGCCTACTCCCCGCTGCCCTGGCTCGACGAGCAGTTCGGCAGCGAGGCGGCGTTCGTCGAGGAGGTCACCCGCACCGTCGCCCTCCCCGTCGTGAAGCAGCTCGACGCCGAGGGCACGCCGTTCATCGGCCTGCTCTATGCCGGCCTCATCCTCACCCCCGCCGGCGTGCGCGTGATCGAGTTCAATGCGCGCTTCGGCGACCCCGAGACCCAGGTCGTGCTGCCGCGCCTGCGCACCCCGTTGTCGCGGCTGCTGCTCGCGGCAGCCACCGGCACGCTCGAAGACCAGCCGCAGCCGCAGTTCTCGGACGACGTCGCGATCACCGTGGTGCTCGCGAGCGAGGGCTACCCCGAGGCGCCGCAGACCGGCCGCCCGATCGAGGGCCTGGCCGAGGCCGCGGCGGTCGAGGGCGTCGGCATCGTGCACGCGGCGACCGCGGGCCCCGACGCACCGGGCGGCAACCTCATCGCCACCGGCGGCCGGGTGCTGAACGTGGTCGCGACCGGATCCGACTTCGCCGACGCGCGCACCCGCGCCTATGAGGCGATCGGCCGGATCCGCCTCGACGGTGCGCACTTCCGCACGGACATCGCCGCCCGCGTCGCGCAGTAGCCCGCCCGCACGCGCGCACGGGCCTGGTCTGCACAAGGCCCGCGAGACGCCGACCGCGAACGCCGACGCCCCCTCGCATCATCGATACCCCCTCGTACGATCGTCCGTACGAGGGGGTATCGGCGCTCAGGCGGGGTATCGGCGCTCAGAGGGCGCGGACGAGACGAGCGCTGCGTCAGCGCTTCACGAGGTGCTCCGGACGCTGCATGAACAGGATCCCGATCACGCCGAGGAAGAGCACGGTGGCGGGCAGGATCATCGACTGCGCCATGGCGGTCGAGAACCCCGCCACCACGAACTCGGGCAGCTTGCCCGTGCCGAAGTCGCCGCCGTGGCTGGCCGCACCCGGAAGGTTCGCCTCGAGTCGGCCCTGCATGAGGGCGGCGATGGCTGCCGATCCCAGGACGGATCCGATCGTTCGGGTGGTGTTGTAGATGCCGGCACCCGCGCCCGCCTGGCGCGGAGCGAGGTTGCGCGTCGCGGTGGTGGCCAGTGGGCCCCACATCCCCGCCTGGCCGATGCCCATGAGCGCCGACGGCAGCAGGAACATCCAGATCGGGGTGTCCGGGTTCATCAGCAGTCCGTACCAGATCAGCGCGACCGTGGTCAGGCCGAGGCCCGGCACGAGCAAGACGCGGGGATCCACCCGGTCCAGGATGCGGCCCGCGATGGGGGCGAGCACGCCCGACAGCACCGCCATCGGGATCAGCAGCAGCGCCGCCTCGGTCGGCGTGAGGCCGCGGGCGAGCTGGTAGAAGAACATCATCGGCAGGGACATCGAGGTCACCGTGAAGCCGACGGCGGCGATGCCGAAGTTCGCGACCGAGAAGTTGCGGTCGCGGAACAGGCCGAGGGGCACCAGAGGCTCGCTGCGGGTCTTCGCCTGCTGCCAGATGAAGATCGCCATCACCACGACGCCCGCGCCGATCATCGCCCAGATCCATCCGGCCCAGTCGTAGTGCTGCCCCTCCTGCAGCCCGAAGACGATGAGGAACAGCCCGAGGGCGCTGAGAACGACGCCGACCATGTCGAACCGGTGCTCGTGCGTCTTCAACCGCGGGACGAGGACCGCGGCCAGCACGAAGCCGATCACGCCGACCGGAAGGTTGATGAAGAAGATCCACTCCCATCCGAAGGCGTCCACCAGCAGGCCGCCGGCCAGCGGGCCCACCAGCGTCGCGACGCCCGCCGTCGCGCCCCACAGCCCCATCGCGGCGCCCCGGCGCTCGGCCGGGAACGTGCGGGTGATGACCGCCATGGTCTGCGGCGTCATCAGCGCGGCGCCGAGTCCCTGCACGGCACGGAACGCGATCAGCATCTCCAGCGTGCCGGAGAGACCGCAGCCGAGCGAGGCCAGGGTGAAGATCGTCAGACCGATGAGGTAGATGTTCTTCGGGCCGAACCGGTCGCCGAGGCGGCCGGTGATCAGCAGCGGCACGGCGTAGGCGAGCAGGTAGGCGCTCGTCACCCACACCACGTTGTCGAGGTTGTTGGTCTTCGGGTCGAGCGCAGCCTTGATGGCCGGGTTCGCGACGGAGACGATCGTGGTGTCCACGAGGATCATGAAGAAGCCGATGACCAGCGCCCAGAGGGCGGGCCAGGGGCTCTTCGGCTTGTGGCCGGCGGCGTAGGCGCCGGTCGACGTACCGATGGTTTCAGCCATTCTGGTGTGCCTTTCGCTTGGCAAGAAGGTGGTCCGGATCCGGCCCCCACGCGAAGTCGGGGGACGAGATCCGGGGGATCAGGGTGTCGAGCCAGTCGATCTCCGCCTGCAGCATCAGGCGGTGTCGGAACGGTTCGAGGAGGTACTGCTCCGGCACGTCGCGCGTCGCGGCGCCGTCCAGCGCGCCGCAGATCGTGTCGAGCTCCTGCCGGAGCAGCCCGAGCCGCTGAGTGAGCAGGTCGACCGCCTCGTCCCGGTCGAGGTTGTGCGCCTCGGCCAGGGCGACGCGGAACGGGGTCTGCCGCCGACTGCCGCCGAGTTCGCGGCGCACCCATTCGCGCACCGCGTCCGCGCCGGCCGCCGTGACCGCGTAGGTCGTGCGTTCGGGGCGGTTGCCGTCGCGATCGACGCCGACCTCCTCGAGCAGCCCCTGCCCGTGCAGGCGGGCGACCGTGTGGTAGAGCGTGCCGTTGGAGATCGGGATGATCCTGTCGTCGCGACGGGCGCGCAGCAGCCGCGCCATCTCGTAAGGGTGCATGTCGCCCTCGCTCAGCAGGGCGAGCACCATCACCCCCAGGGGGGTGAGCGCCGGATCCTTCACCATCACTCCGTCCCGACTAGTCCATATGGACTAGTCGGATAGGACTATACGCCGAAACAACAGCCGACGCCAGCCCGGAGCCGTCGCTCATCGCAGCGCCGTGGCGAGCTGGGCGGAGGTGAGCTCGCGATCGGCGTAGACCAGGCGCATCACGGCGGGATCCGGATTCCCGACGTCCGGCGCGCGGTGCACGAGAGTCAGACCCGCCTTCTCCGCGACCGCCGCGGACGCGCGGTTGTGCTCGACGAGGTAGGCGATCACCGGACGCTCGGGCGCGACCTCGGCAGCAGCCGCCCGCGCCGCCTGCGCCAGCTCGGTCGCATAGCCGTGACCGTGGTGCTCGGCCGAGAGCCGGTAGCCGAGGTTCCAGACGCCCGCCGCGGGGTCATCGCCCTCGGCGGTGAGCAGCATGCATCCGCCGTTGCCGATCATCTCGCCGGTCCCCCGCAGCAACACCGTCCAGGTGCCGAGCCCCGCACCCTCCCAGCTGCGCCCCCACCGCGCCATCATCGTCTGGATCTGGTCGGGATCGGTGGGCCGCAGGCTGGGGAAATGCGTCCAAACCCGCGGATCCGCATGGATCGCGAACACCGATGCGAGATCGCCCGGGACAGGTCGACGCAGCAGGAGGCGGTCGGTCGTGGTCTCGGGGGGAAAGGCGGCGCTCACGAGAGCAACCTACGCGTCGCCACGGACATCGCCGGCTCCGGCCACCGCGATAATGGACGCGTGAGCACACCCCTCGAACTCTCCGGCTGGCGTCACCTCTACTCCGGCAAGGTCCGCGATCTGTACGCCCCCGAGGATCCGGCCGACAAGCGCCTGCTCGTCGTCGCGAGCGACCGCGTGAGCGCCTTCGACTTCGCCCTCGAGCCGGGGATCCCCGAGAAGGGCGCCCTGCTCACCGCGCTCAGCCGCTGGTGGTTCGACCGGCTCGCAGAGGGACCGGATCCGATTCCGAACCACCTGGTGGACGGCGACATCCCGGCCGAGGTCGCCAACCACGCGATGCTCGCGATGTCCCTGGAGATGCTGCCGATCGAATGCGTGGTGCGCGGATACCTGACCGGATCCGGCTGGGCCGAGTACCAGCAGAGCGGGACCGTCTGCGGCATCGCGCTGCCCGCCGGCCTGCAGAACGGCGACCGGCTGCCCGAGCCGCTGTTCACCCCGGCGTACAAGGCCCCCATGGGCGAGCACGACGAGAACATCACGTTCGAGCGCACCGCCGAGCTCGTCGGCGCCGAGCGCGCCGCCCAGCTGCGGGACGCCTCCCTCGCGGTCTACCGCCGGGCTGCGGCCATCGCCGAGGAGCGCGGACTGATCCTCGCCGACACGAAGTTCGAGTTCGGCGTCGATGCCGACGGTGTGCTGCGGCTCGCCGACGAGGTGCTCACCAGCGACTCCTCCCGGTACTGGGACGCGGAGTCGTGGCGGACCGGATCCACCCCTGCCGAGCGGATGGCGAGCTTCGACAAGCAGATCGTGCGCGACTGGCTGAGCGCGCACTGGGACAAGCAGGGCACCCCGCCCGTGCTGCCCGACGAGGTGGTCGCCCAGACCGCCGCGCGTTACGCCGAGCTGCTGCAGCGCCTGACGGCCTGACGGGTCGCGTACCGGCCGCCGCGTGCCGAGATCGGGACAAGTGACCGAGAACAGGACGTTTCGCGCGGAAGGATCCTGATCTCGGTCATTCCTCCTGATTTCGGCGCGAACGGCCGGCCGGGCGCCGCGCAGCGACGAGGCCGCGTGTCTGCGGGGCCGTGTCGCCGGCGGGGCCGGGCGACGGGGATCCCTGCTCCCAGGGAACGCCCAGGATAGGGTTTCCACAGCACCCTCCCCCCGATCCCGAGGAGCCCGCATGGCCCTGTGGAAGATCCACGGCAACGGACGCACCGTCGAACCCGGCGCCGTCGTCCACCCCGATGAGCGCCTGAACTGGCCCGCCACGATCGCGATCGGCGTGCAGCACGTCGTGGCGATGTTCGGCGCGACCTTCCTGGTGCCGATCCTCACCGGCTTCCCGGTGCCGACGACCCTGCTGTTCAGCGGCGTCGGCACGCTGCTGTTCCTGCTGATCACGCGCAACAAGCTGCCGAGCTACCTGGGATCCTCCTTCGCGTTCATCGCCCCGGTGACCGCCGCGACCGCCGCCCACGCGACCGGAGGCGACAGTGGGATCAGCGCCGCCCTCGCCGGCATCGTCGCGGTCGGCGTGCTGCTCGCGCTCATCGGCGTCGTGGTGCATGTCGCCGGTGTGAAGTGGGTGGACCGGTTCCTGCCGCCGGTGCTGGCGGGCACCATCGTCGCGCTGATCGGGTTCAACCTCGCCGGCGCCGCGTACGGCAACTTCGCCAAGGCGCCCGTCACCGCGACCTTCACGCTTGCGATCACGATCATCTTCGCGGTGCTGTTCCGCGGGTTCCTGGGGCGGATCTCGATCTTCCTCGGCGTGATCGCGGGCTACATCTTCGCCGGCTTCCGCGGCGAGCTCGACTTCTCGGCGGTCGACAAGGCCGCGTGGGTGGGGCTTCCCACCTTCCACTTCCCCGACTTCGGCACCCCGAGCGTGTGGAGCGGCATCGCGATGTTCCTCCCCGTCGTGCTCGTGCTCATCGCCGAGAACGTCGGCCACGTGCGCGGCGTCGCGACCATGGTCGAGGACCCGGAGATCAACCAGCAGACCGGCAAGGCGCTCATCGCCGACGGCGTCTCGACCACGATCGCCGGCTTCTTCGGCGGATCCGGAACCACCACCTACGGCGAGAACATCGGCGTCATGGCGTCGACCAGGGTGTACTCGACCGCCGCGTACTGGGTCGCCGGCATCGCCGCGATCCTGCTCAGCCTCTCCCCGAAGTTCGGGGCGATCATCAACTCGGTACCCGCGGGCGTGCTCGGCGGCATCACGACCGGGCTGTACGGCCTCATCGGCGTGATCGGCATCAAGATCTGGGTCGACAACCGCGTCGACTTCTCCCGCCCGGTCAACCAGTACACCGCCGCCGTCGCGCTCATCATCGCCGTCGGAGGCTTCTCGATCGCGATCAAGGACTCCGGCTTCATGCTCGGCGGCATCGTCATCGCCACGGTGGCGGCGATCATCATCTATCACGGCGGCAACGCGATCGCCCGGCTGCGCAAGACCGGTGCGGACGGCCCCCGTCCGCTCGAGGCCGTGGGGCCGATGGGCGGTGACCCGGCCTGATCCGCGCGACTGCTCAGCGCGAAGCCCGCGCCCGCAGCTCGGATCCCGAGCCGGGCGTGGGCTTCGTCATTCCGGGGAGCGGCGCTTCAGGCTCCGGCAGACCGTAGCGGCGGTGCACCCAGCGGCGCGCCTCCTCGAGCGGATACGAGTCGCCGTACATGATGCGCTGCCCGACGATGCCGTCGAGCACGCTGCGGAGCATGATCTCCTCGAGCGCCGGATCCGCGTCGCCGCGGTCGCGGAAGATCGAGCGCACCGCGTCCTCCGCGGCGATGACCCCTGCCATGTGCCGCCGCTCCCCCTCGGCGAACAGAGCTCGCGTGGTCGGCTGCTGCTGCAGGGCGATGACCACGCGCTGCAACGGAAGGGCGACGGCGGTCATGCCGAGCGCGGTGTCGATGATGGCTGCCAGCCGCACCTCCGGAGGGAGCGACGCGGCCGACGGCGGCGGCACTCGCTCCGACTCGGGCTGCTCGGGCTCGGTGGCCGGCTCCGACTCGGGCTCAGGCCGCGCGGCGATCTCTTCGCCTCGGGCCGCGCTCCCGGGGTCGGCCGCCGCCCCGCCGTGTGCGATGCCGAGCAGCATCTCGAACCAGCGGTCGATCACCGCCTGGACGAGCTGCTCCTTGCCGCCGAAGTAGTAGTTGACCAGCCCCTGTGCGACGCCCGCGCGTCCGGTGATGTCGGCGATCGTCGCGCCGTCGATCCCGCGCTCGGCGAAGACGTCGATCGCCGCCTCGAGCAGGCTCTCGCGGGAGCGCTCCCTGGCGACGCGGTTCTGCTCCGGGGAGCGTGCCATGCGACGTGCCTTCCGGATCCGTTTTCCGGGTGAGGGATCCTTTCGCTACATTAATCACTGAACAAGTGTTCAACCTACGATTCCCCCCAGACTGGAGGCGCCTTCATGCACGGCAGCGCGCGCGTGGATCTGAACGACCTCGGCAGCATCATCGGCTGGCTCTTCGCCCAGTGGTGGGTGTGGGTGATCGTCGGTGTCGTCGTGCTGTTCTTCCTCGTCGTGTGGATCATGCCGGCCGCGAAGGTGAAGCCCTCCGAGGCGTACCCGACCGACGACCGCGAGGCGAACGAGATCGCGCTGGGCTTCCTGCAGATCGTGAACCAGCCGTCCGGGCCGTGGAACGATCCGACCGCGTCCGCGCTCAGCGACGGGGAGAAGAAGCGGCTCGTCGAGATGTGGGGCGTGGCGACGCGTGAGGAGTGGCTCGCCGGCATCGAACGTCTCGTCACGGGCCGGCGCCGACGCGACGTGTGGGTGACCTGCCTGGCGATCCGCGCCGAGCTGGCCGGCCGGCTCGGTCGCGTGCCGAAGAGCAAGGAGTGGACGTCCGCGATCATCGAGGCCGGCGGCGACAAGCGCGATGCCCGCTCCTTCGTCGCCGCGATCGAGGGCGTCGAGGGGCAGGTGCGCAAGCTCGTCGGCAAGGACATCGTGACGCCGGACGTCTACGTCCGCACGCTCGACGGCTACGCGCTCGGCCAGGCCGTCGCACTCGCGACCTGGGGTGTCGCGCTGGGCCACGCCGACATCCCCGAGGCGCGAGCGATCATCCACCGCATCAACGAGGAGGGACGCCCGGCGTTCTCCTCGTGGGCCGACTTCGGCCTCAGCTACATCACGGGTCGCGTCATGCACTGGAGCGACGGCGTGATCGGCGAGAAGACCTTCGACAAGTTCGGCGACGGCTGGTCCGAGTTCAAGGCGGCCGCGACCGCGAAGCGCAACGGGCCGTGGGCGTCGCTGCCCTGGCGAATCGGGTGAGCGAGGGCCGTATGAGCACGGATCCGCGCACCGCGGAGCCGATCCGGGTCGATCTCTCCGCACTGCGGACGTCACCGGGAATGCGCACGCTGCTCGCCTACGAGCGCGCGGCGCGCATCCCCCTGCACCGGCGCTTCGTCGCGGTGCTCGCCGGCGTGCTGCTGCTCACGACGGCGATCGTGGCCGCGCTCTGGTGGCTCGGCTCGATCGGGATGCTCGCGCGGGTGCCGCTGATCGCCGTGTTCGGCGCCCTCTACGGCGTGATGGGAGCGGTCGGCTTCGTCTGGTACGCCGTGGGCCTGTCCCGCCGCACGCGCCTGGCGATGTTCGCGTGGGGCAACGGGTGGGCCTACGCCGACCTGCTGCAGGGCACCCGCCGACCCGGCTCGGCGTTCACGCGCATGCGCCGCTCGATCGAGCGCGGCGTGGTCGCGTCGGAGGACGAACGCATCCCGTTCGAGCTGGGCATCGCGCGCTCGGTCGGCGGCCGGGACGAGGCCGCGACCGTGCAGCGCCCTTTCGCCTTCGTCGAGCTGCCGCTGCCTGCGAAGGTTCCGCACATCGTGCTGCGCAACCGCCGCCGCAGCATCGTGCCCACCCTGGGTCTGGGCGGGGCACGGATGGATCTGGAAGGCCATTTCGCGTCGACGTTCCAGCTGCTGGTGCCCGAGGGGTATCAGCGTGACGCGCTCTACATCTTCACGCCCGATCTGATGGCGCGGATCCTGGATCTCGGATCCGGTGCCGAGATCGAACTCGTCGAGGATCGCGCCTACGTGTACCTGCCCGGCAGCACCCGGTTCGATCGACCGGACGTGATGCAGGGAACCGTGCAGCTCGCCGAAGAGCTGCACCGACGCTTCGCGGCACGCACGGGGCCGTACCGCGACGAGAGCACCGGCCCGATCGTACGACCGGAGGGAGTTGCGATCGGGCTGGGCGGACAGCGCCTCGGCGGACAGGGCGTGTCCCTGCTGGCCGTGGCCGGCGTATCGGCGGCGGTGATCCTCTCCGCAGGGATCACGGCGTTCGCGCTGTTCGGCGGGGCGATCCTGCGATCAGGGGGGTGACCGCAGGCGCTGATCTCTTGGGGGGATCGGCGACCGACGCCCCGTCCCCTGCTGTGCACGGCAGGGACGGGGCGTCTCGGCGTCTGCGACCGGGCGGGTCGGCGCCGATGATAAGCGCGCCCTGCGCCCGCCGCGCTCAGCGCCGGATGATGCGCTGCTCGATCGCCGCGGCGACGGCGCCGGCCCTGGTGTCGACGCCGAGCTTGCCGTAGATGTGCGAGAGGTGCGACTTCACCGTCGCCTCCGACACGAACAGCGCCTTGGCGAGCTCGCGGTTGCCGAGCCCATCGGCCAGCAGCTCGAGCACCTCGACCTCCCGCTCGGTCATGCGCGGCTCCGGCGAGGCGGCACGGCGCATGAGCACCGCCGCCACCGAGGGGGCGAGGGCCGGCTCGCCCCGGTGGACCGCCTGAATGCCGGCGAACAGCTGATCCGGCGGGGAGTCCTTCAGCAGGTATCCGGCGGCACCGGCGTCCAGCGCGCGCAGGATGTCGGACTCGCTGTCGTAGGTGGTCAGCACGAGCACGGCCGGCGGCTCCGGCAGCGCCCGGATCCGCCCGGTCGCGGCGATGCCGCTCTCGCCGTCACCCAGGCTGAGGTCCATGAGCACCACATCCGGCCGCTCGGCCTCGACCGCCCGCACGGCGTCGGCGGCGTTCGACGCCTCGCCCACGACCACGAGGCCGTCCCTCGACTCGAGCAGCGCGCGCACGCCGGCGCGCACGACGGGATGGTCGTCCACGAGCACGATCCGCAGGGTCATCAGGTCTCCTCCTGCGGATCCGCGTCGGATCCGCTCTCGGTGTCGGATCCGCTCTTCGTGTCGGATCCGCTCGCGGGATCGGAACCCGCTGCGAGATCGGAACTGGCTGCGAGATCGGAACCGGCCGCGGGATCGGATCCGGTCCTCGCACCGGATCCGGGCTCCGCTCGGGTTCCGTCGGCGCTGAGCGGGAACACCAGCGACAGCGTCGTGCCCTCCCCCGGAGCGCTCTCGACGTGCAGCTCGCCGCCCAGCTGAGCGATCCGCTCCGCCATGCCGGGGATGCCCTGGCCGCGGCCGGCCGCTCGTCGCTGTGCCGCCCTGGCCGACATCGCGGCGGGCCGCGCGTCGAAGCCGACCCCGTCGTCGCGGATGTCCAGGCGCAGCTCGTCCGGCTGGGCGGTCAGGCTCACCACGGCCCGGGTCGCGCGGGCGTGCTCGGCGACGTTCGCGAGGGCGCCGCGCACCGTGCGGATGATGGCCGACGCCACCGGCAGCGGCACCTCCGTGGCGGTGCCGTGGCTGCGGAACTGCACGTCGACGCCGCGCCCCGACGCCTCCTCGACCACGCGGGCGAGGGCGGCGGGGAGGGATCCGGCGGCGCCCTCGAGCTCGCCGGGGGCGAGGTCGCGCACCACGCGGCGCACCTCGTCGAGCGCCGACCGGGCGGTGCCGGCGGCCGAGCGCACCTGCTCCCTGGCGGTGTCGGGGCGGCGCTCCCAGCCCTGCTCGGCCGCCTGCAGCAGCAGGTTGATGCTGGACAGGTCCTGCCCGACGGAGTCGTGGATCTCACGCGACAGGCGGGCGCGTTCGGCGAGCGCGCCCGCACGGTGCTGCGCGGCGGAGAGGTCCGCCTGCGTCGCGGTGAGCTCGTCGAGCAGCTGCTGCCGGGCGCGCGCCTCGCGGTCGAGTGCGCGGTAGGCGAAGATCGTGGCGAACGCGATGCCGATCGGGCCCGCGACGAGCGTCGGGTCGAACAGCGAGGAAAGGCGCAGTTCTGCGACGATCACGACCGCGGTCATCGCCGTGATCGCCGCCGTCGCCAGCCAGAACGGCAGGATCTGCAGCACCGCGAAGGCGAGCGGAACGGCACACCAGCCGAACGACGGCGCGACCAGCGTGAGCACGGCCCAGAGCGCGCACGCCACGAGCGCCCATGCCGCGGGCCACACGCCGCGACGCGGCACCAGGCCCTGCAGTACGGCGGTCACGGTGAGCAGGGCGGCGCCGGCGAGCACGAGGACGGCGTTCTCGCCCTCGCCGTGGCGAAGCAGGTAGCGGATCGCGCTCACCACGATCAGCGCGATGAGCACGACCTGCAGCGCGCGCCCGAATCGCACGGGAGCGAGAATGCCCCGCACGCCGTCGCCGAGGGGCCTCTCGTCCTGCAGCTCGGTCCGCGATCGCATGGGCTCAGCCTACGAACGCCGCGCTCGGAACCGCATCATCCGATCGGCTATGGCTCCGCGCCCAGGGCGGCTGCCGCCTGCCGCCGGCGGACGTCGTACGCCGCAGACCGCCTGCCCGCCCGCTGCCCGCCGCCGGTCGGCGCCTGCAACACAACACACCAACACCTTCCGTGCCGTATTCAGGTTGGATCGCCCGTGTTCACGTCCACACGCCGCGTTTCCGGCTCCGAAGCCGAATCCATCCTGAATTCGGTCCGCGCGTCACGCCGAACCGCGCACCACCAGCTCGGTGCCGAGGGTCGTGCGGTGCGGCGGAGCGGATCCGGTCAGTCGATCGATGAGCACGCCCGCGAGTGCCTCGCCCTGGGCGTGCATCGGCTGGCGGATCGTGGTGAGCGGCGGATCCGTCGACAGGGCCACGGGTGAGTCGTCGAAGCCGACGATCGCGACGTCCTCGGGAATGCGCACGCCCGCGCCGCGGAGCGTACGCAGCACGCCCCGGGCCATGAGATCGCTGGCGGCGAAGACCGCGTCGGGCAGCCCTCCGCCCGGCTCGGCGGCGCGGTCGAGCAGCTCCTGGGCCGCCCGCACCCCGCTGGCCTCGGAGTAGTCGCCGGCGATCTCGGCGAACGGCTCCAGACCGTCCTCGGCGAGGCGCTCGCGGAAGCCGGTGAGCCGATCCACGGCGCCCGCCATCGACAGCGGCCCTGTCACGGTCGCGATCCGTCGGTGCCCGGTGGCCAGCAAGTGGTCGACGGCCTGCCTGCTGCCCGTGACGTTGTCCACGTCCACGAGCCAGTCGTCGTCACGGCCGTTCGTGCGGCGTCCGCCGAACACGACCGGCACGGCCTCGACGATGCGGTCGACGAAGGCGTCGCTGTTGTGGTGCGACAGGATGATCGCGCCGTCCACGCCTCCGTTGCGCACGAAGCCCGTCATCCTGCCGCCCGGGTCATCGCTCGCGATCAGCAGGTTCAGGATGTAGTCCGAGCGCGCGACCCGGTCGCTGATCCCCGCGACGACCGCGCCGAAGTAGGGGTCGCCGAAGAAGCGCCGAGTGTCCTCGGGCACGACGAGCGCGATCGCGTGGGTCTGGCGCAGGGCGAGCGAGCGCGCCGCGCGGTTCGGCGCGTAGCCGAGCCGGGCGATCGCGTCCTGCACCGCCGCGAGCGCGTGCGGGCTCACCGCGGTCGACCCGTTCACGACCCGCGACACGGTCGACCGGGAGACCCCTGCCGCCGCCGCGACCTCCTCGATCGTGGCCCGTCCGGACGCCGTCCGATCCGTGGTTCCCTCTCCCGATGGGGATCCCGGTGCCGCCGGCCCGATGCGTCCGGCACCGGCGCGAGACCTGGCGACCACGTCTCAGACCGCCCGGGCCGCGATGATCCTGGCGTACTCGCGCCCGGAGTCCTTCACGATCCGCGCCTGGGTGTCGTAGTCGACCCGCACGATCCCGAAGCGCTTGCTGTAGCCGAACGACCACTCGTAGTTGTCCAGCAGCGACCACGCGAAGTAACCGCGCACGTCGACGCCCTCGTCGATCGCGTCGTAGGTCGCCGCGATGTGCTCGCGCAGGAACATCGCCCGCTCCGAATCGTGCACGGCGCCGCCTGTGCTGTGCCCCGTCGCAGGGTCCACCCGAGCACCCTCGAGCACGTCGTCGTAGGCCGCGCCGTTCTCGGTGACGTACAGCGGAAGCCCCGGTGCGTACTCCGTGCCGATCCGGCGCAGCAGCCGGGTGAGGCCTTCGGGCTGCACCTCCCAGTCCATGCCCGTCCGCGGCAGCCCGCGCTCGACCCAGTGCACGTCGTCGGCGGCGGGGAACGGCGAACGCGTGCGACGCGCGTTCTCGCCCTCTCCGCCGCCGTCGTGCGGTGTGCCCTCGCTGCCCGGTTGCGGCGTGCCCGAGAGCAGTTCGCCGTGGTAGTAGTTGATGCCCAGGCAGTCCAGCGGCGCGGCGATGGTGTCGAGGTCGCCCTCGTGGATCGCGGCGGCCCATCGACGGACGGCGACCGGATCCACCTCGCGGATGTCGGAGACGACGTCGGCCGGGTAGGCGCCGCGGAGGACCGGATCCAGGAACCAGCGGTTGAACTGCCCGTCGATGCGGCGCGCGGCATCGACGTCGGCGGGGTCACGCGCGTCGGCAGGATCGGCGACCGTCAGATTCAGCGTGATGCCGAGGTCGAGCTGCGGATCCCGTTCGCGCAGCGCCCGGATCGTGCGGCCGTGCGCCAGCAGCAGGTGGTGTGCGGCGAGCATGCCGTCCTCGATGCCGAGCCTGCCCGGCGCGTGCACGCCCGCGGTGTAGGACAGGAACGAGGAGCACCACGGCTCGTTCAGCGTGGTCCAGTGCTGCACGCGGTCGCCGAGGGCATCGTGCACGCTGAGCGCATACTCGACGAAGCGCTCCGCGGTGTCGCGGGAGGTCCAGCCGCCCTTCTCCTCGAGCGCCTGGGGCAGGTCCCAGTGGTACAGCGTGAGCCACGGCACGATGCCGCCGTCGAGCAGCTCGTCGACGAGGCGGTCGTAGAACGAGAGCCCGGCGGGGTTCACCGCACCGCCGTCGGGCCGCACGCGCGCCCACGACGTGGAGAAGCGGTAGGCCTGCAGGCCCAGTTCCCCCATGAGCTTCACGTCATCGGCATAGCGGTGGTAATGGTCGCACGCCACGTCGCCGGTGTCGCCGTCGTGCACCGCGCCCGGCACGCGGGCGAAGGCGTCCCAGATCGACGCGGTGCGGCCGTCCTCGAAGGCGGCGCCCTCGATCTGGTAGGCGGCGGTGGCGGCACCGAACAGGAAGCCGTCGGGGAATCGGCGGGCGGACGGATCCACGGTGCTCATGCGGGCGGACGCTCCTTCATGGTGGCGGCTTCAAGGCGGTGCGCGCGGGTCGTCGGCGGGTTGCCGCGCATTCCGGACAGGCTATGGGAGCGCTCCCACGACTGTCAACAGCGCTCAGCGGATTCTCCGCAGTACATCCCTCACCCGTTCACCGCACCGTCCGGGGGCGAGCCGCGCCAAACTCAGTCGATCCGTGCCGCTTGGCGCCGTTCGCCGCCGCAAGTTCCGGTTTCGACTGAGTTTCAGACGCCCCCGCACGAGGCACTGCACCGCGTAGCCTGGTGCGGTGACCTCATCGCCCGCGCTCGTCCGTGCCGAATCGCTCATCCGCTCGATCCCGGACCACCCGGAGCCGGGCATCCTGTTCCGCGACATCACTCCGCTGCTGGCCGACCGCGAGGCGCTGCAGGCCACGACCGAGGCTCTCGTCGCGCCGTTCCGCGGCGCCTTCGACGTCGTTGCGGGGATCGAGGCGCGCGGCTTCATCCTTGCCGGGGCCGCGGCGATCGAGGCGGGGACCGGCTTCGTGCCGATCCGCAAGGCCGGCAAACTGCCGCTGCCGGCAGCGTCGGTCGACTACGCGCTGGAGTACGGCACCGCCACCATCGAAATGCACGAGGACCTGCCCGCCGGATCCCGGATCCTACTCATCGACGACGTGCTCGCCACCGGCGGCACGCTGGCCGCCGGCCGGAAGATCGTCGAGCAGCTCGGCTACACGGTCGCCGGGATCTCGGTGCTCTTCGAGATCGACGGGCTGGGCGGCCGCGACGTCGTCGGCGACGTGCACACCGTGTTCCGCAGCTGACCCGGGCCGACCCGCTCGGTCGACGGGCAACGCCGCGAGCCCGCTGCCCGGCCCGACTCCTTCGAGCCTGCCCGCCGGCCCGGCTCCGCGAACCCCGACCGGAGGCCCTGTTTCCGCGCGATAGACTGGCCTCTGCCCCCGCCCGCGACATTTCGGAGCCTCGAATGCCCACCATCGTCGTCGACGTCATGCCCAAGTCCGAACTGCTCGACCCGCAGGGGAAGGCCGTCTCCGGAGCATTCGCCCGCACCGGCGTGACCGCGTTCAGCGACGTCCGCATCGGCAAGCGCTTCGAGCTCACCGTCGACGGTGAGGTCACCGACGACGTGCTCGCCGAGGCCCGGCGGATCGCCGAAGAGGTGCTCTCCAACTCCGTGATCGAGGACGTCGTGGGCATCGAGGTCTCGGAGTGACCGTTCGGATCGGGGTCGTCACCTTCCCCGGATCCCTCGACGACCGCGACGCGCAGCGCGCCGTCCGCATCGCCGGGGCCGAGCCCGTCGCCCTCTGGCACGGCTCGCACGACCTCGACGGCGTGGACGCCGTGATCCTGCCCGGCGGCTTCAGCTACGGCGACTACCTGCGCTCGGGCGCCATCGCCGCGCTCTCGCCGATCATGACCGAGATCAAGGACGCCGCTGCCAAGGGCATGCCGATCCTCGGGATCTGCAACGGCTTCCAGATGCTCGTCGAGGCGCACCTGCTGCCCGGCGGCCTGATCCGCAACGACCACCAGCACTTCGTTCGCCGCGACCAGAAGCTCACGGTCACCAACGCCGACACCGCCTGGACGAACGAGTTCACGCGCGGCCAGGAGATCATCATCCCGCTGAAGAACGCCGAGGGCGGCTACATCGCCTCCGACGAGACCCTTGACCGCATCGAGGGCGAGGGCCTGGTCGCCTTCCGCTACGCCGGAGTGAACCCGAACGGATCCCTCCGCGACATCGCCGGCCTCACGAACCCCGCCGGCAACGTCGTGGGCCTCATGCCGCACCCCGAGCACGCCACCGAGCCCGGCTTCGGCCCGGATACATCCGCCGCCATGCGCAGCGGCGTCGACGGCCTGCCGTTCTTCACGAGCGCGATCGCCGCGGTCGCCCGCATCGCGGCGTAATCCGCCCCCTTTCTCTTTCTACTTCCGAGTCGTCCCCCTCAGCACGGTCCATAGGTCGTGCTGAGGGGGACGACTCATTCTTCGTACGAGCCCGCGATCGCGGCGCCCCTCCAGGCACCTCGCCCTCACCCCCTCGCCGCGTCATTACCCCCGCTGAGCGACGTCCATACGGGGAGGTGTCGACGCGGGAGGGGGTGAACGCTGCGGAGGACGCTGAACCCCCGGGCGGATCCGGATCCATGGCGCCTGCCGGCCCCGAGACGGATCCGTATCCATTGCGTCCGCGGATCCCCGGGGCTAGCGTCGAACCCGTCCCCGAGGATGGGAGAAGCGCATGGCCGGCCGGTTCGTGTACTGGATGAACGTGTCCCTCGACCTGCAGATCGAGGCCGCTCCCGGCGAGGACGGCGGCGGTGACTGGATGCGGATCGATGAACCGCTGCACCGCGAGTTCAACCGGCGTGCGGCAGACCTCGCGCTCATGGTGCAGGGCCGCCGCGTGTTCGAGATCATGGAGTCGTACTGGCCCGCGGCGCGTGACAACCGGTCGCTGCCCGAGTTCATGCAGGAGTACGGGGCGATCTGGACCGACAAGCCGAAGATCCTCGTCTCGCGCACGCGCACCGAGGCGCCATTCCACACGCGTGTCATCGGCGAGGATGCGGTCCACCGGCTCGCCGAGGTCCGCGCCGAGACCGATGGCGCCATCGGCGTCGGCGGAGCGACGCTCGCCACGGCGCTGCTCGATGCCGGCCTGCTCGACGAGCTGCTGCTGTTCACGCACCCGGCGATCCTCGGATCCGGTCGCCCGCTGTTCGACGAGCCCCGCCCCGGCGAGACCCGGGATCCGGTGATCCTCGACCTGCTCGAGCAGGCCGCCTATGACCAGGGCGTCACGCTGCACCGCTACGCCATCCGGCACTGAGGCGCGGCTCAGCCGGGGCGCGCGGGGTCGCTCGGGCCCTCGGGAGCCCCGGGAGGCAGGCGCGCGGGCACAGCCGACAGCGCGCCGAGGTCAGCCGAGTGCCGGCGGCCAGACTCCGATGAGCACGGCCATCACGACGACCGTCACGAGTTCGTGCGCGATGTTCATCACCGTCAGCGAGCTGGGGCGCCCCTCGAAGGCGTCGTGCGTGATGAACCGCGCCGCCGTGAAGCCCATCCACAGCGTGATTGCGGTGACCAGCGCCGAGACGAAGAACGATCCGCCGTAGAAGTGCCAGGCGATCGCCGTGGCCCCCGCGAGCACCCACGCCGTGACGAAGCTCACGATCACCGTCGCGATGATGGCCAGCACAGGGTTGCCCTTGGGGTTGTCGAGGTCCACGCCGGCCAACCGCGCCCAGCGGGTGCCGAGCACACCGCGGGCGTACCAGATGGATCCGACGACCATGCTCGACGCAGTCGCCAGCAGTACCGCCCAGTAGTTGATCTCAGGAACCATCGTCGTGCTCCTCGCTCGATCGGGCGGGTCCGCACCCGCGATCCGGTGCGCTCAGAGTACCGCGGCGGATCCCGTCACCGGTGGAGCACCGCGGCTCGACCGTTGCAGAATGGCCGGCTCAGCGACGCATCACCGGACGCGAGCGATCACCAGGGGCTGGGCTCGTAGTCCTTCAGGAACACGCCGTGGATGTCCTCGCCTGCTTCGCCGCGCACGATCGGGTCGTAGACGCGGGCGGCGCCGTCGACGAGGTCGAGCGGGGCGTGGAAGCCCTCCTCGGCGAGACGCACCTTCGTGTAGTGCGGGCGCTCGTCGGTGATCCATCCGGTGTCGACCGCCGTCATCAGGATCCCGTCGGTCTCCAGCATCTCGCCGGCGCTGGTGCGGGTCAGCATGTTCAGCGCCGCCTTCGCCATGTTCGTGTGCGGGTGCCCCGGTCCCTTGTACCGGCGGGAGAACTGACCCTCCATCGCCGAGACGTTCACGATGTGCTTGCGCCGCGCGGCAGACGCGGCCATCGACGGACGCAGCCGGCTGATCAGAAGGAACGGCGCGGTCGTGTTGCACAACTGCACCTCGAGCATCTCGAGCGGATCCACCTGGTCCACGCTCTGCACCCAGCTGTTCACGCGGTTCACGTCGGGCACGAGGCCGCCCGCGTCGATGGCGGTGCCGTCCGCGTGCTTCGCGAGCGAGGAGGATCCGGGGGCCATCGCGAGCCGGGCGAGTTCTTCGGCCGTGAGCGCCTGCCCACCCTGTTCGGCGATCGTGCCACCGAGGGAGGCGATCGACAGCAGCGGGTGCGCGTCGACCGAGGCCTGCAGCGCCTCGGGGTGCGGATCCGCGGTGTGCCCGAAGGTCTCCATCTCGGGCAGCGGCCCGTTCGGGAGCGGCTGCAGCTCGGCGTCGGCCAGCAGCGAGTACGCGCCGGGCGAGCGGCGCACGGTCTGCGCGGCGTTGTTGATGAGGATGTCGAGCGGGCCCTGGGCCGCGACGGAGTCGGCGAGCGCGATCACCTGGGCCGGGTCGCGCAGGTCGATGCCGACTACGCGCAGCCGGTGCAGCCAGTCGGCCGAGTCCTCGAGAGCCGCGAACCGGCGCACCGCGTCGCGCGGGAAGCGGGTGGTGATCGTGGTGTGCGCGCCGTCGCGCAGCAGGCGCAGCGCGATGTGCATGCCGATCTTCGCGCGACCGCCGGTGAGCAGCGCGCGCTTGCCGGTGAGGTCGGTGCGGGCGTTGCGCTTGCCGTGACTGAACCGCGCGCAGTCGGGGCAGAGCTGGTGGTAGAACGCGTCGACCGTCGTGTACGACTGCTTGCAGATGTAGCAGTTGCGGGGCTTCAGCAGCTCCCCCGCGATCGGAGCGTCGACCACGCTGGACGCCAGATCCAGGCCGCGGGTCTCGTCGTCGATGCGGTCGGGGGCGCCGGTCGCGGTCGCCGCGATCACGGCCTTGTCCGCCTCGGCGATGGCATCGCGGATCTCCCGGCGGCGCACCCGCTTGGCGGCCTTGAACATGGCCGCGGTCGCACGGCGCACGGTGATGAAGTCGGGGTGATCCTGCTCGAGCCCGTGCAGCTCGGCGAGCACTCGAAGGGTGGTCGCGAGGTCGGCCGGGTCGATGCCGGATCCGCCGGCGTCGCCGCCTGTCGTGGCGCTGCGGTCGCTCTGCGTCGACGGAGCGTCGGAGGGGGCGTCGGTCATTGTCACGATTTTACGCGACCAGGCTGGATGGGAGCCCGACCCGGATCCCACTCGCGACGAGACCCCGATCCCGTCCTGTTTCCCTCCCCTGGCCGTCTTTCCCTCCCCGCAGTGGCGTCTGCACGGGGAGGGAAAGACGACACGGGGAGGGAAACGCGCACCTGGGCGCACGGGCGCACCCGGGCGCACTGAGGCACCGGGTACCCAGGGCCCCGGGGTGCCCGGTGCACCCAGGCGCCCGCCGGGGCTCAGGCGATGCCGCCGCCGTCGACGACGAGGGCGGATCCGGTCACGTACGACGACTCGTCGCTCGCGAGCCAGACGACCGCCGCGGCGATCTCTGAGGGCTGGCCCATCCGGTTCAGCGGGCGCTCCGCAGCCTCGGCGAGGAAGCCGGCCTGGTCCTGACCGAGCTGGCGCGCCTCGTCGCGCAGCATGCCAGTGTCGACGTCGCCCGGATTGACCGAGTTGACGCGGATGCCCTGCGGGCCGTGGTCGATCGCGAGCGCCCGGGTCATGTTCACGACCGCGCCCTTCGAGGCACAGTAGGAGATCGCCTGACCGCCGCCCTTGAGGCCCCAGCCCGATCCCGTGTTCACGATCGATCCGCCGCCGTTCGCGGCCATAACCGGCACGACGTGCTTGCACATCAGGAAGATCGCCCGCACGTTCACGCCGAACACGCGGTCCCACTCCTCGACCGTGGTCTCGACCGCCGTGGTGCGCCGGATGATGCCCGCGTTGTTGAAGACGACGTCGACGCCGCCGAATCCGTCGACGACCGAGGCCACGACGCGCTCGATGTCGGCCTCACTGGAGACGTCGGCGCCGATCGCGACAGCGGTGCCGCCGGCCGCGCGGATCTCCTCCGCGACGGCTTCGGCGGCCTCGGCGTTCAGGTCGACGACGGCGACGTTGGCACCCTCGGCCGCGAAGGCGAGGGACGTGGCGCGGCCGATGCCGCCGGCGCCTCCGGTGACGATGGCGTTCTTGTTCTGCAGACGCATGGGATGCTCCTTGCGGGTCGGTGGTTCGGTGCGGCCCCTTCGACAGGCTCAGGGACCGGGGTTCGTGTGGTGCTCAGGGACCGGGGTTTCGTGCGGTGCTCGGAGACCGAGAGGGGGCGGGATCGGGTCAGACGGGGACGGAGGCTTCGGGCGCGGCGACAGCGTAGAACGCGGCGGCTGCGGCGCCGGTGATGACGCGGATGTGTCCGGCGAGGGAGGCGTCGACGTGGGGATCGCCGGTGTCGACGAGGAGCGGGCGCCCGCCGAGGTCGACGAGCTTCTGCTCGGGGGCGACGACGAGGAGCGGATCCGGCCCGAGCGCGCGGATCACGCGCGCGGAGAGCTGCTGGTTGCCCCGGCCGAGCAGGAAGCCCTGGCCGCCGATCACGGTGACCACGGCCTGCGCGGGACCGGCGGCGACCTCCTCGAGCAGCCGGTGCTCGTCGGCGCCCGCAGCGACGAGGCGCCCGTCGAGCACGACATCCACGCCGAGCGGGGTCTTCGCGATGCCGAGCACGGCGGCGATCCGCGCCGTGGTGCCACCGGGGCCGAGCAGGTAGCGGATGCCCGGCCGCATCGCAGCCACCGCCGCGTGTGCGGCCGAGGCAACGGCCGCCTCCTCGCTCACCGGGGTCGGCGCCTTGCGCGCCTGGGTTCGCCCGAGGCGCTGCGGCACGCGCAGCGTGCCGTACAGCGCGGGTTCGACGCGGGCGCGGCGCAGTGCCGCCTCGTCGACGTCGAGCACCTCGCGCTCGGCAGTGGCGACCGGATCCGGCCCGAGCCAGTCGGCGGCGAGGGATCCGGCCGCCACCGGCGTGACCGCGAACACCGGCGAGTACATCTTGACGCCAGCGGGGATGCCCAGGACGGCCGGCGCACCCGGGCTCCCCGACGACGGGCCCAGCCCCCGCACGGCATCGCGCAGAGTGCCGTCGCCTCCTGCCACCAGCACGAGCGATGCGCCGGCCGCGGCCACGGCGGCGACCGCGGCGGCGGTGTCGTCAGGCGTGGTCGTGGCCGAGGACGGCGTGAAGACCACGACCGGCTCGAGCCCCGCCTCCGCCACGGCGGTGCCACCCATGGCCCCGGCGGCGGTGAGGATCCACTCCGCGGGGTGCGAGCGGGCGATGATCGTCAGCGCCTGCACGGCACGCTCGTGCGCCCGCGGGAGGGAACCGTGCTCCGCCGCCCGCGCCTGCACGACCGCACCGTCGGAGCCGGCGAGACCCGCAGGCCCGCCGACTCCGGCGACAGGGTTGACGACCAGTCCGATCACGCGATCAGGCTCCCACCGTGGCGACGGCGAGCTCGCCGTCCGGCAGAGCGCTCTCCGCGGGACCGGCCGGCACCTCGCCGAAGTACTTCCGGCGGTACGCGCGCCAGGTGATCGCCCAGCGCTCGGGGTCGTCCAGGTCGTCGTGGTGCGTGTGGTGCACGGTCTGGTTGTGCGGCGCTGTGCGCACGAGCTCGGGGTTCTCCCGCGCCTCCTGCGCGACCTGCGCCAGCGCCGCGACGTACTCGTCGATCTCGGCCTTCGAGTAGCACTCGGTGGGCTCGAGCGTGAACGGCTGCGGCACGACGTAGGGGTGGTGGCTCGTCCAGTAGTGGAAGCCGTAGTCGGCCATCCGGATGCCGATCTCCTCCGAGGAGATTCCGGTCTCCTCGAACAGCTCCTGCCACGAGTACCGCACCTGCTCGATACGGCGGCGACCGGTCGCGTAGGGTGCGGACGCCCCGGGGATCTCGAGCACCTTCTTAAGGAGGTAGTTGTTGTTCAGCACCGCGATCTGCGAGGCCTCGAGCATGCCCTCGGCACCGAGCGCCATGATCCACGCATACGCCCGCACGACGTGCAGGATGACCCCGTGCGCCGGGGCGACGTGCCCGATCGACAGCTCGCCGGGCTCGCGCACCACGAAGCGTCCGTCTACCCGCTCCACGCGCGGGCCGGGCAGAAACGGTGCCAGGGCGGCGCTGACCGCATTGGCCGCCGCTCCCGGACCACCGCTGCCGTGCGGCGCTGAGAACGTCTTGTGCAGGTTGAACTGGCACACGTCGAATCCGGCGTCGCGGGCACGGGTGATGCCGAGGATGCCGGCCGCATTGGCCTGATCGTAGGACGCGAGGGCGCCGATCTGGTGCGCGGCGTCGACCCACTCCTTGATCGCGGGGTTGTAGATGCCGGTGTCCTCGGGGTTGGTCACCATGATCGCCGCGGTGCGCTCCGAGAGCGCGGCCTTGAGCGCGGCCAGGTCGGGGTAGCCGTCGGCGTCCGGGTAGATCGTGATGACCTTGTACCCCGCGACCTTGGCCGCGGCCGCGTTCGACGGGTGGCTGAAGATCGTCGTGATGACCTCGTCGCGCTGCTCGGCCTCGCCGTGCGACGCGTGGTAGGCGCGGATCATCGCGATGTTCGTCCAGATTCCCGCGGATCCGCCCGGGGAGGCGAGCGAGACGGCGTCCATGCCGGAGATCTCGGCCATGAGCCGCTCGAGGCGCCAGATCGTCTCGAGTGCGCCCTGCGTGTCGGCGGGATCCTGCGCGGGGTGCAGTGCGCGCAGCTGCGGCACTTCGATGAGCTGGTCGTTGATCTTGGGCGAGTACTTGATCGTGCAGGTGCCCTGACCGATGTCGACGTTGAGGTCGGATCCGAGGTTCTCCTGCGACAGCCGCAGGTAGTGCTTGAGCACGCGCATCTGCGCGATCTCGGGCAGCGCCGGCGGCGTGGGACGGCGCATCCCCTCGGGGAGGGCGGCGACGACATCGCCGACCGCCTCGCGCACGGCGGGCTCGACGGGCGTCACGAGCACGCCGCGCTCGCCCGGCGTGGACAGCTCGAAGACGATCGGCTCGTCCCAGCTGGCCTGCTGGAACCGGCGGGGGCTCTGCTTGGGGGCGACGGGAAGGGTCACGCGGCCTGCTCCTCGGTGTCGATGGCCGTCGCGAGCGCGGCGGCGAGGCGGTCGATGTCGGATGCGGAGGTGGCCTCGGTCACGCAGACGAGCAGGGTGTGCTCGTCCACGACGACGCCGGGCTCGATTCCTTCGGCGCGCAGCGCGGTGACGACGTCGGCGGCGCGAGCGGTGTCGAAGCGGATCGTGAACTCGCGCAAGTGCAGCGCGTCGTCACCCAGGGCGACGCCGTCGAGCGCGGCGAGCTTCTGCTGGGCGTACGCGGTGCGGGCGAGCAGCAGTTCGCCCAGGTCGGCCATGCCCTGCGGCCCCATGAGCGCGAGGTGCACGCCGGCGGCGATGCCCCACAGCGCGGCGGCGGTGCCGACCCATTCCTTGCCCTCTTCGCGATGCGCGAAGGAGGTGCGGTCGTAGGCGACGTCGCCGAAGCCGTACTCGCCGGGCACGTCGGTGGACTCCAGGCCGAACAGGCGCGAGGGCATCTCCATCACGAACCGGGGCTCGTCGTGCACCGCGATGAACCCGGCGTGCGCGCCGCCGAACCACTGGTGCAGGCCGAGCGACTGGATGTCGCCCGTGACGATGTCGGCGCCCTGCAGCGCGGGCGGGGTGAGCACGCCGTAGCCGATCGGGTCGGTGCCGACCACGACGACCGCCCCGGCCGCGTGCGCCGCCCCGGCGATCTCGCGCAACCGGGTCTCGACCGCACCGGTGAAGCTCGGCGTCTCGATCCACACCGCCGCGACGTCGTCACCGAGCCGGGCGCGCAGGGTCGCGACGTCCGCGATGCCGCCCACGACGGGGATCCGCTCGATCTCGAGGCCGGCGCGCGTGTAGTCGCGCACCTTCGAGTCCTTCTCCGGCAGCACGTCGCTCACGGCGAGCACACGGCCGCGGCCGGTGAGCCGGCCGGCCATCGCGAGGCCCGTGGCCGTGGCCTGGTAGCCGTCATAGGTGGGCACGTTCACGACGTCCATCGCGAGCAGTTCGGCCATGAGCGACTGGTACTCGAACAGCGCCTGGAACCGGCCGTGATCCTCGTAGGGCTCCCCCGCGTAGGCGGTGAGGAACTCGCTGCGGCGGATGACCTCGTCCACGACCGCCGGCACGTAGTGGTTGTACGTGCCAGCGCCGAGGAAGCTCAGACGCTCCTCGGTGGTGCGGTTCTGCGCCAGGATCCCCCGCACGTGCCGGGCGAGGTCCTGCTCGGCCGGCAGCGGGGCCGGAACGTCCAGCGGACGGCGCAGGCGCAGGTCCTCCGGCACGTCGGCGTAGAAATCCTCGACGGAGGCGGCGCCGACGGCGGCGAGCATCTCGGCGCGGATCTCGGGCGCCGAGTTCGGGATGTAGGGGTGCACGAACGTCTGCGTCATGCCAGCTCCTTCGACGGGGTGGCCGGGGTGGGCCGCGGGGTATGGGTCAGGGTGAGGAAAGGGATCTGCGCGGCGCGCGGCGTGGCCACGACGGCGACGCCGTAGGCATCGAGCGTCACGGTGTCCGCGGTCTCGGATCCGGTGATCAGATCGAGGCCGGCGACCGGCAGGTGGAAGGTCACGGGGTCGGCCGCGTGGTTCAGCAGGAAGGTGTAGTCGGTCGTGTCGTCCGAGCGCGTGACGGCCTCGGCCTGCACGGACACCTCGTCGCGGGCGGGCAGGCCCGCCGCGCGGATGATGTCGCGGAACACGGCGACCAGACCCTCGGGCTGCAGCATCGCACTGACGTACCAGGCGGATCCCGCGGCGTGCGGACGCCGGGTGACGGCGGGCCGTCCCGCGAGCTCGCCGGTGGTGTACGCCCCGCGGATCTCGACGTCGTCGCCCGCTTCGATCCACTCGCCCCAGTGCGGCACGGCGAGCTCGGCACCCGCGTAGGCCAGATGCTCGACGAGCCCGTCCGCGATCGGCCACTGCTCGTCGACCTCGATGCCGAGCAGGTCGCGCAGCGGACCCGGGGCACCGCCGTCGTGCACCTTCTCGGTGCTGTCGACGACGCCGGAGAACGGGCCGACGACGAGCGTTCCGCCGCGGGCGACGAAGGCACGCAGCGCGGCCGTCTGCGACTCCTCGAGGATGTACAGGTTCGGCGCCACGATCACGTCGTAGCGGTCGAACGGGGTGCCGCTCGCCTCCCCGCCCACGCGCACGGCGTCGACGGGGTGGCCGAGCGTGTAGAGCGCGCGGTGCCAGGCACGGGCCTGCTGCGCCCACTGCAGCCGCTGCGAGGGCAGAGATTCGAGCGCACTGGAGCCCCACCAGGAATCCCAGTCCACGACGAGGCCCACGCGCGAGCGCACCCGGCTGCCGCGCACGGGCTCGAGCCGGCGCAGCTCGTGTCCGAGCGCCCTCGTCTCCTGGAAGCTGCGCGACTTCTCGCCGCGGTGACCCAGCATCGACGAGTGGAACTTCTCCTGGCCGTACTTCGCCTGGCGCCACTGGAAGAACATGACGGCGTCGGATCCGTGCGCCACGGCCTGCAGGCTCTCCACCCGGATCTTGCCGGGCGCCTTCGGCACGTTCACGTCGCGCCAGCTGGTCGCGCTCGCCGACGACTCCAGCAGCAGCCACGGCCGCCCGCCCTTGAGCGCGCGCATGAGCCCGTAGTTGAGGGCGGCACCGACGTGCGAGGTCGGATCCATCGGATCCGGGTATGCGTCATCGGTGACCACGTCCTCGCGCTCGGCGAAGCGCCAGTAGTCGAGATCGCGGAACATGCTCATGAAGTTCGTGGTCACGGCGATGTCGGGGGTGACCTCGCGCAGCACATCGATCTCGATCTGGAACAGCTCGAGCATCGCGTCGGAGGAGAACCGCTCGAAGTCCAGCAGCTTGGTGGGGTTGATCGGTCCCGGCGCCTTCTTCGGCGTCTCGATGTGCTCCCAGGAGGTGTAGCGCTGGCCCCACACGTTCACGCCCCAGGCCTCGTTCAGCCCGTCCAGGTCGCCGTAGCGGTCCTGCAGCCAGCGACGGAAGTGCCGAGCGGATTCGGGGCACCAGCAGCGCGACACGTGGTCGCCGTACTCGTTCGAGATGTGCCACATCGCCAGGCCCGGATGCTCGCCGTAGCGCTCCGCGATCGCACGCGTCATCCTGGCGACGTTCTCGCGCCAGATCGGTGAGGACGGACAGTAGGTCTGCCGGGATCCGAACTCCAGGCGGTGCCCGTCGGAGTCCCACGGCGCCATCTCGGGGTGCGCCCGCAGCAGCCAGGACGGCGGCGTCGCGGTCGCGGTCGCGAGGTCGATGCGGATCCCCGCCTCGTGCAGCAGATCCAGGATCCGGTCCAGCCAGCTCCAGTCGTAGACGCCCGGCTGGGGCTCGAGCTGCGGCCAGCTGAAGATCGGCAGGCTCACCATGTTCACGCCCGCGTCGAGCATGAGACGGATGTCCTCGCGCCAGACGTCCTCGGACCACTGGTCGGGGTTGTAGTCGCCGCCGAACGCCAGGGCGTCGATGCGGACCTCCCGGATCCGCTCGTCGTCGAGATGCTGGGCCACTACGGCTCCTCCCTGAGTCTGTACAGAAACGCTGTTCAATGTATTCTGTATACAGCAAGCGTATGGCGAATGCTGGATCCGGTCAAGCCGTAGGCTGACCGCACCGGCCGAAGGGGAGAACGAATGGCTATCGAACGCAAGAACCTGCGTTCCCAGGTGCGCGAGGAGCTGCTCACCCGCATGCGCGCCGGACAGGTCAAGCCCGGCGAGGGCATCAACGAGGTGCAGCTCGCCGCCGAGCTCGGCGTCAGCCGCACCCCCCTGCGGGAGGCCCTGATCGCCCTGGAGTCCGAGGGGCAGATCACGAGCGAGAACGGCAAGGGCTTCCGCTTCGTGCCCCTCAGCGCCGGCGAGTTCGAGGACCTCGCCCCCGTGATGGCGACCCTGGAGAGCCTCGCCCTCGAGCTGAGCCCCGTCGACGAGCTGCGGCGCGTCGGCGCGCGGCTCGTCGAGCTCGCGGAGGCCTTCACCGACGAGCATGTCGAGCACGCCCTCGTGATGACCAAGGACGACGAGTGGCACGCCGTCATGCTCTCGGTCTGCCCGAATCGGCGGCTGCTCGACGTGATCGAGAGCGTGCGGGGATCCTTCCACCGCTACGAGGCCCTTCTCGTCGCGGACGACGTGAAGATCGACCGGGTCGCCGCCGAGCACGCCGCGATCGCGCACGCCCTGGCCGACGGCGACGTGCCGGCCGCGATCGACGCCCTCAAGATCAACTGGATGCATGGCATGCAGCGGATCCTGGACAACTCCTCGAGCGCGTACTTCAGCGCCTGACGCGGGCCCGAACTGCCCCGCCGGCGATACGCGCATCCGCCGGCTGCTCCGGGCCGTGGCGAGCGCCCGCTGCGGCGAGCGCGCGCCGGGTCAGCCCTTGACGGCTCCCCCGAGCAGGCCCGCCACGAACTGCTTCTGGAACACCAGGAACAGCACGAAGAGCGGAAGCGTCGCCAGCAAGGATCCGAGCATGAGCCCGGAGTAATCGACCCGACTGAGGCCGATCATGGTGTTCAGCGCGACCGGGACCGTGTACCTGTCCTCGCTGTTCAGCATGAGCAGGGGCCAGATGAACGAGTTCCACTGACTGATGAACGTGTAGATCACGAGCGCCGCGATCTGCGGGCGCGCGACCGGCAGCACGATCCGGTAGAAGGCGCGCAGCTCGCTCGCGCCGTCGATCCGCGACGCCTCGATGAGCGAGGTCGGGAAGTCGAGGAACCCCTGCCGCATCAGGAAGATGCCGAACGCGTTCGCCAGGAACGGGACGATCAGCGCCTGGTAGCTGTCGATCCATCCGGCGCTGGCCATCATCTGGAACAGCGGCACGAGCAGCACCTGCATCGGGATCATCATCGTGACCAGGATCACACCCAGCAGCACGCCGCGTCCGCGGAACCGGTACGTCGCGAGCCCATATCCGCACATGATGCTGACCAGTGAACTGAACACCGTGTAGACCACGGACACGAGCACGCTGTTGAGCATCACCTGCCCGAAGCCGATGCTCTCCTGCAGCCGGCCGAGGTTCTGCCAGAACTCGCCGCCGGGCAGGAGCGGCAACGGCGTGACGAACAAGTCGCTGGTCTTGTGCGTGGAGGCGATGACCATCCACAGGAACGGAATGAGTGCGAGCACGCTCGCCACGATCATGACCACGTAGACCGGCGCCCGCAGCACGATCTTGCGCAGCAGCGGCTCGCCGCCTCGGTCCGCGGGCTGCCCGAGGCGCCGGCCGCGGCCGGTGGTGATCAGCTGGGTCGTCATGGCTTCTCCCTCATGATGCGGAACTGGATCACGGCGATGATCCCGGTGAGTGCCACGAGCATCCAGGCGATCGCGCTCGCGTAGCCGAAGTCGAACTGCTGGAAGCCGATCTTGTACAGGTAGAGCACCGGAGTGAGAGTCGCGTTGTTCGGGCCGCCCCCGGTGAGGATGAAGTTCTCATCGAAGAGCTGCAGCGCGCCGATCGTCGACGTGACGCTGGTGAAGATCAGCACGGGCCGCAGCTGCGGGACGACGATGTGCCGGAAGATCTGCCAGCGCCCCGCGCCGTCGATGCGTGCCGCCTCGTAGAGCTCGGGCGGGATCGACTGCAGGCCCGCGAGGATGATGACCACGTTGTAGCCGGTCCAGCGCCAGGTGATCGAGGCGATCACCGCCACCCGCGCCCACCACTCGTTGTTCAGCCAATCGATGGGGCCCGCGCCGAACAGGGCGAGGAACTGGTTCAGCATGCCGCCGTCCGTGGTCATGATCACTCGGAACACGACCGAGTACGCGACGAGCGTCGTGATGGACGGCAGGAAGGTGAGCAGGCGGAACCCGGCCCGGAAGCGCAGCCATGCCTGATTCAGCAGGTAGGCGAGGCCCACGGCGAGCGCGATCATGATCGGCACCTGCACGACCAGGATGAGCAGCGCATTGCCCAGGCTCTTCAGTACGAGCGGATCCCGGAGCATCCGCGCGTACTGGTCGAGTCCGACGAAGGTGCTCACGCCGCCCGAGGTGCGGAAGAAGCTCTGCAGCAGCGACACGGCGAGCGGGTACGCGAAGAACAGCGCGAGCAGGGCAGCCGCCGGAAGGGCGAACCACAGCCCTGGGCGCTGCATGCGCGCGGCGAAGCGCTGGCCCGTGCGAGGGGAGTCGCGACGGTTCTCGTCACGGTTCCCCTCCGCGGAAGGCCGCCGCGTTGTGGCGACCGTCATGTCAGCCCGCGATCTTGCGACCGGTCGAGTTCGCGATCTGGGCGGCCGCGTCGTCCAGCGCCTTCTTCGGGTCCTCGCCGTTCAGCACCGCCGCGCCGACGGCGTTCGTGACGGCGTCGCTCGCGACCGACTGGTCGGAGGTGAAGGCGATGGACGGGATCTTCGGCGTGAGCTGTGCGAAGGTCCGGAACACCTTCTGCCCGCCGAAGTACTCGCTCGGCTGCTCGAAGAAGTCAGCCTTGAGCGCCGGCAGGTACGCCGGGAAGAGGCCCTCCTTCTGCATCATGCTCGACTGGTTGTCGGCGTTCGCCAGCACGTAGGCCAGGAAGTCGGCTGCGAGTTGCGGGTTCTTCGCCTGCGCCGGGATCGCGAGACCGGATCCGCCGTTGTTCGAGGTCGGGGCGCTGTGGTCATCGAACACCGGCAGGTCGCGCACGGCGTACTTCCCGCTCAGCTCGGGCGCCTCGCCCTCGAGGGTGCCGATCCACCAGACCGCCTCGGGGGTGACGGCGGAGTCGCCGTCCTTCGCGCTCGTGACGCTCGCGTCCCAGCCCTTGGCGTTGGTGATGAGCCCCTTCTGCTGCATGGTCTGCAACAGGGTGAGCGCGCGCACGGCGTCCGGCGAGTTCACCGTGATGTCGCCCTTGTCGTCGAAGTAGCCGGCGCCCTGCTGCTGCAGGTACATCGAGAGGGATCCGCCCGAGGAGAGGTCGGCGGTGAGCAGCGTGTGCCCTGTGGCGGCCTTGATCTTCTCCCCCGCGGCGACGAGGTCATCCCAGGTCTTCACGGCGGAGGGATCCACGCCCGCGGCCTGGAAGTAGTCGGCCCGGTAGTACAGCCCGACCGTGCCGGAGTCCCACGGCGCCATGCGCAGCGCGCCGCCCTTGTCGGTGCCGGTCGACCACTTGAACGGGTCGAAGTCGGCCTTCTTGTCGCCGAGCACAGGCGAGAGGTCGGCGAAGCCCTTCGGGAACTGCGTGAGGTAGCTCTGGTTGTGGTCGGTCTCGAGCGTGATCAGGTCGGGGAGGCCGGTTCCGGCCTGCAGCCCGACCGAGATCTTGTCGTAGGCGTTGTCGTAGCCGATGTCGACGACCTTGATCGTGGTGCCCTTGTGCGCCTTCTCGTAATCGGCGCCGAGCCGCTTGAGCGCGGTCGCGGCAACGTCCCACGACCAGATCGTGATCGTGCCTGTGGCGCCGCCCTCGGCCGTGAGCTTCTTCTCGCTCGAGGGTGCGCCGCCTCCGAACGCGCATCCGGACAGGGCGATAGCCGCCGTCGCCCCGATCGCCAGCGCGAGCATGCCGCGTCGCTTCATCATGACCTCCTCGTCAGAATTGTGTATTGAATACAGTACACGCGTGGTTACGCTAACACCAGGGTGGAAGAGACCGACTCCACCGATGCAGGCATCGGCACCGGAAGACGTCGAAACCCCCACGGAGCGTCGAAGCCCCCTCCTGTTTGCGCGCCTGTGAGGGGGGGTTTCGACTCTCTGTGGGGGTTTCGCGTGTCAGCGGCTGAGTTCGACCGCCAGGTCGATGAACAGCGCAGCCGACCACGCGAAAGCCGTCGTCGCGTGCTCGGCCTTGAAGCCGGTGCGCGGATTGAAGTACTCGTGCGGGCCACCGCCGTGGATCACCAGGTGCACGGTCTGCTCGCGCAGCGCCCTGGCGCGTTCGGGCTCTCCCGCGGTCTCGAGGCCCTCGGCGATGAGCGCACTGGTGTTGATCCAGATCGGGCCGCGCCACATCCGCTCCGAGGAGAAGTCGGGATCCGCCGCGGACACGGTCGGAAGCCCCCACTCCAGGGCGTATCGCCGCGGATCGTCGATCGCCTCGATCAGGGCGGTGCGGGCGTCCTGCGGCAGCCCTTCCACCCGCAGCGGCATGAGCCCCACGACCGTGTCGCTCGCGATGCGCTCCCCGTCGTGGCCGGTCGCATCGTCGCCGGATCCGGGGCCGCGCGCGATGAAGCGCCGCTCGGCCGGATCCCACAGCCGTTCCATGAGGAGCGCGGCAGTACGTTCGGCGCGGGCCAGGTGCGGCGCCACGTCATGACCGGGCAGGAAGCGCGCCGCGAGCGCGGCGATCTCCCGGTCCTGCTGCACGAGGTAGGCGGCGAGGTCGGGCGCCGTGGTCGGGATCGGGCCGTCGAAGACGGGGCTGTCGTCGAGGCCGGAGGAGTAGGGGTGGCCGTACTCCGGCAGCCCGTCGCCGTCGAGGTCGGATCCGTTCCGCTCCGGCCCTGCGAACCACCAGTCCTGCGAGCGGATCACGCGCTCCAGCTGTGCCGCGGCCCACTCGGGCGCATCCTCGGCCTCGAGCACCTTGCGCAGCGCCCAGGCCGCGAGCGGCGGCTTGGTGAGGGGCACGGGGGCGGTCGGATCCGCCACTTGCGAGCGCGCGCGCCGCAGCGTCGCCCGGTCGGACTCGGGCAGGTCGTCGCTCGTGGCGAGCACGCCCTGCTCGTGCACGACGTCGGGCAGCTGCCCGTTCTCGCGCGGGAACCGGAACGCCAGCTCGAGCTGCTCCCTGGCGAGCTCGGGGTCGCCGTGGCGCAGCCCGACCGCGATGAAGTACGCGTCCCACTGCCAGAGCCCGACGTAGCCGATCTTCGAGGGCACGATCGCACGAGCGCCCTCGAGGGCGGGCAGCTCCACGATGTTCGCGCCGAGCACCCACCAGCAGAACGCGGCCATGTCCTGCAGGTCCTCGCGCACCCGCGGGCAGCGGTCGAACCAGGCGTCCCACTCCCGTTCGAGCACCGCGAGCGCATCCTCGTGCGCCGCGGCGGGCTGTGCGGAGACGAGCGCACCACGGTCGGCCACGTCGATGCGCAGGCCCGATCCGACCGGTTGCTCGACCGTGCTCCCATCCGGGAACACCAGGCGCACGCGAGCCGAGGCGTCGCCCCCGATGCTCAGCGCGCGCAGCCCGTCGAAGGTGAGCGTCACCCCGGCGAAACGGATCCGGTGGGGCTGCACGTCTGCGACCGGCAGCACGTGACCGGCGCCGTCGACGACCTCGAGCCGGTCGAGCACGCGGCACTGGTCGAGGCTCCGCTCGTACTCGGACGTGTGCACGCGCACGCCGTCGCTCTCGCGGAACACCAGCAGGCGCGAGCGCGGCATCGTGAACGGGGCCGTCACCAGATCGAGGTGACGACCCGCGGTTAGCGCGAGCTCTGCGGCGGACGGCGCCCCACCATCCGTCACCTCAGCGCCCTCCGAGTCCGGAGGAAGCCATGCTGTTCAGGATCCGGCGCTGTCCGATCACGAACACGATCAGCATCGGCACGGTGGAGATCGCCGAGGCGGCCATCACCAGCCCGTAGTTCACCGAGCCGAACTGACCCTGGAACGACTGCAACAGCAACGGGACCGTGAACAGATCGGGGGTGTTGAGCAGCACGAGCGGGAACAAGAAGGAGTTCCACACGTCGAGGGCGACGATGATGCTGAGCGCGGCGAGACCCGGCCTGAGGTTCGGCAGGATCACCTGGAAGAACGTGCGGATCCGACCCGCCCCGTCCACGAGCGCGGCCTCCTCGAGCTCCCGTGGCAGCGACAGCACGAACTGGCGCATGAGGAACACGGCGAACGGGTTGGCGATCATGCCGGGGATGATCAGGGCGAGGTGCGAATCCACCCAGCCCAGCTGCGACATCAGCAGGTAGAACGGGATGAGCGTGACCTGCTTGGGGATCATCTGCGTGGCGAGGAAGACGATGAACAGCACCTTGGACCCGCGGAAGCGGATGCGGGCGAACGCGTAGCCCGCCATCGACGCGGTGATGAGTGTGCCGGCGACGACGAGCACGGCGATGTATGCGCTGTTCAGATAGGCCTGCGCGAACGGCACCGCGTTCCACGCCTGGACGTAGTTGTCGAACGTCCACGGGCTCGGCAGCAGCGAGAGCGGGTTCTTGAGCAGCTGCGGCAGGGTCTTGAACGAGGTCAGCAGCATCCACACGAACGGGAACACCATTCCGAGCCCCGCGACGATCAGCACGACGTGCAGGATCGTGGCGGACAGCCGGCGGCGCCCCTTGCCCGCGGCGCGAGGGCGGATCCGCCGGCCGGGCGCGACGAGGGCGATCGTGGAGTCGGTGGCGGGCGCGTGTCCGCCGGTCGTGATGCGCGTGGTGTCGACGCTCATGCGGGGTCATCCTCGTAGTGGACGAACTTCTTCTGCGCGGCGAACTGGATCCCCGTGATCACGAGGGTCAGCAGCAGCAGGATGATGCTCGCGGCCGATGAGAGGCCGAAGTCGAACTTCTTCATGCCCAGGTCGTAGATGTGATAGACGATCGTGCGGGTGGCGTTGTCCGGACCGGCGTTGCGCACGAGCACGTAGACCGTGTCGAAGGTCTGCAATGACGAGATGAAGGCGATCACGGAGGAGAAGAAGACGATCGGCGACAGCAGCGGCAGCCGGATCGCGGTGAACAGCCGCCAGGCTCCTGCCCCGTCGATCCGCGCCGCCTCGATCACCGACGGCGAGATGTTCTGCAGCCCGGCGAGGAAGATGATCACGTTGAGGCCCAGCGACGACCAGATCGTCACGATGCAGACCGCGATCAGCGCCAGCCGGGGATCCTGCAGCCAGTCCGGCGGCGCGATCCCGAAGATGGTGGAGATGGCCGACGACAGCACGCCGTCCGCGCGGAACATCTGCTGCCACATCATCGCGACCGCCACCGTCGAAGTGACCACCGGCGCGAAGAAGAGCACGAGGTAGAGCGTGCGGGTCTTCAGCTTCTCGAGCGCCACCGCGATGGTCACGGCGAGAGCGAGGCCGATCGGCACCGTGATGATCGCGATGAGCAGCGTGTTCAGGATCGCGCGGCCGAAGAGCGGATCCGCGAGTTCTGCGCCGAAGTTGTCGAAACCGACCCAGTTGAGATCCGACAAGCCGTCCCAATGCGCGAACGCGAGCACGAGGCTCGCGAGGAACGGCACCACCACGAACAGCCCCATGCCGATCAGCTGCGGCCCGACGAAGGCGTATCCCCAGCGCCGGTCGCGACGGCGCCAAGCGGCCTCGCGCCGCCACCCGGGCGCCGTCGATGACGACGCCCGGGTGCTCACCGACGGTGCGCTCATGCTCACTTGCCGTCCTGGACCAGCTTGCCGACCGCGTCGAGCGTGGCCTGCGCATCCTGCTTGCCCTGGTAGAGCGCCAGGAACTGGTCGCCGATGCCGCCGCGGATGCCGGGAAGGCGCGCCTCGGTCGGGTAGTTGACGAAGCCGATGTCGCGCATGTCGAGGAAGGTCTGCGCATGCGCGGGGTAGCCGTCCAGCACCACCTTGTCGGCACCCTTGATAGACGGGACCGCGTTGCCGCCGCCCTGCAAGCGAAGGGTCTGGCCCTCGGCCGAGAGGAATTCGGTCCAGAACATGAACGCCGCGTCCCTGACCTTGGTGCCCTTGTTGATCGCGAGGAACGAGGTTGCGACGCCGGTCGGCGCAGCCTTGCCGTCGGGCGTCGGCCACGGCGCGATGTCGTACGAGTCCTTCACGCCGGCGCCCTCGACGGTGCCGATCGTGTAGCGCCCCTGCACGAAGAATCCGGCCTTGTGCGCGACGAAGACACTGTCGGCGCCCGCCCCGTCGGGGAGGGTGTCGGCGACGAGGAACGTCTTGTCCTGGAACAGGGATCCGAACTGATCCAGCGCCTTGACGGCGTCGGCGTCCTTGTTCGCGACGAACTTCCCGCTCTTGTCATAGGGCGCGGACACGCCCTGCGAGCTCAGCCAGCTCCACTGCGTGGCCCAGTAGTTCCAGAACATCGTGCCGGTGAGGCCCGCGTCGTGCAGCTTCTTGTTCATGTCCAGGAAGGCGCTCGTCGTCCACTTGCCCTCGGCGGCGAGGGTCGCGGGGTCGTCGGTGACGCCCGCGGCCTTGAGCGCCTCCTTGTCGTACCAGAACACGTCGGGGTTCGAGTCGTTCGGAGCGGCGTAGATCTCGCCGTCCTTCTCCGCCGCACCGAACAGGCCCGGCGAGAAGTCGTCGACCTTGCTCTGGCTCTTCGAGCCGTTCATGAGGCTCTTGAGCGGCATCAGTCGGTTGGATCCGACGAACTGGCCGATCATGTCGTCGCCCACGTAGAACACATCGGGCGCCGTGTTGCTGGTCAGCTGTGCGAGGAGCTTGGAGTGATAGTCGTCATAGCCGGCGACCGGCTGCAGCTTGACCGTGATGTCGGGGTGGCGCTTCATGAACTCCTTGTCGAAGTCCTGGTAACGCTTGAGTTCGTCCGCGCTGCCCCACGTCGACCAGACGACGGTGGCCTTGCCGTCGGCGGCCGAGCCGCCGCCGTGGGAGCCGCCGCTGCACGCGGCGAGACCGAGCATGAGTGCGCCGGCGGACACTGCCGCGAGCGTGCGCAGGAGTCGAGGGTTCGAGCGGGGCATGGCGCCACCTCTTTCGTCGTTGAAGGGCAGATCGGAGGTCGGGACGCACTCAGTATTATGTATACAGACGACGTTTGTCAACGGCCGCGCGTCGGACCTCGTCGTTCTGGAGCGGCGCACGGGTCGTAGCCGACGGCAGCGTCGAGGCGGCGGCACCTGCGATGATCGTGCGCCCGACGATCGCCGAGTGCACGACGCGGCACAGCGGAAAGTCCACCCGCCGCAGAGTGGTCTGATCCGGAGGTGCATCAACGGGCCTACGCTCGAGGGGTGAGCCTGCTCGTCACCGTCCCCACCGCCGAACTCGCCGCCGACATCGCCGCCCAGGGCCCGCTGCCCGACGGCGTGGAGGTGCAGGTGTGGGACATGACCGCACCCCCGCCCGCGCCTCGGATCGACATCGTGGTGCCGTCGTACCTCGGCCGGCAGCGTTTCTCCGCGCTGGACGGCATCGAGGTGGGCCTCGTGCAGGGCCAGATGATCGGCTACGAAGCCGTGATCGACAAGGTGCCCGCGGGCGTGCCGTTCGCGAACGCCGCCAGCGTGCACGAGCCGGCGACCGCCGAGCTCGCCCTCGCGCTGACCCTCGCCGCGCAGCGCGAGCTGCCGCGGTTCGTGCGCGCCCAGGACGCGGGTGTGTGGGACCGGGCGTTCACCTCGAGCCTCGCGGATCGCCGCGTGCTGCTGGTCGGCATCGGCGGCGTCGGAAAGGCCGTGGCCCGACGCCTCGCCGGGTTCGAGACCTCGATCACCGCGGTCGCGCAGACCGCCCGCACCGAGCATGTCGAGGGCGTCGGCGAGATCGCCGTGCACGCGCTCGCCGACCTGCCCACGCTCCTGCCCGACGCGGAGATCGTCATCCTGTCGCTGCCGGGCGGATCCGCCACGCACCAGCTGTTCGACGCGGACATGCTGGCACGTATGGCCGACGGAGCGCTGCTCGTCAACGTCGGCCGCGGCACACTCGTCGACACGGACGCCCTGATCGCCGAGAACGGCCGGATTCGAGCGGCCCTGGACGTCATGGATCCGGAGCCGCTGCCCGAGGGCCACCCGCTGTGGACCACCCCCGGCGTGCTGTTCACCCCGCACGTCGGCGGCGCCTCGACCGCGATGAATCCGCGTATCGCTGCGCTGGTGCGCACCCAGATCGACCGCATGCTCGCGGGCGAGGAGCCGGCGAACCTCATCCCCCGGTGACATGGCGGATTCCGCAGTGACCGATGCGGAATCCGGAGCCGCTCCCGCTCGCCTTCCGTCGCGTCGTCCGCGCGTATGGCTCGTCGGCGCGTATCTAATTCAGGATGGATGCACCGAATCGGCTGTTCCCGGATCCGAATTCCGCGGATTTGCGAAATCCAACCTGAATACGAGACACCGACTCGACCGCGGTAGCTCTCCGGCGCGGCGGGGCCAGGCGCTCGAACCGATTCGATCCGCGAGTTTCCGGGATCCGCCGCCCTCCCGGTACCCTGATCGCATGGCCGAGATCGAGCAGCAGTCCGCCCCCGGATCCGAGTGGTGGCGCACCGCCGTCATCTATCAGATCTACCCGCGCTCCTTCGCCGACGCGAACGGCGACGGCATCGGCGATCTGCCCGGCATCACCTCCCGGCTGGATGCGCTGCAGGAGCTCGGCGTCGACGCGATCTGGCTGAGCCCGTTCATGCCCAGTCCGCAGAAAGATGCGGGCTACGACGTCTCGGACTACCGCGGAGTGGATCCGCTGTTCGGCACGCTCGAGGACTTCGACGCGATGCTCGCCGCAGCGCACGCCCGCAGCATCCGCGTGATCGTCGACCTCGTGCCGAACCACTCGTCCGACCAGCACCGCTGGTTCCAGGAGGCGCTGAAGGCCGCCCCGGGCAGCCCCGAGCGCGCCCGCTACATCTTCCGCGACGGCAAGGGCGAGCACGGCGAGCTGCCGCCCAACAACTGGCAGAGCGTGTTCGGCGGCGGCATGTGGACCCGCGTGACCGAGGCCGACGGCACGCCCGGCCAGTGGTACCTGCACATCTTCGACACCAGCCAGCCCGACTTCGACTGGACGAACGAGGAGGTGCGCGAGGAGTTCCGCGGCGTGCTGCGGTTCTGGCTCGACCGCGGTGTCGACGGCTTCCGGGTGGATGTCGCGCACGGCATGATCAAGAAGGCGGGGCTGCCCGACTACACGCCCGACGAGGGCGCCGACTCCATGGGCGGCGACCAGGAGGACGTGCCGTACTGGGGCCAGCCCGGCGTGCACGAGATCTACCGCGACTGGCACGATGTGCTCGCCGCCTACGACGGCGACCGCGCCCTGTGCGCCGAGGCATGGATGCCCACGCTCGACCAGATCGCGCTCTGGGTGCGCCCCGATGAGATGAACCAGGCGTTCAACTTCAACTACCTGATGACGCCGTGGAACGCCGAAGAGCTGCGCACCGTGATCCGCGACTCCCTCGACGCGTTCGGCGCGGTCGGCGCGCCGAGCACCTGGGTGCTGTCCAACCACGACGTGGTGCGCCACGCCTCGCGCCTGGCGCTCACATGGGACAACCCGCAGGGCGACGGCATCGGTCCGCGGGACGAGCCCAAGCCCGACCGCGCGGTCGGACTCGCCCGCGCCCGCGCCGCGAGCACGGTGATGCTGTCGCTGCCCGGATCCGCCTACCTGTACCAGGGCGAGGAGCTGGGCCTGCCGGAGGCCATGGAGATCCCCGACGAGTTCCGGCAGGATCCGACCTGGTTCCGCACGAGCGGCGAGCGCTACGGGCGCGACGGCTGCCGGGTGCCGCTGCCGTGGAGCGGCACCGCACCGTCGTACGGCTTCAACGACACCGGCGCCTCGTGGCTGCCGCAGCCGGCGGAGTGGGCGGAGCACGCGCGCGCCGCCGAGGAGGGCGATGACGGCTCCACGCTGGAGCTGTACAAGACGCTGCTCGGACTGCGCAAGGAGCGCGGGCTCGGATCCGGATCCCTCGTGTGGGAGGACCTCGGATCCGACGCGGTCGCGTTCCGGCGCGGCGACCTGCACGTTGCGGCGAACCTCGGCGAGGCACCCCTGCCGCTCCCCGCGGGTGCCGCGGTCGTGGTGCACAGCGCACCGGGCTCCGGGACCGTGCTGCCGCCGAACGCGGCGGCCTGGTACACGATCGGCTGAGCCCGCTCCTTGCGGCGGACCGCCCTTCTGGCGCGCCCCTGTGGCCGACTCCGGAGCCGGCCCCGGGCCGTTCCCGACCGCGAGACTGCAACCCTGTTGCGAGACTGCACGATTGTCGCGCAGTCTCGCGACTCAGTTGCAGTCTCGCGGATGCGCGCTCCCGGCCTCGGTCACGGCGCCGCAGACCTGCGCCCTCAGGCGGGCTCGACCGCGCCCATCGGCGGCTCGGCGGGGCCGACCGGCCCCGAGCCGATCGGGCCGACCTCGACGAGCACGCGGGAGCGGCGCCGGTGCGCCACCGCCGTGATGAGCTGCACCCCGAGCGTCACCGCGAGCACGATGCCCGACAGCAGCAGGAGCTGATCCGGCAGGGCGCCCTCGGCGAGCGCGAGTCCGCCGAGCGCGCTGCCCAGTGCGCTGCCCAGCATCATGGCGCTGTTGTTGAGCGCGAGCACGAGGGCGGCGACCGCCGGCGGCACCATCGTGGCGAGCCTGGTCTGCGCCGCCACGCCCGATCCACCGTTGAAGAACGCGCAGACCAGGAACCAGGCGAGCCCGGCGACGGCTCCGGCGATGCCGGGCAGCATGAGCCCCGCCCAGCCGAGCAGCGCGGCGGCGAGTACCGTGGCGACGATGACGGTGAGCACGGCGACCGGACCCCGGCGGTCGGTCACGCGCCCCGAGACGATGTTGCCGACCAGGCTCACGATGCCGTAGCCGAACAGCGCGCCGATGATCGGGTACCCCTCGCCGATCCGCGGACCCAGGATGAGCGTGGCGTAGGTGAAGCAGAGATAACTCGCGCACATGAGGCCCATCGGCACCAGCAGCACGGCCAGGATCGCCGGGCGCGTAAGAGGGCTCAGCGCCTGGCGCAGCGACAGCGGCGGCAGATGCAGCGATCGCACCTTGATGAGGATCCCCACGAGCGCGGCGGCCCCGACGCCGACCACGAGGAACAGCGGGATCCGCCAGTCGGTCTGTCCGATCACCAGCCCGACGGGCACGCCGAGGGCGGTCGCGAACAGGAACCCGCCCATCACGAGCGAGAGTGCGCGGCCACGGTACTGCTCGGGAGTGCGCGCGATGACGTAGGAGCCGATCACGGCGTTCAGCAGCGCACCCCCGAGCGCGGAGATCACCCGGCCGCTCATCGCCCAGAAGTAGGTCGGTGCGAGCCCCACCATCAGGTTGCCGAGCACGAAGACGCCGAGGGACAGCACGATCGTCGCCTTGCGCTCCCACCGCCCGGTGAGTGCACCGAGCACGGGCCCGGCGATCGCGCCGGTCGCCGCGAACACGCTCATGAGCTGGCCGGCGGCCGCCGCATCGACGTCGAGATCGGTCGCGATCTGAGGCAGCAGACCCGCCAGCACATAGCCGTCGATCCCCATCGAGAAGGTCGCGACGGCGAGCCAGATCAGCGCTCCGGGCCGGAAGCCGGTGTCGTCAGCAGTCGTTCGCACCAGGTCATCCAACCAGAGCGGATCCGCTCCGCGCTCCCTTTTTGTGAGGATTCCGGACGAATCGTCGGACACTCCGTGGCGTCGGGGAAGCGACGATCAACTCGCATGCCGGTCTGCAGCAGGCGCTTGCACATGCTGGGTTCGAGTTCGGCGTCGCCACCGGCCGGGTGACCAACCTCCACGAGCAGGCTCGCACGCTGTCGAAGCGTGCGCAGCAAATCGAGCGGAACGTCGTGACGTTCGAGGCCGAGTGGCGTCGCGAACACACCGGCCAGGAGCCGAGCGGTGAGCTGCGCCGTGAATGGGATCAGCGAGCGTCGGCGCACGAACGTCCCCGCAAGCGGCAGTCCGTGGAGCACCCGGAACAGAAGTGGATCGACGAGCTGCGCGACGCCGGCCTGCAGGTCGACGGGTTCACCGCCGTCTCTGCTCCGGAGCGCATCACACTCGACGAACTCGACCAGGCCGTGCTCCGCGGCGACGTGCTCGCAGCCGTCGAGCAGCGCCGTTCCGCGTGGTCCGTCGCTGACCTCGAAGGACACATCGGCGTCGCCCTGGGGGAGCGTGGCGTGATCGCCGGCCCGCCGAGATCACCCAGTTCGCGCAGGTCATCGCGGGCGACATTGCACGCACGCTCCCCCTCTTGGAGATCGACGTCGACGGGGAGCTCCCGACATGGGTCCGCCACTTCACCAGCGATCACGTGGTCACCGTGGAGCACCAGCTGCGCGACGCTCTCGACGCGGGCGGCCTGAAGTCTGGACTCCCGTTCGGCAACCCGACCGTCGAGATCGACGGGCTTACGCACGAGCAGGCGCGTTCGCGCGCGCGATCTTCAGCAGGAAGTGGTCGGCGGCCGCGTCCGCTTCACGCTGGCTCGTGCCCACGCGATCAGAACCCGTCACGCGCGGCCGACGCCGAGATCTTCGCCTTCTCCTCGGTGGCGCGGCGGATCTCGTCACGGCACCAGCTCTCCGCAGCGAGAAGCCCGTCACACACGGCGACGACGTGCCGGTTCTTCGGATCCGGCGCCCACCACTCGACGCGGTGCTTCACCATCGTCTCACCCGTCTCACGCAACACCTGCGGCCCCTCGACGATGAGGAACCGCGCGCGGTAGTGGTTGTGCACCGCGAGCCACTGCGAGCGGGCGAGCTGGATCACATGCACGCTCGCACTCTAGCCTCATTCGAATATGTATTCGATGATGTTAACCCATGAACGCGCAAACACTCGAACAGCTCGTGATGCTGTGGATGGTCAACGACATCCCCGCTCGGATGGTCTTCGCGGGGAAGCGCTGGCGCGTCACCGACATGCCGACAAGAATCCGCGACTCGATCTGGTCCGTGCCGATCGAGAAACCGCACCCGCTCTACGGGTGGCGCTTCCAGGGCACCGACGACGCCGGCGAGAGCTACGTCTTCGACGTCTACAAGGGTGAACACGGGTGGCCCGTGCACAACACCTACGCCTGACGCTCCAGAGACACCGCTCCGGAGTAACTGGAGCGGCGTGGGGGGCTTCGAACGTCTGACCATGATGATCGCGCGACCCGTTTGTCCTTCCGTGGAATCGCGCAGAAGTCGATGCCGTCGACGGCTTCGACGATCCTGTGACGTCGACGGCATCAACCAAGAACCACAAAAGGGTTGCTTACATGTGTGCGCCACCGTCGATACGGATCTCGGTGCCGGTGATGAAGGCGCCGTCGTCGGAGATCAGCATCGCGATGACACCGGAGACATCGGCGGGCGTGCCCTGACTTCCATCGTTGAGCCGCGCCTGGAGATTGTTCTCCAGCAGGCTCCAGTCGATGTCGCCCGGAAGGCTGTGCATGATGTTGTTGGTAATTCCGCTTTGGATCCCACCGGGAACGACGTTTACCGCGCGCAGACCCTTCTTCGCGTACTCGATCGCGATCGAGTGTGTGAACGCTGCGATGGCCCCTTTTGTCGCGGCGTAGGCTGCCATGTACGGGTGGGCGAAGAAGGCCGAGGTCGACGCGAAGTTGACGATCACACTGTTAGGCGTGTTGAGCAGGTGAGGAAGCGCTTCGCGGACCATGAGAAACGTTCCCGTCAGGTTGACCTGGACAAGACGGTTCCACCTGTCCAGAGTCATCTGGTGGGTGTGGTCCGCGTACAGGATTCCAGCTGCGTTTACGATTGCGTTCAGTTGCCCGGCGCGCCTGATGATGTCTGCGACGGCGTCCCGTACCGAACTCTCGTCGGCGATGTTGACTTCAGCCAAAAGCAGACGCTGGCGATCTGCGGGTGCGACTTCTTGGCTCAGAGTGTCGAGGTTCGCCGCGCTAAGGTCCATAGCTGCGACGGTGGCTCCTTCTGCAAGCAGCCTCAGGGCGGTGCCCCGGCCGATGCCGGATGCGGCGCCGGTGACGATGATCGTCTTCTGGTCGAGGCGGTTGGGCATATGGTTTCCGTTCATGCGGGGATCGATTCGAGAGAGTCAGGACGCACGGTTATCGGCAGTGCGCCGTTATCCGGGAGTACGTCGATTTGGATTGCCGATGTCGTTGCGTCTGTGGCGTCGACCGTGATGTTGATGATTCCGATGCTGTCGGGTCGGATTGCTGCGAGCAGTCGGCCGTCGTAGCTACTGTGTGTGTGTTGGTCGAATCGCTCGAAGGTTCGTGGGCGTCCGCTGCCGAGGGCGGCGAGCGAGCCGGCGCCGGTCACCGTAACGGAGACAGGTCGGTCTGCGTCGTTGACGAGGTTCCCGTCGGCATCCCGCAGCTCAATCGCGACGAAGACGAGCGCACCGTCTCGTAACGGCGTGGTCGCCTTGTCAGCTCGCGCGTCGATGAGGGTCGGACCTGAAGCGGTGCGGAGCACGGATCGGCCGACTTCGATGCCTCCCTGAAAGGCGACGGCGGTGAGGGTGCCGGGTTCGTACGGGATCTCGAAGTCCGCCACAAGTGCGCGTCTGGTTCCGACGGGGGTCCTTGCGACGACGTGATCGTTGAGTTGCAACTCGATCTCATCGGCGTCGCTATACACCTCGAGGATCATCGGTGAGCCGGTGGGGGCTTTCCAGCTCCAGCTGGAGACGGCGTCGGTCCAGCTCCATTGTCCGAGCGTGAACGCTCGTCCGTGGTTGGCGGGGCGGCGAACTGCGATGTACGGGTCGGTGCGGAGGCCGAAGACGGTTTCTCGGTAGTAGGACATGGGGCGGCGATGCCCGGTGATGTCGAGGTCAGCTGACCAGGAGGTGAGCCAGGGGAATGCGCCGTCGAACGAGTCTTCGTCGGCGTCGCCGGCGTACTTGACCCGGCCGACGCCGACTTCACCGAGGTAGTCCCAGCCGGACCAGGTGAAGTCGCCGATGACGTGCGGGTGTTCGGTGACGAGTTTCCAGTTCCGGTCAATCCGGGAGGGGAAGGTTTCGGTTCCTACGACGATGCGGTTGGGGTGCGCATCCCGCTCCATCTGGTAACGGACGTCGCCGTAGTTCAGCCCGACGATGTCAAGCAACGCGAAGGATTCAGCGGTCGCGGCGGTGACGAGCGGCGAGCCCACGAGCTGGTCCATGAAATCGTCGTCGCTGCCCATGAGCGCGTTGACTCCGCCGTCTGCTGCAGCTGCCTCAAGGCTGGACGCCGCGGCGGCTTCGGATGTTGCGGCTTCGGTGAGAGCGGGCACGTCGCGGAGGACGGACACGAATCCGTTGATGCCGTTGGTGATGAACCTGGTGTCGTCGAGTTCGCGGATTTTCTCTGTCAGTTTGCGTCCCCATTGGCTGGCGACGGCGTGGCCGGTCTCGGGGATCTCGTTGCCAATGGAGTAGATGATGACGCTGGGGTGGTTGAAGTCCACGGCGACCATGGCTTCGACATCGCGTTCCCACCACTCCGGGAACGCGAGGGAGTAGTCGAACGGTGACTTCGAGTCCGCCCACATGTCGAAGGTCTCGTCCATCACCAGCATCCCGAGCCGGTCGCACGCCTCGAGCATGGCGACGCTGATCGGGTTGTGGCTGCTGCGGATCGCGTTAAACCCAGCCTCCTTGAGGAGCTTGATGCGACGCTCTTCCGCGTCGGCGAACGTGGCGGCGCCGAGGATGCCGTTGTCGTGGTGGATGCACGCACCGCGCAGTTTCACGCTGTCGCCGTTGATGCGGAGCCCGTTCTGGGGGTCCAATTGCAGCTTCCTGATGCCGAACGATGTGTGCCGCACTTCGGGGTCATACGAGATCCCTTCGACGGTGGTGCGGGCGACGTAGAGGGCCGGCGTGTCGACGTTCCACAGTCGAGGGTGCGGAACGTACATCCGCTGCCGAATGACGCCAGTGGACTGAGGGAGGGTCGTGACCGGGCTTCTCTCGGCGGCCACGACGTCGCCGTTCGGGGCGAGGATTTCGGTGATCACCGTGGCGGTGCGGGTGAGGGTGCCGGTGTTGTCGAGGCGGGTGGTGACCGCCACGACAGCCCGGTCCTCGTCGACGTCTGGGGTGGTGATGCGCACTCCACCGTGTTCGGCGACGTGGACGCGTTCGGTGACCCAGAGGTGCACTTCGCGGTAGAGACCGGCGCCGGTGTACCACCGGGAGTCGGCGTGGGTGCGGGCGTCGACCCGGATGGTGTTTTCAGCGCCGTATTCGAGGAACCCGTCGAGGGGGACGACGAAGGCGGCGTACCCGTTGGGACGCTGGGCGATGAACGCGCCGTTGACGTAGACCATCGCGTCCCGGTAGACACCTTCGAACTCCAGTGCGACGTGCTTGTCCGCCCAGCCCAGCGGCACGTCGAGCGTAGTGAGGTATTCGAAGGCGCCGTCCGGGAAGAATGCCCCGCCTGCGCCGCTGGGCGCGTCGGCGCGACGTTCGAGGCCGATGATCGCGTCGTGCGGCAACCTGATCGACACGCCGGCGGAGGATTGTCCGTGAACGTCAGCGAAGATGCTGGTCTTCGGCCGGTACGACCAGTTCGAGTTGAAGGGTGAGCGAGTCATTGCTGCCTTTCAGGTGGCGTCCGAAGTTGAGAACGTCGGGTCAGATGGAGGTGGCGGGCAGCCACGAGGATCGGATGCGATCCAGGACATCCATGACCGCGATGCTGTCGGTCAGGGGGTGCAGGGGGTGCTCGGTCAGCCCCGCCGTCACCGCGACCTGCACGGCGCGCAGCATGGGGACGTAGCCGTGCCCTTCCTGTGGGAAGACACGGTCGACGGGCGCATCGAAGGCGTCGCCGAAGTCGCCGGAGTGCCGTCGGAAGCGATCCGTCGCCCAGAACGGTGCGGCCAGAGTCGCCCAGCCGTTTGTGCCGCTGATGGATGCTGTCGGATCGATATATGTCACCATGGAGGCCGCCAGCTGGGCGAAGCGTCCGCCGTCGAACAGGAGGGTGGCATGCAGGGAGAGATCCACGCCGTCCTCGCGTGTGGTTGCGTTGCTCACGATGCCTGCTGGTTCGCCCAGGATGTCGCGGGCGAGGGTAACGGTGTAGATCGCTTGGTCCAGGAGGGTGCTGCTGCCACGGTCGGCGCTCCACGCAGGTGAGTCTTTCGCGCCGAAAGGCAGCCCGAAAGTCGCCCGGACCGAGCTGATGTCCCCGAGCGCACCGCTCGCAACTTCGGCACGCAGCGCGATGTAGGCCGGGCTGAACCGCATCCACATGCCCTCCATCGCGAAACGCTTGTTCGCACGCGCGGCCCGCGCAATGGTGCGCGCCTCTGCCGCATCGACGCCGATCGGCTTCTCAATGAGAACGTGCTTGCCGGCGTCGAGTGCTGCGAGGGCGAACGGGGTGTGCGTGGCGTGGGGGGTTGCGAGGTAGACGATGTCGACGTCGGGCGCGGCTATCAGCTGGTCGAAGGAGACGTAGGCGCGGTCGAACTGCTGCTGCTGCGCGAATGCGTGAGCTTTGCGGACGTCTCTGGACCAGACTGCGGCCCGCCGCGCTCCCTCCACGTGACGGAGGTCGGAGGCGACCGCGTGCGAAACCGTACCGGTCCCGACGACCGCCCATCCGAGCGCGGTGGACTGCGCGTTCACGGGGTCACCGAGAGCGACCCGTCGAGCGGAACGGTGGAGTCGCCACCGATGCCAACGTCGAACGTCGTGGCGTCCTGCACGTACGACGACGTGCCCGCGTTCCAGTAACGCAGCTCCGCTGGAGTGAGTGAGAACTCCACCCGATGGGTCTCTCCCGCCTCCACAAACATCCGGCGGAAGCCCTTCAGCTCCCTGACGGGCCGGGAGGCACTTCCGTACCGTTGGTGGATATACAGCTGAACGACCTCGTCGGCGTCACGATCGCCCACATTGGTGACGTCGACGCTGACCACGGCGGAGGCACCGGGCGCGATCGTTGCTGGTTCGACGGTCAGATTGTCGTACTCGAACGCCGAGTAGGACAGCCCGTACCCGAACGGGTACAGCGGCGCGTTGGTCTCTTCGATGTAGCGCGCGTCCTGCTCGTCAGGCAGGAAGGTGCGGTTGTGCGCGTAGATCAGGGGCACCTGGCCGACGTGCCGCGGCCAGGTGAACGGCAGGCGTCCCGCGGGACTTACATCGCCGAGCAGCACCGATGCGACCGCCTCACCTGCACGACTGCCCGGATACCAGGCTTGCACGATCGCGGGCACGTGCTCATCCGCCCAACGGAGGTCCAGCGCCCGCCCGGAGACGACGACGAGGATCACTTTCGTGCCGGTGGCATGGATGCGCTGCAGCTGCTCGAGTTGGCGACCGGGGAGATCCAGGGTGCTGGTGGACGCCTTCTCACCAATCTGGTTCTGACGCTGCCCGACGACGACGACCGTCACGTCCGACGCCTCCGCCAGAGCAACGGCGCGCTGAAGGGCCGCGTCGTCGTCATGGTCTTCGGGGGTGCGCTCAATGCTGGCATCCGTCACGTCAAACGGCGACGGGTGGACGCGTTCGGGGATCCCGACACCGGCCTCGTAGGAGACATCCGTGGTTCCCAGGGCAGTCCGCAGCCCTTCGAGGACGGTAATGGTCTCGGTGGTGTCGTGGTCGAAGATCCACGGTCCGAGCAGATCCCGGCGGCTGTCAGCGAGGACGCCCACCACGCCGATACGTCCGACCGTGTCGCGGTGGATGGGAAGGGCCGCATTCTCGTTCTTCAGCAGAACGATGGCCTGCTCTGCCGCGGCACGGGAGAGCGTTCGGTGTTCTGTAGCGCCTAGCACGGTGGCGGTGGCTGTCGCGTCCGCGTAAGGGTTCTCGAAGAGCCCCAGACGGAATTTCGCCGTCAGCACGCGGCGCACGGCCTCGTCGAGCGTGGCTTCGTCGACACGACCGTCGGTGACCGCAGCGGGGAGGTTGTCGAACGCGGGATCGAACATGCACATCTCCATGTCGAGTCCGGCGTTGAGTGCTCGCGCGGCCGCATCGGTTTGGTCGGCGGCGAAATGCTGCACCTCGAGCGAGCGGATCGCGTTCGCGTCGGAGACGACGAATCCTTCGAAACCGAGCTGCTCGCGAAGCATCCGGGTCAGCAGGTTCCGGTTGGCCGCTGCGGGGACACCGTTGAGGTCCATGTAGGCGCTCATGATGTTCCCGGCGCCGGCGTCGATCGCGGCCCGGAACGGTGGGAGATAGACGTTCCACAGTTCGTTGTCCGACACCTCGGCGTCGTCGTAGTCGCGGCCACCTCGCGCCGCTCCGTACCCGAGGAAGTGCTTCGGGCCGGCGATGAGGCGATCAACACCGAGGTCCCCCTGGAACCCGCGCACTTGCGCTGCCGCCATCGCTGCCCCGAGGACTGGGTCCTCGCCGGCGCCCTCGATGATGCGTCCCCAGCGGGCATCACGGGCAACATCGATCATGGGGGCAAATGTCCAGTGCACGCCGGCCGCCCGTGCTTCGCGCGCCGCGACAGTCTGCGCGGCTTCCACGATGTCCGCCGACCAGGTCGCGGCCATGGCGATAGGCACCGGGAACGCGGTGCGCCAGCCGTGGACGACATCGAATCCGAACAGCAGCGGAATGCCGAGTCGGCTTTCCTCGACGGCGTAGGTCTGCAGCCGGTTGCTCAACTTCGGATCACGGAGGAACAGCAGCGAGCCAGCCCGCCCGGACCGGATGGCGGCCTCGATGCGTGCGGGCAGTTCGACGTGTACTCGGTACTCAGGGGGCAGTGACTCGATGTCGAAGTCTTCCGGGATGGGTTCGCCGTCTCCGGTGTAGAAGTACTGGGTCAGCTGGCCCGCCTTCTCCTCGACGGTGAGGCGCGACAGCAGATCGGCGACACGATCCTCGATCGGCAGCGAGTCATTCTGATAAGGCAAACGGGTCATCGGGGTTTCCAAAGCATCACGGGAAGGAGGGGCGGAGGTTCGGGACGTGGCCCGTGTCATCGGAGGGTGCCTTCGAGCGCCGCCGCGAGGTCGGTGCGGAGCTCGTCGGATGCGCCTGGGACGTAATCGAGCATGGTTCGCACGGACATTCTGGCTGCCTCGGGATCGGAGCCGTCCAGCGGCACCCCCGGGTAGTGCCGCGCGAATGCTTCGGTGAACCGCTGCCAACCGGCCGGATCGTCAGCCACCTGCCGCAGGGTGGAGTCCAGGCTCAGAGGCAGACGAGTCGACGACAGATCGATCTCATATGTCCAGGTATGGGTACCTGCGTCGACGTGGAGCACCTGCGCGTCGGGGTCGGGGTGCAACGGGAGCGTGACCTCGGCGGTGGTCCCCTCGGGAACGGTCACCTCGACGGTGACCAGGCCGTCTTCGATGCGCCAGGCGATCCGCACGTTGCCGTGACCGGTGGTGTGGGTCAGGTCGGCATGGGTGAGACCGCCGCCCGGCTGGGGCGCGATGCGCATGCGACGGTACCCGGGCTCGATCGCGGCGAGACCGCCGATCGTGCGATGCATCCAGTCGACGACAGCTCCGAGGGCGTAGTGATTCAGTGACGTCATCCCGGACGGGTTGATGCTGCCGTCGGCCCGTACCGAGTCCCACCGCTCCCAGATCGTCGTCGCCCCCATGGTGACCGGGTACAGGAACGAGGGGCAGCGGGTCTCGGTGAGCAGCAGGTACGCCTCCTCGAGGTGGCCGGTCATCGAGAGCGCGTCGGTCACCAGCGGGGTGCCCGCGAAGCCGGTGGAAATCCGGTACCCGGCTCGTGCGACGATGGCGGCCAACCGGTCGCCAGCGTGAGCGTTCTCATGGTCGTTGAGGATGCCGAACGCGATCGCCAGGGCGTAGGCGGTTGCGGTCTCACCAGCGAGGCGGCCCTTGGGCGTGACAAACTCCTCACGGAACGCGTGCCGAACCCGCTGGGCAATCTCCTCGAACTCGGTCGCGTCGGCTTCTCGTCCAAGGATGCGAGCGGTGTCCGCCATCTCCCGTGTGGTTCGGCACAGGTAGGCGCTGGCGACCAGGTGCCGGTCGGTCTTGCCGCCAGCCGGGTTGTCCTCGGGCGCGTCTGGGTCGAGCCAGTCCCCGTACTGGAAGCCGGTGCTCCACAACCCGTCTTCATCCAAAAGGTCTGCGACCTGACGGATGAAGGTGCTCATCGAGTCGTACGAATCCCCCAGGATCGCGGGGTCGCCGTACTCGCGGTACAGGGCCCAGGGCAGGCTGACCGCGACGTCACTCCACAGGGCAGTGGGGGATGAGGGGGTGGAGAGAACATCGGGGACCACCCACGGCACGAAGCCCTTCTCCTGCTGCTCCACCGCGAGGTCGCGCAGCCAGGATCCGAGGACGCCGCGCACGTCGTAAAGGAAGGCGGCGCTGGGGGCGAAGGCGTTGATGTCGCCGGTCCAGCCCAGGCGTTCGTCGCGCTGCGGACAGTCCGTGGGAACGCCGACGAAGTTGTCGCGCATGGACCACACGGCGTTTGAGTGCAGCTGATTGAGCAGCGGATCCGATGTGGTGAGCCATCCTGTGCGCTGCATGTCGGAGTGGATCACGATCGCGCGCAACGATTCGGAGGCGAGGGTGCCAGGCCATCCGCTGACCTCGACGTAGCGGAACCCATGGAAGGTGAACCGGGGCTCCCAGGTCTCAGAGTTTCCGCCGCGGAGAATGTAGCGGTCGGTGTTGGCTGCAGTGCGAAGCGTCTCAACCTCGATCTCCCCGTCGACCATCACTTCCGCGTGGCGGAGGGTGATAGTCGTTCCCCGCTTGCCGTGCACAGTGAGCCGGACCCATCCGGAGATGTTCTGCCCGAAGTCGACGACGGTCCTGCCGGACGCGGTCGTCAGGATCTCGACCGGTGCCAGCTCTTCGATGCGTCGAATGGGGGGCGCCGTCTGCGGGGTGAGTGCAGCGGCGGGCCATTCGAACACGCTCACTGGTCCCCACCCGGCGTCGTCGAATCCGGGAGCATCCCATCCGTCGGGTTCTGCCCGCGCGTCGTAGGTCTCTCCGTCGTAGAGGCTGTTGGCTCCAGTACCGCCGTGGGCGGCGGTGAATGAGGTGTCCGTACCGATCAGTTCGATTCGCCCGTCCGGGTACTCCAGCTCGAGCTCCATCCACGCCGCAGGACGGTCCGAATAGTGGTGTCGCGTGTTCTCCCAGCCCAGCCGGCCCACCGCCCAGCCCTCGCCGAGGACCGCGCCGATGACGTTCTCACCGATGCGGACGCGGTCAGTGACGTCGAACGTGCTGACAGCAAGCCGGTGCCGGTAGGAGGTCCACCCGGGGGCGAGTACCTCATCGCCGACAGCGCCGCCGTTGAGGTGCGGCTCGATGAGGCCGATTGCTGTCGAACGGAGGATCACACGGCAGGGAGCGGCGGACACCAGAAACGACCGCCGCAAGTACGCCGCAGGGTCGCCGACAGATCCATCGGCGACGACGGGGGTGATGAAAGGAGTGGTAGCGCGTGCGCTCATCGGCTGGATGCCCCTCGGTCGGGGGAGCACCTCGATAGTGCGACGTCGGGACTCCCTTATCGAAACTACTAGCGCGGGCTAGTAGTCGGGTCTACGTTATCCTCATGAACTAGCGCGCACAAGCCCGAGACCCGGGTGTGGCGCTGCGGAAGGGGGAACCGCCGTGGGAACGCAGGCGACGAATCGCCGTGTCACAGCTGCCGACGTGGCACGCTCGCTGGGAATCTCACGCGCGACCGTGGGGTTCGTTCTCAACGGCACACCAGGCCAGACCATCTCTGCTGCCACCACCGAGCGCGTAGTCGCCGAGGCGCGGCGCCTGGGCTATCGGCCTCACACGGCGGCTCGCGCGCTGGCCAGCGGCCGCAGCAACCTCATCCTTCTGGTACTGCCAGACTGGCCGATCGAGTTCAGCCTCGGGCAGCACATCGACGAGGCAACACACACCTTGGAGAGCAACGGATACACCCTCATCACGCACACACTGCACGAGGACTCTCGCTCGCGCCCCCTCTGGGAAACCCTGCAGCCCGATGTCGTGGTGGGTCTGTTGCCTTTCTCCGACGCCCTCGTGCGATCTATGCGGGAGGCAGGGGTGCCTCGGATCGTCCCGGACCCCGACATCATCCCGGAAGTGCAGCACTCAGAAGAAGGTGCCCGTCTGCAGATCGAGCACCTGCGCAGCCTGGGCCACGAACGGATCGGGTACGTGCGATCCGGGAATCCGCGGCTGCAGCAGCTCATCGACATGCGGCAAGCAACCGCCCTCGAGGCTGCCGCAGAAGCAGGGCTCTCCGCTCCAGAAGTCTTCACTCTCGCGGCGCCTGAGTCATCCGAAGACCCACCGGTGCGCGACTGGGTGGGACGAGGTATCACTGGAATCGCAGCGTTCAACGATGACGTCGCCGCCGCGGTCATCGGCGCGGCGCAGCGAGCAGGTCTGGCGGTGCCAGCGGAGCTGTCGGTCGTCGGGCACGATGACACGCCGATCGCCGCAATGATCGAGCCGAGGATCACCTCAGTGCGACTCGATGCCACCGGCCTGGGCCAGTACCTCGCATCCTTGGCGATCACCGCTGTGGACGGCGTGAGTGCCTCTCCGCTCCAGGAAGGCTCTGCCGTCAGCCTGGTGGAACGCGCATCCTCCGCCGTGGCGCCGAAGGCTACCCGCATCTAAGGGTTGGTGCAAAGCTGAGGATCCGTCTGCAGAGCAGCGTCAACGTGCGCCGGCCAGGACGAGGCGCTCCGGGATGGTCTCCCGGAGCGCCTCTCTCACTTGTCAGCGAACCGATCGGATGCGCATCACCACGAAGCCGCCGATGACGGTGATGGCCCCGGCCACCCAGTAGAGCAGGGTGTAGTTCTTCTCTCCCGCGGCCGTGGCGCCGATGACGAGGATGAGAGGCGCCAGGAACGGTGCCACAGCTTGCGGGATGGCTGTCGCGAACCCGGCGATTCCCATGAACCGGCCGGCGTCAGTGTCGCGCTCGGGGAGCACGTCCAGTAGAAGCGCCTGGTCGACGGCTGAGAACGCGCCGATTCCGACCGAGGCCACCAGCGACCCCGCGAAGAGCATCGGAACGTCGGTGGCGACGGCCTCCATGATCACACCCGCCGCGAAGATCAAGGACGCCACGAGCACAAACAGGCGTCGACGGCGGAGCTTGTCGGACAGCCACCCGCCTCCGAGCGCGCCGATCGTGGTGGCGGCGATACCCACGAAGCTCAGCGTCGCCAGCACGCCTGCGACCTTGTCGACGCCGACGTCCAGGCGGCTGGCGAAGAAGAACGCGGTGAACGTTGTGTTCAGGGTGAGGCCGAAGTAGAACAGGAACCGTCCCACCCACACCAGGGAGTAGTCCGGGTACTTCGCCGGGTTGAAGATGTACTTCCCCAGAGCGCTGCCGAAGGTGAGCTTCTCGGCGAAGGTCATCATGCGGCTGTCCTGCTCGCGGGAGAACAGGACGAACAGCAGCACGAAGACCACGCCCACCACGCCCGGGATGAGGAACATCAGTAGCGCGTCTCCGACGAGATATCCCGCGATGATCACGCCGGCGACCGGAGCGACCTGTGTGGCGAACCCAACGAAACCGGCGACCTTCCCGCGCTGGTGCTCCGGCAGGGTGTCCGCCATCGACGTGGTGACCTGGGCCAGCGACGTGCCCCAGCCGATCTGTGCGAGCACCCAGCCCGCGCCGAGCAGGAACACGCTCGGCGCAGCCCCCATCACGAACAGGGAAACGACTCCTACCAGCATGCCTCCGAGAACCCACGGCCGCCGGCGTCCAAAGCGGGAGCGGGTTCGATCGCTCAGGATACCGATGATTGGCGTGATGATCATCACCACAACGGAACCCGATCCGGTTATGTAGCCCAGATACTCCTCGTTCGCCGGCGCAAGAACCGCCAGCCGGACTGCGAGAGAGATCGCTAGCGGCGTGATGAACGCGACGAAGATACCAAACTGAGCAAGTATCAGCAGCCAGATGTAAGAGCTGGACGCGCGAGCTGGGCGAATGAGCCCGGTCACCGTTCGTATGCCCTCCTCAACCGCGACCGGTGTCACGGGGAGCGTAGAGGGAAGTGGTGCCAACTCGGAGGCTGCCAGGTCAGCGTTCGAGTCCGATGGGGGCGGGTTGGTCATGGTGACTCCGTTGTCGAGGTACAGCTCGGGTGAACGTCGCGCTCAGAGACTCTCGTGAAGCTCCTCACGTCCTGGCCGGTCAAGGCGAGGTTCGTGGCAGTGGTCGTCGAATCCAGGGGCATCCCAAGGGCGTCGTGATTCGCGATCCACTAGCGCGCGCTATGCCCGCCAACTGTAACCGTGTTTGCTAGCGCGCGCAAGCTTTTTGTTTTGTGGGCTTGGCGAGCGGCGCAGCAGCATCGGTGGGCTCTCCGACCTTGAAGTTCATCAACGACTCCTACTCCGCGGGCGGCTGCAGCAACCTGACCGCGACCTACACGCACAACCTCGTCTGCTGACGCGGCAACGGAATGGCGGCACGCGCGGGTGACCGAATGCTTGCGCATGCGGCGTAGCCTTTCCGGGGGCTTGGTGCGCTCATCGTGCTTATCGAGAGCCACCATACTTGGATCTTGATTAGAAGATACAGACGAGACTATGCTTTGTTTAAGCAGGTGTGAGTATCGCCGATAATGACGATTATGTCAGTCTGAGAGTGTTCCGCCCTTGTGCGGCGAGAGTGCAACTCCTGGAGGGAGCGGAAACTCCGCGCCCGGAGACCACGCCAGCTCTGGCCGCCCTCCCCGCCGCGCAAGGAGGCGTAAGGCAGTGAGGTGCGCTGCGATAGCGGCGTCAAGCGCCATGACGACGGATGCGAGGTTCGCCGTGAACTTGGCTGCGAACACTTCGCCGTCGGCGAGACGTTCGATGTCTGACGCGGCGATACTTCGTTTCACCGACGGGTGCGTGAGCCCACTGATGAAGGCCCACATTCCTTGTGTGTGATTCCCGCCGATGCCGACGAGCTCGCTGGAAGCACGAACGATTGGCCCGAATCCCGGAAGGCCTCGGTTGATGTCCTCGAGTCCGATCCCAGAGTCGGTCGCATGATCCCGTAGTCGCTTCTTCTGTGCGCGCGACCGTTTGGTGTTCTCTCGCCGATGCTTCTGCTTTTCGGCGGTCTTCGCTTTCGTATCGCCCTCTTCTGCCTCAGTCAGGACGGTCACGAGATGGTCCTCATGGTGGATCTCGTCCATGCGAGCGCGTAACGATCGGCAGAGGCGCTCCCTCTGCTCGTCGGGCGCGAGGAGCCAGATCGCCAGCGACGCGGACTCGATAGATGTGCGCAAGACCGGGAACTGACCAACCACTGGGATGCGGAGCCCGTCGGTAATTGGGTCGAGAAGGATGAGTTTCGCCGTCGAAAGTGCATCCTGCGAGACGGACAAGCAGTGGCCGACCAGATGGCTAGTCTGGTGGCCGCCAAGCAGAGCGTCATCGGTGGCGAGCTCAGACCCGGGAGCAGCCAGATCAAAATGCCCGCTTTCAGCCTGCTGCGCGATCGACTCAATCAGACGCAACTGATACCGGATCCTCTCGGCCGCCGCCCGCTGATCCAGACCCATCGTCGGACTCTAGCGCCTCTGCCAGCGCGACCACCGCATGCACGGTTTCGTCACCAGCGCCCCACGGCGTTGGCCGCCATCGCTCTGGATACCCGCTGCCGGCGAAGACAACGCGTAGCCAGCTGTCACTCTCGTATCGGCCACGCCGAAGCTGAGAGAGGAGCAGATCATGCGTCCGAACAAGGATCTTGAGAAGCCCCAGCAGCAGTCGTATTGGTGGGTGTTGAAGCTCGTGGCCTACGCCGCAGTGAAGCTCATCATCGAGTCGCTGCCCAGCTAAACCCTTGGCTGGCTCCCGGGCCCTGAACCTCCTGGTTCATCCTGGGAGCCAGTCTCTCTGCCACCCGGTGGCGCCGTTTGGAAGAGCGACGGCGCAGAGGTCGATGCCGACCCCTGTGGGCGCGCGATCACCCGCTCCGCAAGCGGGAACGCGGCCGCGCGCGCGGCGTCGATCAACTCGACGGCCGGCGCCTCACTCGTCAGCCACTCCCCCGCGAAATCCTGCGGGACCAGCACGGGCATCCTGTCGTGCACATCCGCGATGTGCGCCGCGGCCTCCTGCATCACGAGCGAGTAGCACGTGTACTCCGTACCGTCCTCAGCCCGTCCACGCTGCAGGACCGCCGCCATGCCGATCAGCTCCTCCCCCGGCAACGCCAGGTGGACCCACCGCTTCGACGGCTTCTGCATCTCACGCCAGTACGACGCGGGCACGATCGCCCTCGCCGGCAACGGGCGCGCCTTGAACCGCGTCTCCAGCGTCTCAGACCTGGAGTTGATCGACGGCAACTTGCTCGGGCGCCCGTCGACGAGGTAACCCCACCACGCGAGCTCGAGCGTGCTCGAGTCGCGGATGATCGGGTTCAGGTTCCGCTTGAGATGCCCGGTCGGCTGGACGACCTCACCGCCTCAGCCGAACACCTCGAACGCGGCGGACAGCAGGGCCTCGTCCCGTGACGACGGCCCGACCAGAAGCTCGAACGCGCCGGGCTCGACGCGGCGGGTCCCCTCGGCGTCCACGATCGTGCAGTCGGCCACCGGCAGCTCCAACCGCACCAGGGCGGACTCCCCCGGAGCGAGGTCGACCTGGCGGTAGGCCTTGAGCTCCTTGTCGGTCCAGCTCGCGCTCGTGACGACGTCGCGCACGTACACCTGCACCGTCTCGCGCACGGGACGGGATCCGGTGTTGGTCACCGTCACCTCGGCGACGATCGTGTCGCCCGCGGCGAGAGTCGCCGACACGATCCCCAGCGCGGAGTACTCCACGGTCGTGAACGACAGCCCCTCGCCGAACGCCCAGGCCGGCGCCTGGGTGAGGTCGGCGTAGCGGGTGCCGTGCTGCCCGCGGATCTGGTTGTAGTACGTGGGCTGCTGGCCGACGTGCCGCGCGAACGAGATCGGCAGCCGCCCAGAGGGTTCGATCGCACCGGTGATGAGCTCGGCGATCGCGCGCCCTCCCTGCATGCCGGGGTTGGCGGCCCAGATCACGGCGGCCGCCCCCGCCGCCGAAGCCGGGAGCACGAGCGGCTTGGAGGCCAGGAGCACCACGATCACGGGCGTGCTGGACGCGATCATCGCATCGAGCAGCGCGTTCTGACCGCCGATGAGCTCGAGGGTCGCGGTGGAGCGGCCCTCGCCGACGAGCTCGATCCTGTCTCCGACCACGGCGACGACGACGTCCGCGGCCTCGGCGGCGCGGACCGCCTCGGCGAGCAGGAGCGGATCGGATGCGGCAGGCACCACGACCGGCGGCCTGGGCTGCCCGTCCGGGAAGGTTGCGCCGAGCGGGTCGTCCTCGAGGGTGAGGATGTCCGCGCCCCGCGCATGCCGCACGGCGAGGCCCTCGACCGCGCGCAGGCCGTCGAGCACCGTCGTGATCATCTCGCGGGGCTGGCCGTCGAGCCAGCCCGCCTGGCCGGATCCTCCGGCCCAGTCGCCGAGCTGGGTCTGCGCGTCGTCGGCGAGAGGGCCCACCACGGCGACGCGGATCGGATCCGCAGCCGTGAGCGGAGCCGTCGCCCCGAGCGGCAGCACCCCGTCGTTCTCCAGCAGCACGATCGACCGCCGCGCCACTTCGAGGTTGAGGTCGGAGTGCGCCGCGCTGCCCACCACGGCGTCCAGGTCGGACGAGGGCAGGCGCGGATCCTCGAAGAGCCCGAGGTCGAACTTCAGCGTGAGGATGCGGGCCACCGCGGCATCGAACGCCTCCGGCCCGAGCAGGCCCTTCTCTACCGCCTCGAGCGCGCCCTCGTAGAAGTGCGGGGTGGTCATCACCATGTCGTTGCCGGCGATCACCGCGGCGGCGGCGGCGTGCGCGTAGTCGGGCTGCACGCGCTGCTCCCAGACCATCCTGCCGACGTTGTCCCAGTCCGTGATGAGCGTGCCGGTGTATCCCCACTCGCCGCGCAGCACGTCGCTGAGCAGCCAGTCGTTGACCGTGATCGGCACGCCATCCGTGGTCTGATAGCCGAGCATGAACGTCCGGCACCCCTCGCGTGCGACCCGCTCGAACGGCGGCAGGAACCAGCTGCGGAGCTTCCGCCGGGAGATGTCTGCCTCGCTCGCATCGCGGCCGCCCTGGGTCTCGGAGTACCCGGCGAAGTGCTTCGCCGTGGCGAGGATCGCGGTCGGATCCTCGAGCCCCTCCCCCTGATAGCCGCGCACCATCGCGCTCGCGAGCTCGCCGATGAGGAACGGATCCTCACCGAACGTCTCGCTGATCCTCCCCCAGCGCAGATCGCGCGCGATGCACAGCACCGGCGAGAACGTCCAGTGGATCCCGGTCGCCGCGACCTCCTCAGCCGTGGCGCGGGCGACCTGCTCGATGAGGGCCGGATCCCAGGTCGCGGCCATGCCGAGCTGCGTCGGGTAGATCGTCGCGCCCGGCCAGAACGAGTGCCCGTGGATGCAGTCCTCGCCCACCAGCAGCGGAATGCGCAGACGCGTCTCGGCGGTGAGCCGGTTGGCCTCGAGGATGCGCTCCGGCGAGGTGTGCAGGATCGAGCCGACGTGACGCCGCAGCACGTGGTCGCGCAGGTCGTCGCGCGCGTCGAGCTGCAGCATCTGACCGACCTTCTCCTCGACCGTCATACGACCGAGGAGGTCGGCGACGCGTTCGGCCGTGCCGAGGCTCGGATCACGGAAGGGCAGGACGTCGCTCATGCGGTGGTGGTGCTCTCTGGTTCGGCGGCCGCTCCGGCCGCGGGGGACGACGCCGGCAGCGCGGCGGGACGCACCGCGGTCACGGCGGCGTTCGCGTCGATGCCGCGCTTCTTCAGGGCGCGGGCCCGCTCTCCGGCGGAACGCAGCCGCGGGTTCACATACTCGTCGATGCCGAAGTTGATCAGTGCGAGCGCCACTCCGAGCAGGGCGATGCAGAGGCCCGCCGGCACGTACCACCACCAGTAGTCCGGGAAGGCGCTGTTCTGCTGCGCCCAGAACAGGATGGTCCCCCAGTTCAGGTTCGACACCGGGATGACGCCGATGAACGCGAGGGTCGTGAGGCCGAGCACGGCGGCGGTCATGGTGCCGACGAAGCTCGACGCGATGATCGCCATGAGGTTCGGGAGCATCTCGACCAGGATGATCCGGTGCAGCGGCTCGCCATTCGCGCGCGCCGCCTGGATGAAGTCCCGGTTGCGCAACGACATCGTCTGCGCCCGCAGCACCCGCGCTCCCCACGCCCAGCCGGTCAGTCCCAGCACCGCGGCGATGATCCACAGCGGCGGATCCTGGAACTGCGAGGCGATGATGATCATGAGCGGCAGCCCCGGGAGCACGAGGAACACGTTGGACAGCGCGGACAGCGATTCGCTCTTCCAGCCACGCAGATAGCCGGCGGTCACGCCGACCAGGATCGCCACCACGGTCGCCATGATCGTCGCGAGGAAGCCGACCACGAGCACGCCGCGCGTGCCGTAGACGAGCTGACTGAACACATCCTCGCCGATGTGCGTCGTGCCGAGCAGGTGCTGCCAGGACGGCGGCTGCAGCGTCACATCGAGATGCTGCGCGGTCGGGCTGTACGGCGCGATCCACGGCGCGAAGACCGCCACGAGCGTGAACACGCCCAGGATGATCAGGCCCGCGGCGGACTTGCGGTTGCTGAACATCGCCAGCGATGCCTTGAGCTGGGTCCAGAAGGTGCGCCGCGGTGCGAGCCGCCGCTCGGCGGTGAGCAGCGCCGCGGTCTCGGGCGCGCCGGCGGCCGGCTGCGCGACCTCGGGGGGAACGGGAGTCGTCGTCATGATCAGGCCTCCGTCTGACGGGTGCGCGGGTCGAGGATGGCGTAGGCGATGTCGGCGATGATGTTCGCGACCAGCACCGCCATGACCAGCACCAGGAAGATGCCCTGCATGAGCGCGTAGTCCTTCGCGTTCGTCGCGCCGAGCAGCAGCAGTCCGATGCCGGGGTAGGAGAACACCATCTCCATGACGATCGTGCCGCCCACGATGAAGCCGAGCGACAGGGCGAAGCTCTGGATCTGCGGCAGCACCGCGTTGCGCGCCGCGTACCGCCAGAGCACCCGACGGTTCGGCATGCCCTTGGCCTGGGCGACGGTGATGTAGTCCTCATCGAGCACGGTGAGCATCATGTTGCGCATCCCGAGCACCCAGCCGCCGAGGGAAGCGATCACGATCGTGATCACCGGCAGCGCCGCGTGCGAGAGCACCTGCCCGATGAAGTCGGCGTTCCAGCCCGGATCCACGCCGACCTCGTAGGCGTGCCCGGCGGGGAACCAGCCCAGCACCGACGAGAACGCGGCGATGAAGATCAGGCCGAGCCAGAAGTAGGGGATCGTGCCGAGGAACGTCGTCACCGGCACGAGCACGTCCAGCCGGCCGCCGCGCCGCCATCCGATCACGGCGCCCAGCACGGTGCCGATGAGGAAGGAGACGATCGTGGCGAATCCGACCAGCCCCAAGGTCCAAGGCAGCGCGGCCGCGATCGCGTCGCCGACCGGGGCCATGCCGGTCGAGATGGACACGCCGAGGTCGCCGCGCAGCAGCATGCCCCAGTAGTCGAGGTACTGCTGCCACAGGGGCACCGAGTGGTCCAGGCCGAACATGAGGCGCAGCGCCTTCTCGGCGTCGGGGGTCAGCTGGCCCTGGCTGCGCGCCATGTAGGCGTCGACCGCATCCCCCTTCATCAGTCGCGGGATGAAGAAGTTGATGGTGATCGCGGCCCAGGCCGTGAACAGGTAGAAGGCCGCCCTGCCGCCGATGAAGCGCCAGGGCACGCGCATGCGGCCTCGCTCGGCCCGGGTCGCGGTCGTTCCGACGAGCGTCGGATCCACCGGCTCGGGTGCGGCGGGCGACGCCTGGGTCGCGGGTGCGGACGTGTCGGCGCTCATCGCGCACCTCCCGTGGTCTGTGCCGCCCGGCGGCGGAAGAACTCCTCCGGATCGGGCGACGCGGCCCGCAGCTCCCGCGTGTAGGGGTCGCGAGGGCGCAGGATGACGTCGTCCGCAGGTCCGCGCTCCACGACCCTGCCCTGGTTGAGCACCATGATCTCGTCGCTGAAGTGGCGCGCGGTCGCAAGGTCGTGGGTGATGTAGAGCACGCCGAGCCCCTCCTCGCGCTGCAGGTCGGCGAGCAGGTTGAGCACCCCGAGGCGGATCGACACGTCCAGCATCGACACCGGCTCGTCGGCGACGAGCAGCGCGGGCCGGGAGGCGAGCGCCCGCGCGATGGCGACGCGCTGGCGCTGGCCGCCGGAGAGCTCGTGCGGGCGCCGCTCCATCACGGCGTCCGGATCCAGCCGCACCCGCTCGAGCAGACGGCGCACCTCGGCGTCGACCTGGTCGCGCGGCACGACGCGATCGAGCCGCAGCGGGCGCTCCACGTGATGGCGGATCGAGTGATACGGGTTCAGCGAGGCGAACGGATCCTGGAACACCATGCGCAGCTGCTGCCGGTACGTGCGCAGACCCTTGCCGCGGCGCGGGATCGGGGTGCCATCGAGCAGCACCTCTCCGTACGTGGGCGTCTCGAGCTGGGTGAGGATCTTGGCGATCGTGGACTTGCCGCTGCCGGACTGGCCGACCAGGCCGATGGTCTGGCGCGAGTGCAGGGTGAAGCTGACGTCGTCCAGGGCCTTGAGCTGTCCGGACCCGCGGACGTTGTAGAGCTTGGTGACGCCTCGGAACTCGAGCGTGGTCATCGCACCACCACCCCCCGCTCGCCGGTCAGGCGCGGGAAGGAGCGCAGCAGGTCGCGGGTGTACTCGTGCTGAGGATCCGTCCACAGCCGCTCAGCGTCCGCGAGTTCGACGATCTCGCCCTCGCGCATGACCGCGATGCGGTCGCTGATCTCCAGCAGCAGCGGCAGGTCGTGGGTGATGAACACGACCGAGAAGCCGAACTCGTGGCGCAACTGGGAGATCTGCTTCAGGATCTCGCGCTGCACGAGCACGTCGAGCGCGGTTGTGGGCTCGTCCATGACCATGAGCTGCGGCCGGAGCGCGAGCGCCATCGCGATCATCACCCGCTGACGCATGCCTCCGGACAGCTCGTGCGGGTAGGACCGGATCCGCTGGCCGCCGACCTTCACGATCTCGAGGAGGTCGACGACCTCCGCGCGCCGCTGCGCCCGGCTCATCCCGGGCCGGTGCACGCGGAACACGTCGTCGAGCTGCGCGCCGATCGTCGCCACCGGGTTGAGGGCGTTCATCGCGCCCTGGAACACCATCGACACCTTGTCCCAGCGGAACCGTCGCATCTGCTCGGTGTCGAGGGCGTGCAGATCGACGTCCGAGCCGTCGGCGTCGTGGAAGACGACGCTGCCGCTGGTGATCACGGCCGGCGGTTTGAGCAGCCGCTGCACGCCGTAAGCGAGCGTGGTCTTGCCGCTGCCGCTCTCGCCGGCCAGTCCCACGATCTCACCGCGGCGGATGTCGATCGTGACGTTCTTGACCGCCCGCACGGGTGGATCCACGTCGTACACGACCGAGAAGTCGCGCACGGAGAGAAGGGTGTCTGTCATGAGGTGCTTTCGTGCTCGAGCGGGCAGGATCCACGGGGTGAGGGGCCCGTCGCCCCTCACCCCGCATGCGTCATGCGACCTACTTGCCGGCCGGCTTCAGCTTCATGATGACCTGGACGGCAGAGGGCTGCGTCGGGTCGGCGGTGGCGTACTGGTCCTTCTCACTCGGCCAGCCCGTGAAGGCGCGGGTGTTGTACTCGCCCAGCTGCGGGTGCGTGCCGATCGGGATGGCGGGGACGTCCTCGACGAAGATCTTCTGGATCTTGTTGAGCGCCTCGGTGCGGGTGGCGTCGTCGGATGCCTGCGCGTACTGCTTGAGCAGCGCGGTCGCCTCCGGGTTGTTGTAGCGGCCGAAGTTGTCCGAGACCTTGCCGTCGGCCGCCTGCTCCAGGTAGGCGCCGTTCATCACGTCGTCGTAGATGTGCCAGGGGTTGGAGCCGGAGCCCGACCAGTGCAGCGCGGCGTCGAAGTTCCCGGTCGCCATGTTGGTGAACCAGGTATCGGCGTCCGGCGTGGCCACCTTCGCGTCCGCGCCCAGCGTGCTCTTGATCTGCGTCGCCACGAGCTGGATCCCGGTGACGTAGTCGTTCCAGCCCTGCGGATCCTGCAGCGTGAACGAGACGGGGTTGCCGGAGGGATCGATCAGGGCGCCGTCCTTCCAGGTGTAGCCCGCGTCGGTGAGCACCTTCTTGGCGCCGTCGACGTCGATGGTGAAGGTCTTGTCCTTGTACTCGGGGGCGATGTACTGGTCGCCGGTGGGCTGCGGGATGCCGGTGACGCTGGTGAGCTCGGGGCCCGCGTTGCTGCGGGCCTTGTCCGCATGCGCCTTGCGGTCGACGACCATGTTGACGGCCTTGCGGAAAGCGACGTCGTTGAACGGCGCCTTCGTGGTGTTGACGAGCACCATGTCGGGGCTCAGCACGTTCGCACCCCAGAACACGTTGTGCTTCGGATCCTTGTCGACGTAGTTCTTCTGATAGTCGGTGATGAAGATCTGCGCCCAGTCGGCCTCCTTGCTCTGCAGCGCGCGCAGGAGCCCGGTGTTGTCGTTGTACTCGAGGTACTTGAGCTGTCCCACGGGCACCTTGCCGCCCCAGTAGTCGGTGCGGGCCTTCAGCACCACGCCCTGCGAGGAGAAGCTCTTGATCGTGTACGGACCGGTGCCGACCGCGTCCTTGACCGGGTCCTTGGACGGGTCGGAGATGCCCTTCCACTGGTGCTCGGGGACGATGGTGACCTGCAGCACGTCGCCCTGCTTCACGAACTTCGACTCGCTGAAGGAGAGCACCACGTTCCCGCCGTCCTTCTTGACGTCGGCGAGCTTGAGGCCGCCGAGGTCGAGGGCGGGTGTGTTCTTGATCATCGTGTACGTGAAGACGATGTCGTCGGCGGTGAACGGCTTGCCGTCGCTCCACTTCACGCCGCTGCGCGGAGTGACCGTGAGCTGGGTGTAGTCGGCGTTCCACTCCACCTTGGAGGCCAGCCACGGCGTCGTCTCGTTCTTGCCGACCGGGTTCACGATCGCGAGGGGCTCGTAGATCATCCGGTCGTAGCCGAGCGACATGCCCGATCCGGTGGAGATGAACGGGTTGTTGGTCTGGGTCGACAGGATCGCGGCGCCGTCCGGCTTGGCGACGGTGAGCGAGCCGCCGCCGGACCCGCCGGCGGTGGAGCCCGACGAGCAGCCGGTCAGCGCGACGGCGCTGAGGGCCGCGATCGCCGAGACGACGAGCAGGGTCTTGGTGAGCCTCATTGCTTCTCCTTCTGGGGCACGGCCATCGTGCGCCCACCTGGTGCGGGGTCTCGCTTCCGGGGAACTTTACTTACTAGCGAGAAAGTAAGTAGGAGTGAGGTTACCGACGAGTAAGCTGGATGACAAGCGGCGAAGGGGACGAAATGGTCACGACGACGTCGGCGCGCGTGAAATCGCGGCCCGAGACCGAGCGCAAGCGCACCGAGATCCTGGACGCGGCGATCGAGATCTTCGGCGCTAAAGGATCCACCAACGGCACCCTCGCCGACATCGCCGAGCAGGTCGGGATGACGCACGCCGGGGTGCTGCACCACTTCGGGTCGAAGCAGAAGCTCCTGCTCGAGGTGCTCGACTACCGCGACAAGAGCGACGTCGCCCAGCTCGCCGATCAGCACATCCCCGACGGCCCCGAGCTGTTCCTGCACCTGGTCAAGACCGCATTCGCGAACGAGCTCCGACCGGGGATCGTGCAGACGTACACCGTGCTGTCGAACGAGTCCGTGACGGACGGCCATCCCGCCCGCGGCTTCTTCGAGCACCGCTACGACAAGCTCCGCACCGAGGTGTCCGCGGCGTTCCGCGAGTTGTGCGCGCAGGAGGGCGTGATGGACACCGCCGCGATCGGCACGGCGTCGGCGTCGATCCTCGCGGTCATGGACGGCCTGCAACTGCAGTGGCTGCTGGATCCCTCCGCCGTCGGGCTCGCCGAGGCGAGTGCCTTCGCGATCCGGGCGATCGTGAACGGCGTGCTGCACCCCGGGCCCGCGCTGGAGACCTACGCGGGACGCTGATCGCGGATCCGGTCGGCACCGGGATCCGCGTAGGCTCGGGGCCATGACGATCGACCTCGAAGCGCTCTTCATCGACCTGCACCGCAACCCCGAGCTCTCGTTCCAGGAGGTGCGCACCGCCGGCATCGCCGCCGGGCACCTGCGCGACCTCGGTCTGGAGGTCACCGAGGGCGTCGGGCGCACCGGCGTCATCGGCGTGCTCCGCAACGGCGGGGGCCCTGTCGTGTGGGCGCGCGCCGACATGGATGCGCTGCCCGTCGTCGAGGAGTCGGGGCTGCCCTACGCCAGCACCGCCAAGGGCGTCGACGCCGAGGGGCACGAAGTCGGCATCATGCACGCATGCGGCCACGACATGCACGTGACCGCGATGATCGGCGCGGTGGAGGAGCTCGTCCGCACCCGCGACGAGTGGTCCGGCACCCTGGTCGTCGTCATCCAGCCCGCGGAGGAGTTCGGCGCCGGCGCCCGCGCGATGCTCGACGACGGGGTGCTGGACCGCTTCCCTCGTCCCGACGTCGTCATCGGGCAGCACGTGACGCCGTTCCCCGCCGGCGTGATCGGCGTGCGGCCCGGGCCTCAGATGTCGGCCTCCGACGGTCTGCACGTGGTGCTGCACGGCCGGGGCGGACACGGGTCCCGGCCGCACTCCACGATCGACCCGGTGGTCATGGCGGCCGCCACGGTGATGCGCCTGCAGACGGTGGTCTCGCGCGAGGTGGATCCGCATGACCTCGCCGTGGTCACGGTGGGCGCCATCCACGCCGGCACCAAGAACAACATCATCCCCGCCGAGGCCACGCTCGACCTCAGCCTGCGCTACCCCGACGACGCGCTGCGCACCAGGGTGCTGGCCAAGGTCGAGCGCGTGATCAAGGCTGAGGCGATGGCGAGCGGGGCGACGCAGGATCCGACGATCGAGACGCTGCATACGCTGCCCGCCACGATCAACGACGACGGGGCGACCGAGCGCGCGACCGCAGCCTTCCGTGCCGCGTTCGGCGAGGAGAACGTCATCGATCCCGGCCTCTTCACCGGCAGCGAGGACGTGTCGTGGTTCGCCCGGGATGCCGGCGTGCCGCTGGTGTTCTGGTTCTGGGGCGGCATCGCTCCGGCCCGCTACGCCGCGGCCGTCGCGCAGGGCACCGTCGACAGCGAGATCGCCACGAACCACTCCCCGTACTTCGCCGTGGAGATCCACCCCACGATCGAGGTCGGCGTCAAGGCCCTCACCGTCGCGGCGCGCGAGTTCTTGGACTGAGCGCGCTCAGACCTCGACAGGCAGGTGCGGGAGCGCGGCGAGAGGGGCGTGCGCCTCGTGGTGCAGCCGCTCCATGCGCTCGTCGAGCTCGCTCGCGGCGTCGGCCGCCGCGGTGAGGTCGTCGACGAGGCGAGCGGGCACCTGGCCCTGGAACTTGTAGTGGATCTTGTGCTCCAGGCTCGCCCAGAAGTCCATCGCGATCGTGCGGAACTGCACCTCGACGGGCACCATGATCGGGCCCGAGGAGAGGAACACCGGCACCTCGAGGATCGCGTGCAGGCTGCGGTAGCCGTTGGCCTTCGGCGTCGCGATGTAGTCCTTCACGATGCGCACGGTGATGTCGTCCTGCGCGGAGAGCAGGTCGAACAGGCGGTACACGTCGGCGACGAAGCTGCAGGTCACGCGCACGCCCGCGATGTCGGTGATGTGCTCGCGGATCGTGTCGAAGTCGGGCTCGATCCCCCTTCGGGCCACCTTCTCGACGATGCTGTCGGGCGACTTCACCCGGCTCTTCACGTGCTCGATCGGGTTGTAGGAGTGATGGTGGGTGAACTCGTCGCGCAGGATCGAGATCTTCGTCTCGATCTCGCGCATCCCGAACTCGTACTCGTGCAGGAAGCGCTGGAACTCGTCTCGCAGCTCTCGCGCCTCGGACAGGGTCTGGTTCAGCGCGTCGTCATCGAGGGGGACCGTGCTCATGCCTGCGACGCTACGCAACAGGTGTTCGGATCTCCTGTGTGTTCGTTCTGAGCGGACCTCTCGAAGCAGCCGCTTCGAGAGGTCCGTGTTCGACATATCACGCGGGGATCGTCGAGATCCTGCCCGTTCCGTAGGGCAGCACGCGCCCGCGACGACGATGGCTGCGATCGATGCTGAACGAGGTGGCGGCCAGCACAGCCCCGCCGGCCGTGAGGACGATTCCAACCCAGGTGGGGGCGAGCAGACCCATCCCCGACGCGATGACGATTCCGCCGAGGGCGGCGCCGAGGCCGTTGGCGACGTTGAAGGCGGAATGGTTCAGCGCTGCGACCAACGTCTGCCCCTCGTGGGCCACATCCATCAGGCGCGTCTGGATCGTCGGCCCGAGAGCGGCCGCGCCCGCTCCGATGAGGAAGGCACTCGCGAAGAGCCCGACGGGCCAGCGCGCGGTGAGCGCCAGACAGATCAGACCGACCGACAGCAGCCCGAGCGCCGCGTAGCTAGTGCGCCGCACACTGCGGTCTGCGGCCCAGCCGCCGGCGAAGTTGCCCGTCGTCATGCCGACGCCCACGGTGGCGAGCAAGAACGGGAGCAGGTTCGGCGCGAGTCCTGTGATCTCACGCGATAGCGGGCTGATGAACGAGTAGACCGCGAAAAGCCCTCCGAAGCCCACGGCTCCCATGCCCAGCGCGAGCCACACCTGCGGCCGACGCAGCGCACGGATCTCGCTGCGCACGGTCGCCCGAGGGTCGGCCGGCAGCGCAGGGACGAAGACGAAGACGAGCGCGAGCGCCACCGCGAACAGCCCCGAGATCACGATGTAGGCGCTGGCCCACCCGAAACGCTGGCCGAGGCCGGTCACGACAGGGATCCCGACGATGTTCGAGATGGTGAGGCCGCCGATGACGGCTGCGGCGCCGAGCCCGCGGCGAGCCTCACCCAGGAGCCGTCTCGCGGCGAGAACGGCGAGACCGAAGTACGCCCCATGGGGCAGGCCGGCCAGGAACCTCGCACCGACGAGCATCGGCAATGTCGTCGACGTCGCAGACAGCACGCTTCCCAGCACGAACATCGCGAGCAGCGCGATGAGCACGCGCCGCACGGGGAGTCGTGCAGTGAGTGAGGCGATCGCCGGCGCGCCGACCACGACGCCGGTGGCGTACGCCGTCGTCACCCACGCCGTGGCCGCCAACGCGCGCGCAGGTTCGCTCTCATAGAGAGTCGGCAGGAGTGCCTGGGCGAGATTCGAAACGAGTCCCATCCCCGTGAACTCGCTGGCGCCGATCGCGAAACCGCCCAGGGCGAGCGCCGCGACGGCGAACAAGGGGATGCTGCGCACTCGAGTCAGTGCGTCCATTTCGTACTCCTTCGGGTATAAGCGGATGCCCACACCATCGGGAGCGCGATTTACACGGAGCCCAGGTATTGCTCCGTGCATGCTTCACGCTAGGAATCGACTGTTTCTCAGGGATTACACAATGTGCCTTCAGAAGTAAAACTCATCTACGAATGCTCTTCGCACCGACATCATCCGGAAACAAGAAGGCGATGTCAGCGTGCGCACCTCAGTCCGGCACGACGTCGAAGCCCGCGCCGCTGTCGAGCCGGCGGTATTCGATCCCGGGCAGAAGCTGCTCCGTGATCCAGTTGGTCAGCTGAGCGCCAGCCTCGCTGAGCGTGCCGTCATGGATCGGCACGACGACCTCGGGGCTGACGGCGCGGGCGTACTCGACGGCGGACTCGAGATTCAGCCACGGCGCGGCGATCGGCAGGAAGAGCACTCGGACTCGGGTGTCGGTCGGTGCGGGCGTGAGAGAGTCACCCGGATGCAGAAGCGTCCCGTCGATGAAGAAGGCGAGGTTCTCCTCGTCCGGGAGGTCCGGGTGGATCACGGCGTGAGCGCCCCCCAACGCGACGACGTCGAATCCGGCCGCCGCGAAGTGCTCTCCCGGCGCGACGACATGAAGGCGGCTGCCGTCGGCGCCCGCCTTCCGCAACATCGCCGCAACGGCTCCCGTCGTCCACACCGGCGCCCCGCTGTCCACCACCGCGGCGGCATCAACGTGATCCTGGTGATCGTGGGTGATCAGCACGGCGGAGGCGTTCCGCAACGCCTGCGGGTCGCTGTAGACGCCCGGGTCGATCACGAGCCTGCTTCCCCCCTTCTCCAGCGAGACCGCCGAATGCCGCCAGGTAGAGATCGTCGTCATGTCCTGCTCCTTCGTCACGATGAACGGCCCCACTCCGTGAGTGCGAACCGCTGAGTCGACCGCCTCTTCACGCCGGTCTCGAGGCGCGACGGTCGTTCTTCAACCGAGTTCATCTATCGCTTGCTCACAGTGAACCCGCTATTTCATAATGCCCTTTAGCATCTCCGATGTAAACGCAGGCCGCGCCCCCGTGATTCCCGTTCCGAGGCACGGCCCGCTCCGATATAGCGATATTCGAGGGGGTTCTGCAATGCATGATGAACAAGCCCGGAGGTTGTCCCGTCCACAACGATCCCGCTGGCCCAGTCACACCGGGTGGCGGGCTTTGGCACGCTCGGTCGCCGGTGGTGTGGCGATGGCCGCCCTGACCATCACGGGGTTCGCCGCTTCCGCGTCGGCTCAGACGTTCGGAGGCAATGTCAGCGTCACGTGGTCGATTCCGGGGGCGCCCTCGACAGGGCTTCCCGACGTGACGTTCTACGAGACGATCGGAAGCGACACGGCGCAGCAGGCAGGCACCTACTTCGCCCAGCAATTCGGCTTCGCGAAGGCCGCGGACGTCGGCTATACCGGACTCCAGCCCCGTGCTCCGCTCAACGGCGCACCCAGACTCCACGGCGTCTTCTCGAGCTTCATCAGCGGCACGACCAGCACGGACGCGAACTGCACCGACGGGGCCGACGGGGGTGCGGGCGTCAGTTGCGGCGTCGACTTCGATGGCGCGTATGGCCACCGGTATGCGCTCACGGTGAAGCGGATCGCCGCTGACACTTGGAGCGGAACCGCCACCGACACGACGACGGGGAGAAGCACCCACATCGGCAGCTACCGGCTGCCGTCGGGGAGTGGCGACCTGGTCGGCGGCCAGGCCGGATTCGTCGAGTACTACGACGCCCCGGCGTCCTGCAGCGAGCTGCCCCCGGTGCACGTGACCTTCGGCGGGCCGACATCCACCGCAAGCGGCGGGCTGAGCGGGCAGGTGAGCAGCCCCTACGAATACGGGGCTTGCCTCGGACAGGCGAACTATCAGGCTCAGCTGGTCGGGACGGGCGTGGAGATCACGCGCGGGTGGGGAGCCACGTCCTCTCCCGGCCCTCTGTCGGACGGATCGACCTACCAGATCCGCGACACGTCCACGAACCAGGTGATCGACGACCCCGCATGGTCCACGACGACCGGCACGCAGATCGCCGTCTGGACCGTCAACGGCGGTGCCAACCAATTGTGGACGGCCCACGCCAACAGCGACGGCAGCTACGCGCTGGTGAATCAGCACTCGGGCCTGTGCCTCGACGATGCTGCGTCGTCGACCACAGCAGGCAGCGCGGTCATCCAGTGGGATTGCACCGGCGGCGCCAACCAGAAGTGGACGCTCCGTGCCGCGACCGCGGGATACCAATTGGTCAACCAGTGGAGCGGCCTCGCGGTCGGCCCGAGCGGGACGTCTGCGGGATCGGGGCTCGCACAGCAGAGCGGGCCGGGTGCCACCTGGAGCTTCACCACGACCGGGTGACATCCGTCGCAACCGGCGCCGGAGAGTGCAACACCACGACGTCACCACGGAGGGTCTCCTCGTCACGATCGGGGAGACCCTCCGCGGGGCGTTCGTCCACGGTCGTCCGTCGGACCTTCGCGAACCTGCCTGATGGCTCGCGGCGAGCCACCTGAACTCCGCGGGGTCAAACGGCGATACCCGAGACCAAGGCGGCCACATGCTCGGCATGCTGTTCGGCCGTCAAGGGCTGACCTTCGACCTCGGGACGTCTTTGCCAGGGCAGCGGCCCCGTCGGACGCCGATACTCGACTCCCAGCGCGTCAAGCCTGCGCAGATGATCATCCAACCGAGCGGAGAACGCCTCGAAGGCTCCACGTCGCCGACTCCACAGCGCCTCCGCGATCGCGCACAACCGGGGGAAGGCGTAATAGTCGACCGTGCGCGGGGAATCCATGTGCTCGGTCCAGAGGTTCGCCTGTCCGCCGAGGACCCGCCGAGCTTCCTCGGGCGTGGCATCCGCCGGGATCGGCTCGAACGAATAGGTGTCGCGCAACGACAACAACGCTCCGAAGGGAATCGGCTCGTCAGGATCATCGGACTGGCGATAATCGAGATACGCCTTGTCGTCGGGGCAGGCCACCACGTCATAGCCTCGTCGCACGCCGGCAAGCGCACCTCTCATGCCCCTCCAGGACGCGACGACCGTCCCAGGAGGCGGGGTTCCCTCCAGCAGCTCATCCCACCCATAGGGCCGACGTCCACGGGCGATGATGTGCTCCGCGATCTGCTCGACGAACCACTCCCGGGCTCCGTCTTCCGTCGCGATGCCGCGAGCCCGCATGAGTTCCTGGGTTCGCGCATCCTCGCGCCACAAGTCGGTCGGGCACTCGTCGCCGCCGAGACCGATGTAGGCACTCGGAAACAGATCCATGATCTCCGTGAAGACGTCGCGGAAGAACTGCACCGTGGAGTCCTCGAGGTTCAGCACCTCAGGATGAACGCCCCACGTGGTCGCGACGGCGGGCGCTGGCGTTGCCGATGCATCGTCGCCCACACCTATGCCCAACTCAGGATATGCGGCGATGGCTGCACGGGAGTGCCCCGGGATATCGATCTCGGGCACGACCTCGATGAAGCGCTGCCGAGCGTACGCCACGATCTCACGGATGTCGTCCTGGGTGTAGAAGCCGCCGTGTGGGCGTCCGTTCACCGGCGAGTGCGGCGGCGGTCCGACCTGCGATTCGACCCTCCAACCGCCGATCTCGGTCAACCTCGGACGCGAGACGATCTCTACCCGCCATCCCTGATCGTCGGTGAGATGGAGATGGAGCAGGTTGAGTCGATGCATCGCCATCAGGTCGATGAAGCGAAGAAGATCATGCTTCGGCATGAAGTGTCGAGCGACATCGAGGAGCACACCCCTCCAGCCGAAACGCGGTTCGTCGCGGATCTGCGAGAAAGGGACCGAGATCGATTCCACATCAGCGACAGCAGCCGAGCGAAAGACGCGTTCCGGCAGCAGCTGCAGCAAGGCCTGAGCGCCGTAGAAGACCCCTGCCTCGTCACCTCCAGAAATGCCGATGCCGTTCGCATCGACATCGAGCCGGTAGGCCTCGGCCGGAAGATCTTCCGCGACTGTCAAGCGAACACCGACAGCCCGGTTCGCCCGGGATTCCCCTCCGGCGCTCACAGGGGTCAAAGGCACGCCCGCTCGCCCCACAGCGGTCGTGAGCCAGGTCGCGACGCGCTCCAACTCCGTACATGCCTCGACAGCCATCCCGGCACGGAGCACGAACAACCCGTCGGAGAACGATACCGACTGAGGCAAGGGCAAGAGAGAGATCATCGGGTTCCTAAAGCAGTGATGGCGGCGCTCGGCGGTATGAGAGACGAGGGCCGGAGGAATTGCGTCTGTCGCCAGAAGTAGGCCCTGCTACGTCACGCCCAGCTCGGCCGACAGCACCATGGCGGCGGCACCGAGCAGGACGAGATCCTCTCCTCCTGGCGCGGAGACCACTCTGAGCCCGGCATTCACAGCGGGGATGGACCGCTGAACGATCGTCTCCTCGACCGCGCGCAGGAAGTGGTCGCTGACGAGATCGACAGGCCCCGCGATCACGACATCCTTCACCCCGGTCAGCGCGATCATCGGCGTGAGAGCTCGCCCCAGAGCGAGCGCTGCATAAGAGAGGATCCGGTCGCGATCGCTCGGGTCGCGCTCCAGCCTGAGGCGCAGATTGGGAGCGGACGCCGCGAGATCGAGGCACCCCCGCAGTCCGCACGAGCACCTGTCGCCATCATCGTCGACGACGATGTGTCCGATCTCACCCGCCGCGAACTGCGGCCCTTCGACAAGAGATCCGCCGATGATCAGCCCCGCCCCGATGCCGTGCTCGAGGGTGACCAGAAGAAGAGAAGAACGCTCGGCACCCCGGTACGCGTACATTCCGAGCACAGCGGCATTCGCATCGTTGGCGACATGGATGGCACCTTCGTAGTCACCGCGGACGCCCGCTGCCAGGTCCACGTTCTCCCAGCGAAGCGAAGACGCTAGCCGAACGACCCGCTTGCTTTCGACGATTCCCGGGGTTCCGATACCTACGCCGAGCAACGGTGCCGTCGACAGCTGGATCAGGCGACCCAGGAGGTCAGCGACGAGGTCGAGCGCTGCCTCACCCGCTCTCCCCGCCACTGCGCCCTCGGCCCGGTGCAGCACCTTCCCACGAAGGTTGGTCACCACACCGGTGAAACGCTTCTCATCCGACAGATCGAGCGCGATGATCTGGAACGAGTCGTCGCGAACGGCGAGCATCGTCGCCGGCTTTCCGGCGCTCGTACGGCGGCGGGTGCCGATCTGCTCGATGACCCCCTTGTCGAGAAGCTCCCCGACGAGATCGGAAACCAGGGGCTTGGAGAGGCTGGACTGTCGCGCCAGGTCCGCTCGGCTGAGCGGACCATGCTGGATCAGCGCCTGCAACAGCAGCGTCCGGTTGGTCTTGCGACTGCGCTCGGGGGATGCGTTCTCTGTGACACGCAGCGCGCGCAGAGGCGAAGGGTGTTCGGTGTTCGCCATTGTGGCTGCGTCCTTCCCGCCGAACGAACGTCGGCGCGATCCAAATAAAGCAGACAAGATTACAAATATCAAACAAGACGAAACGAGAGCTCGAGCCGAGCCCCAGGGAGCAAGGTCAGCAACGAGAACGAGTCCGAGATCGCGGCCACCCGGCATTAGTAATGAGTTTTACGATATCTCTGAACGCTCAGGCGTTCTCGGGTCGTCCTCGCGCATTCCGGCAGGCAGCGCAGTGCATCAGCATGCTCTACGCGCTGCGCTGCCCGCCGGTGATCATTCAGCGCACGATGTCACGGACGCACTTCAAGGCCGTCGAAGGTGACTTTCGATCCACTCGAACGCGGGTCCGATGCCGGGCTCACCGAGAGTGTGACCGTGTGCGAACCCGAGAGTAGCTGCGGGCTCGTGTACACGCGCGTCCCCGGGGCTGCGGACACCGCGTAGAGCGACGCGTCGGCCACCACGGTGCCGTCGATCACCACTCGGATCAGGCCCCCGTCCGGTGCCTGCGTGGCCCAGATGGAGAGATGACGTCCGCTGAACGAGAACGCCGCCGTGGCCGTGGTAGAACCGGCGACGTGATCAGATCCGTTGCGGGACGCCACCACATTCTCCGTGGTCCATGTACCGGAGTAGCTGATGCTGCTCGACGAGTCGTCCGTGAACGTCGCTGCGCCCAGCGGGCTTCCACCGAACGCCCCCCTGTTCGGAACCGTCGTTGAGATCACGTTGCCCCAGTAGTCCGCTGCCGGCGGGTTCGCCACGGCGATCCCGTTGTTGGCGCCGGAGGAGCCGGAGGCGATCTGGTATCCGCCCACCGTCTGATAGCCCGTGGCCGCCGTACCCTGAGCGATGATCTTCGAGTCTGCTGTGGACGCGAACAGGTCGCTCGGCGGCGTGAAGCCGCGATAGACGTTGTTCGAGTAGTACGCGTTGTTCGGCATCGACGCGCCTGACGGACCAATGAAGATGTTGTTCGCAAGATACGTGAGGCTGGCGAATCCCAGATCCGGCGAAGCCGAACCGCAGTCGATCGTGTTGTTGTAGAACGCGAAGTCCGTCAGATTGCCGGGGTTGTCGACGACGCGGCAATCACCCACGGAGACGTTGTACCGGTACACGATCGACGTCGGCTTTCCTCCGCCGCAACCGACGCAATCCAGCAGGATCCCGCCGTAGTTGTTGTGGTCGTAGTTGTACTGATAGGTGCACCGGCCGGTCATGTAGCCGTCGCAGTCCCACGCCTCACTGTCGAACGTGTGCGCCACGAGGTTCATCGCCTCGTTGTACTGGAAGGTGGGGTTGTCGTCGTTCCATCCCCAGATCGCCGCGATGTTCTGCGGGTTGATCGCATTCGTCCCCGCGCCGTCGGAGATGTTGTGATCGATCAGGGGCGAGTCGGTTCCGCAGACCACGATGCCGTCGTTGCTGTTGCGCACCACCTTGTTGCCCTGGACGAGCACGTAGCGGTTCTTCACGACATTCGTGTTGGAGCCGTCGGTGCCGTACAGACCGATACCGTTGCCGCGCATGTCATGGACATAGTTGTCCGAGATCGTCAGACCCGCCATGAGGGCGCCATCGAGCGGAACGTTGAGCCCGATCCCGTGCGACATGTAGAAGCCGTTGGCGTCAGCACCACGATCGGAGACACCCATCACGTCGTGGACGTCGTTGTTGCGAATGGTGATACCCGAGTAGGTGGCAGCGCTGTTGATCGTGACCAGGATGCCGGATCGACGCGCCTCGGTCGCCGAGGAGTTCGTGACCTCGAGTCCGTCCACGATCCAATAGGACTGGTTCTGCAGGAGCACCGCGCTTTCCGCGACTGCACCGCCGGCAATGATCGGCTTGGCGCCCGACCCGTAGCCGGTGATCGTGATCGGAGCGCTGGCGCTGCCGTTGCCTTGCGGGAAGAGCCGACCGGAGCAAGTGACCCCGCGCTTGAGGAGAAGTTGATCTCCCGGCGAGAACGTGTGGCCGTTAGGACCACTCAAGGAATTCCACGGGCTGGTGCTCGTCCCCGATCCGTTGCTCGCAGCACTGCAGTCGACGTACCACGCCGTGCCGACGGCGGCCGCCTGAACCGTCCACGTGAACGTGATGCTCGATGCGTGCAGGCGCGAATCGGTTGCCGTGAGCGTCGTGGTCCACGAGCCCGCTGTCCGCGGGGTTCCCATGACCATGCCCGTCGCGTAATTGATGAGCAGGCCGTCGGGCAGGTTCGTGGCCGTCCAATCGACGCGCCCCACCCCTCCAGTTGCCGAGGGCGTCAGGCCGGTGGCCACGCCGATGGTGGATGTCTGCGTCGAGATCGCCGCGATCGCGGGCGGATCGGTCGCCGGAACCGTCCACTGCTGAAAGGCCGCGCTGGGCTGGCAGGGTTGAAGCTCCAGCCGCGCCCCGTCGATGATCGCCTGTCCGGTCACGCTCAGGCACTTGCCCGACTTGAGGTTCGAGATCGTGCCGTTCGGGAGTGCCACCCATTTCTGGTCGCTGCCGCTGCTGACACAGCTCCACAGCTCCACGACCGTGCCGTTCGCCACTGCCTGACCGCTGATGCTCAAACACTTGCCGAGCACGCGGACCGTGCCGTCGGAGGAGAGCGTCCAGGACTGCGCGGAAGCGCCGTTGCACGAGAACAGCTGGATGATGTTGCCGTCCTGAGTGCTCGAGTTTCTGTCGTCGAGGCACTTTGCGCCGATCGTGATCTGACCGGGTGTCGCCGCGGATGCGGGCTGAGCGCTGATCAGCAGCCCGAAGACCACGGCGATGATCACCGCTATCACGGCCCAGGGCCGTCGTTGTAGCACGTGAGGGGTTGTCATCTTCGTCTCCTCCTGTTTGTGGTGCATGTGATGGATTCCCGCTGCGGTTCGTGTGCGTGACGTATGTGCGTTCTCTGCGGGCGACGGTCTGCGTAGCGCTTGAGAGGGGATAGTGCGTGACGCGAAAGGTGTCGCCTCTGGGGAGGACACCGTTCCTGCGCTGTTCACGATGCCGACGTGCATGACGACCGCCGCGCGCTCAGCTCAGGAAGATCTCGATGACCGGCACGAGCACGTCCGGGCGCTGAACAGGCAGCTCCAGCGTGAGTGTTCCGGCCGGCTGCCCACCGGGTACCGTGTTGAACGCCTCGGCTTCCGGCGGTCGGATGACCATGCGCACTTCGGACGCATCGTGCAGGAACTGCGCATAGGTCGCCTGGTCCGCCAGGTCGGGCAGATGCAGTGCACCGAACGGCCAGGCGAACAGATGCACATACAAGCGCCGACCGCGCTGGGTGTAACGCACATCGGTCGGCGCCGCCCAGGACGCCGGCCCCGCGCCGTAGACGGCGCGCGAGTGCACACCGACCCAGGACCCGACCGTGTCGATGACGCGCCCCGATTCCGGGTCCACCCGGCCCCGCCCGTCCGGGCCGACGTTCAGCAACATGTTCCCGTTCATCGCGACGGTGTCTATGAGCATGCGCGCAACGAGTTCCGGAGACTTCATGTCATGGTTGTCCCGGTCGTAGCCCCATGATCCGTTCATCGTCTGACAGGCTTCCCAGGTGACGAGCTGTCCATCCTTCTCCATGGGCGAAGTCGGCTGATACTGCTCCGGGGTCGTGACATCGCCCGGGATACCGAGGCGATCGTTCACGACGATGCCCGGCTGCAGCCCGCGAACCATCGTGAGGAGCTGCTCGGACTGCCACTCCGCGGCGCCCTTTCCACCCCACACCGGCGGTATGGCGCCTTCCGCGTAGGAGTAGTCGAAGAAGAGGTAGTCGATCGTGCCGTACGAGGTGAGCAGCTCCCGCACCTGGGCGTGGAGGTAGTCCGCATAGAGACGGATGCGACGCTCCTCGTTGATCGCGCGGACCTTCTCCGCCGGTTCGTCACGCAGCGGATGGATCCCGTCGATCGGGAACTGCTCGTGATGCCAGTCGATCAGCGAGTAGTACAGCCCCACGCGCAAGCCGGCGGCACGTGCGGCATCGACGAACTCCCGCACCAGATCGCGCCCGCACGGCGCGTTCACCGAGGTGTAGTCGGTCACCTTCGAATCCCAGAGGCAGAATCCCTCGTGATGCTTCGTCGTGAGCACGACGTATCGCATACCACCGCGCACCGCCAGATCCACCAGCTCGGCCGCGTCGAACAGATCGGGATCGAAGTGCTCGAAGTAACGCCGGTAGTCGCTGGCGCTGATCTTCTCCCGTGTCATGACCCATTCGTGCCGCGCAGCGATCGAGTACAGCCCGAAGTGCACGAACATCCCGAAGCGGTCATGGACGAACCAGCCCGTGTCCGCGTTCGGCGCCGCCGTGTCGACGGTACTCATTTTCCGGCGCCCACCGTCATGCCGGCGACGATGCGGCGACCGAGCCAGGTGTACACGATGAGCAGCGGCAGCACCATGAGCGTCATACCTGCGAAGATCGATCCCCAGTCGGCTCCGTTGAACGCCGCGGAGTTCATGATCTGAATGAGCGCGATGGGCAGCGTCCGGGTCGACTTGTCCGTGAGCAGCACGAGCGAGAACAGCGTCTCGTTCCACGAGCCGATTGCCGCGAGAGTCATCGCCGTCGTCAGCCCCGGTCGCGCCAGAGGGAGCATGATCGTCACGAACGTGCGGATCCCGGATGCACCGTCGAGCGCGGCAGCCTCTTCGATCTCGCCGGGGAGGGACGCGAAGAAGCCCGTCAGCAGGAACACGGTGAACGGGAGGTTGAGGCCGATCAGCACGATCGTGAGGCCGAGCTGGCTATCGATGAGGGGGATGCCGGTGTTCTGCTGGACCTGCGCGAGCCCGATATAGATCGGGATCAGCAGGACCTGACCCGGCACGCCCAGACCGAGGGCGAACGCCGCCGTTATCTTCGGAGCGATCCATCGCGTCGAGCGGCTCAGGGCATACGCGGCGGGTGCCGCGATCGCGACCGCGAAGAAGGCTGAGATGAGAGTGACGGACGCGGAGTTCAGGAACGCGACGCCGAAGTCGCCGATCGTCCAGGCGTTGGCGTAGTTCTCCAGATGGGGAGGGACGGGGAGACCCAAGGGCTGGCGCAGATAGTCCACCGTGCTGCGCAGCGACGAGATCACCATCCACGCGATGAGGAAGATGTTGAACGCGACGACGAGCCAGACCATCGCGCGTCCGATCCAACCGGCAACGCCCGTCTTGCTCCCTGACGAACGCAACGTCCGTCTCCGGCGGGAACCCGCTGTCGTCAGGGCACGGGTGACAGAGGTCATAGTTCGATCGCCTCCCGGCGCAGAAGTCGGCGCAAGCCGAGGGTGAGCACGGCGACCAGTGCGAGGCTGACGAGCGCGGCAGCCGCGGCGAGCCCGAAAGCACGTCCTGCGTTGGCCTGGAACGCGCTCAGGTACACGTAGATCGCAGTCGTCCAGTTCTGGCTGTTCGGCGACGACGCACGCGTTCCACCGAAGACGAGGATCAGCTCGAACACCTTCACCGAGCTCATCGTCCACAGGATGGCGCAGACGGACACGACGTCCCAGGAGAGCGGAAGGGTGACCGTGAAGAACTGACGGATGGGGCCGGCGCCGTCCAGCGATGCCGCCTCGTAGTAGTAGGGCGGGATCTGGTCGACGCCCGACATGATGATGCTCGTGAAGTAGCCCGTGGAGGACCAGATGAGGATCGCCATGATCAGGGTGAACTGGTTGTCGGGCGCCAGCCATTTGGGCGCGTCGGCGATGCCCACCCAGTGCAGCGCGGTGTTGACGAGACCGTTCGGGTTGAACAGCATTCCGGCGAAGATGGCGAAGATCAGCGCGTTGATCAGGTTCGGGAAGAACAGCACCGAACGCACGAAGTGCTTGCCCGTCATCTGGCGCAGCACGAGTGTGAGCGCGAAGGCGAGGACGAAGGTGATGACTCCGACGATCACGAGGATCTTGAACGTGTTCACGATCGACGTCGTGAAAGTGGGGTCGAGCCAGAGCTGCTGATAGTTCGCCGTGCCGACGAAGCGCATGGGGCCGAAGCCGGACCACTTGTTCAGGCTCAGCCATGCCACGAACACGATCGGGGCGAAGTAGAAGATGACCATGCCGGCGAGTGCGGGGAGCACGAACGGCCAGAACACGCGGCGACGCACGCGCTCCATGGGCGAGTGGGTCGGGAACCGCTTGCCGCGGGCGGGCGAACCACCCGCGGCAAGCGTGGTGGATGACGTCGTCAACCCTGTGCCTTCCAGTACTGGACGTGCGCGGCCTTGCCGTCGGCGACGAACTGGTCCGCCGTGGTCTTGCCGAGCCAGAGGTCGCCGAACGCGGGGTCGAAGACCTTGCTGAAGTAGTTGCCGCCCTCGCCGTCGAACGTCACGCGCGGTGCCGCCTTGGAAAGGACTTCCTGGACGCTGGCGAGCTCGGCCGGCGCCTGGCCGTCCTTCAGCGCGGTCAGGTTGGAGGCTTCTGTCGCGATCTTGCCCTCGTACTTCTCCGACGAGAAGTACGCGATGAACGCCTTGGCCGCATCCGCGTTCTTGGCCGCGGTCGGAACGGCGAAGCCGAAGGGCAGCACGGAGACGCCGTCCGCCGAGGAACCGCCCGTGGAGGGGAAGTTCGCACCGGCGTACTTCCAGTCCGCGCCGATGGTCTTCGCCGTCTCGGCCGTGACCCAGCTACCCGTCAGGTAGAACACGCCCTGGCCCTGCGCCCAGGCGGTCTCGCCGGCCGGATACTGGCTGGCGTCGTAGCCCGAGACCATGTAGCCGTCGGTGATCAGCTGGTGCACCTGCTCCGCGGTCTTCTTCACCGCGGCGGAGTCCCACTCAGCGCCGGTCTTGTCTTCAGCGAGCTTCTTCATGGCTCCGTCGCCCGCGTTGCGGTTCAGAAGATAGTCGAACCAGTACTCCGCAGCCCAGATGGCGTCGCTGTCGCTGACGATGCAGCCGACGCCGGCAGCCTTCGCCGCGGCGCAGTCCTTGAGCAGATCGTCATACGACGCGGGCGCTTCCTTCACGTACGGGCTGTTCGCGTTGTAGAACAACGAGACCGTCGAGACGGTGTACGGGATGAGGTACTTGTTACTGGAGCCGCCGTACGCCGGGATCTTCTCGACATAGGACTTGTTCACGACGTCGGCAACCTTCTTGCCGTCGGCGTTCGTCTTGCCCCAGACATCGCTGAGGTCGGCAAGAGCGTCCTGGCTGTTCAGGGCGGTACCGAGCTTGTCGTATCCCTGGTCCACCAGGTCCGGGGTCTTGCCTGCGGCGAGTCCGGCGGTCACCTGGTCGAGCACGTTGCGCCCCTGCCACTGCACCGTGACCTTGGCGCCGGTCTCCTTCTCGTACGCCTTGATCGCTGCGTCGATGACCTTGGCCTGCGGTTCCTTCTCGCTCCACATGGACCAGTAGGTGAAGCTTCCACCCTTGGCGTCGGATCCGCCTCCAGCGCCTGAGCAGCCGGCAAGCGCGAGCGCTCCGACGGCGACGAGTGCGACGGCGACGCCGCGAACTCCCTTGAGATTCATGTTGTTCCTCACTGCGTTGAATAGGGACTTGCATGGTGTGAATCGCACCGCATCGCGCGGACCTCCCGCAGAGAGGCGCGGCCACTGCTGGCGGTGGCCTGCCCGGTCCGACCCGGACGTCCCAAACGGACGTCGGAGCACGGCCAGGTCCGGGGGACGATGTCGCGCGGATTCTGGATCTGTTCTCGAGGATCTTGGTTCTGTATCGAAGGTTCGGGTTCCGTGTCGATGTTCACTCAGCGCCTGATGCTGGACGGGGCCACCTTGCCCCCGCTGCCTCACGCTCTCCTCACCGCTCGACATTCGGGCCGGCGCGATTGAGTTGGGAATAATAAAGCAGACTTTCGAACTAACCGCAACCGTGGAATATCAGGCCTAATGGGGGCACCGATGGAACTTCACGCGGATACGTCTATTTTGAAAACTAAATGCTGAGCGACGCGCTGCGACCACACGAGGACTGCCGCTCAGGCACGAGAAGCGCTAGAAACCGCGTCAAAGACGACGCCTCTTGGGCGTGCGTAACCGTCCAACAGACCTCGCACGGCCCCCGGCGGAGGACAGTCGACGCGCAACGAAGGTCAGTGCCCATGTCGGGCGGCGAGAGCGCCGAAACATCCCGTTCTCCAGAACGTGATCCAATCGTCACCCGCCCACAGCGCGAGGCCCTTCGACGGGACGACCGAGGCGCGGGTTCAGGCGATCCCTGGGGCACGCTCCGAGCCCACGAAACCCCGGACACCAAAGCCCGGTCGCTCCCGGTGCGGCGTGCGCTGGGAACCGCAGACCGGCTCCCTCAACCCGTGACGCGCTGTGAAAGCGCCCCCTGGACGCGCTCGATGAACACGCTCGCCCGGCCGGCCAGGGCGACGATGTCGCCGGACGGCTCCGAACGGATGCCTGCACGGTCGGTGCTATCGACCCAGTCCTGGTCACGGTGCCACCAGTCCGCATCCGTGATCTCACGGGCCCTCGGCCGGTCCGGATGATTCCACGTGAAGAACTCCCGCCAGCGCGGCAGGTAAAGAGTACCCATCAGACCCTGCCAATCGCGTCCGGCGTAGTTGCTCAGCGCACCGGTGGTCGCGGGAACCAGCGGACCCCAGGTACTGAGGATCAATCGTTGACTGCGCTCGAGGCGATCTCGTTCCTCGGGGTCGCTGCCTGCGGCGCGGGCCTCGTCAAGAAATCGCCCGAGGAGCCAGAGCGGCTCCGTGCCGGCGATGGCATCGAGCAGTTCCATGCCTTGGATCCACATCCGGGTGAGTTCGTCATACCTCACGCCGTCGCACGCCCCGTACGCGTCGGCAATAGCAGGCAGCAGTTGGCGCGCAGTGTTCGTCACCGTCTGCCGAGCCACGTCGGCGAGGTCGAACCGGAACGCGCGATGGCGACCGAGGTCGCCGGCGGCATCGCTCATCAAAGGCAGCGCCTCGGCGAATGCGCTCAGGTCGTACGTCGCAGTGCGCGGTGAGAACAATGATGACGTCGACGCACTGAACGACGGCCAGGCGGCGAACAGCGAGTCATGCGGTTCCGAGAAATCGTTGTCGTCCGGGAGGGAGTACGCCGTTGCAACGATCCGCTGCCAGGCAGAGACCGCTGCCGGAACCGCCCGGCCGTATCGCGCGATCGTCCACTGCCGCACCCAATCGTCCACATCCACGCGACCGTCCCGCCACGCCAGCGAGGCGAAGAAGTCCATCGCCAGCGGGTTGTTCAGTCCCCCCTCCGGGAGCGCGGCGATCCCACGCAGTCGTGATGAAGGAACCTTCAGCCATTCCTCGACCCGGTCGTTCCATGTCGCAAGCTGGGCACCGAGGGCTGTGTCGCCGCCGAAGTTCCAGATCGCACCGAACGCGTAGTCGACTCCGCGGAAGTCCTCCTCGCGATCGAGCGCAAGATGACGATCGGAGACACCGTCGACGACCAGCACCCTGCGCGGGTCCAGCGCGTCAAGAAGCTCCCTCCGCGGGTTGTCCTGCCAGGCCAGGAGCACCCACGTCGCACCAGGACGAGCCCGCTGCATGGCCCTTTCAATGCCGCGGCCGGCCTCGGCAATGTCGATCGTCGTCGTCCCGCCTTCGTGCAGCGGGTCGATCTTGAACATATCGACGGGGCCGAGGAGCCTGTCGACAGCACCGTAGAAGACGGACGCGGCTTCCGCGAAGAGCGTGGAGCGAGGATCGAGCCAGGCAGGCCGGTCGAACCCCTGCCAGTCGTTGCCCGGCACGTCCACGAAGGCACCGTCAGGGGTGCCGAAGTCGCGGGGAACGACGCCGCCGAATCCGGGCACGACGGGCTCCACGCCCAGCTCACGCAGGCGGGCGATGATCCGCCGACCGAGTTGGACGCGTTTCGCGAGCAGTTCCTCCGACATCCCGCCGGGATAGGACGACATGTTCTGCAGCAGCCACCACGGCTGATGCGATGGCAACGGGATCCAGTCGAGCGCCTCGTCACGCGAATACCCGAACCTCGTGAGCAGATCCACATATGCGCCTTCGATGCCTACAGGAACGAAGATCTCGTTGAACCCCCTCGCCACGAGACCATCGATCAGCCGCTCCCAGTCCTCGAAGGTCCGGTATGCGCCGACGTACGAGTCCTCGGTGTCGTTGCCGTAGAACCGATGCTGCAAGCGCGCCCTTGCGACGATCGGCGACTCAGGGGCGATCGGACCGATCCCGGAGACCGCGGACAGAATCTCGTCGAAAGGCTCGCCCGTCTTGGCCAGAACCGATCGCAAACCCATCAGCGCCGTCGCAGGCGAAGAGGCGGTGATGTGCGGAAGCCCCTCCGTCGCAGAAACGACGAACCCGTCTTCCGACATCGGGGCGATGTCGACCAGGACATTGTCCGCCGCCTTGCCCAGGACGCGGTCGAACGCATCTCGGGCAACCTGCTGTGCACTCGCGGTGACACCCGCCGTGGGGGCGGGGAGTCGCTGCGCTGCGCGCTGGTCGTGATTCATCAGAGCCCTTCACATGAATGGATTGCCCCGAGCACGCCATCGATGGCGCGCTCGAGTCCGGGGATGGCGTCGCCTGCCCCACGACCCAGGGCGGTGGGACAGGCAGACTTCCGTGCTTTGCCGCCGCACGGCGCTCGAGCGCCCCGGGGAAGCCTGAAAACGCCGCCCGAGGCCTGCGTCGGCGCACGCGTGCTTTCGGCTGCTACTTGTTGGCGCCGAGGGTTGCGCCTTCGATGATCCGGCGTCCCAGCCAGAGGAACACCGCGACGATGGGGCCGACGAGCAATACGACTCCGGCGAACAGCGCACCCCAGTTCGAGGTGTACTGAAGGCCGTAGTACATGTTCAGCAACGCGGCGGGCAGGGTTCGCTGGGCGCCGTCGGGAACGAGGAACAAGACGAGCAGTGTTTCGTTCCAGGCACCGAGGCCCGTGATGATGGCGATGGTCGTGACAGGTCCGCGAGCCACGGGAAGCATGATCTTGCGGAAGATGAGCCAAGGTCCGGCACCGTCGAGCTGCGCCGCCTCCTCAAGAGAACTGGGGAGCGAGCGGAAGTAGGCGGTGAGGACGAAGACCGTCCATGGAATAGCGGTCGCCGAGTAGAAGACCACCAGGCCGATACGGGGATCCCACGCCCCGGTCACCCAGTCGGTCATGAACTGACCGACGCTCGTGTTGACGACGAAGTAAGGGATCAGCACCGTCTGCATGGGCAGAGCGATGCCCATGGCGAAGTACGCCGTCAGAGTCGACGCCGTGCGATCCATGCGACGGGCAAGTCCATAGGCGGCGGGGAGGGAGAATCCCATGACGAGCACCAGGCTGGAGAAGACGAAGATCAGCGTGACGAGCGTCGCCTGCCCGAAACCCGCCGTGTCCCATGCGGTGACGTAGTTCTCCCACTCGATGTGCGTGGGCAGTGCAAACGGGCCGAGCAGGATGTCACGGGTGGACTTCAGACTCGTCATCAGGACCCAGGCGAGCAAGCCCAGATTGAACGCGACCCAGAGCCAGATACCGGCCTTGATCGCAGAGGGCACGATGTGATCGCCGAAGAGTCGACTGACCTTCCGCCCCCAAGACTCTGGGGGTCGGTGCCAGGGAGTATGTGCGATATGTGAAGTCACAGCTCGAGAGCCTCTCTTCTCGTCAGGCGCCGGGTGAGGCCCACGAGAACAAGGGATAGGAGGAACATGAGCACGCCGATCGCAGAGACGACGCCCAGATGTGGAAGACCGGACGGATCGTTGAACGCCATGTATTGCTGAATGGCGACGGTCCGAGCCGAGAGGGGCACACCCGAATTCGCGCTGCCGGTGAACGCGAGGACGATCTCGAAGACCTTGAGGGAACCGATGACCCACAGGACCGCGCAGGTCGCGAACACGTCCCATGAAAGAGGAAGGGTGATCATCCGGAAGGCCTGCACCTTGGTGACGCCTTCAAGGGAGGCCGCCTCATACAGATCCTCCGGAATGCCATCGACGGCCGACATGAGAAGGATCACGTAGAAGCCGGCCGCGGACCACGCGAGACCCGCGATGATGCAACGGAAGACGAGATCCGGGCCCAGCCAGGACTGCGGCGGGAGGCCGATCCAGGAGAGCACCTGGTTCAGCGCTCCACGCGAATCCAGAGCGAAGCTCAATGCGGCGCCGATGGCGATCGGAGAGATGATGTTGGGCAGGTAGACCACGGAGCGTATGAAACCGCGGCCCTTCATCTGTCGCAGTACCGCCATGCAGCAGAACGCCACGAGGAAGATGAGAATGCCTCCGCTGACGGCGAGCACCAGAGTGTTGATGAAGGACTGCCGGAAGGCGTCGTCCGTCAGGATGAAGAGGTAATTGCCGAAGCCCCGGAATGTGGCCTTCGTTCCGATACCGCTCCAGTCGAACAGACTGATGGCTGCGCCGTAGATCGCCGGCACCACGAACAACAGCGTGTAGACGAGGACTGCGGGCCAGATGAAGGCCCGCAGTCCTCCCTTGCGAGAAGTCATACTCACCGAGTGCCGCTCGCGATGTACGCCGCGGTCTTCTCCTTGCCCTGAGCGACGAACTCCTCGGGCGTGATCTTGCCGAAGACGAGCTGGTCATCCAGCGCAAGCAGAACATCCTTGTACCACGTCGGCGCATTGGCCGCGGCATTGTCCATGTAGCCGGTGGTCGCGCTGCTGTCGAGCACGGCCTTCTGCATGGCGGCCAGGGCGCTGGGCGCCTTGACGTCGGAGCGGGCCGGGATGTTCAGCGCATCGGAACCGATCTTCTCGATGTACTTCTTCTGCACCAGGAACTTGATGAACTCCTTGGCGCCCTTGGCGTTCTTGCCCTTGGCGTTGACGGTCCAGCCGAGGACGTTGAGTTCCTCGACCGACTTCGAATCAGCGCCGTAGGTCGGGAACGGGAAGGTGCTGAGCTTGGCGCTGCTGGGGACGACCGACTTGACCTCGCCGGCGAGCCACGAGCCGTTCAGGTCGAAGACGTAGTCGCCCTGAGCCCACGCGTTCTGCGCGTTCGGATAGCGCGAGCCATCGTATCCGCTCTGGAAATACGGGCGGATGGATGCGACTTCCTGTGCGGCGGCGAGGACCGCGGGATCGCTCCACGCATCAGCCGACTTGCTCAGGTTCAAGATCGCTCCCGGACCGTGCGAGCGCAGCATCAGCCAGTAGAACCAGAGCACGTTGTAGGAGGCGTTGCCACCCTCCTGCGCGATCGGGACTTTCCCGGATTCCTTGAGCTTCGCGAACTCCGCCTTCAGATCGTCCCAGCTCGCGGGAGCCTTCGAGACCAGCTCCGGGTGAGCGTTCGCGTCGTACCACACGCCTCCGGAAAGGATGGTGTGCGGGATGAATGCCAGGCCGTCCTTGTCGGAAGCGGCATCGATCACGGACTTCGGGTAGTCCTCCTTGATCGTCGTGCTCTCACCCTCAGCCTTCGAGGACAGCACATCGGATAGGTCCGCGATCAGGCCCGCCGAGCGGTACGCCGGAGCGTTGTCGGGCGAGTCGTCGAACATGTCGGGCCCGGTACCCGAGTTTGAAGCATTGATGATCGCCGTCGAGCCGCCGTTGCCGAGCTGCTTGATGTCGACCTTGACACCGGTCTTGCTGGTGTAGTCCTTCGCCGCCTGGGCGAAGATCTTCGCCTGGGGGGTATCTGCCGGCCAGGCCGTCAGATACGTCACCGTACCGCCGGACTTCTCTCCGGCATCGCCTCCGCCGACCTTCTGGCCGCAGCCAGAAAGGGCGACGGTAGCGATGGCGATGGTGCCGATGGCCATGAATGATGCAGTGCGTCGCGACAACCTCATCGCGCGCTCCTTCCTATGAGGATATGAAGTGCTGGGTCATGCAGACCATCGGGGAGGCCTGCACTGGAAGTATTACATAAGGGGCTTACGTAATACAAGAGGAACTATTTATCCCAGTTCAAGGGATGAAAGCTCGGGGATCTTCCCATCGAGAACGGGATGTCCCGCAACGTGAAGGTCACCCCCGGGACGCCCCAGCGAAAGGACCTCGACCACGTTCGGTCCGAGCGCCCACAACGGCCCCGGCGCGTAGAGCGTCTGTTGCGGCCCCCGAGCGTCGAGGCGTCCCAACAGGAAACCATTGAGCCAGACGTAGGCTTTCTCCCATCCCGGGAGTGAGATGAAGGCGTCGGCTCTCTGCGCGCAGATCAGCTCGGCGCGATAGGTCCCGGGACCGCCCTGCGCGGAGGGCGCCGGGAGCTCAGGGAGCGAGGTCAGCGCCTGCACGTCGATGGCTCGCTGGGTCCAGCCGTGAACGAGGCGCGAAACGCCATGCGCATCGATACTCACCCCGCCCAGCAGCCCCTTCGCCTCGCCGATATGCCGCCCGAAGTTCACCCGCCCCTCGTTCTCGACAACGACCGAGACTTGCGAGATCGCGCCGTTCCCCACCAACGACAGACCCTCGTCGAGGGCATTCCGGTCTACGCGATGCCGCAGCACCCCGTCCACGAAAACCCAGGCGCGATCACGCGGCTCGTGTACTCGCAGCGTGCTGTCGCCGAGAGGTATTCGCACATCCGCCTCGTAGAGAGTCAAACCGGATGCTTGGTGCAACGCCTCCTGACTGAGCGGCAGATGAGAAGTGATCTCGCCGGATGACGCAGCCCTGAGCGCAGTGAGGAGCGCCGCTCCGGGGGCGAGCGGGGCGGTCTGCGCTCGCTGACGCTCGGGGAGCGGTGGCGGTTCGGGCAGGGACGCGCCTGTCGCGGAGCCGAACAGTCGCCGCAGCGCCCAGAACTTCTCGGTCAGTTCCCCCGCTTCGCCGATGGGCGCATCCGAGTCGTAGGAGGTAACGGTGGACAGGTAGATCCCCTGGTCGATGTTGGCCCCGGGCCACGTGCCGAAACTTGTGCCGCCGTGCGCCATGTAGACGTTGATGGAGCCACCGGAGGCAAGGAGAGGCTCGATCGCCGCAGCCAAGTCGTCGGCGGGTCGCGTGTGGTGCTCGCGACCCCAGTGATCGAACCATCCGCCCCAGAACTCGGCGCACAGGAACGGCTCACCGGGTCTGCGCCGCTCGAGGACGCGCATTGCCTCACTCGCAGCGCTCCCGAAGTTCGCGGTGGCGGCCACGTCAGGCAACGTCCCCGCGTCGAGCATGAGGTCCGTCGGTCCGTCCGAGGTGAACAGCGGCACGTCGATGCCGCGCGATCTCAGTCCGTCGCGCAGATGCTCCAGATACGCGCGATCCGTACCGAAGGATCCGTACTCGTTCTCGACCTGCACCGCGACGACCGGTCCCCCGTGCGACCTCTGCAGCGGCACCAGAAGGGGAATCAGAATGTCGAACCAGGCGTCGACGGGCTCGAGGAAGCGTGGGTCGCTGGTTCGCAGCGGGGTTGTTCCGTCGTACAACAGCCAGGTGGGCAGGCCTCCGTTGTCCCACTCGGCGCAGATGAACGGCCCCGGCCGAACGATGACCGAAAGCCCCTCGTTCTCGGCGAGACGGATGAATCGCGGCAGGTCCCGCCACTCGTCGAAATCGACCTGCCCCCGCTCGCGCTCGTGGAAGTTCCACGCGACGTAGGTCTCGACATGGGTCGCACCCATCGCCGCAAGGCGCTTCAGGCGATCGGTCCACAGGTCGGGATGTATGCGGAAGTAGTGGACAGCACCGGACAGCACCTGGCCGTCGTCGATCCACGTACGTGCGTCCGTCGTCACAGCGTCACCACCTCGCCGCGCTCGCGCGCGCGTTCGGCCGCCCACACCAGCTGGTGCGACTCGAGACTCTCACGTGCGGGCGAGAGGCCGCTGCCGTCGCGGGCCGCGACAGCATGCAGGAACGCCTCCACCAGACGACCATCGGCGCCGCCATGCCCATCCGCCGCGCTTGCGCCTCCTGCAGGCATCGTGTCCAGGATCCGCGTCCGTCCCGTTGCGAAGTCGAGGATCGTGAGGTTCTGGCCGTCGCCGTCGATGGATCCCTCCGTCCCGAAGATGCGGGTCTTGCGAAACTCGAGCTGCGTGAACGCGACCGCGGTGAAGGCGGCCGTCGATCCATCGTCGAACTCGAGATTCACGACCTGGTGATCGGCGACATCGTTCTGACCGTTGTAGACGCATGCGCCGTAGGGTCCTGTCTCCAGAGCGTTCCGCACGGTCTCGGCGGTGGGGTTCGGCGTGAGCACGCCGAGGGGCCACACGCGATACGAAGGATCCTCGAGGAAGCCCTCGTAGATCTGCGTCGCCGAGTAGGCGCAGGTCTTCTGAAGCGGGCAGTCGACACAACGGTTCGCCGCCTTGGCCGGCTTGTTCTCGGGCCTGAACCAATACAGCCCCCCGAAGGAGGAGACCCGTCGCACCGGACGCCCCACGATGTACGAGAGCCAGTCAAGGTCGTGAGACGACTTGGCCATGAGCATGGAACTCGATGTCTCCTCGCGACGCCAGTTGCCTCGGACGTACGAGTGGGCGAAATGCCACCATCCGATCGGCTCGAGGTGTTCCACTGACACGATCTTTCCGATGGCGCCGGCCCTCAACAGCTCTTTCAGGGCTCGCGTGTAGTCGCTGTAACGCATCACGTGCCCCACCGCCATGATCACGCCCGTCGCCTCGACAGCCTCGACGATCTGCGTCGCTTCGCCCTCCGTCGGTGCGATCGGCTTCTCGAGCAGGATGTCGAAACCTGCATGCGCGAACGCGACCGCAGGGGCCGTGTGGCCGCGGTCCTGTGTGGCGATGACGACCGCGTCGGCAGACCGAGGCGCGACCACCAGGTCCTCCCATGTGACGAACACGGCCTCGGGCGAAAGGGAGAACTCCGCGGCGAAGAGCTCCCGACGTACCGGATCAGGTTCGGCGACCGCGACGACGACGGCACCGACGTCCGCGGCGAGCCGTGCGTAATTGGTTCCGCGCGATCCTGCGCCGACCACAGCGAGACGGACTGGGGTGGACATGCGACTCCTCTTGCTGGCCTTCCATTCCTGGCGAACGCTCAAATTATATAGGGCCCTTGTATAATTTCGGAATGAGGACCTCTTCGCGAAAGCCGCCGCTCCCGCACGACATACTGAGATTCGTGCAGGAACTGGACGGAAGCGAAGTCTCCACGCTGAGACGCATCAATGAGCGAGCCGTGCTCCGGTTCCTGTTCGACAAGCCCGGTGAGCACTCCGTCGCCGAGATCGCCGCAGCATGTGCCCTCAGCCGCCCCACCGTGGAGGGAGCTCTCGCGCAGCTTGTTCAGGACGGATGGATCCTCGAAACGGCTGCACAACCGCTGGGCCAGCGCGCCGGTCGGCCAGCCAAGCGCTATTCCCTCGCTGACCGCGCCAACGTGCTGGTCGGCCTCGACCTGGGCCCCCACGGATTCGTGTGCGTCGTCACGACCCTGCGCGGGGAGCCGCTGGCGAGCGTGCGGTCTTCTGAGATCGACCTCACGGACGGTGAGACGGCCTTCGACGCGGTGCAGCAGGCGATGGCGAGCGCACTGGCCGATGCGGACGCCCAGGAACAGGATGTCGTCGCCCTAACCGTGGGCCTGCCGGCGATCGTCGGCGCAGACGGCGGGATCGCCCTGACGGTGGTCGTACCGCAATGGCAGACGTTCGACCTACCGGCTCGCATTCGGGGACGATACGGCTCGATGCGGGTGATCTTCGAGAACGACGCCAAACTCGCCACCGTCGGTGAACACGCCTGGGGCAGCGCCGCGGGCACGCAGAGCGCAGTGAACGTGCTGGTCGGGCACCGGGTGGCTGCAGGAATGATCATCGACGGTCGACTCGCGCGCGGTGTGCACGGCGGCGCCGGCGAGATCGGCGCCCTTCCTTCGACCCGCTGGGCGAGCGCGCACCGGAGGCTCGCGGACGCAACTGGATCCATGGACCAGACGCTCGACGCCATCGCGCATGACGACCCGCAAGCACTCCGACAACTGCAGAAGTTCGCGGACGACCTCGCCCGAGGAATCGCGGCACTCTGCCTCGCCCTCGATCCGGAGGTCGTCGTGATCGGCGGCGGCGTGGCGCAGCTCGGCGAGCGGCTGCTCGCCCCACTGCGCGCAGCCGTGGCAGCGCTCACGCTCTTCCCGATCGAACTGCGCATCTCACAGCTGGGACAGTCCGCGGTGGCACTCGGCGGCATCGCACTGTGCCGGGAATACGTGACCGCGACGGTCATGCAGATCGGCTGACGAGAGGGGGAGGGGCGCCGCCGGCCACACCCCTCCCCCTCCGATCGACCGCTACTGCAGCCTGATGTCGTTCACCGCCACGTGCCCCCACGTGAGGTTCGCCGCGGAGAACTGCACTTCGAACCTCGTCGCCGTGACGGGGGCCGTGAACGTGAGCGTCCGGGACTCGACCGTCGACGTGTTGGTGGACCACGTGACGGCGGTCGTCGGCAGGACGGTCTGCCATGTTCCCGTGTCGCCGTTCAGCGCCTGCACGAACACCTGAGTCGGGCCCTGCCCTTGTCCGAACGCCGCGCTCAGCGTGATGGAGCTCGCCGTCACCGGCGGGCCGTCGATCTGCAGGTATCCGAGCGTCGATCCCTCCGAAGCCCAGGAGGTCGCGGGGTTGTTGTCGACCAGCGCAGACGTGACGTTGGTGTTCGACAGCTCACCCATGCTCGTCGCCGCCACGCCTCGGTAGGAGGCCGACAGCTCGTTCAGTGCCGCGTGACCCCAGGTCAGGTTCGCCGCCTTGATGATGACCCGGAGCTGACTGGTGGTCACCGCGGCCGGGAGCGTCAGCCGCTTGTACTCGACGGCGGAGGTGTTGGTCGACCAGCTGATCGCCGCATTGGAGAGCTGCGTCTGCCATCCGGTCCCGTTCCACGTCTGCACGTCCACGGCGGTGGGACCCTGTCCCTGCCCGAACGCGACCGCCAGTGTGACTGCATCGAGCGTGCGCGGGTCGTTGTACTGCACCGTGACGTCCCCGGGGAAGGTCGCGCCATTCGCAGTGGCCCATGACGTCGACACGTCGCCGTCGGCGACATTCGCCACCGTACCTGCCGACGTGCCGAGAGAAGACGTCGCGGTCGCGCCGACCACGTGCTGGATCGCACCCAGGTCGACGGCCCCCACGGGGACCGTGCTGCCGAGCGCGTCCTTCGTCTGTCCCCACTCGGAGACGCCCTTGTTCCGCACCGGCGATGTGCCCGCAGGGCTGAACGCCGCCATGTAGGCGTTGAACTGTGCGGAAGTAATGAACCCGCCAGAGGGCAGCGTGGCGGACGTGTTCGCCAGTTGCGGGTCGCCGACGGTCGCGCTCGTGTCGTTGGAGGCCGGAGTCGTGGACGACGTGCCGTTCCAGTAGAGGTTGTTCGAATACGGAGTGACAACCTCACCGGAGACGTTGTACGGAGCGTTGGACGGATTGTAGATGATGTTGTCGACGACGGCCTGTCCGCGGGCGATCGAGTTGCCCGAGGTGTCCGTCGCCACGATCCCGGCGAGCTGCTTGGGGGCGCCGTTCACCCCCGGCGAAGTGAGCGTCGGACCGGGGTCGGCCGATGTCCAGATGGTGTTGTTGTGCGCTCGCGTTCCGCCACAGCCGGAGAGGAAGCGGAAGATGAGGCGCTTGTCGTTCACGCTGAGGTTGTAGCGAACCTGGTTCTGGTAGGCCGAGATCAAGCACATGAAGAACCCGCCGTTATTGCTGTCGCTGATGTTGTACTGCACCACGCTGTTCTGGGAGCCCATGTCGGCGTCGAAAGCGAGTCCGTCTGCGTTGGAATAGATTCCCTCGAAAGCTGTCCGGCGAACAGTGTTGTACTGCACGACGATGCCCTTGGTCCCCTGCCACCAGATGCCGACATTGCCCCCGCCGGCGACGAGCTGGTGGCTTGCGGCGCGATCGACTGTGTTCCACTCGACCACGGCGTTGTCGGCGTACTGCGGCGTGATGCCGCCCCCGGTGACGTCGTGGACGTAGTTCTGGTCCACTTTGAGGCCGGTGAACGGCTTGCGCGTGCCCGAGACCTCTGTCGATGGAATCCCGGTCTCCCCGGAGTAGATTTCGCACCCCCCGCACCAGGTCGTGAAGGTGGAGATGCCGTACGCATTGACGTCGCTGACCTCGTTCCCGGAGATGCGCGTGCCGGCGAACCACGTCTGCACGCTGTTCCCTCGCACTCCGACAGCGATGCCACCCTCCCCGATGCCGCCCGACTTTCCCTGTCCGTCGACGAGGTGGACGAAGTTGTTCAGGATGGAGATGCCGTCCACCTCGCCGATGTCCTTCGCCTCGACATAGATGCCGCGTCGGATGCTGGATGTCGACGTCGTGATCGAGCTGGAGTTCGTGACCTCAAGGTTCTGCACGGTCACATAACTCGCGTTGCGCACGGTCAACGTGTTGGTCACGGAGCCGCCTCCATCGATGCGTCCTCGACCCGCGCCGTAGGACCCGATCGTGATCGGCGCGCTAGCGGTTCCTGATGACGTCACCGTCAAGCTGCCGGTCCAGACCGAGCCCCCCTTGAACAGAACGCTGTCGCCCGGCGAGAGGCTTGTCGCATTGACCTTGTCAAGCGAACGCCAGGGCGATGCCGCGCTCGTACCCGCCGCGGTGTCGTCGCCCGCCGCCGCGTCGACGTAATAGGTGGTGCCACCGGCGGCGTATCCCGGCATTGCGCCAAGCAGGCTGGAACCGGCTGCGGCCAGGACCACGGCAATGGTTGCCGCGGTCAGTCTTCTGCGGCTCAACGGCCGCGTGCGTGGATAACTCATGTCCTGCCCTTCGTCGGACGGTGTGGTTGCGAGACAATATATAGGGCCATTTCGTAAATACCTAGGGTCAGTCGCGTCAGCGGCACATGGCCGACAGTTCCGTGGACTTCGGCACGACGGGAGAACGCTCTCCATTACCGTCGCCGGATACGCCCGGGCTCCGTCGCGGGCAAAGAGTGATGGAACAGTGATGCAACAACCCGCGCGTGAAATTGCGTCTGCCCCGTTGCAGGCGTAACTTTGCCGCTCGTGGCAAATGACAGCCGTGAGAGCGCCGACGCCCCGCAGGTAGCCAAACGCATCCTGCTGGGCGAACCGCTCAGCACAGAGAAGGCGAACGAGCAGCTCCTCCCGAAACGGATGGCGCTGCCGATCTTCGCATCCGACGCGCTCTCCTCCGTGGCTTACGGTCCGCAGGAGATGCTGATGACCCTCGGCCTCGGCGGTCTGGCGTTCCTCACGTTCGCCCCGTGGGTCGCGGCAGCGGTGGTGCTGCTGCTGATCGTCATCGTGCTGAGCTATCGCAAGCTCATCCAGGCCTACCCCTCGGGCGGCGGCGACTACGAGGTCGCGGCCAAGAATCTCGGCGAAGTCCCGGCCGTCGTCGTGGCCGCGGCACTGCTCGTGGACTACATCCTGACGGTGTCGGTGTCGATCGCGTCAGGCGTGGACAACATCATCTCCGCGGTGCCGCAGCTCGATCCGTTCCGCGTCGAACTCGCCGTGGGCTTCGTGATCCTCATCGTGATCGTCAACCTGCGCGGCGTGCGCGAGGCCTCGACGTTCTTCGCGGTCCCGACCTACATCTTCATCGGATCCGTCGGCGTCATGATCGTCACCGGCCTGGTGCGCACGTTCCTCGGCGACGTGCCGGTCGCCGCGAGCGCGCAGTACGCGATGCACGGCGACCAGCTCGCGAACGCGGCGGTCATCCTGCTCGTGCTGCGCGCCTTCTCCAGCGGCTGTTCGGCCCTGACCGGCGTCGAGGCCGTCTCCAACGGCGTGCAGGCCTTCCGCATCCCCAAGATCGGCAACGCGCAGGCGACACTCGCCATGATGGGCGGCATCGCCATCCTGCTGTTCACCGGACTCACCGCCCTCGGCCTGATCACGCAGGTGCACTACGCGGAGAACCCCTGCCGCGACCTGGTCGGCTACGCCTGCGGAACTCCGCAGCAGAGCCTCATGGCGCAGATCGCCTCGGCTGTGTTCGGCGGCGGATCCCTGCCGTTCTTCATCATTCAGGCGGCGACAGCCTGCGTGCTCCTGCTCGCCGCGAACACGGCGTTCAACGGCTTCCCGCTGCTCGGCGCCGTGCTCGCGCGCGACGGCTACGCACCCAAGGCACTGAACACCCGCGGCGACCGCCTGGTGTTCTCGAACGGCATGATCCTGCTCGGCATCGCCGCGATCGGCGTGCTGGTGCTGTTCCAGGCGAATCTGACGAACCTCATCCAGCTGTACATCATCGGCGTGTTCGTGTCGTTCTCGCTCGGCCAGGTCGGCATGGTGCGGCACTGGCGACGGCTGCTGGCCGGCACCAAGACGATGAGCGTGAAGGATGCGCTGCCCGTACGCCGCACGGCCTACACCGGCCTTGCGATCAACTCCCTCGGCGCGTCGATGACGATCGCGGTGCTCGTGATCGTCACCATCACCAAGTTCACGCACGGCGCATGGATGGTGTTCATCGCGATCCCGCTGCTGGCCCTCCTCATGATGGGCGTGAAGCGCTACTACCGCGACGTCGAGCACGAGATCGCTATCGACGACACGACCCACTTCGGATCCGAGGGCGACGTCGCGATCATCCTCGTCAACCGGCTGCAGAAGCCGGTGATCAAGGCGATCGACTACGCCATCGCGGCCAAGCACCAGAAGACGATCGCGCTGCACGTGGCCGCCAACCCGGAGGACGGCGTGCAGCTGCAGAAGGACTGGCAGCAGCACCGGATCCCGATCCCGCTGGTGATCGTGGAGTCTCCGTTCCGCCACTACGCGGCCCCCGTCGAGGCCTACATCAGCAAGTACCGGCAGAAGCACGGTCCGGCCGTGGTCACCGTGTACCTGCCCCAGTACATCGTGGGGCACTGGTGGGAGTCGATCCTGCACAACCGGCGCGCCCGGCGTGTGGCCAACCAGCTGATGATGGTGCACGGCGTCACGATCACGCTCGTGCCCTGGCTGCTCGACTCGTCCGAGCTCATCTACGGACGCCGCTCCCGGCCGGTGCCCGGCCAGCAGCGCGGCGGTCGCCCCCTCTACGGCGACGACAACACGAAGCCGGCGCGTCGGGTGCAGCGCCCGGCGGGCCCGCCCGAGCTGGGCTGAGCGCCGGCGCCGGGCAGCCGTTGACATGACGCCCGCCCGGCGGGACACTCGGGCTGACCGCGGGTGAACGACCACCGCGCGGCGGCGGAAGGACGACGATGCCCGAGACCACTGCTCTGATCGACCGGCTCCGCAGCAGGCTCCCGCAGGACGGCCTGGAGGACCGGGATCCCCGCGACGTCACGGGGGCGCTGACCGCGATGGTCGACCTCGCTGAGGGGCGTCGCCCCGGCGAGACGCGGGTCGCCGTCTTCACGCCGACCATCGCGGAGAACGGCTGGACGTCGCGCCGGACGATCGTGCAGATCTGCACCGACGACGTGCCCTTCCTGGTCGACTCCGTCGCCGCGGCCGTCGCCGAGGAGGGGCCCACCGTCCACCTGCTCCTGCACCCGGTCGTCGCCGTCCGCCGCGACGACGAGGGCCGGCTGCTCGAGGTCGGCGGCCTGGGCGGCCGATCCGAGTCGTGGATGCACCTCGAGACCGACCGGATCCCGACCGTCGAGCAGCGGGAGGCGCTGCGTTCCCGGATCCTCTCCGTCGTCGCCGACGTGCACGCCGCGGTCGCCGACTGGAGCGTGCTGCGACGCACCTGCCTCGACATCGTCACCGCGCTGCGCACCTCCCCGCCGCCGACCGCCGCTCCCGCGGAGATCGCCCGCAGCACCGAGTTCCTGAGCTGGCTCGCCGACGACCACTTCACCTTCCTCGGCTACCGCGCCTACGCGCTGGACGCGATCGACGGGGAGGACGTGCTCCGCCCCATCGACGACACCGGCCTCGGCATCCTCCGGGATGCGCCGAGTCGCGTCGTGCATCTGCGCCCCGAGGCCCGCGCGACCGCGCACGAGCCGCGGATCCTGACGATCACGAAGGCCAACTCGCGATCCACCGTGCACCGGCCCGTGTACCTCGACTACATCGGCGTGCGCTCGTTCGACGAGGCGGGGAACGTGACCGGGGAGCACCGCTTCCTGGGCCTGTTCACGTCGATCACCTACGCCTCCTCCGTGACCGCGCTGCCGATCGTCGCCGCGAAGGTGACCGAGGTGCTGGCGGCCTCCGGCCACGCGCTGGGGTCGCACTCGGCCAAGGAGCTGGAGCAGATCCTCGAGGACTACCCCCGCGACGAGCTGTTCCAGGACTCGCCGGAGCACCTGCTCGCGGTCGCCACCCGGATCAGCCGGCTGCGTGAGCGGCGCGGCGCGGCGATCTTCGCGCGCAGCGACGAGTTCGGCCGGTTCGTGTCGGCGCTGGTCCTGCTGCCGCGCGACCGCTACAACACCCCCGTGCGGCTGCGGATCGAGGCGCTGCTGAAGGACGCCTACGGCGTCGATGCCTTGGAGTACACCGCCAAGGTGGGCGAGTCGCCGCTCGCTCAGCTGCACGTCGTGATGCGGATGCCGAAGGACCGCGATATCCCCGCGATCGACCCGGCCGACTTGGACGCGCGCCTCGCGGCCGCCCTGCGCACGTGGGACTCGGAGTTCGTCGACGCGCTGCACGGCGCATATGACGAGGAGACCGCCGGAACCCTGCACGCCCGCTACAGCGCGGCCTTCCCGGAGTCGTACAAGGAGTTCGCGACGCCCGAGGAGGCCGTCGGCGATGTGCAGCGACTGGAACGGCTCGACGATTCCGGAGGCGTCGCCGTGCACCTGTACGCCGAGGGCGACGATGAGACGCGCCGCTTCCTGACCGTGGTGAGCGTGGATCCGCGCCCGCTCGCCGAGGTGCTGCCCATGCTCACCGCGCTCGGCGTCGAGGTCGTCGACGACCGCCCGCATACCGTCACACTCCCGGACGGCACCCGGCGGCACATCTCCGACTTCGGCCTGCGGCTATCCGATGCGGCGCTCTGGGGCGACGAGACGCGGGCGGCGCAGTTCGAGGAGGCGTTCCTCGCGATCTGGACGGGCGCCGCGGAGAACGACAACCTCAACGCGCTGGTCGTGCACGCGGGGCTGGACTGGCGCGACATCGTCATCCTGCGCGCGATCGGCGGCTATCTGCGACAGATCGGATCCGCGTTCTCGACGGGCTACATCGACCAAGCGCTGATCACGAACCCGACGATCGCGGTGTCGCTGGTGCACCTCTTCGCGGCGAGCTTCGACCCGGACGCAGCGGATCCGGACGCGCAGGCCCGCATCCGGGAGCGCGTGCTCCAGGGGCTGGACGGTGTCGCGAGCCTCGACCACGACCGGATCCTGCGCGCGTTCCTGGGCGTGATCGACGCGACCCTGCGCACCAACTTCTACCAGCAGAGCGCCGACGGGCAGCCGAAGCCCTGGGTGTCGATGAAGCTGGACAGCAAGCGGGTGCCAGATCTTCCCGCGCCCCGGCCGATGGTCGAGATCTGGGTCTACTCCCCCGAGGTCGAGGGCGTGCATCTGCGCTTCGGCGCGGTCGCCCGCGGCGGCCTGCGCTGGAGCGACCGGCGCGAGGACTTCCGCACCGAGGTGCTCGGGCTGGTCAAGGCGCAGATGGTGAAGAACGCCGTGATCGTGCCGACCGGCTCGAAAGGCGGGTTCGTCGGCAAGCGGCTGCCCGACTCCGCCGCCGATCGCGGTGCGTGGCTGGAGGCGGGCAAGGCCGCCTATCGGACGTTCATCCGCGGGCTGCTCGACCTCACCGACAACCGCACGGCCGACGGGATCCTGCCGCCCGATCGCGTGGTGCGACGTGATGGCGACGACCCGTACCTCGTCGTGGCCGCCGACAAGGGCACCGCCACGTTCTCGGACATCGCGAACGGAATCTCCCAGGAGTACGGCTTCTGGCTCGACGACGCCTTCGCCTCGGGCGGCTCCGTCGGCTACGACCACAAGGCGATGGGTATCACGGCGCGCGGCGCGTGGGAGTCGGTCAAGCGGCACTTCCGAGAGCTGGGCCACGACACGCAGACCGAGGACTTCACCGTCGTCGGCATCGGCGACATGTCCGGCGACGTGTTCGGCAACGGGATGCTGCTGTCCGAGCACATCCGGCTGATCGCCGCGTTCGACCACCGTCACGTCTTCATCGATCCGGATCCGGATCCCGCCGTGTCCTTCGCGGAGCGACTGCGGCTGTTCCGCCTGCCCGGCTCGTCCTGGGGCGATTACGACCCGGCGCTGATCTCCGCGGGCGGCGGCGCCTTCCCGCTCAGCGCGAAGTCGATCCCGGTGTCGCCGCAGATGCGGGCGGCGCTCGGACTCGACGACGCGGTGACGGCGCTCACCCCGAACGAGCTCAAGCGCGCGGTGCTGCTCGCCCCCGTCGACCTGCTCTGGAACGGCGGCATCGGCACCTACGTGAAGGCGTCGACCGAGTCGCACGCCGAGATCGGCGATCGCGCCAACGACGCGATCCGCGTCGACGGGCGCAGCCTCCGGGTGCGCGTCGTCGGCGAGGGTGGCAACCTCGGGGTCAGTCAGCGCGGCCGCATCGAGGCGGCGCACGCGGGCGTGCAGATCAACACCGACGCCATCGACAACTCCGCCGGTGTCGGCACCTCCGATCGCGAGGTGAACATCAAGATCCTGCTCGGCGCACTCGTGCGCGAGGGCATGCTGAGCATCGAGGACCGCAACGCCCTGCTCGCATCGATGACGGACGAGGTGGCCGTGCAGGTGCTGCGCGACAACTACGAGCAGAACGTCCTCCTCGGCAACTCCCGCGCGAACGCCGCGATCATGCTGCCCGTGCACGAGAGGCTGATGGAGACCCTGGAGGCGCGCGACGAGCTCGACCGCGAGATCGAGTTCCTGCCCGACCGGCTCACGGTGCAGGAGCGCGTGGAGGCCGGCGAGGGGCTGACCCGACCGGAGTTCGCCGTGCTCGTCGCCTACGCGAAGCTCGCCCTCAAGACCGACTTGGCCGCGACCGACCTCGCCGACGACCCCTGGTTCGCGGAGACCCTCGCGGAGTACTTCCCGAGCGCGCTGCGCGAGCGATTCGGCGAGCGCCTGGCCGAGCATCCGCTGCGCCACGAGATCATCGTGAACACCGTCGTGAACTCGATGGTCAACCGGGGCGGCATCACGTTCGCCGACCGCGCGGCCGCCGAGACCGGGGCCACCGCCGAGCAGATCGCCCGGGCCTACGTCGCGGCGCGGGAGATCTTCGACCTGCGCGGCTTCGTCGTCGCGGTCGAGGCCACCGACAACCTCGTCGACACCGCCACCCAGACCCGGCTGTACCTCGACTTCCGCCGCCTGCTCGACCGCGCCGCGCGCTGGTTCGTGCAGCACCGCTCCGAAGGCGTCGACATCGGCGCCGAGATCGCCCGGTTCGCCGAGCCGGTGCGGATCCTGTCCGAACGGCTCGCCGGGTTCTTCCACGGAGACGAGGCGGCTCAGTTCGCCGCACGGCAGGCGGCGCTCGCGGCCGCGGGAGTGCCCGAGGATCTCGCGCACCGCGGCGCCAGGCTGCTCGAGGCGCTGCGACTGCTCGACGTGATCGAGCTCGCCCAGGCCAGAGGCTGGGATCTCGAAGACGTCGCGCGCACCTACTTCCTGCTCTCCGGGGAGATCCGCTTCGACGATCTGCTGACCAGCGTCTCCGGGCTGCCGCAGGACGACAGCTGGCAGTCGATGGCCCGCGCGTCCCTGCGCGACGACCTGTACGCCGTGCTCGTGGACCTGACCGCCTCGGTGCAGACCCACGCGGGCGACGTCGAGCTCGACGAGCGGTACGCCCGGTGGCTCGAGGGCGGCGGCAGCACGGCGCAGCGGGCCGCCTCGGCCCTCGCCGCAGCGTCGGCCGTGCCGAACCCGGGCATCGCGGTGCTGTCGGTCGCGCTGCGGCGGCTGCGCTCGCTCGTGCGCTGACCCGGGGCGTCATCGGATCCTTGGCGGGTCCTTGGTGCCTCGCTCCTAGCGTCGAAGCATGACGACGACGAGCACTGCGAGAGCGGCGACCGCGGGACGCCTGCTGAACAAGGTCCCCGAGGTCACGATCTGGTTCTGGATCATCAAGATCCTGTGCACCACGGTCGGCGAGAGCTTCGCGGACTGGATCAACCTCACACTCGGCGTCGGCCTGGGCAACACTGCGTGGATCTTCACGGGCGTGCTCGTCGTTGTCCTCGCGGTGCAGCTGAGCCTCAAGCGGTATTCGCCGTTCCCGTACTGGCTGACGGTCGTGGTCATCTCGATCACCGGCACCCTGTACACCGACATCCTGACCGACCAGCTGGGCGTGCCCCTGTGGGTCTCCTCCGCCGTGTTCTCGGTGCTGCTGGCGGCCGTGTTCGGGATCTGGTGGGCCCGGGAGCGCACGCTGTCGATCCATTCCATCGACACCCGCCCGCGCGAGGCATTCTACTGGCTCACCGTGCTCGTGACGTTCGCACTCGGCACCGCGACCGGGGACTGGACGCTGGAGCTGACCGGCTGGAGCCCCGGGGTCGCCGTGCTGCTGCCGCTCGGACTGATCCTCGCGATCACCGCGCTGTGGCGTGGTGGAGCGAACCCCGTGCTGTCGTTCTGGCTGGCCTACATCCTGACGCGGCCGCTCGGCGCCAACATCGGCGACTTCCTCGGCTCCCCGACGCAGGCCGCGAACCCGGGCGAGCCGGTCGGCCTGGGCCTCGGCACCTTCGCCACGAGCATCATCTTCCTCGGGCTGATCCTGGCCACCGTGATCTACCTCGCGATCAGCCGCCGCGACGTGGTGGAGACCTACGATGCGACCCACGTCTCCCGAGTGGTCACCAGCCCGCAGCGCGAACGGATCGGCCTGATCGGATTCGTCGCCCTCGGCGTCGCCACCGCCGTGATCCTCACCGTCGCCTCACTCGCGCCCCACCAGGCGGCCGCGGCAGCCGACGACGGCGCTTCGACCGGTCCGGTCGCCTCTCTCTCGCCGCAGCAGGTCACCGCGCATCTGCCGAAGGAGGCGGTCGCCAAGTACATCGCGCTCGCGCAGACCGCGACGAAGCAGGATGCGGCGGGCGATACGTCCGCATCGCATGCCACCGTTCAGAGGATGCGCGACGCGTGGGACGCCGACGCGAACGCGCTGCAGGCCGCCGACCAGACCGCCTGGACGTTCCTGGATCAGCAGATGGACGCGATCCTCAAGACCTACGCGATCGATCATCCGGGGGTGAAAGCCGCGGCGCCCGCCGCGCAGCAGGCCGAGCTCGCGACCCTGCTGAAGGATCTCGGCGCCTGAGCCGGGATCGTCTGGGTCGCCGTCGATCAGGCCGGTGTGCCGAGGCGGTAGCCGGCGCCGCGGACGGTCTGGATGAGGTCGCGATCGGTCTTGCGTCGCAGGTAGTGCACGTAGGTCTCCACCGTGGTGAGGCTCTCGCCGCGGGCGAACACGGCCTGCAGCAGATACTCGCGGGAGAACGTCCGCTCCGGTTCGGCGGCCAGCACGTGCAGGAACGCGCTCTCGGCCTCGGTGAGCAGGATCCGCCCCGCGTACGGCGACTCGATGCTCTGATCGTCGGGGTGGAAGACCCAGCTGCCGATCGCGAGGCCCTCCTCCGGTCCGCCGTAGTCGCGGGTCAGCGCCCGCAGCCGCGCGCTCAGCTCCTCGAACTCGAAGGGCTTGACGAGGTAGTCGTTGGCGCCGGCGTCGAGGCCATCGACCCGGTCACGCACCTCGCCCAGCGCTGTGAGCATCAGGATCGGCGTCGCCACCCGGCGCCGGCGCAGCTCGCGCACCAGCTCCTCGCCGCTCATGCCGGGCAGCCGTCGATCCGTGACGATCACGTCGTAGCGCGCGGCGAGCGCCGCCGCCAGCCCCTCCTCGGCGGTCCCCTTCAGATCGACGCGCCATTCGGATCCGAGCACGTCACCCATGATCGGCCCGAGACGCGGATCGTCCTCGACCAGCAGCAGCCGCCCCGTCATCGCGCACCCTCCGCGAGCGGCACCCTCAGCGCGAACGCGGTGCCCTCGGGCCCGGTGCGCACGACCCGCACGTCTCCGCCGTGGCGCTCGACGACCTCCTTCACCAGCGAAAGTCCGATGCCGGACCGGGTGCGTGCGACGCCGTCGGATTCCCGCGCCGTCGCCGCGCCATGAGCGAAGCGGTCGAAGATGCGCTCCGGCGCGATCCCGACGATGCCGGATCCGCCGTCCAGGACGGTGACGCGCACCATGTCGTCCTCGGTCGCCGCCGAGACCACGACCGTCCCGTTCGACGGGGAGTGATCGATCGCGTTGTCGAGCAGCGCGACCAGGCAGCGGCGCAGTTCCGATTCCGGCAGCGCCGCGACGACCGGCCCCGGCACGGCACTCGCCGGGAGCTCGACCCGCACCGAGACCTCGCGCTGCGCGGCCAGCACGGCGAGGTCGGCCGCGACCTCGGTCAGCACGTCGGCGACCACGCAGCTGCCGCGGCGGGCGGGCGCGCCGGTCGCGACGGCCAGCATGTCATCGACCACGCCCGACATGATCCGGGCGTCGGCGCGCAGCGCTCCGACGATCTCGTGGCGGGGGTCGTCCGCGGGCGTGAGCAGCGCGAGGTGCTGCGCCCGCGCGTTCAACACGGCGAGCGGGGTGCGCAGCTCGTGACTGGCATCGGCGACGAACCGCTCCTGGATGCGGGCGGCCTCTGCAAGCGGGCGGACCGCGCGGCGGGCGATGAGCCAGGCCGCACCGCCGGCGCACAGCACTGCGCCGACACCCACGACCAGGCCGGCGATCACGAGGTTGGCCGGCTCCACGAACACGCGGACGCTGCCCGGATCGACCCCCGCCTCCTCTGCCGGCCTGGTCTGCCAGAACAGGTAGCCCATCGCGAGCGCGGCGCCGACGAGCACGAGAACGGCCGAGACCCCGGCGACCTGCCAGCCGATCGCACGGCTGGAGCGGCGCGGATCGAGCGGATCCGGCGGGTGCGCACGTCGCGTCATGCGTCCATCATCCCCTGGCGCACCTCCGGCGGGCCCGCACTCGGCACCGGTCCGTGCGGAAGGTGCATGGATCCCGCAGCGGCGCGTGAGGGAGTCGTGAGGATCCCGATCCGGCGCTCTCCGGACCGGTTCGATCGGATCCGTGCTCGACATCATCTACGTCGCGGGAACGCTCGCGCTGTTCGCCCTGGTCGCACTGATCGCGAAGGGGGTGGAGAAGCTGTGATCGTCATCGAGATCATCGCCGCTGTCCTCGCCGTCGTCGCGATCGGCTACCTCGTGGTCGCCCTCGTCGCCCCGGAGAAGTTCTGATGGGCGCCGCGTCCGTCGACGCCGCCGGCCTCTGGCTCGGCGTGCTCCAGGCCGCCACGCTCATCGTCGTCCTCGTGCTGCTGTACCGCCCCCTCGGCGACTACATGGCCCGCGTCTACACCGGCGCCAAGGATGTGCGCGTGGAGCGCGGCCTCTACCGCCTCATCGGCGTTGATCCGTCGTCCGAGCAGACCTGGAGGGCCTACGCGCGCAGCGTGCTCGCGTTCTCCGTCGTCGGCCTGCTGCTGCTCTACCTGCTGCAGCGCGTGCAGCAGGTCCTGCCGCTCTCGCTCGGCCTGCCCTCGGTGCCGGAGGCCCTCGCGTTCAACACGGCCGCCTCGTTCGTCGCCAACACCAACTGGCAGTCATACTCGCCCGAGCAGACCATGGGCCACCTCGTCCAGCTCGCAGGCCTCGCCGTGCAGAACTTCACCTCGGCCGCGGTCGGCATCGCGATCGCCATCGCCCTCGTGCGCGGCTTCGCCCGTCGCGGCAGCGCCACGATCGGCAACTTCTGGGTCGACCTCATCCGCGGACTGATCCGCCTGCTGCTTCCCCTCGCCGTGCTCTCGGCGCTCGCCCTCATCGCCGGCGGCGTGGTGCAGAACCTGTCCGGCTTCACCGAGGTGCACACGCTCGCCGGCACTGCGCAGGCGATCCCCGGAGGACCGGTCGCCTCGCAGGAGGCCATCAAGCTCCTCGGCACCAACGGCGGCGGCTTCTACAACGCCAACTCCGCGCACCCGTTCGAGAACCCGATGCCGTGGACGAACCTGCTCGAGATCATCCTGATCCTCGCGATCCCGTTCGCGCTGCCGCGCACGTTCGGCCGGATCGTCGGCGACCACCGCCAGGGCTACGCGATCGCGGCCGTGATGGGCACGATCTTCCTGGTCTCCCTGACCGCACTGAGCGCCTTCGAACTCGGTGGCGGCGGTACGGCCACGCAGCTCGCCGGATCCGCCATGGAGGGCAAGGAGCAGCGGTTCGGGGTCCTCGGATCCACGCTCTTCGGCACCGCGTCCACGCTCACCTCCACCGGTGCGGTCAATGCGATGCACGACTCGTTCACCCCGCTCGGCGGCATGATGCCGATGATCAACATGATGCTCGGCGAGGTCGCGCCCGGCGGCGTCGGATCCGGGCTGTACGGCATGCTCATCCTCGCCGTGATCGCGGTGTTCGTGGGCGGGCTGCTCGTCGGCCGCACCCCGGAGTACCTGGGCAAGCGTCTCGGTCCGCGTGAGATCAATCTCGCCAGCCTCTACATCCTGGTGACGCCGACCCTGGTGCTGGCCGGCACCGCCCTGAGCTTCGCGATCCCCCCGATCCGCGCCGATGTGGAGAAGACCTCGATCCTCAACCCCGGCCCGCATGGGCTCAGCGAGGTGCTCTACGCCTTCACCTCGGCGGCGAACAACAACGGATCCGCCTTCGCCGGCCTCACCGCGAACACCCCCTGGCTGAACACCGCGCTCGGCGTCGCGATGCTGCTCGGACGGTTCGTCCCGATCGTGTTCGTGCTGGCCCTCGCCGGATCCCTGGCCCGGCAGCAGCACGTGCCGGAGACGGCCGGAACGCTGCCCACGCACCGCCCGCAGTTCGTCGGGCTCCTCATCGCAGTGTCCGTCGTGGTCACCGCCCTCACCTACTTCCCCGTGCTCACGCTCGGGCCGCTCGCAGAAGGACTCGTCCGATGACCGTCATGACCCCCTCGGTCCCTGAGCCTGTCGAAGGTCTCACCCACCCCGCTCCCGAACCCGCATCGGGCGACGGATCCGGATCCCCGAAGCGCCCGCAGCGCGCCTTCGGCTGGAGCCAGCTCACGCAGGCTCTGCCCGGTGCGCTGCGCCGGCTGAATCCCGCCACTCTGCTGCGCAACCCCGTCATCCTTCTCGTGTGGGCCGGCGCCGCGATCACCACCGTGCTGGCGGTCGCCGAGCCGTTCCTCGGTTCAGCCGCGGCGGCCTCGGGCGGCACTCCCGTCCCGAACGGCTTCACCTGGTCGATCGCGGTGTGGCTCTGGCTCACCGTGCTTTTCGCGAACCTCGCCGAGTCCGTGGCCGAAGGCCGCGGCAAGGCGCAGGCCGCGACGCTGCGCAAGACGCGCACAAGCACGATGGCCCGTCGCGTGGTCCGCTACGACGACGCGACCGATCCCACAGCGGAGCGCGCGGCGACCGAGGAGGTCTCCTCCGCCGACCTGCGCCGGGACGACGTGGTGATCGTGGTCGCGGGCGAGCCCATCCCCGGAGACGGCGATATCGTCGCCGGCATTGCGACCGTCGACGAGTCGGCGATCACCGGCGAGAGCGCCCCGGTGGTGCGCGAGTCCGGCGGCGACCGCAGCGCCGTCACCGGCGGCACCCGGGTGCTGTCGGACCGGATCGTGGTGCGGATCACGTCCCAGCCTGGCGAGACCTTCGTCGACCGCATGATCGCGCTCGTCGAAGGCGCGGATCGCCAGCGCACCCCTAACGAGATCGCGCTCAACATCCTGCTCGCGAGCCTGTCGATCGTGTTCCTGGTGGTGGTGCTGGCCCTCAACCCGATCGCGTCGTACTCGGCGTCGCCGGTGAGCATCCCGGTGCTGATCGCCCTGCTCGTCTGCCTGATCCCGACCACGATCGGCGCGCTGCTGAGCGCGATCGGCATCGCCGGGATGGACCGTCTCGTGCAGCGCAACGTGCTGGCGATGTCGGGCCGCGCGGTCGAGGCCGCGGGCGACGTCACCACGCTGCTCCTCGACAAGACCGGCACGATCACGTACGGCAACCGCCGTGCCACCGACGTCCGACCGGTCGCCGGGGTCTCCGCGGAGGAGTTGCTGCACGCCGCGGCGCTGTCCTCCCTCGCCGACCCCACGCCGGAGGGCGCGTCGATCGTCGAGCTCGCCGCGGGCCGCGGCATCGTGGTCGCCGCTCCCGAGGGTGCCGAGACCGTGCCGTTCACCGCGCAGACCCGCATGAGCGGCGTCGACCTGATCGACGGGACGCAGATCCGCAAGGGGGCAGGATCCGCGATCCGCGCCTGGATCGAGTCGGAGGGCCCTTCGACTGGCTCAGGGACCGACGCGGCGGCCGCCGCCGAGGCCGCGCGCTTCGCCGACGACATCGCCGCGTCGGGCGGCACTCCGCTCATGGTGGCCGTCAGCGCCCCGAGGTCCTCGAGCGAGGCGGGCACCCGCATCCTCGGCGTCGTGCACCTCAAGGACGTCGTCAAGGAGGGCCTGGCGGAGCGGTTCGGCGAACTGCGTAGCATGGGCATCCGCACCGTGATGATCACGGGCGACAACCCGCTCACGGCGAAGGCGATCGCGGCCGAGGCCGGCGTCGACGACTACCTCGCCGAGGCCACCCCGGAGGACAAGCTCGCCCTGATCCGCCGCGAGCAGGAGGGCGGCCGTCTCGTCGCGATGACCGGGGACGGCACGAACGACGCCCCCGCCCTCGCGCAGGCCGACGTCGGCGTCGCGATGAACACGGGCACCTCGGCCGCCAAGGAGGCCGGGAACATGGTCGATCTGGACTCGGATCCGACCAAGCTCATCGACATCGTGCGGATCGGCAAGCAGCTGCTCATCACCCGTGGCGCGCTCACCACGTTCTCGCTCGCCAACGACATCGCGAAGTACTTCGCGATCATCCCGGCGATGTTCATGGGTGCTTTCCCCGGGCTCGCGGCGCTCAACATCATGCAGTTGCACTCGCCGGCCTCCGCCGTGACGAGCGCGATCATCTTCAACGCGGTCGTGATCGTCTTCCTCATCCCGCTCGCCCTGCGCGGGGTGACCTACAAGCCGGCGAGCGCGTCGCAGATCCTGCAGCGCAACCTGCTGATCTACGGGATCGGCGGCGTGATCCTCCCGTTCGTCGGCATCAAGCTCATCGACCTCGTCGTCGCTCTCATCCCCGGTTTCTGACGCCGGATTCTGACTCCAAAGGAACGCACACCATGTCGAACCTCCGCGGCACCGTCCGCCTCACCGGCGTCGCCGTCCGCGCGATGCTCGTGCTCACCCTCCTCCTCGGTGTCGGGTACACGCTCGCGATCACCGGTATCGGCCAGCTCGCGCTGCCCTGGCAGTCGAACGGATCCCTCGTCGACGCGAAGGGGCGACCCGTCGGCGGCTGGGCCGGCGGTGACGCGCCGCTCGGCAGCGCGCTGATCGGGCAGTCCTTCACCGACGCTAAGGGCGAGGCGCTGCCGCAGTACTTCCAGCCCCGCCCCTCAGCGGCCGGCAAGAACGGCTATGATCCCACGGCCTCTGGCGGCAGCAACCTCGGCCCCAACAACCCCGACCTCGTCAAGACGATCGCCGAGCGCCGTGCGGCGATCGCGGCGCGCGAGCACGTCGCCGCATCCGCGGTCCCTGCGGACGCTGTCACCGCCTCGGCGTCGGGTCTCGATCCGCAGATCAGCCCGGCGTACGCCCTGCTGCAGGTGAACCGGGTCGCCGAGGCGCGCGGCCTGGACGCCTCCGCAGTCCGCTCGCTGGTGGAGTCTAGGATTCAAACGCGCGATGCGGGCTTCCTCGGCGAGGAGCGGGTGAACGTGCTCGCGCTGAATCAGGCCCTCGACGCCCTGCAGCGGTGAGAACCGGCGACGAGAGAGCACCTGCAGTGAGCGAGGCGATGATGGGCGCGAGGCGCGAGGGGGGATCCGGATCCCGCGGACGCCTGCGCGTGCTGCTGGGTGCGGCGCCCGGCGTGGGCAAGACCTACGAGATGCTCGGCGAGGGCCGACGTCTCGCCGAGGCCGGGCGCGATGTGGCGATCGGGATCGTGGAGACGCACGGCCGCGACGCGACGCTCGCCCAGACCCGGGGCATCGAGCAGGTGCCGCGTCGGGCCGTGTCGCACCGCGGGGTGCAGCTCGATGAGCTCGACCTCGACGCGGTGCTCGCCCGTCGGCCAGAGCTCGCGCTCATCGACGAGATGGCGCACACCAACGCGCCCGGATCCCGCAACGCCAAGCGCTGGCAGGACGTGCAGGAGCTGCTGGACGCGGGCATCGACGTGATCACCACGGTGAACGTGCAGCACATCGCGTCGCTCAACGCCGTCGTCGAGAAGATCACCGGCGTCGTGCAGCAGGAGACCGTCCCGGACGAGGTCATCCGCGACGCGGACGAGGTGGAGGTCGTGGATCTCGCCCCGCAGACCCTGCGCGACCGGCTGTCCGCGGGCCAGGTGTATCCGGCCGAGCGCATCGACGCGGCGCTGTCGAACTACTTCCGCCTCGGCAACCTCACGGCGCTGCGAGAACTGGCGCTGCTGTGGCTGGCGGACGAGGTGGACAGCGCGCTGCGCAGCTACCGCACCCAGCACGGCATCGACAGCGCCTGGCAGGCCAGGGAGCGCGTGGTCGTCGCCCTCACCGGTGGACCGGAGGGCGAGACGCTGCTGCGCCGTGGCGCCAGGATCGCGGCGCGTTCGGCGGGCGGGGAGCTGCTCGCCGTGCACGTCACCACGCAGGACGGCCTGCGCGGCGATCGCCCTGGCGCACTCAGCGCCCAGCGCGGCCTCGTGGAATCCCTGGGCGGCAGCTACCACCAGCTCGTGGGCGACGACGTGCCGGGCGCGCTGGTCGAGTTCGCGCAGTCCGTCGACGCCAGCCAGCTCGTGATCGGAGTGAGCCGGCGCTCCCGGCTCTCCGCAGCGCTCACGGGGCCGGGCATCGGCGCGGAGATCATCCGCCGCTCCGGGGACATCGACGTGCACATCGTCACCCACGCCGCCGCAGGCGGGCGCGGACCGCTCCCCTCGATCAGAGGCGGAGCCCTCGGGTGGCGGCGCCAGCTCATCGGCCTCGCCGTGGCCCTGGTCGGCGGGCCGCTGCTGTCCTGGCTGCTGTTCGCGCTCAAGGCACCCGGATCCATCACCACCGACGTGCTCAGCTACCAGCTGCTGGTCGTCGTGGTGGCGCTCATCGGCGGCCTGCGGCCGGCCCTCTTCGCCGCCGTGCTGAGCGGGTTCACGCTGGACTTCCTCTTCGTCGATCCGCTGTTCACCGTCACGATCGCGGATCCGCTGCACGCCCTCGCCCTCGCGCTCTACGTCGTGATCGCGGTGCTCGTGAGCATCGTCGTGGACCAGGCGGCCCGCCGCGCCCGCGCCGCCCAGCGCGCGGCCGGGGAGGCCGAGCTCCTCGCCGCGGTGGCGGGCAACGTGCTGCGCGGCGACAGCGCCCCCACCGCCCTGGTCGCACGAGCACGCGAGGCGTTCGGACTGAGCGGCATCCGGCTGCTCTCCCCCGACGGCGCGGTGATCGCCGCCGACGGGGAGCCGCTCGCCGGGAGCGACGCGGATCCGAGCGAATCCCCGGCCGGAGGATCCGCCGCAGCAGGATCGGCGTCGGCATCGACCGCCGCCGGGCGCGTCGAGACCGTGCCGGTCGGCATCGGAGCGGATGGACAGCCGCGCGCGATCCTCGAGCTGCACGGGGCCGACCTCGACGCGGCGGGACGCCGGCTGCTCGACGCGATCGTGGCGCAGCTCGCCGCCGCGATCGAGCACACCGACCTGCGCGAGACCGCGAGCCAGGCCGCGGTGCTCGCCGAGACCGATCAGGTGCGCAGCGCCTTGCTCTCGGCCCTGAGCCACGACCTGCGCCGCCCGCTCGCCGCCGCCGTCGCCGCGGTCGGCGGACTGCGCAGTGCGCACCGCCTCTCGGCGGAGGACCGCGCCGAGCTCGTCGAGACCGCCGACGAGAGCCTCGCCACGCTGTCACGCCTGGTCACCGACCTGCTCGATGTCAGCCGCGTGCAGGCCGGTGTGCTGGCGGTGTCGCTGGGCCGGGTGGATGCTGCGAGCGGCGTGGTCTCGGCGCTGGACGAGCTGTCGCTCGGCCCCGCCGATGTCGAGCTCGCCCTGGATCCGGTGCTGCCGGCGCTGCGCGCGGATCCGGTGCTGCTGCAGCGCGTGCTCGTGAACCTGCTCACCAATGCCGTCCGGCATTCGCCCGACGGCGTCCGCGTGATCGTGTCGACGAGCCGCCTCGGCGAGCGCGCGGAGATCCGCGTGGCCGACAGGGGCGAGGGCATCCCCGAGGACCAGCGTGAGAGCGCGTTCCTGCCGTTCCAGCGCCACGGCGACACCGACAACACGACGGGGCTCGGCCTCGGCCTCGCCCTGTCTCGCGGTTTCGCCGAGGGCATGGGCGGTACGCTGACGGCCGAGGACACCCCTGGCGGCGGCCTCACGATGGTGGTGTCGCTGCCGCTCGCGGACGCTGGTTTCGAAGCGCGCACTTTGCCGTATCCGGGCACGGAATACGACCATTTGCGCGCTTCGAACCGCGAGAGCCCCACCCCGGACGGAGATCCCCGATGAAACTGCTCGTCGCCGACGACGACCCGCAGCTCGTGCGCGCTCTGCGGATCACGCTCGCGGCGCACGGCTACGACGTGATCGCCGCCCCCGATGGCGCCGCCGCGATCGCGATGGCCGCGCAGGCCCACCCCGACATCGTGCTGCTCGACCTCGGCATGCCGAAGCTCGACGGGATCGCCGTGATCGAGGCGCTGCGCGGCTGGAGCGACGTGCCGATCCTGGTCGTGTCGGGCCGGACCGGATCCGCGGACAAGGTCGAGGCCCTCGATGCGGGCGCCGACGACTACGTCACCAAGCCGTTCCAGATCGACGAGCTGCTCGCGCGGCTGCGCGCCCTCGCCCGCCGCCGCGGCGGAGCACCGGCCGAGTCGTCGGTCGCCTTCGGCGAGGTGGAGGTGGATCTGGCAGCCAAGGCCGTGACGCGCGGCGGATCCCGCGTGCACCTCACTCCCACGGAGTGGCAGATCCTGGAGCATCTGGCCCGCCACCCCGGCGCGCTCGTGACGCGGCAAGAGCTGCTGCGCGAGATCTGGGGCACCGAGCAGATCACCGACACCGGCTATCTGCGGCTGTACCTGTCGCAGCTGCGCAAGAAGCTCGAGCGCACTCCGAGCGCGCCGGAGCACCTGCTCACCGAACAGGGCATGGGCTACCGCCTGGTGCTGGACCCGGCCTGAACCCCCGCTCTGACGAACGAGCGCGACCTCAGTCTGAGATCCCAGACAGCCGCCTTCGAAAGGTTGTTGGTATCGCTCTCGCCGAGTGCCAACATGAGGCAACGGCGGTCGAAGACGCCCGCCACCGGCCTTTGGGAGCCACATGTCCAGCAATCACACCCCGACGTCTTTCGGCCGACAGCTCGTGCGTCGCAAGCCGATCATCTTTCAGCGCCGGCACCATCAGGGCGAGGAGCTGTCCCGCAATCTGGGGACGTTCCAGCTGATGATGTTCGGCGTCGGCGCCACCGTCGGCACCGGTGTCTTCTTCGTCCTCAGCAGCGCGGTCCCCCTGGCGGGACCGGCGGTCATCCTCTCCTTCCTGCTCGCGGCGGTCGCCGCGGGGCTGTCGGCGCTGTGCTACGCCGAGCTCGCGTCGGCGATCCCCGTCAGCGGGTCGAGCTACTCGTACACGTATCACGCGCTGGGCGAGGGGCCGGCGGTCCTGGTCGGCGGCGCGGTGCTGCTCGAGTACGGCCTCGCCGTCTCGGCCGTCGCCGTCGGATGGAGCGGGTACTTCAACGAGCTGCTGCTGCAGCTGTTCCACTTCGAGCTGCCGACGGCGCTGTCGCTGACGTTCATCCCGAACCCGGACGGATCCCCGAACGGCGGGTTCATCAACCTGCCCGCCGTGGTGCTGATCGGTCTGTGCATGCTGCTGCTGATCCGCGGCGCGTCGGAGTCCGCGACCGTGAACGCGATCATGGTGTGCGTCAAGCTCGGCGTGCTGCTGCTGTTCGTGGTGCTCGCGTTCACGGCGTTCAACGCCGACCACTTCGCGAACTTCTTCGGGCAGGCGTCCGGGATCAGCGGTGCGGCGGGCGTGATCTTCTTCTCGTACATCGGACTCGATGCGGTCGCCACCGCGTCTGAGGAGGTGCGCAACCCGCAGAAGGCGATCCCCCGCGCGATCATCGGCGCGCTGCTGATCGTCACCGTGATCTACGTCCTGGTCTCCGTCGCGGGCCTCGCCGCCGAGCCCGCCAGCTGGTTCGCGACGAAGGAGGCCGGTGAAGCGGGCCTGGCGAAGATCCTGCTGCATGTGACCGGGAGCCCGGTCTGGCCGATCGTCCTGTCCGCGGGTGCGGTGATCTCCGTGTTCTCGGTGACCCTGGTCACCCTCTACGGGCAGACCCGCATCCTGTTCTCGATCTCGCGTGACGGCATGGTCTCGAAGAAGTTCGAGCGCGTCAGCCCGAGGTTCGGCACCCCCGTCTTCAACACCCTCACGGTGTCGATCATCGTCGCCCTCGTCGCCGGGTTCGTGCCGGCGGACTACCTGTGGGACAGCGTCTCCTTCGGAACGCTGGTCGCGTTCAGCATCGTCGCGATCTCCCTGATGGTCCTGCGCCGCACCCACCCCGAGATCGAGCGGCCGTACAAGGTCCCGTTCGGCCCGTGGGTCGTGCCGATCCTCACCGTCCTGGTGTGCGTGTATGTGCTGACCCAGCTGCAGCCCATCACCTGGATCATCTGCGTGAGCTGGCTCGTGATCGTGTTCCTGTTCTACGTCGCCTACGGGCGTCGCAGGGCGACGCTGAACACCTACACGTCCGACGAGGAGATCTCCGAACCCATCCATCCCGAGCTCGAAGACCAGGCCAAGTGATGTACCTCGTCGGCTACGGCCCCCACAACAACGACCGTTCCGCCATCGAACTCGCCTGCCAGTTCGCCCGCTCCGAGCCCCAGCCGGTCCGCGCCGTGTCCGTCGTCCCGCAGGGCTGGGGCACCCCGCTCGCCGGCGGCACGGACCGGGAGTTCGAGGACTGGGCGGCGAGCGAGGGCGAGATCACCGCCGAGGAAGCGCGCGCCGACCTGGCCCAGCACCCCGGCGTCGACGGCACGGCGGTCTGGGTGAGCGGGCGCTCGGTGCCGCAGGCCCTCGTCGAGCAGGCGCTGGAGCATGAGGCGCGGATGCTCGTGGTCGGCTCGAGCGGGGACGCCGAGCCCGGCCGCATCAGGCTCAGTTCGAAGACGGACCGGCTCGTGCACTCGTCGCCGGTCCCCGTGGCCATCGCGCCCCGGGGCTACCGCACCGACAGCGGCGTGACCCGCGTCACGGTGGCGTTCCGCGACGACGACGCGAGCTGGTCGCTGCTCACCGGCGTCGCGGAGATCTGTCGGCGCACGGGGGCGCGGCTGCGCGTCGTGACCTTCGTCGTCGCTCCGCCCCGCCGTCCCGTCACGTCGCGGATGGGGCACGCCGAGACCCAGGTGATCGATCTGTGGCGGATGCAGGCGGGCAACGCGCAGCACGAGGCGGAGGGGTTCCTGCGCTCGCAGGGCTTCGACGACGACACGCTCGTGTTCACCATCGCCGAGGGATCCGACTGGGCCCGCGCGATCCGTCGGCTCGACTGGGAGGAGGGCGACATCCTCGCCATCGGCTCCTCATCGACGCACCCGATCGCCCGCGTGTTCCTGGGATCGAGTGCGGCCAAGATCATCCGCTATGCGCCGGTCCCCGTCGTCGCCGTGCCCGGTGCAGCCACGACGGAGTGAACCGGATCCGAGAATCAGCGCGCGACGAACGAGGATCTGGATGCCTGATGAGAAGACCCCCGACTACGACGCCGTCATCGTCGGAGCGGGCCACAACGGACTGACCGCCGCGGCATATCTCGCCAAGGCAGGCCGCAGCGTGCTCGTGCTCGAACGCGACGACCATGTCGGCGGTGCGGCGGTGTCCGCCCAGGCGTTCGAGGGCGTCGACGCCCGACTGTCCCGCTACGCGTACCTGGTCAGCCTGCTGCCGCAGCGGATCATCGACGACCTCGGGCTGGACATCAGCCTCGTCCGCCGCCGGTACTCGTCGTACACTCCGGATCCGCTCGACCCGACCCGCGGCCTGCTCGTCGACCGCGCGGCCGATGCCGAGGGCGCCCGCGCCGATTTCGCGCGGGCCGGGGTCGGTCCCGAGGATGTGGCGGCCTGGGACGAGCTCTACGACGAGCAACGGCGGATCGCGGAGGCGCTGTTCCCGACCCTGACCGAGCCGCTGCCGACACGTGCCGAGGCGAAGGCACGTCTCGGCGAGGACGAGGTGTGGGACGCGTTCATCGAGCGTCCGCTCGGCGACACGATCGACGCGCGGTTCCGCAGCGACCTGGTGCGCGGCGTCGTCGCGACAGACGGGCTGATCGGGACGTTCACCAGCCTCGACGATCCGGCGCTCGACGCGAACCGCTGCTTCCTGTACCACGTGATCGGCGGCGGCACCGGCGACTGGGACGTGCCGGTCGGCGGCATGGGAGCGGTCTCGGGCGAGATCGCCCGAGCGGCCTCGGTCGCCGGCGCGACCGTGCTCACCGAGGCCGAGGTGCTGTCGGTGACCCCGGCCGGTGCCGGCGCCTTCGCGGGCACGGCCACGGACGCGGCGACGGACGTGGCCACGGTGCAGTACCGCCACGGCGGGGAGGACCGCACGGTCACCGCGCGGACGATCCTGTCGAACGTCGCGCCCGCGGTGCTCGAGCGGCTGCTCGGCGACGCCGGGCCGTCTGACACGTCCGGCGTCGCGGATGGCGCCGCCGCGGTCCGTCCCGAGGGCGCACAGGCGAAGGTGAACCTGTTCCTCACCCGGCTGCCGAGACTCCGCGACGAGACCGTCGCGCCCGAGGCGGCGTTCGCAGGCACCTTCCACATCAACGAGCTCGGCGTGCAGCTGCGGGCCGCCTTCGAGCGCGCGGAGGCGGGCGAGCTGCCGGATCCGATGCCGTGCGAGATCTACTGCCACACGCTGAGCGACCGGACGATCCTGGGCGAATCGCTCCGCGACACCCCCGCCCAGACTCTCACCCTGTTCGGCCTGCACGTGCCCGACCGCCTCGTCGACCGGATCGGCAACGACGAACTGCGCGACCGGATCCGGACCGCCGTGCTCGCCTCACTGAACTCGGTCCTCGCGGAGCCGATCGAGGACGTCCTCGCCGTCGATGCGGCGGGGGCGCCGTGCATCGAGGTCAAGACGACGCGCGACCTGGAGGAGGCGCTCGCGATGCCGGGAGGCAACATCTTCCACGGGCCGCTGTCCTGGCCCTGGGCTGAGGACGGCGCCGAGCTCGACACCCCCGCCCAGCGCTGGGGCGTCGCGACCCGCTTCCCGGACGTGCTGTTGTGCGGATCCGGCGCGGTCCGCGGCGGCGCCGTCTCGGGCATCGGCGGCCACAACGCCGCGATGGCGGTGCTCGAGGCCGACGCCGCGGGCTGAGCCGCAGCGTCGTGCCGCCCGGTCAGGTCGTGCCGCCCCCTCAGGTCGCACTCCCACCCGGTCAGGTCGCACTCCCGCTGCTCAGGTCGCACTCCCGCCGCTCAGGTCGCACTACCGCCGCTCAGGTCGCACTATCTGCTGTGAAGGGGCCTCCATCGGAGCAGTTTCTGCGACCTGAGCGGAGGCGAACCTCCCCCGGGTCCTGAGCGGAGGCGAACCTCCCCCGGGTCCTGAGCGGAGGTGAGCCTCCCCCGGTTCCGGAGCGAGCACCGGCACCGCCGAGCGCACCCGACGATCGCCGGCTCACACGTCGCGGGAGCGCCAGAGCAGCCAGACGAAGTACGGCGCGCCGAGCACGGCGACCACGAGTCCTGCGGGCAGCTGCGCGGGCGCGATCACCGTGCGCCCCACGGCGTCCGCAAGCCCCACGAGCACCGCCCCGATCAGCACCGCGACGGGCACCACGCGCGAATGCCGTGCCCCGACCAGGGCCCGCGCGGCGTGCGGGGCGACCAGCCCGACGAAGCCGATCACGCCGACGGCCACCACGCTGAATGCGGCGAGCAGCGCGGCCACCGCGAGGATCAGCAGACGCGACCGCTCGAGCTTCACGCCCAGCGCGCGCGGGGTGTCCTCGTCGAGGGCGAGCAGATCCAGCTCCCGGCCGCGCAGCAGCACCACGGGCAGCGCGATCAGCAGCACCACGGCCAGTGGCACGACCTGCTCCCAGATCCGGCCGTACGTCGTGCCGCTCAGCCAGGTGTAGATCTTCGGAGTGTCGAAGGGACTTGCGCGCAGCAGCACGAACGAGGTGAGCGCGACCGCGGCCGACGAGACGCCGATCCCGATGAGGATGAACCGGTCCGCGCTGAGCCCGCCGCGCCAGGACAGCAGGTAGACGAGGGCGAACGCCGTGATCGCGCCGACCACCGCCGCCACGAGCATGCCGAACGTCGATGCCGCGGCGCTGGTCACCACGAGCACGGCGCCGAGCCCCGCGCCGCCGGTGATGCCGAGGAGCGCCGGATCCGCGAGCGGGTTGCGGCTCACCGCCTGGGTGAGGCACCCGGCGAGCGCGAGGGCCGCCCCCGCCGTGACCGCGGCGATCACCCGAGGCGCACGCTCGTCCAGCGCGAACGCGATCTGCGGCGGGGCCTGCCCCTGTAGCCAGAGCAGCAGGTCGCCGGTGAGCAGCGGCGTCGCGCCCAGCAGCAGGCCGGCGATCACGACCGCGACCACCAGCACGGCCGCGATCGCGAGCACCAGCCGGAAGCGCAGCGGCCCTCGCACGCCGAACCGGATCGACGGCGGCCGCCGCGTGGGTCCGGAGTCGCGCAGCCGCCGCGCCATCACCACGAGCACGACGGATCCGAGCACGGTCGTCGCCACGCCCGTGGGCACCGCGATCGCACCCTCGGCGCCGATGATCAGCCGCAGCAAGGCGTCGGCGAGGATCACCACGAGCGCGCCGATGAGACCGGAGGCGGGCAGCAGCAGGGCATGACGGCCGAGACCCGGCACGATCCGCACGAGCAGGCGTGCGAGCACGGGCGCGCACAGTCCGACGAAGCCGAGCGGACCGGCAAGGGTGACGGCGGTCGCGGTCAGCAGCACCGAGAGCAGGATCCCGAGGATGCGCGTGGAGCGGATCCGCACGCCGAGGGACGCGGCCAGATCGTCGCCGAGGGCGAGCACGTCGAGGCGGCGGGCGAGGAGCAGCGCCAACAGGCCGGCGACCACGACGACCGGCGCCGCGCGCAGGAAGGCCTCGAGCCCGAGCTGCGAGAGGCTGCCGCTCCCCCATGCGAGCAGCCCCTTGGTCTGCTCGCTGAACAGGATCAGCAGCGCCGAGGTCGCGGCCTGGAACGCGAGGGCCAGCGCGGACCCGGCCAGCACGAGCCGGGTCGTCGAGGATCCGGCGCCCCCCGCGAGTCCCAGCACGATCACGGCCGCGACGAGTCCGCCGGCGAACGCGACGATCCCCGATGCCCAGAACGGGACCGAGATCCCGAACGCGGCGACCGCGGTGACGGCGAGATACGAACCCGCCGTCACGCCGAGCGTGTCGGGCGAGGCCAGGGCGTTGCGCGCCAGCGACTGCATGAGCAGGCCGGCCATGCCGAGCGCGACGCCGACGGCAACTCCCGCGGCGAGTCGCGGCAGGCGCGCACCGAGCAGGATGTCGGGGTTCGCCCAGACAGCACCGCTCGTGCCCTGGGTGAGGTGCCAGCCCGCAGCGGCGACGAGGGCGAGGGTGAGCAGGACCAGCACGCCGACGGCGCCGAGGCGGGCGCGGACGGCGGACGCAGGGCTCGCGCCCGCTTCTCCGGTCATCGCCCGCACATCCGTGCCCGCCTCGGCCGTCGGTTCCGCCGCCCCGCGCGCAACCGGCCTCGCAGGATCCTGCTCGTCCACCCACATCGAGCTCACCGCCGTCGGCTCACTTGCCGAACGCGGCGACGTACGCGTCGGCGATCTTCTCGGCCGAGCGCGGTCCGCCGAACGTCCAGATGCCGCTCGGGAACGCGTGGATGCGCTTCTCCTTCACCGCCGGGATCGAGGCCCAGGCCGGGTTCTTCTGGGCCGCCGTGATGAAGCTGTCGCTGTCGGGGTCATCGGTCCCGGTGTGCAGCAGCGTCGCGGATCCGACCGTCGTCATGCCCTCGATGTCGGTGCTGCCGAGCCCGTACGCGGGGTCGGTCTCGCCCTTCCACACGTTCGTGAGCCCCAGCTCGGCGCCGATCGCGCCGATCAGCGAGCCGGTGCCGAAGGGGCGCAGCGACACGGTGCCGCCGTCGACCCAGCCATCGAAGTACACGAACTCGGTGCTGGAGGGCTTCGCCGCGGCCAGGGTCTTCTTCGCCTCCGCGAGGTGGTTCTTCATCTCCGTCGTGACGGCCTCGGCCCGTTCGGTGCGGCCGGTGGCCTGCGCGATGAGGCCGAAGGTCGCGAGCAGCTGCTTCACCGGATCCTTCGCGTCGGCGCCGATCGTGACGAGCACGGGCACGCCGTACTTCTCGAGCTGGCCGATGATCGCGTCGTCGCGGGTCTGCGCCTCGACGATGACGAGGTCCGGCTTGGCCTGGAACAACGCATCGAGGTTCGGCTCCTGCCGGGTTCCCACGTCCTTCACGCCCTCGGGCAGCGTCTCAGCCTTGTCCCACTGCCGGTAGCCGGCCGCATCGGCCACGGCCACGGGCGTCACGCACAGGGTGAGCGCATCCTCGACCTGCTGCCACTCCAGCACCGCGACGCGCGCGGCGGGCTTGTCGAGCTTCACGGTGCGGCCGAGGGCGTCGGTCACAGTGACCGGCCCCGTGGCGGTGGTCGTGGAGTCCTTGGCGCACTCGGCGCTCGTGGCGGGTGCGGCGCTGCTGGTGGGCGCCGCAACGGAGGTCGTTCCGCAGCCGGCGAGGGCGAGGGTGCTGGCGGCGAGCAGTGAGAGGACGGCGAGGGGCTTGCGCATGGTTCTCCAGGGTCGGTGAGTCAGTGGGTCGGGTGGTCGGTGGGTCGGGACGGTCGGGTTGCTCGAAGGCTTGGTCAGGGGTTGGCGGATCCGGTCGCGGCGGCCGAGCGCGGGCGCACGCACGGGGGCCGTCGGGCCGATGGGGCGCCGTGGGCGCATCGGCGCGCGACGGCCGGTGGTCAGACCAGCTGCGGCTCGCGTGCGGAGCGCGGCGCGTCGTGCCGGCCGCGCGGGATCACGCGCACCCGGCCGTCGTCGTCGAGCGCGGTGTCGATGCGCAGCCCGTAGGCCGCCGACAGGTTCTCGCCGGTGAGCACCTCGGCGGGGGTGCCATCGGCGCGCACGCGGCCGTCGTGGAGCAGCACGACACGGTCGGCGACCGCGGCGGCGTGGTCGAGGTCGTGCAGCACGACGCCCAGCGCGGTGCCGGCGTCGGCGAGGTCGCGGATGAGGTCGAGCGTCTCGATCTGGTAGCGCAGGTCGAGATGGTTGGTGGGCTCGTCGAGCAGCAGGATCGGCGTGGTCTGCGCGAGCGCGGTGGCCAGCCAGACGCGCTGCAGCTCCCCTCCAGAGAGTTCGTCCACGGGACGGGCGCCCATCGCGCCGAGACCGGTGAGCGCCAGCGCCCGGTCGATGGCGGCGCGGTCTTCGTGGCGCAGGCCCGAGAAGCGGCCGCGATGCGGGTGCCGCCCGAAAGCGACGACATCGCGCACCTCCAGACCGGAGGGATGCGGCCGCGACTGCGACAGCATCGCCACGGTGCGCGCGAACTCCTTCGCGTCCATCGCTGCGGCGTCGCGGCGGGCGCCGTCGGCGTCGATGCGCACCGACCCGGCCTGGATCCGATGCAGTCGCGCGATGGCCCGCAGCGCCGTGGACTTGCCGCTGCCGTTCGGCCCGATGAGCGCCGTGACGGATCCGGGTCGGAGCGTCAGCGCGACGTCGTGCACGACAGGTGTCCGGCCGTAGTGCAGCGCGAGGCCCTCTGCCTCGAGGCCGGCCTTCGGGAGGGCGTCGGAGGAGTTCCGATTCGTCATGTTAGGGGAGCCTAACCTATCCTGATGAACGTGTCACATCACCCGTACCGGACCTATCGCACCACCGTCGCCCGCCGCGAGCAGCTGTCGCCGAGCTTCCTGCGGATGACGCTGACCGGCCCCGATCTCGTGCACTTCGGCACGGCGGGGCTCGATCAGCGCATCAAGCTCGTGCTGCCGCTGCCCGACGGGTCCTTCACCGACGTCGGCCAGTTCGACGAGTCGGTCGGCATGATGGAGTGGTATCGCCGATGGCGAGAACTCCCCGATGAGCAGCGCAATCCGATCCGCACGTACACGATCCGCGCGGTGCGACCGGAATCCCGTGAGATCGACGTCGATTTCGTGCTGCACGGCACCGAGGGCCCGGCTTCCGCCTGGGCCACGGCCGCCGCGCCAGGGGAACCGCTGGTCGTGATCGGCCCCGATGCGCGCGCCGACGAGACCGGCGGACGGGAGTGGAACCCGGGCGATGCCGGTTCCGTGCTCATCGCGGGCGATGAGACCGCGGTGCCCGCGATCTGCGCGATCGTCGAGTCACTGCCCGCACACGTGACCGGATCCGTCTACATCGAGGTGCCCACCGAGGCGGACGCGCTGCCGCTCACGGCCCCGGACGGCGTCGCGGTCCGGTGGCTGGCCCGCGGAAGCGCGGCGCACGGGCTGCGCCTGAGCGCGGCCGTGCACGCCTGGGGCGAGTCGCGGGTCACCGGGGGCACGCCGACCGCCGACGTTGCAGCCTCGGCCGACACCGCAGAGCCTGTCGGGCCGGGCGCCGAGCTCGAGACCGCCGCGGGAGCGGAACTGGCGGATCCGAGCGAAGACGACGTGCTCTGGGAAGTTCCGGAGGACACCGTCGGATCCTGCTACGCCTGGCTGGCCGGGGAGGCGTCGACGATCACGGCGCTGCGCCGGCACCTGGTGCGCGGCCTCGGCATCGACCGCCGCTCGGTCGCGTTCATGGGCTACTGGCGCCGAGGGCGGGCCGAGGCCGCCTGAACCGGGAGCTTGCGCCGCGCACGGCGGTTCCACGCCATCCGCCCCGCGGTCGCCCGTGTCCGCGAGCGGATTCCTGGTCGTCAGCCGCCGATGCCCATGCCGCGCTGGATGAGCCGGTCGAACACGCGGGCGGGCAGGATCCGGTGCAGGAAGAAGAGAGGCTTCGCGCCGAAGCCGATGCGGTAGCGGGCTCGAGGGCGGCGGGAAGTCGCCGCCCTGGTGATCGCCCGCGCGACGACGTCCGCAGACGACGTCATCCTGGCGCCGGGTACAGAAGTGCGCCCGAGGACTGCCGCCACCTGCTCCGCCTGCTTCCGGTACGCACCCCGGCCGGACGTCTCGAGCACCTTCGCGGCGGCGATGCCACCCCACTCGGTGCGGATGGATCCGGGCTCGATGACGACGACGTCGATGCCGAAGGGTGCCAGCTCCATGCGCATCGCATCGCTGAGCGCCTCGACCGCGTACTTGCTGGCGTGGTACCACGCACCAAGGGGCGTCGTGAAGTTCCCGCCCATCGAGGCGATGTTGATGATCGTCCCGCTGCGCTGCGCGCGCATCGGCGGCAGCACCAACTGCGCCATGCGTGCCAGGCCCAGCACGTTCACGTCGAGCTGGGCCTGCGCCTCGGTGAGCGGCACGTCCTCGAGCGCGCCGTACGAGCCGTAGCCGGCGTTGTTCACGAGCACGTCGATGTGCCCCTGCTCGGCGAGGATCTGCGCGACCGCGGCCTGCGCAGACCTGTCATCGGTGACGTCCAGGGCGATGGTGTGCACGCCCGCGTCCCGCAGCCCTGCCATCCGCTCCACGCGCCGCGCGGCGGCGTAGACGGTGAAGCCCGCCTCCTTCAGGTGACGCGCGGCGGACTCGCCGATCCCCGAGGAGGCTCCCGTGACCAGTACGACCTTCGTTCTCATCGCCACCGCTCCTCCTCAGAGGCTCTTCACCGCACGAATGGCGGCGACCGTGCGAGGGAAGCCGATGTAGGGGAAGCACTGCACGAGCGCGGCGACGACCTCGGCCTGGGAGTTGCCGACCTCGAGGCAGACGCGCGCGTGCGGGCCGAGTTGCGCGGCCGTGTCGCCGATCGTCGTCAGCGCGCATAGCACCAGCAACTCCCGCTGCGCGAGCGTCAGGCCGCCACGCGTGTAGAAGTCGCCGAAGCAGAACTCGGTCAGGAATCGCGGCAGCGCCTCCGCGAAGGGGGCAGGAAGATCGGCGAGGTCGTCAGCGATCTCCGTGCCGTACAGCGGTGCCTGGATCTCCCGGCCCTTCGCGGTCCGGTCGGTGTCGGCCACCGTCCCCTGATCCGGAAGCGGCAGCGGTATCCCGCGCTCGCGGAACACGTCGTTGGCCACGGCGACGGCGTTGAGCGTGTACGGGAAGCCGATGAACGGGGCCAGCTGATAGATCGCCTCCCGCACCTGAACCGGATCCACTCCGACGTTCAACGCCGCGCCCACGTGCGCCCTCAGCTGCGGCAGCGCCTGGAGACAGGCCAGGACGGTGACCGTGATCAGCTCGCGAGCGCGGTCGTCGATGACGCCGGTGCCGAACACGTCCCCGAAGATGAACCCCCGCAGGATCCCCATCAGCTCCGGATCGTCACCCGGCGCGGTCGTGTCTCGCGGCCCGAACAGCCGCGCGTAGACCTCCTCCGCGGCAGCGGTGCGTCCGCCCTCGTCCACGTTCGAAGCGTCGTTCTCGGCCATGCGGGTCCTTCCTCGCGGGCTCATGCCATCGCTGGACGATCATCCGTCCTTCGCGCCCAGGTTACGACCGGTGCGCTGTTCTGCGGCCCCGCGTCGGCGTTTCCGACCCTCGGCCGGGACGCCGGACTTCAGCGGACGCGCTGGGCGACGGCGGCCTCGGTGCGGCTGGACACGCCGAGCTTGCGCAGGATCGCGGAGACGTGCACGCTCGCGGTCTTTCCGCTGATGAACAGCCGCTCGCCGATCTGCCGGTTGCTGAGCCCCTCGGCGATGAGGTCGAGCACCTGCTGCTCGCGCGCCGTGAGCTCGATGCTCTCCACGGAAGGCGCGCCGCGCGCCGCGGTGCGGTTGAGCCCCGCCGCCTCCATGAATTCCGCGGTGCGCCGGCGCAGCCGATCGTGCCCCAGGCTCTCCGCGATCGCAGCGGCTTCGGTCACCACGTCGACCGCGGCTGCTCTGTCGCCCTCCGCCACGAGCGCCCTGGCGCGTTCCAGCCGGACGAGCGGACGGAAGACAGCGGGTACGTCCTCGCCGTCGACCACGGGGAACGCTGCTTCGAGCCGTTCCGGATCCGCGTCCAGCAGCGCGGTGAGCACGGCGGCCCAATGCGGGTGCTGCAGTTCGACGGGCAGGGACAGCCAGCGTGCGCGCACCAGCTCGGCCGTCGATGCGGCGAGCGCGGTGTGTCCGTCCGCGCGGAGGTCGGCGACGACCCGGCCGCCCTCGAGCAGGATCCGCCCCATCAGGGCGAGCCGCTGACCCGGATCCTCGATGACCGTGCGCAGTTCTGCGGCGGCGCGCACCGAGTCGCCGAGTCCGAGGGCGATGAGGATCTCGACATCGTGCAGCGAGTACCAGACCTGCCGTTCGACGGCGGCGACGCCCTCGGCGATCGAGCGCCATTCGCCGAGCACGCGGACGGCCTCGTCCATCTCGCCGCGCCAGACCAGGGCCCTGATGCGCGACATCGTCGAATACATCCGGAAGACCTGCAGCGTGCGCACGGCGAGCTCTCGTGCGGAGATCTCCTCCACCCGGTCGATCTCGCCGAGCTCGAGCAGGGGCTCGACCATGTTGTGCGAGAGGATGGCGCCGGTCGACCGCTCGACCCCGAGCGTCCGGGAGTGCGCCACACCGGCCTCGGCGACCTCGACGGCCTCGCGGAAACGGCCGAGCATGTTCAGGCTGTCGGCGTAGTTGACCCGGTAGCGCAGCTGCGCGTCGTGATCGGCCGCATGCTCCCACGACAGGCGGAAGTCGGCGAGGCCGGCCTCGACCTGACCGAGGTGGATCCGGCTGCAGCCGCGCAGGTTCGCGGCGACGGACATCACGTTGTCGAAGCCGATCGACTCCGCCATCCGGAACGCCTCGTCGGCGGTCGCCACCGCCTCCTCCAGCCGGGCTCCGATGAGGTAGCGCCCCGCGAGATAGCCCAGCAGGGCGGCTCTCAGCCGCTCCTGTCCCGGCTCGGACTCGATGATCGCGAGCGCCTCCAGGAACAGATCAACGGATCCGCCGCGGCCGAGATTCTGCAGGTAGAGCGCCTTGTCTCGCAGCAGCCGCGCGTGCACGGAGCGGTCGACGTGCGCAGGGTCGATCTCGGCGAGTGCGAGCGAGACGACGGCGAGCGCCCGTTCCCCGTCGCCGCCGTTGCGCAGGATGGATCCGACCTGGGCGAGCAGCGGTATCCGTTCGATGCCGGCGACCTCCGCCGCGTCCGGCACCTGCTCCCACAGCTCCAGGGCGAGTTCCCCGAACCGCGCCGCGGTCGAAAAGGCATAGCTGTTCTTCGCCTCCTGCATCGCGGTCACCGCTGCGGCGAGCGCGCGCGGAGAGTCATGGGCACGATGCCAGTGGAACGCGAGTGTCGACGGAGCCGCGCCGGCCGCCTCCAGCGCGTCGGCGTAGGCCCAGTGCAAACGGGCGCGCTCGCCCGGCAGCAGATCGTCGTGCACGGCCTCGCGCAGCAGCGCATGCCGGAAGCCGTAGCTCTCCCGGTCGGCGACGCCGATGATGCCCGCACCCATCGCCTCGCGGACGGCCTCGTCGAGCCGCTCATCACCGAAGCCGGCGAGCGTGGCGAGCAGGTCGTGCGCGATCGCCCCATCGGATCCCGACGCGACCCGCACCACGCGCTTGGCGTCGTCGCCGAGGGCGTCGAACCGGGCCAGAAGGACGTCCCGCAGGGTGTCCGGCATCGGGCCCTGCACGTTGCAGAGCAGCTCTTCGACGAAGAACGGCACGCCCTCGCTGCGCTCCATGAGCTTGGCCAGGCCGACGTCGCCCACCGGCCCGCGCAGACGTTGCACGAGGTCGCGCACGGCGTTCGCGTCCAGGCGGTCGAGGGTGACCCGATCCAGGAGGCGGGCGCGTTCGGCCTCGGCGAGGAACGTGCGCACCTCTCCGCCGCGGCGCACCTCGTCGATGCGGCAGGTGAGCAGGAACAGCACGGGGCGGCCCGCGAGGGCGCGGAGCAGGAAGGACAGCATCGACAGGGTCGCGGCGTCGGCCCAGTGCAGGTCTTCGATCACGACCACCACGGGACGAATGGCGGCGGCTGCCTCGAGCAGGTTCGCGATCGTCTCGCGCAGTCCCTCCGGGCGGATCGCCGAGCGGTCGACTGGACCGACGGCACGCTCGGGCAGCAGCAGCTGCAGGGCATCGCGGCCCGGGCCTGCGGCCTCGTCGGCGCGATCGCCGAGCTCGTCGAGCACGCCGCGCAGGATCGCCGGAAGCGGGCCGAAGGGCGCCGGCGTGGACCCGTAGTCCAGGCACCAGCCCGTCAGCACCGTGGCCTCGTCGGCCACCCGACGGCGGAACTCGGCCGTCAGCCGGGACTTGCCGATTCCCGCCTCGCCGCCCACGAGCACGGACGCCGACTCGCCGGCACCCGCACGGCGCAGGGCGTCGTCGAGGAGCGCGAGTTCGGCATCGCGTCCGACCATGGCGGCCGACGTGGTGGCGAGGGACATGTCTTCATCGTGCCACCAGCCACGGACATCGGGCGCCGCTGCGCGCGGGGCGCCGCTCTCGGCAGAACCGGCGGTGGCCTCGGCAGACGGCGAAGAGCCTCCCGACGACCGCGGACCCTGTGCCGGATCCGTCGTCGGGAGGCTCTTGCGTTCGGGGGCGTCCGCTGTCGATGACAGGGCAGATGCCCTGGCGGTGGACGCCGGCTCGGGCGCCACTGCACTCATGCGGCGTGCGAGACGCAGCCGACGAGCTCGCGGTCGCGGGTCTCGTCCGATGCCGGCGCGAGCTCAGCGACCCGGGCGGGGGCGACCGCCTGCGTGGCGGGGGCGACCGCAGACGCCTCGGCTGCGGAGGCCGGCGCGACCTCGGCGCGGCGGGCCTGCAGGCGACGCAGCGCCCGGCGCAGGATGCCGTCGCGATGCACGATCATGTTCGCGTTCTCGGCGGCCATCCGAGCACGCTCGGCACGGATCGCGGCCTGCTCGATCTCCAGCGTGGTGATGCGGTAGCTCATCGCGTAGTTCAGTTCCATGATGTCTCCTTCTCCGGTACTCATACGCTCGTCGCTAAGGCCCCCTCACCCCATCGGGCAGATGCCCTAACTTCCGACGCGGGTACCTCAGATCCGGATCCGAGTCGCACCGCCATGCCTGGCGACCGGCAAGGAGGGGCGGCCTCCCGCCGCGCACAGGCTCGCGGACTACCGTGGAACCATGCGTCCGCTCGCCGCCCTCCGCGCCGCCCGACGCGCGCCGCTGCTGCAGGTGGCGAAGTCGGCAGCGGCGACCATCGCGGCCTGGCTGATCGCGGGCTGGCTCGTGCCGGGGCACCTGCCCGTGTTCGCAGCGATCGCCGCCCTGCTCGTGGTGCAGCCGAGCGTGAACCAGTCGTTCGCGAAGGCCGTGGAGCGCAGCATCGGCGTGATCGCGGGCGTCGTGATCGCAGTGCTGCTGAGCCTCGCGCTCGGCGGGCTCAGCTGGGTCGTGCTGCTGGCCGTGGTCGTGGCGATGGTGGTGGCGTGGTCGTTCAAGGCCACCCCAGGCACCGCGAATCAGGTGGCGATCTCGGCGATGCTCGTGCTGGCGCTCGGTTCGGCGAGCCCCGACTACGCCGTGGACCGGATCCTGGAGACCCTGATCGGCGCGGCGATCGGCTTCGTGGTGAACGTCGTCGTGGTGCCGCCGGTACTGGTCGCCCCGGTGCGCCGCGATCTGGCTCTGCTCGGCGGAGAGCTCGCCGCCACCCTCGACCGCCTGGCCGATGCGATCACCGCAGAGCAGACCCCCGCGCGCCTGCAGGAGCTCATGCTCGAGGCGCGACTGCTGCGCCCGATGAAGGACGCCGCCGACGCCTCGCTCACCGCCGGGGAGGAGTCGCTCACGCTGAACCCGCTCGGGTCACGCCATCGCCCGGAGCTCGCCGCGATGCGCGCGCTGCTGGAGCGCCTCGGCCCGATCGTGACGCAGGTGATCGGGATGACCCGCGCCTTCGTCGACCAGTACGACGACACGCTCCCCGCGGAGCCCTCGGTCGCCGCGATCGCCGATCAGATGCACCGCGCGGCCCACGACGTGCGCCTCGCCGTCCAGCTCGCGGAGGTGGTTCCGGAGCCCGAGGCGCTGACCTCCGCCATCCCGGCGCTCACCTCGCCGCTGGACATCCGTCCGCCCTCGTCGCGCAATTGGGTGCTGATCGGATCCCTCACCGAGGATCTGCGCCGCATCCGCGCCGGCCTGCGCGACGAGGCCTGATCCGCGAGCCCCGCGCCGGGGTCGTATCTGCTCAGGCCCCGATGAACTCCTCCACCGGGCCGAAGTCGGGCTCCTCGCGGATCTCGACGGCGGATCCGATCCCGTCGGTGTCCAGCACGCGGATCTCGTTGCGTCCCGCCCGCCACAGCGGTCCGGGGGCGTACAGCGTGACCTGCGGGCCGGCCGCACGATACCGGCCGAGCAGGAAACCGTTCAGCCACACCATGCCGTTCTCGCCGCCCGGGAAGGCGAGCCAGGCGTCAGCGGGATCGGCGACGTCGAACACGGCGACGGCGAGACCGTCGGCCGCGTCGACTCCGGATGCCACGGCGCCCTTCGGATCGGCAGGCGCCCCCTGCGGGAGGACCCGGTGGGTCCAGCCGTGCGCGAAGCGGCGCCCGATCCGCACGCCCGCCATGATGCCCTTGCCCTCGCCGGTGTGCGGGCCGTAGTTGACGCGTCCCCGGCTCTCCACGACGAGCGTGAGCAGGCCGGGTCCGCCGGTCCCGGGCAGGTCCAGAGTTTGCTCTCCGTCACGCTCGAGCGCGCCGAGGCGCACGCCGTCCAGGAAGACGACAGCCCGGTCATGCAGCACGTCGACGGTCAGCGCTGCCCCCGGAACGTAGGAGATCTCGGCCTGGTAGGCGACCAGCCCGTCCTCGGCGCCGAGCTCCTCGAACGTGAGCGGCATCGGAGCGGTGACGCCCGCAGGAACCGCACGCACGACGTCGAGCAGCGAGGCGACCGGCACCAGCGGGGCGGATGCTGCCGCCTGCCGCCGGGGCGGATCCGGGATCGGCGGCAGGTCGCCGTCGTGGAACGGGGCGAACGCCGCCCGCAGCGCATGGAACTTGTCGTTCAGCGATCCGTCCTCGCCGATCGGCGCGTCCGAGTCGTAGCTCGTGACGGTCGGCTGCAGCACGCCGTCGTGGTTGGCCCCCGCCCAGAGGCCGAAGTTCGTGCCGCCGTGCGCCATGTAGAGGCTGACGGATCCGCCCTCGGCCAGCAGCTCCTCCACGGTGCCGATCATGCTCGTCGCAGAGCGCACGTGGTGCTGCTCACCCCAGTGGTCGAACCAGCCGCCCCACAGCTCGGCGCAGAGCAGCGCCTGGTCCGGCACGCGCAGGCGCTCCGCCTCCGCGACGCCGGTGCCGAAGGTGAACGAGCCCATCGCGCCCTCGACGCTGCCGTTGCGAACCATGTCCTCCGTCGTGCCGTCGGCCGTGGTGAGCAGCTCGACCATGCCCCTCGCACGCAACCCGTCGCGCAGGTGCACGAGGTAGTCGTGGTCACTGCCGAAGGATCCGTACTCGTTCTCGATCTGCACGGCGGTGATCGGCCCGCCGTGTGCGGCCTGCAGCGCGGCGAGCCGCGGGATCAGCGCGTCGTACCAGGCATCGACCGCGGCGAGGAAGACGGGATCGCTCGTGCGCAGGGCGCGCGTGCGCCCGCTCAGCCAGAACGGGATCCCCCCGTTCGACCATTCCGCGCAGATGTAGGGGCTCGGGCGCACGAAGACGTCGAGCCCGATCTCGCCGGCGAGCCGGATGAACCGCTCCGCGTCGCGCCAGCCGGTGAAGTCGACCGCGCCCTCGACCCGCTCGTGGAAGTTCCACGGAATGTAGGTGTCGACCGTGTTCGCCCCCATCGCGGCGAGGCGGCGCAACCGGTCCTCCCACTGGTCCGGGTGGATGCGGAAGTAGTGCACGGCGCCGGAGAGCATCCGGAACGGCTTCCCCTGGCGCAGCAGCGCGCCGTCCTCGTAGGTGAGCGCGGCGCGCGGGGACTCGGTCATAGCTCTCCTCGGGGGTGCGGCACGATGTTTGCGTCACCATTCTTGCTCACCGCACCTCTGAGGCGCGCCCGCGAGCGGGGTTCGGTGCGAAACTCAGTCGATTCAGGGCGAATTCGCAACGCTCGGCGCCCTACAACCCGAATCGACTGAGTTTCGCGCGACATAGGCTGGCGGCATGTCGACCACCCTGCCCGAGGCTCTCGCCGAACTAGCCGCGCTGGAGGATCCGAAGGCTCGCGCCGTCAACGAGCGGCACGGCGACGCGCACGGCGTGAACCTGTCGCGGATGCGCGCTCTCGCGAAGCGGATCGGCACGGATCCCGGGCTCTCCCGCGAGCTGTACGACTGCGGCGATGTGGCCGGACAGCTCCTCGGGATCCTGGTCGCGAAGCCCCGCGCTCTCGCGGCCGACGAGCTCGACCGCATGGTGCGCGCCACGCAGAGCGCCAAGGCGCACGACTGGCTCGTCGCCTACCTCGTGAAGAAGTCACCGCACGCGGAAGAGCTGCGCCTGCGCTGGCTGGACGATGCCGAGCCCGACGCCCGCGCTGCGGCCTGGTCGCTCACGAGCGCCCGGGTCGCGAAGAACCCGGACGGCCTCGACCTCGACGCGCTCCTGGATCGGATCGAGCGCGAACTGGCCGCCGCCCCCGCCCGCGAGCAGTGGGCGATGAACGAGACCCTCGCCACGATCGGCATCCACCACGCCGCCCTGCGCGACCGTGCGATCGCGATCGGCGAGCGCCTGCAGGTGCTCGCCGACTATCCCACGCCGCCGAACTGCACCTCGCCGTTCGCCCCGCTCTGGATCGCAGAGATGGTGCGCCGCCAGGGCTGAGCGGGGCGTGCTCGCTCGCCAGGAAGAGCCCGGCATGACCGGATCCGCACGAGGCCGATCGAGCCTGTTCCCTGGTCGCAGACTGAGGTAATGCGGGCACGAAGGCCGCAATCCGCGACCAGGGAACGGATCCGCCCCGCATACCCTGATGTCATGAGCACGCACATCGCCGCCGCGCCCGGTCAGATCGCACCCGTTGTCCTCTTCCCCGGCGATCCGCTGCGAGCGAAGTGGATCGCCGAGAACTTCCTCGAGGGCGCAGAGCTCTACAGCGAGGTCCGTGGCATGCTCGGCTTCACCGGCACCTGGCAGGGACACCGCGTCTCGGTGCAGGGATCCGGCATGGGCCAGCCATCGATGTCGATCTACGCGAACGAGCTGTTCCAGGACTACGACGTGCAGGCCGTCGTGCGGGTCGGCTCCTGCGGCGCGCTCACCGAGAAGGTCGGCATGCGCGACATCATCATCGCGAACGGCGCCTGCACCGATTCCGGGATCAACCGGATCCGCTTCCACGGCCAGGACTACGCGCCCGTCGCCGACTTCTCCCTGCTGCGCCGCGCCGTCGAGGCGAGCGAGCGGATGGATCTCGAGCACGCCGTGCACGTCGGCCTGCTGTTCTCGAGCGACCAGTTCTACAGCACCCGCCCCGAGCTCACCGAGCCGTTCGTGCAACACGGCGCGCTCGCCGTCGAGATGGAGACCAGCGCGCTCTACACGCTCGCCGTGTACTACGGCCGCCGCGCGCTCAGCATCTGCACCGTGTCCGACCACCTCGTCACGCACGAGGAGACCACCGCCCTGGAGCGCGAGCAGAGCTTCGGCGACATGGTGCGCATCGCCCTGGAAGCGGCGACCGCCGGCTGAGCCGCTGCCGCCTGCCGCCGCGCGGGTCAGCCCACGTCGGGGCCGCGCACGACGTGGCTGCGCGCATGTGCGACGGCGGATCCGAGATCGTCGAAGAGATGGTTCTGGTGCCGCAGCGAAGAGACCACGCCGACGCGCTCGGCGATGTCGCGGTGCACGGGGCGGATCCCCTTCACCAGTACGGCGATGCCGCGGCGCTCGAGGGAGGCGATGAGCTCGGTCACCACCTGTGCGCCAGTCGCGTCGAGCAGCTGCAGCTGCGACATCCGCAGGATCACGACCTCCACGTCGCGCAACCCCGCGACCCGCTCGAGCGTGCGCTCGGCCGCACCGAAGAACAGCGCCCCCTCCAGCCGGAACACGGCGATGCGCTCATCGCCCGGCTGGGCCGGCCCCGGCAGTTCCTCGCGATGCACGCCGCTGGTGCGGGCCAGCTGATGCAGCGCGAAGAACCCCGCCACGAGCAGGCCGATGAGCACCGCGTAGATGAGGTCGACGCTCACCGTCACGATCGCGGTGAGGCAGAACACGATCGCATCGGAGCGTGAGGCACGCAGGATGGTGCGGACGGCGCGCGGGGTGATCATCCGGCATGCGGTGACCATGAGCACACCCGCGAGCGCCGCCAGAGGGATGCGGGAGACCACTGCCGATCCGACCAGCACGATCGCCAGGAGCAGCACGCCATGCGTGATCGCGGCGAGCCGGGTGCGCGCCCCGGCCCGCACCCCGACCGCGGTGCGGGCGATCGCTCCCGTGGCCGGCATGCCGCCGAACAGCCCGGCGGCGATCGAGGCGAGACCTTGTCCGACGAGTTCGCGATCGGCGTCGTACGGCCCGGTGTCGGCGAGCGTCGAGGCGACCCTGGCCGACAGCAGGGACTCGATCGCCGCAAGTGCAGCCACTGCGGCCGCCGGCCCGATCAGGGCGGAGATCGAGGCGACGTCGAAGGAGGGCAGCGCCGGCGCCGGCAGGCCGGGCGGCAGGGCCCCGATGGTGTCCACCGGCAGGCCGAACACCGCGGCGGCGACAGCGGTGATCACGATCGCGACGAGAGACCCGGGGAAGCGCGGATGGATTCGCAGAGAGACCAGCATGACCGCGACGACGATCGCGACCAGCATCAGCGACCAGCCGAGCTTCGGCCACTGCGTGGCCAGCAGCGTTTCGACGGCCGCGACGGCGGCGTTCGCATTCTTCGCACTGTGGGACCCGGTCGCCGTGGGCACCTGCTGAAGGAAGATGATCACCGCGATGCCGAGTGTGAATCCCTCGATCACCGGCCACGGGATGTACGAGACGGTGCGCCCCAGCCGCAGAACCCCGGCGGTCAGCACGATGAACCCGGCGAGCATGCAGACCAGCGCGAGCGCGCCGGCGCCGTGCGCCGCGACGATAGGGGCGAGCACGACGACCATCGCCCCGGTCGGCCCCGACACCTGAACGTTGGAGCCGCCGAACACCGCCGCCACGACTCCTGCGATGATCGCGGTGACCAGGCCGCTCTCGGCGCCCGCGCCCGAACTGACGCCGAAGGCGAGGGCCAGCGGCAGCGCGACGATGCCGACCGTGACGCCAGCGAGGAGGTCTCCCCGCCAAGTGCGCCGGAGGTCGCGGTAGTCGGCCGCCGAGGGCAGCAGCGCGAGAAGCGCGGTGGACCGGGGACGAGCGCTCATCGAGCGGTCCCGGCGGGCTCCGCCTCCGGAACGGTGTCGGGGATCGCGGGCAGGCCGTTCTGCTCCACCAGCTGCTGCTGCGTCGTCTGCAGGATCTCACCGAGCAGGGCGCGGGCGACCCGCAGCAGGTCGGCCACCTGCGGATAGGTGAGGCGGTAGTAGACGAGGCTGCCACGCCGCTCGGACACCACGAGGCGGTTGCCGCGCAGCACCGCGAGATGCTGAGACACGTGCGAGGCTTCGAGCTCGGTAGCGGCGAGCAGCTCGGTGACCGAGGCCTCGGGCGCCGCGGACAGCACCTCGAGGATGCGGATCCGGATCGGGTGGGCGAGGCCCTTGAACAGGCCCGCCTTCACCTCATACAGCGGGCGGCTCGGGTCGCTGAGCATCGGCGTTCTCCCTCCGGCGCACCCGCGCTGCGGTCCTGGTGTGATGGTTTCATCATATCGCGATAGAATCCCGAGCATGTCCGAGCCCTTCCCCCTCTGCCCCGAGTGCTCCAGCGAGCACGCCTACGAGATGGGCCCGCTGCTGGTGTGCCCGATGTGCGGCCACGAGTGGGCACCGGGTGTCGGCGGCGACGCCGTCGCGTCCGCCGAGGGCGCCAACGAGAGCGTCGTGAAGGACGCCGTCGGGAATGTGCTGGCCGACGGCGACACGGTCGTCGTCACGACGTCGATCAAGGTCAAAGGGTCCCCGCAGGGCATCAAGGCCGGCACCAAGGTGCGGGGAATCCGCCTGATCGATCCGGTGAACGGCCATGACATCGACTGCAAGATCGATGGCTTCGGCGCCATGCTTCTGAAGTCGAGCCTCGTGAAGAAGGCCTGACCGCCCGCCCGTTGCACCGGTGCGCGCCGGCCGCGGTTCCGAACTCAGGAGGGATTCCGTGGATCCCCGTGATCTCGGCCTCCTTCCGCCGATGCGGAGCATTCCATCCTGAGCACGGTACGGCCCGCATCGGCCGCCCCCGGGTGGGATGATCGACACATCATGTCTGCGCGCCTCGATCCGTCCGTCGTCCGCCCCACCGAGGGGGATCCGGATCCCGACGCCGTCTACATGGCGTTCGTGGAATGGGCCGAGTCCACCGGGATCTCGCTCTACCCGGCGCAGGACGAGGCCGTCATCGAGATCGTGTCGGGGCAGAACCTGATCCTCAGCACCCCGACCGGCACCGGCAAGTCCCTCGTCGCGGTCGCCGCGCATTTCGCCGCCCTCGCCGATGGGCGCCGCACCTACTACACCGCCCCCATCAAGGCGCTGGTCAGCGAGAAGTTCTTCAGCCTGGTCGAGGTGTTCGGCGCCGAGAACGTCGGCATGGTCACCGGCGACTCCGCCGTGAACGCGGACGCGCCGATCGTCTGCTGCACGGCGGAGATCCTCGCCAACCTGGCGCTGCGCCAGGGGCCCGACGCCGAGGTCGGCCAGGTCGTCATGGACGAGTTCCATTTCTACGGCGACCCCGACCGCGGCTGGGCCTGGCAGGTGCCGCTGCTCACGCTGCCGCAGGCGCAGTTCATCCTGATGTCGGCCACGCTCGGCGACGTGACCGATCTCGCCGCCGACCTCACCCGCCGCACCGGCCGCGAGACGGCCGTGGTCACGGGTGTGGAGCGGCCCGTTCCTCTGCACTTCTTCTACGAGACGACGCCGATCCACGAGACGATCGAGGATCTGCTGCACACCGACCGCGCGCCGGTCTACATCGTGCACTTCTCGCAGGCCGCGGCGATGGAGCGCGCCCAGGCCCTCGCAAGCGCGAAGGTCGCCACCCGCGAGCAGCGCGACGAGATCGCCGAGCTCATCGGCGGGTTCCGCTTCACCACGTCGTTCGGCAAGACCCTGGCACGCCTCCTCCGTCTCGGCATCGGCGTGCACCACGCCGGCATGCTGCCGAAGTACCGGCGCCTCGTCGAGCAGCTGGCGCAGCGCGGGCTCCTGCGCGTCATCTGCGGCACGGACACCCTCGGGGTCGGCATCAATGTGCCCATCCGCACGGTGCTGCTCACGGCGCTCACCAAGTTCGACGGCACGCGGATGCGCCAGCTCAACGCCCGCGAGTTCCACCAGATCGCCGGCCGGGCCGGGCGGGCCGGCTTCGACACCGCCGGCACGGTCGTCGCGCAGGCTCCTGAGCACGAGAGCGAGAACATCGCCGCGATCCGCAAGGCCGGCGACGATCCGAAGAAGAAGCGCAAGATCATCCGCAAGAAGGCGCCCGACGGCTTCGTGTCCTGGGGTGAGCCGTCGTTCCAGAAGCTCATCGCCGCCGAGCCCGAGACGCTGTCGTCGCACATGCAGATCACGAGCGCCATGATGCTGAACGTGGTCGGCCGCGGTGGCGATGTCTTCGCGAATATGCGCGCGCTGGTATATGACAACCACGAGCCGCGGCAGAAGCAGCGGATCCTGGCGATCCGCGCGCTCGGAATCTATCGGACCCTGCGGGAGTCGGGGATCGTCGAGCGCACCCCCGACGGCGCCGTCCGGCTCACCGTCGACCTTCAGCCGAACTTCGCGCTCAACCAACCGCTGTCGCCGTTCGCACTGGCGGCCTTCGAGCTGCTCGACCCTTCGACGGGCTCAGGGACCGAGGGATCCGCTCCCGCGGCTCCGCATTCCTCGACCTTCGCGCTCGACATGCTCTCGATCGTGGAGGCCACGCTCGACGACCCGCGCGCGATCCTCAGCCAGCAGGAGTTCGTCGCCCGCGGCGAGGCCGTGGCGGCGATGAAGCGCGAGGGCATGGAGTACGACGAGCGCATGGAGGCGCTCGAGGAGATCACCTATCCGAAGCCGCTCGAGGAGCTGCTGTCGGCCGCGTTCGAGACCTTCAGCGCCGCCCAGCCATGGATCCGCGACTTCGAGCTGCACCCGAAGTCGGTCGTCCGCGACATGTACGAGCGAGCCATGTCGTTCGGGGAATACGTCGCGCTGTACAAGGTCGCACGCTCCGAGGGCGTCGTGCTGCGCTACCTCTCCGACGCCTACCGCGCGGCGTCGCAGACCATCCCCGAGCACCTGAAGACCGAGGAGCTGCGCGACCTCATCGAGTGGCTCGGCGAGCTGGTCCGCCAGGTCGACTCCTCGTTGCTCGACGAGTGGGAGGAGCTCATCTCGGGCCATCCCGTCTCGCACACGGACGAGCCGGTCGTGCCGCCGGCCCCGAAACGGCTCACGACGAATGTCCGAGCCTTCCGGATCCTGGTGCGCAACGAACTGTTCCGCCGCGTGCAGCTCGCCGCACGAGAGGATCTGGACGCCCTCGCCGCACTGGATCCGGAGTTCGGCGCCGACGGCTGGGATGCCGCGCTGGATGCATACTTCGCCGAGCACGACGAGATCCGCACGGGCGCCGATGCTCGCAGCGCCGCACTGCTCATCATCGACGAGACCGGCGGGCCCGACCACGAACGCCCCGCGCGGGCGTGGGCCGTGCAGCAGATCCTCGATGATCCGTCCGGAGACCACGACTGGCGGATCTCCGCGATGGTGGATCTCGACGCCTCCGATGAAGCGGGCGAGGCGGTCATCGTCGTGTCCGGGCTGACTCGGCTCTAGCCCGGCGGCGCCGCTGCGTCAACCTCTCCGCGGTTCTCCACGCTCTCCGCGCCGATGTCGGCGACCCGGCGTATCGTCGAACACACGGAGCGGAACGGAGGACGTCATGACGATTCACGAAGGTCGCGGGGGGCCGCAGACGACAGTCCGGCGGGGACCGATCCACCAGGGCATCATCCCGTCCTATCTGCTGGCGAAGCTCGCCGAATCGGAGCGATACGCGCAGGCCGCGGAAGCTGCCAGGCAGACCCTGATCGCGCCGGCGCCCGCGCAGCGCCGCGCGCAGCTGCAGCTGTCCATCGATGAGAACGGCGCGCTCGTGGCCACGGTCGAGGCGGCGCCGAATCGCACGATCAGCGACGCGCACGGCACGGAGAGCCTGCCCGGCACCGTGGTGCGCACGGAGGACGAGCCGACGGTCGCAGATGTCGCCGTGAACCAGGCGTTCGACGGGCTCGGCGCGACGTTCCAGATGCTGCTCGACGCGTTCCAGCGCAACTCGGTCGACGGCCAGGGCCTGCCGCTGGATGCGACGGTGCACTACGGATCCGGTTACGACAACGCGTTCTGGAACGGCGAGCGCATGGTGTTCGGCGATGGCGACGGCCAGGTGTTCCAGGGGTTCACGGGCGCGACCAGCGTGATCGGACACGAACTCGGACACGGCGTTGTGCAGTACACAGCCGCCCTGGAGTACCAGGGTCAGCCCGGGGCGCTCAACGAGTCGATCGCCGACGTGTTCGGCGCCCTCACCGAGCAGCACCTGCAGGGCCAGACCGCGGACCAGGCGACCTGGCTCATCGGCGCGGGCATCTTCACCCCTGCCGTGCACGGCAAGGCGCTGCGTTCGATGCTGCATCCGGGCACCGCCTACGACGACCCGGAGCTCGGCAAGGATCCGCAGCCGGCCGACATGAGCGGCTACGTCAAGACCAGCGACGACAACGGCGGGGTGCACATGAACTCGGGCATCCCGAATCGGGCGTTCGCCTTGTTCGCCGTGGAGCTCGGGGGCCACGCGTGGGAGACCGCGGGTTCGGTCTGGTATCGCGCGCTCACCGGGGGGCTGTCGTCGTCGGCGACGTTCGCGCAGTTCGCGAACGCGACGATCAAGGAGGCGGACGCGGTGAGCACGGCGACCGGTGACGCCGCCCGGATGGCGTGGGCCTCGGTCGGCGTGATCAAGGCCGGGGTCGGCAGCGCGACGGGATCGGCGACAGGCGATGAGCGGACCTCCGGCTGATCCGCCCGTCGGCGTTCCCGCCGACTCCGATGCCGCCGGCGACGACGGCGTCGCGATCCGCGTCGCCCGCAGCGGCGGCATCGCCGGAATGACCCGGCGATGGAGCGTCCAGCCTTCGGGCAGCGAGAGAGAGCACTGGATGCTTCTCGTCGAACGCTGCCCGTGGGACGAGAAGCCCCCGGCCGGGACCGGCGCGGACCGTTTCATCTGGCGGATCGAGGTGCGGGTCCGCCAGGAGCGCCACGAGCAGGTGATCCCTGAGGAGCATCTGCAGGGTCCGTGGCGCGCGCTCGTCGACGCCGTGAGGGAGGCGGATGCCGGCGTGGCCGGCGCCTGATCGCCGATTCCTGCTGCCGCCTGAAGGATCGCGGGTGCCCGGGGAAGGGCGGTTGCTCAGGTCAAGCGCGCCGTCTCCCGGGCAGCCGCGCCTAGGACCTGCGGGACGTCACCCAGCGGCGGCGGATCCGGTGCAGCAACGGCATGAGCCCGTAGATCACGATGGGAACGGCGATCGTCACGGTGATGATCGTGCGGGGGACCACGGGGATCCCGGCCATCAGCGGACCGAGCAGCAGGTTGATCGCCAGCAGGGTCGGCGTCACGGCGATCCAGATCATGAGCGCGAGCGTGTGCTGACCCGGCGGCCGAGGCGTCGCGGGGGCGGTCGGGGCGGGCGTGTGCGTCATAGGTTGCTCATCTCTCAGTTCAGCGGGGCATTCGTCGTTCGGCGCGGATGTCGTCATCGACGAGATCGGCGTTGACGTCCATCGCGACCGCGTTGGCGTGCCCCGCGGCGGTGATCACCTGCGCACGCGGATCCACCAGGTTGCCGGTGACCCGGACTCCGGGTACGGAGGTGCGCCCCGACGCATCGACGTGCGCGAAGCCCGCGCCGTCGACGGAACCGCCGAGAGCCACGACCAGGTCGGTGCGGGGGCGGGACTCCGGCCGGAGGAACACCGCGTCGACCGGGACGATGTCACCGCTGTCGAGCCTCACGCCGACGAACCGCTCGCCGTCGAGGACGAGCTCCGCGATCCGACCGTCCTGCACGCGGATGCCCCGGACGTGGAGCAGCTGCGCATCCTCGTCCGCGAGCGCACTCCCGTTCGTGAAGTAGGTGAGATCGGCCGACCACTGCCGGACGAGCAGCGCCTGCACGACAGCGCCCGGAACGCCGCCGTAGACCGCCAGGGAGCGATCACCGACCTCGTAGCCGTGGCAGTAGGGGCAGTGCAGCAGGAACCGCCCCCAGGCCTCGCGGGCGCCCGGGATGTCAGGAAGCACGTCCTCGACGCCCGTCGCCAGGATGATCCTGCGAGCGGTGAACTCGGTTCCCTCGTCGGTCGTGAGCACGAATCCGTCCACGACATCGCCGCGCGCCGAAGCCACGGAGTGCGGGACCAGGCGCACGCCATAGGACGCGATCTCCTCGCGTCCTATCTCCCGCAGCTGCGACGGCGGGAAGCCGTCGCGCGAGAGGAAGCCGTGCATGTGCGCGGCAGGCGCGTTGCGGGGTGCGCCGGCGTCGAGGAGCACGACGGAGCGGCGGGAGCGGGCGAGGACGAGGGCGGCGCTCAGTCCGGCTGCTCCACCTCCGACGATCGCGGTGTCGAACTGTTCTGGGGTCATAGGTCAAGGTTCGCGTCGGACTGTGCGATCTGGCAATCCTTCTTGCAGAAACCGCAAACGCCTGGTGTTCTTGTCGATGTGGACACGAACGCAGACCTCGCCGCCGCGCTGGACGGGATCGGACCGCGCCTGCAGCGCCTCCGGACGAGCCGGGGTCTGACCCTCGCGGAGGTGGCGGAGCTCGCCGGCACCTCCGCCAGCACCGTGTCGCGGCTCGAGAGCGGCTTGCGGCGGCCCAGCCTCGAGCTGCTCTTCCCCCTCGCCCGGGTGTACGGGATGAGCCTGGACGACCTCGTCGGCGCCCCCGAGTTCGGGGATCCGCGCGTGCAGCTGCGGCCGCGGCGCAGGAACGGGCGCATCGTGATCCCGCTGAGCCGCAACCCCGGCGGCGTGCAGGCGTGGAAGATCGTGATGCCCCTCGAGACGGGGCCCGGCGAACGGCGTACGCATGACGGATCCGAGTGGATCTACGTGCTCAGCGGGAGGATCCGCCTCATCGTCGGCAGCCGGGATCTGGTTCTCGGGCCCGGCGAGGTCGCCGACTTCGACACCCGCACACCGCACTGGTTCGGCGCCACGGGCGACGGGCCTGCGGAGATCCTCAGCCTGTTCGATCGCACCGGCGCCCGCGTGCACCTTCCCGAGGCGGGCGACGCCGCCTGAGGACGGACGACGTCGCTCAGCGCGTCGCTCAGCGCGTGGGCTCAGCCCCGGACTCGCCGCCGGCTGCGCTCGGCTCCGCGGGCGGCAGCGGGATCGCCACGCTCGCCGCGGACGTCGGCGTGCCGAGGCCGAGCCCGAACGGATCCGCCGTCGGCTGCTCGGGGAGCAGATCCGCCTCATCGCGGTCGAACAGCTCCCCGGGCAGAGCCGCCCACTCGCTCGGCTCTTCCGGCTTCTGCGTGAACATGCCCATGCGTCCATTGTGCGCCCGCCGGCGCGGGAGCGGATCCGCCGCTCTACCCTGTGAGCACTCTCGACGGCCCGCGCCGACCGGTGCCTCGCCGCCTCAGCCGCGCAGGAGCGAAGTCCGGGCGGAGACCCGCGGTACGTCCGGCACCAGCACGGCGAGCACGCGCACGAAGGTGGTCATCCAGACCAGGCCCAGCCCCACCGCGATCGCCTCGAGCCCCGCGGAGGAGTACAGCCCCATCGGCCAGTGCAGCAGCACCGCCGCCACCATGAGCACGCCGAGGCCCACGGTCGCGATCAGGAGCGCGCGCGGCGGACCGGGCAGCACCCGCGTCGAGAGCAGCGCGGCGACCCCGAACAGCACGAGTGTGCCGATGGCCGCGATCCAGTGCACCACGCGGTTCAGTTCGATCGGCACGAACCCCACGACCGCCAGCGCGGCCCCGGTGGCACCCCAGAGCACGACGACCGCGGCGATCCCGCGCAGCGCGCTGTCGCCGCGCAACCGGTGCAGGTCGCGGCCGATGTAGGCGCCGACCGTGGCGAACAGCAGCCCCGCCACGACCAGGGTGCCGTTGAACGCCCAGCCGCGGACACCGAGCCCGAGCTGCGAGAAGTTCTGCTGCCACCACAGCGGATCCGATGCGGTCGCCATCGCGAACAGCGTGCCGATCGTGAGGAACCCGAACAGCAGCGTCGCCAGATCCCGGGTGCGGATCCCGACGCCGGCCGTGTAGGCAAACCGTCCGCCGATCGCCGCCGCGACGCCTGCGACGAGCGCGCCACCCAGGGGCGGCGCGGTGAAGTCGTGCAAGCCGGCTCCGAACACGACGCCGCCCAGCAGCACCCCGAACGCGGTCACCGCCGCGAAGGCCACGGTCAGGGCGACCGCGGAGACATGCGACACCGTCGTCTGCCACGGCGGCATCGGATCCGTCTCACCGCGGCGATGCTGCACCGTGCTCACGACGAAGGCGGCCGCGGCGACGACGCCGGCGATCACCGCGACGGGCTGGCTCAACGACCCGGGGCCGGTCAGCGGCCGCGGCGGCCCCTGCAGCACCACGAGCCCCGCGATCGTGCCGAGGGCGAAGCACAGCGCCGTCGCCCAGACCGTGCGCGTCTCGTTGCGCAGCCCGAGCGAGGTGTCCATGCCGCCATCGAACCACGCCCCGCCGACGTCGTCCTCGCGCCGAACCGCGAGACTGCATCTGCGCGACGAGACTGCACGCATGGACTGCAGTCTCGTCGCCGAGATGCAGTCTCACGGTCAGGAAGTGTCAGGATCCGGCTGGACGGGCTGCCTTAGCGCGAGACGGTGCCGGTTCCCCCGTGCATCTCGCCGCGCAGCGGCCAGCGCCCGTTGTGCAGCCGGAACTCGTTCGCGCGCAGCAGCGGCGAGAGATCGTAGATGCGCGGATTCAGGCGCAGCCGCGGGCCGGACGCCGCACGCACGGTGAGCTGCAGCTGCCCGCCGGAGGTGCGCACGTGGTAGTCGACGATGTCGGAGTAGGCGATGACGGCCTCGCGCCCCCAGATCGTGCGGAACGCGACCTCGTCGACGCGCGGTTCGACGTAGAAGTTGCGGTACATCACCAGGAACACCGCGCCGCCGAGGCCGATCACGAGCGACGCGATGCGCATGGGCCACAGCATGCCGTCGGTGTTCTTCTCCGTGAAGGAGGCCAGCGCCATCAATCCGCCGACCGCGACGAACAGCGCGCCCACGACCAGGACGAGCTTGGGCATGCGCTGCCGCACGGGCCCCACGGATCGACGCCCTCGCATCCTCGACACGGCGGCCGCCACCAGGATCAGGACGGCCAGCACGAGGAGGATCTTCACCACGAAGGCGGACATCCCTCGACGGTACCGTGTCGCGGGAGCCGTCGAAGCCCGCCTCCGCCTCGCGGCAAGCCTGCGCGCAAGAGATCCCGGTCGGATCCGCTCCCAGGCGGGAGGGACGACCGGGATCTCTCGCGATGAACGCGCGTCAGACCAGGACCAGGTCCTCCATGCGGGCGTACGAGGCCTCCATGCCGTCGACCATGCCGGTGGCCAGGATCATGTCGCGGGTCTCGACGTCGGGGTACTCGACGAGGAGGGTGATCAGCGTGGCGCCGTCCTCCTCGTAGAAGCTGAGGTCGTTCAGCGTCACGGGGCCGTCAGTGCCCTGCATCTTCTCCGTGGTCACGGCGCGGCGCGTGGCGTCGACGAGCAGCGCCTCCCCCTCGAAGCCGAACGCCTGGCGTGCCTGCCCTGAGCTTGTCTCAGGGTCGCCGACGGGAGCCCAGGAGTAGCGGTACGCCTGACCCGACTCCGTGGCGATCTCGCACTCGGTCATCTCCCACCCGTCGGGTCCCAGCAGCCACTGCTTCATCAGCTCCGGATCGTGGTGCGCGCGCCACACGAGTTCCTGCGGACCGTCGACCAGCCGCGTGATCCGCACGTGCGTGTCGTCGAGCAGCTCCACCCGCGTGCCCTTGCCCTGCGCGTAGTCGCGCAGGTCCTGCAGCACCGTGTCGAGCTGACCCATCGCGGCCTTCGTGCCCTCGATCACGCCCATCGCGAGGACCTGTTCGAGCGCTTCGACCGAGTCGAAGTGGCTGGTGCCGGTCATGCGGGTGCCTTCGGCTGTCGGCGAGAACGCCAGCGTCATCCGCATCGCCGGGAACCCGTCGATCGGCTGCCCGGACTCGTCGACGAAAGAGTCGAGCACCTCGAACAGCGCCGGCGCCTCGATGCGGGTGAACTCCCATCGCCCCGACGACTTCTCTCCGCGCGGACCGTCGAGGTGGTACTGCGCGAAGCCGCCGACCGTGTGGTCGAACTCGGTGAAGGTCGCCGGCCATCCGGGCGGGCCCCAGAAGCGCTCCAGCTGGCGCGGGTCGGAGTACGCCGCCCACACCCGCTCCACCGGGGCGGCGAAGTCGGCGAGGATCGTCAGCGTCAGGTTCTCGGGATCGGTGATCACGTCGGTGACAGGCATGTCACTCTCCTTCTGTGTCGGTCAGGTGGTGCTGGATCCGCGCGGCGCGGATCCGGGATCGGTACTGGTGTCGGGGTCGGATGCTTCGCCAGGCGCAGCAACCGGTTCGGCGAGCAGGTCGTCGAGGCGCGCGATGCGGCTGCGCCACAGGTCCTCGTAGCGGGCCAGCAGAGCCCGGGCACGCGCGATCATCTCGGGATTCGCGCGGACCAGCCGCTCGCGTCCCTCGGCGCGCTTGACGATGAGTTCGGCCGCCTCGAGCACCGCCACGTGCTTCTGCACCGCCGCGAACGACATGTCGTAGTCGCGGGCGAGCTCGGAGACGGTCTGCTCCTGGGTGATCGTGCGGCGCAGGATATCGCGCCGCGTGCTCGCCGCCAGGGCCTGGAACACACGGTCGGTCTGTTCATCACTCAGTTCATCTCGTACAACCATTTGGTTGTAGATTACGATGGTCGGATCCGGGTGTCAAGAGGTTCCCGAAATCAGCGAGGAGTCATGAGCTCGTACTGCCGGCGCGAGGCTCCGGGATCCCACGCGCCCGGCGCACCTTGCGGGCGCGGAGCTCCGTTGCGACGTAGTGGGTGCCGGCCCAGGCGACGAGGCCGGCCACCCCGGTGGCGACGAGAACGGGCCACGCTGGGCGGCCGTCCCCGGGCTGCACGAACGGCGCGTACACGAAGGTCTCGAAGAGAGTGCCCAGCACGAAGAGCCACCCCAGCGACATCACAACGACGAACCCGGGCAGTGTCCTGACCTGGATGTTCCCGCCCATGGGGCCGCCGACAGCGCCGAACTCGTCAGCGGCATAGCTGTAGAGCTCGCCCTCGACGGTGGGGCTGAGATATCTGCGTTCGCCGCGGACACGAGCTGCGCGGTGCTCGTCGCGGGTGCGCTGGTCCCGTCGATCACGATCGGGGTCGTCGGGGATCACGGTCCTCAACCTCCCCGCCCGTCGTTCGTGTCAAAGTGCAGGATTTCTCCACTCACAGGTCCGGATGAGACTTCAGGAAGTCGCGGTAGCTCGTGAGCGTGCCCACGCCGGAGTATCCGAGGGCCTCCGGCCCATAGCCACCGCTGCCGTCGGACGCGACGACCAGAATCTCCAGACCGATCTCGGGGTCGTTCTCCGCCGCGCGCACGACCGCCGGGAAGGCCTGCTTCAGCAGAGCGAGCAGTTCCCCGTCGTCGCTGGTGTCCGCGGTGATGTGCACGAACCCCGTCCGGCCCATTCCGATGACCGTCTTGTAGCTGCTGTCCACGCTCTCCACGTGGGGCAAGGGCGTGACGGCGTCCTTGTACTTCTCCGCAAGCTGAGCATCGGACGGCCCGAGCCCGGCGCAGCCGCCGAGCAGGACGATGAGAACGCCGAGTATGAACGCAGTGGCGGCCCGCTTCATCATCCGTCACTCCCCTGGTCGATGCGGACGCGGTTCGTCGGCATGTTGACGGGATCTCGACCCGAAGGCTCGATCCGCGGACCGATCCTAACCAGAGCCGGGTCGGTCGGCGTGATTCGATGTGGCGTCCGCCGATCACGCCGACGCGAACTCGACCACCGGCTCCACCCCGAGGAACGCCGCGCAGCGTGCGGCGGCCTTCTCGATCTCGGCACGCTCGCGGGCAGTGAGCGGGCGATAGGGCGCAAGAGCGAAGACCGCGCGACGTTTGTCGAGGCTCCGCCGCATGCCGGCCACGAGCTGGCCATCGCACAGCACCATGCCCATCGAGGCCTCGCGGTCGCGGAGCACGATGCCCTCGGAGTCCAGCGCCCAGCGCGAGTCCTGATAGCCCCGGTACATCTCGTCGAGGATCTGCAGGAGGTGCGCGGCACCGCGACCTCGCGAACTCGTGGTCTCGGCGCCATACCCGCCCGCGAGGTGCCAGTAGGTGCGACCGTCGTGATCGAACGACTCCAGCCGGTCGGCGACCGCAGCGATCCCCCGCCGGGCATCGGTCAGGGTGAGCGTCGCCCAGTACGCGAGGTCGCGGTCCGTGGCTGGGCCGTGGGCGCCGAGATAGCGGAGTGCCAGGTTGGCGAGCGCCTCGTCTCGATCGACGGTCTCGGCCGAATGCACGCGCTCAGCGAGGAGAGCGTAGGTGTGCTGGCCGTCGCGGGGAACGCCGCTGGTGAGCAGCAGCTGCAGCTCGAGCCGGCCCAGCAGCAGCGTGAGCTGAGAGGAGGCAGGTCGAGCCCGGCCTCGGCGAGCGCGAGCGCGATCTCGGGGCGCGTGAGGCCGGTTCCCCCGGCGACCGCATGCGCGATCGCGTCGGTGAGTGCGACCATGCGGTCCGCAGAGGGTCGCAGCTGCTGATCGAACACCGGCAGCACGCGGGGCGCGGTGAGCTCGATCAACCAGCGCACGTCGTCCGCATGCACGTAGTGCCAGGTCGGGCGCAGCACGTGCGTGCGCACGACCCTGGCATCGGATAGCGCCTGGGCGAGGTCGCCGGCGCCAGGAGAGACCGTGCGTGCGGCGACCGCCCAGGCGGATTGAGCGGGGTTCTCCGCCTGCACCGCGAGCATCGTCCGTACGACGTCCTCGGCGGCGCCCGCGGGAGCCTCGAGCAGCTGGGAGCGGAGCCGCCAGCGCGCGATGTCGCGGAGCGTCGTCATGCCGACATCCTGCCAGCGACCGGGCCTATCCTGACCGCATGAGCGAACCGGATCCGCACGTCATCGCCGAGGGTCTGCTGCCGACGCCGTTCACGGCCGACGAGATCCGCGAGGCACTGCGAGGCGGGGCCACGATCCGGATCCTCGACGAGGAACCCGACGGCGCCCGGTCCGAGCGGATCAACCGCTTCGCCGACGGGGATGAGGTCGGAGCCCTGCTGACGACCCACCCTCTCGATGACGTCGAGGCGGCCGTCTCGAAACGCGTGAGCTGGCGGGACCTGCAGGAGCACGCCGCCTTCCCCGCCGACCGCACCACAGTGGTCACCGAGACGATCGAGCACCCACTCGGCCAGCTCGAGTGCCTGAGGTACGACGTGAACGACGACGACGGCGTCGCCGTGTTCTGGTTCGCGCTCGCCCATCCGGGGATGCCGGTGCTGTACGAGACCACCGACGCGACCGGATCCACGCGCACGATCGTGCAGGAGATCGCCCGGGGCTGAACGCCGGCCGCTGAGCTGGGCCCACGCGCCCCGGAGGCTCCGGGCAGCGCGGAGCGCTGGCTGGAGTGGGGCGTGGGGAGCGAAGCGTCCGGCCTGTGGATCCGGGCCCTTCGACGGGCTCAGGGTCCGGATACGCCGTTGCGATCGACCGCTGGGAACAGCGCGATACGGATCCCGCCCCGGCTCAGCTCTCGGTCGACCCCAGCACGGCATCGAGCAGGCCGGGGAACTTCGCGTCCAGGTCGTCACGGCGCAGGGTGAGGATGCGCCGTCGCCCGTTGGGCTCATTGCGGATCACCCCCGCCTCGCGCAGCACCTTCATGAAGTGCGACTTGGTCGACTTCGGCAGGTCGGGGTCCGTCGCGTGGCATGCCGCCATGTCGAGCGGACCGTCGACGAGCTGGCGCGCGATGGACAGGCGTTCCGGATCACTGAGCGCGAAGAGCACTGCGGTCAGCTCGATCTGGGAGCGTTCCGGATGCGGGAGGTCGACAGCGCCAGGCATAGTTCGATAATACTTGAACATTCATCGGCGGACGAGTAATGTGCACAACGTTCGAGAATTCTCGAACGGATGAGGAGACGCCATGACCACGCAGCCGATCGCGACGCCTCGGATCGGGGCGTCCGCCGCCCTGCCCGTGCGCTCCGCGCGTACGCGCTTCGGGTTCGTGCTCGGCATCGTCGCGCAGATCCTGATGATGGCAGGAGCCAGCGCACCGTCGCCGTTCTATCCTGTACTCGCGCAGCACCTCGGTTTCGACGCGATCGTGATCACGGCGGTGTTCGCCGTGTATGCGCTCGCCCTGCTCCTCACGCTGCTCTCGGCGGGGTCACTCTCGGATCACATCGGGCGGCGCCCGGTGATCATCGCAGGGCTCGTGCTGCTCGCCGCCAGCATGGTGCTGTTCGGCAACGCCGGATCCGTGACGCTGCTCGTACTCGCTCGGATCCTGCAGGGCATCGCGAGCGGGCTGCTCATCTCGGCGCTCTCGGCGACCGTCCTCGACCTCGCTCCGCCCGCGCGCCCTGGCGCCGCCGCACTCTGGAACGCCCTCAGCCCCGGGATCGGCCTGGCCTCGGGCGCGCTGATCGCGGCCCTCGCTCTGGACACCACCCCGGACGCGCTACGCGACATCTTCCTTCCGCTCGCCGTGATCTACGTCGTGATCGCGGGCCTCGTGCTCATCGCGCCGGAGACCGCGCCGCGGCTGCCCAGAGCCTGGGCATCACTGCGGTTCCGGCTCTCGGTTCCGGCGGAGATCCGCGCAGAGTTCTGGCGGGCGGCACCGGCGGTGATCGCCGGTTGGGCGACCGGTGGCCTGTTCCTGTCGCTGGGGGCGACGATCGTCCACGGCGAGCTCGGCGGCACCGCGCACCTCTGGCAGGGCCTCGCCGTCGCCCTCCTGGCGGGGGTGGGCGCCATCACAGCCTTCGCGATCCGGCGCCGCAGCGCGCGCACCATCGTGATCTTCGGCACCGCCGCGCTGGCCGCGGGCACCGCCCTCTCGCTGCTGGCACTCGGGATCGGCTCGCTCGCGGCCTACCTCGTGGCCGCCGCGGTGACGGGCATGGGCTTCGGCACCGCATTCTTCGGCGTCGTCGGATCCCTCGCCCCGAAGATTCCGGCGACCCAGCGCGCCGACGCGTTCGCCGTGCTGTATCTGCTCGCCTACCTCGCCTTCGGTGTGCCCGCGGTCATCGCGGGGGTGCTGGTCGCCCCGCTCGGACTCGGCACGGTGTGCCTCGGGTATGGCGTCTTCGTCATCGTGCTGTCGCTGATCGCGCTCGTGCTGCGCGTTCGCCGGTCCGCTTGACCGACGGCAGGCGACGATCCGCGGGAGGGCGGTGACGCGCGGAGAGTCCGGTGTCACCGACTGTTCATCCCTCCGCAACCCCGCGTCCGCCTGGGCTGGCCAGGGTCGAATCGGATCCCGCACGTGGATGACTGACGTCCGGATCGCGGATCCGCACCGACCACGCATCCCTGGAGACCCCCGTGCCCCTGCTCCGCTCGCGTCGCACGCTCGCCGTCGCGCTCGCCTCGTTCCTCGCCCTCGGCGGATCCGTCCTCGCCGCGACGCCCGCCTCCGCCGCAGACGCGCCGACCGACGTCAAGGACGCGTCCTGCGCCGTCGGCGACACCCGTGATCTGTGCGCACCGGTGGGTGAGCTGCTCGACGTCCGCATCGGCGACGTGCACCCGACCCAGCCCTCGCTGGGCTACGACGAGGTCTACTACAAGCTCGGCCGCTACGACGCGGAGCTCTCGAAGGACGCGATCAACAAGAAGTTCGCCGACTGGTGCGAGGCGAACGGCCAGCAGGACGTCGCGAGCGCACAGCCGAACGCGACGCTGACGGATCCGTCCACCTTCACCTGCACGGTGCCGGTCGGCAGCGAGACCGCCGACACGATCACCCCGATGAAGACCGTGGTGATCGGCCCGCAGGGCGTGCTGTACCTCACCGACGGACACCACACCCTCACCTCGTTCCAAGAGAACAGCGGCCCCGACGTGCATGTGCGGCTGCGCGTGCTCGGCAACCTGTCCGGCCTGTCCGACGCGGACTTCTGGGCCGCGATGCAGGCGAACAAGTGGACCTGGCTGCGCGATGTGAACGGCGACGCGATCACCCCGGCCCAGCTGCCGTCGAATGTGGGCCTGTCGAACTTCGAGGACGACCGCTTCCGCAGCATCCTCTACTTCGCGCGCGACATCGGCTACTCGGCCGACGGCGCGGTGCCGTTCCAGGAGTTCTACTGGGGCACCTGGCTGCGCACCCGCACGGACGTCCCCGTCGCAGGCTGGAACCAGGACGACTGGGCCGGATCCCTTGCGCTCGTGAAGCAGCTCACCCAGGCGCAGGTCGCGCTCGGCGCCGGCACCGTCGTCGACCCGCAGTCCGGCTACACTGCGGGCGACCTCAGCGTGCTGAGCGCCTGGAACGACGGTAAGGCCGAGGGCAAGGGCGAGTGGGCCAAGCTCGCCAAGCCCTACTCCGATGCCAAGCCCGGCAAGCTCGCCTACATGACCGAGTACCGCCTGCGGCACGTGACCCCGGCTCCGACCGCGCCCGCCGCGCCGGCCGCTCCGGCAGCGGTCGTCGGCGGCGCGTCGCCCGCCGGCTCCCACGTGGCGGCCTCCTGGTCAGCGCCCGCGGACGGCGGGTCCGCTCTGACCGGGTACACCGTCGCCCTCGGTGCAGGCCGGACCGCCGAGGCCGACGCGCGCGCCACGTCGTTCACGTTCGATGACGTCGCTCCGGGCTCGTACGCCCTGACGGTCACCGCGCACAACGCGATCGGATCCACCGCCTCCGCCGCCACGACGGTCGCCGTGGCGGATCCCACCGCGACGCGCGGCTCGGTCGCGATCGCCGGCGACTTCCGCCCGGGCGGATCCGTCACCGTCACCGCGTCCGACCTCGCCGCCGACGCGGCAGGCTTCGTGGTCGTGGTGCACTCCGACCCCGTCACCCTCGGCACCGGCTCGACCGACGGGGCCGGCGCGTTCACGCTGCAGGCCGCGCTGCCCACGTCGCTGCCCTCGGGGGCGCACACCGTGACCGTGTCGTTCAACGGCACGACCGTCGCATCCGCGTCGTTCACGGTCGCGGCGGCCGGCGGCGGCGATGCCGGATCCGGCGGCGGAACCGGATCCGGTGCGGGGTCGGGCGGATCCGACGCCGATGCAGGTTCGGCGGGATCCGGTTCGGCTGGTTCGAGCGGCCTCGCGACCACCGGATCCGACGCGCCCATCGCGCTCGGCGTCGCAGGCGCCCTCGTGATCGCCGTCGGCGTGCTGCTGCTCGCACGACGTCGCACCGGGCTCGACCAGAACTGACCGCAGCACGACGAGGGGCGCAGGACCGAAGATCCGGTCGTGCGCCCCTTCGTCGTCCGTGCGGGCCGCGCTACCGCGGTCCGCGCCGGAACAGACCGGCGAACAGCGCGTGCAGCAGGGGCAGCGCCGAGACGCTCATCAGCACGATTCCGAGCACCGGGTTCACGGCGAGCACGAGTGCCCCGCCGATGAGCAGCGCGGCGAAGAGCAGCCCCGAGATGCCGCGGCGGATCAGCCCGTCGATGCGATCGAGGCGGCGCTCGATGCGCGACGTGTCGAATGTGACGGATCCCTCGTCGACCCGGGTGATGATGTCGTCGACCCGCTTCGGCAGCCGCCAGAGGGTGGCGGCGTTCGCGACGACCTGCTGCGCGACGTCCCGCACGAGGTTGCCGCTCTCGTCCGCCAGCAGCCGGGTGGCGTAGGGCTCGATCGACTCCCAGATATTGAACTGCGGATCCAGTCCGCTGCACATGCCCGAGGTGAGCGAGACGGCGCGGATGAGCAGCAGGAGCCCCTCGGGCAACTGCACCGGCAGCGAGCGCATGGTGTCGCCGAATTCCTCGGCGAAGCCCTGGAACTCCCGCGGATCCACGTCACGCAGTTCGGCGAAGCCCATGCCGCCGAAGCGGGCGAACAGCGCGGTGAGGGCTCGCTCCAGCTCGCGGTTCTCAGCGGAGGGCATGAGCACGCCGATCTCCTGTGCGGCGGCGACCATGCCCTTCCCGTCGCGCGAGGCGGCGGCGATGAAGAGCGTGCGCAGCCCGTGCCGGATCCCCTCGGGCACCTCCGCCATCATGCCGAAGTCGATGAAGGTGAGCCGCCAGGCCGGGTGCGCGGCGCCGGTCGCGGGAACCGGGCCGGCCGCTGAGCCCGTCGAAGCGCCGGGCATCCCCACGCCGCCGGCCTGATGCGGCGTGACGAAGATGTTGCCCGGATGCGGATCCGCATGCACGAACCCGTGCGTGAACAGCTGGTCGAACATGACCTCGGCGAACACGCGGGCGACGTCGGTGGGGTCGATGCCGGCCGCGCGCAGGGCGTCGACGTCGTTGATCTTGATCGCGGTGACATCGGAGAGCGTGAGCACGCGACGCGTGGTGCGCTCCCAGGCCACGAGCGGCGCGTCGACCCGCGGGTCGTGGGCGAAGCTCTCGGCGAACCGCTCCGCGGCCGAGGCCTCGTGCAGGTAGTCGATCTCCTCGAGGCTGGTCTGCGCGAACTCCTCGACGAGCGCGGGCGCGTCGACCCGGTCGGCGATGAACCTGATGCGTCGCAGCCAGCCTGCGACGCGGCGGAGTGCGGCGAGGTCCGTGGCGACCACCTGGTCGATCCCGGGGCGCTGCACCTTGACTACGACGTCGGCGAACCCGGCGTCGGCGGCGTCCAGGTCGGACAGCCGGGCACGATGCGCCTGTCCGAGCGAAGCAGCGGCGAGCGGAGTGTCATCGAACGAGGCGAAGGCTCGGGCGAGCGGCACACCGAGCTCGGCCTCGGCGAGCGCGCGGATCTCGGCGATCGGGACGGGCGGGACCTCATCCTGCAGGCCCTCGAGCTCCTTCGTGATCTCGGGCGGCAGCACGTCCAGGCGCGAGGACATGAACTGGCCGACCTTGATCATCAGCCCGCCCAGTTCGACCGCGAGCGCATGGAACCGCTGAGCGAGCACCCGCATCCGGCGCTCGCGTGACCGCTCCGCCACGCGCGCGAAGCCAATTCGCGGCAACGCGAGTTCGAACCACCACGTCTGCACGAGCACGCGCGCGGCGAACCCGAGGATCCGCCGGTACCTGGCGCGCAGCGGAGGACCGGCCTCATCTGTCGCGCGCGGAGATGCGCTCGCAGCGGAGGCCGGCACCGTGTCCGGGGTCGGCGGGCCAGCCGGGGTGGGCGATGCTCGCACAGGCCCGCCTGACCCGGTGGACACGGGCGACGGCTGCACGGGCGCGGCCGGCCCGGCAGACGTGGGCACCGAATCCGGGCGCGCCGCGGACGCGTCCGGTCGCGCGGCCTCCGCTGCAGGCGCGGAAGCCGTCGCGGCGGGCGCCTGGTCCGGGCTCTGACTCAGGAACCAGTCGTCGCTGTCGCCGGCCGCCATCAGTCGGCGAGGATCGCGTACAGCTTGCGTCGGGCCTCGTCGAGCACCTCGATGGCCTGCTGCACCTGTTCCGGAGTGCCCGTGCGTGCGACCTGGGCCGCGGCGCCCGCGAGGTCGACGCCCGCCTTGGGCAGCGCCCCGAACGACGCCGAACCCGCGCGGGCGCCGGAGCTCTCCCACGGCGGCGTGCCGGCCTCGTCCGCGACCGCACGGCCGGCCTCGGTGAGCGAGTAGGTCTTGCGCCCACCCTGCTCGGCCGCTTCGATGAGCCCTTCGTCCGCGAGCAGCTGCAGCGTGGGATAGACGGATCCGGCACTCGGCTTCCACGAGCCGCCGCTGCGCTCCTCGATCTCCTGGATGATCTGGTAGCCGTGCATGGGCTGCTCGGCGAGCAGCGCGAGCACGGCGGCGCGCACATCTCCGCGGGCCATGCGCGGGGTGGACGGGCGCTGATCGAAGGCGGAGCGCAGGTGCTCCATGGCCTCCCAGAGCCCTGCGGTCGGGTTCATGCCAGGGCGGCCGCCGAAGCCTCGTCCTCCGCTGGCGCCGAAGCCCATTCCGCCGAAACCGTGCGATGCGTAGCTGTTGTCCATGACGACCTCCTCAGGTCCGAGTCCTGTCGAGCGATAGTCAACGATATGTCGTTATGTATCGGAAGGGAAGACTGTATCCGGATCCGAAGCTGCTTCACAGAGACCCCGCCGCCTGCCGCGCACAACTCAGGCTGGATCTCGCTGCGACGCGGTGAAAGGGGCCCGATCCGGCGATTTCCGAAGCTCCAGCCTGAGTAGCTCGCAGGGCAGCGCCGATTCCGATGTGCTCAATTCAGGAGGAATTCGTCCGGAGGCCCCACGGAAGCACCAAAACACGCCGAACTCGAGAATTCGTCCTGAATTGGGAACGCAAGTTGGACGAGTCCGCCAGGCGGCGCCCTCCAGCGAGGTCCGAGGGGCACGAGCCGCGCCCGCCCAGACCGCCCGCCACGCCCGGCCCACCACCCTCCACGCCCTACGGTTGAGGGATGACGATCACCGCCGCGGCAGACGGATCCGCCCTGGGAAACCCCGGCCCCAATGGCTGGGCCTGGTACATCGACGACGACAACTGGGCCGCCGGCGGATCCCCGCACGGCACGAACAACCAGGGCGAGCTGCGGGCCGTGCTCGAGCTGCTGCAGGCGACCGTGGGCGCGGCCGGCGAGAAGCTCGTGATCGAGTGCGACAGCCGGTACGTGATCGACTCCGTGACCAAGTGGATGCCGGGCTGGAAGCGTAAGGGCTGGCGCAAGTCCGACGGCGGGCCGGTACTCAACCGCGACCTGCTCGAGGGCATCGACGAGGCGCTGCGCGGGCGCGACGTCTCGTTCACCTGGGTCAAGGGTCACGCCGGACACCCCCTCAACGAGGCCGCGGATCAGCGCGCGAACGCCGCCGCGACCGCGTATCAGCGCAAGAAGGATCCGGACCGCGGTCCGGGGTTCACCGGCGGCGCTGCGGTCGCCGTGACACCGGCGCCGATGCCTGCCATGGCCTCTGCTCCGGAGGCTCGCGACGCGACTCCTACCGCCGGATCCTTCTCCCTCCCTGTCGTCGCCTCTTCCGCCGCTCCGGCACCCGCGCTCTGGGCCGAGGCGTCGGACCTGCTCGACGGGCTCGACCTCCCCACCGACGCGACCCCGATCGAGCTGCGGGTGACGCTCAGCGCCGAGGAGCACGCCCGCCTTCGCGACCGTGCCGATGCACAGGGCGTGACGCTCGAAGAAGCGCTGCGCCGGCTGATCTGAGGCCGCGGCGCCGGCCTCCTCCTGGCCGACTCGCCGTCTCAGCGCGAGATTCAGCGCGAGCGCAGAGCCACGCGGGTCTGCGTCTGCGCGGCGCCGCACTCCTTCTTCAGCCGCCGGAGCAGGCGATCGAGCGACGCGGTATCGCGGGTGAACGCGCGCACCATCCCGTCGTAAGGTCCGGTCATGTGCACGGCGTCGACGATCTCGCCGATCGACCCGACGCGCTCCGCGAACACGTCGAAATCGGTCGCCTCGTCCAGGCGCACGTCGATGAACACCTCCAGCCCGCCCCGCGGATCGGGGGCATCGCTGCCGGTGCGGATCGTGTAGCCGAGGATGATGCCGCTCTCCTCGAGGCGTCGCACGCGCGCCGCGGTGGCGTTGGTGCTGAGCCCGATCGTGCGCCCGAGGTCACTGAACGATCGGCGTGCATTCTCCTGAAGAATACCGATGATCTGCTCGTCAAGCGCGTCCATGCTGGTCAGAGTAGTCGTAAGACAGCGAGAATCCCTGTTCAGCCACGACGCTCCCGCCACACTGGGCTCCATGGACGCATTGTGGGTGCCCGCGGTGGCCGGCGCGTTGGCCGGGCTCGGCGTGGCGATGCCGCTCGGCGCGATCGGCGCTCTGCTGCTGCGCGAGGGCATCGTGAACGGCTTCCGGGTCGGCGCCGCCGCGGCCGCCGGTGTCGCGACGGTCGACCTGCTCTACTGTGCCGTCGCCACCGCGACGGGGGCTCTCCTCGCCTCCGCGATCGAGGGCTTCCGCGGCCCGTTCCTGATCGCCTCCGGGGTCCTCGTCGTCGGGATCGGGATCCTGCAGCTGCTGCGGATCCGGCGGGATCCAGGATCCGATGCGCTCGAGGTCGGCAGGATCTCCGCACTGCGCGCCTTCGTCCGATTCTTCGGGCTCACCGCGATCAACCCGATGACGCTGATCTACTTCATCGCGCTCGGCGGCGCGGTCACGGCGCGCAGCACCTCGGCGGCGGGGCCGGTGGTCTTCGTGGCCGCCGCCGGGATCGCCTCGTTCGCATGGCAGCTCATGCTCGCCGGCGCGGGCGCCGCGTTCGGCCACCTGATCGGACCGCGCGCCACCCGGATCATCGGGATCGCGGCCTCGATCGTGGTGATCGGTCTCGGGGCCGTGGTGCTCGCCGAGGGCATCGGCGCGCTCGCCACCCGTTAGCGCGCCGCCCACAGGTGCACGGGCGCCTCGGATCTGTGCACGATCTTCGGACGGATCCGGCACGTTCCTCCGAAGATCGTGCACATCTCCGAGCCTGGCGCACGATCAGCTCGGCGGACTGCACGGGTCAGCCCGGCTTCGTCACCGCGCCGCGAGCAGCTCGCGCAGCCGGGCGGCCTCCTCGGCCGGCATCGAGTAGGTGTGCTCGGGCGCGGGGTACGCGCGGTCGCGCACCTCGTCGGCGTAGGCGGTCACACCGTCGATCGCCGCGGTGCGCAGGTTCGCATACCGCTTGACGAACTTCGCAGCCCCGCCGTCGTAGATCCCCAGCAGGTCGTGGAACACGAGCACCTGCCCGTCGGTGTCGGATCCGGCTCCGATCCCGATCACCGGGATGTCGATGAGCGGCATGAGCGCGGCGGTGACCTCGCTCGGCACAGCCTCGACCACGAGCAGCGCGCAGCCCGCGTCCTGCAGGGCGAGGGCGTCGTCGATGAGCGACAGCGCCGCATCCGCCGTGCGACCCTGCGCGCGGTAGCCGCCGAGCGACGTCGCCGTCTGCGGCGTGAGTCCGACGTGGCCGACGACGGGGATCCCGGCCTCCACCAGCGCCCGCGCGCGCTGCACCGAGGTGCCGCCGCGCTCGATCTTGACGAGGTCGCAGCCGGCCTCCTTCACGAAGCGCTGGGCCGTGGCGAGGGCCTGCGCGTCGGAGGTCTCGTACGAGCCGAACGGCAGATCCGCCACGAGCAGCGGCTTCGTGAGGCCGCGTCGAACCGCCTTGGTGAGCATGATCATCTCGTCGACCGAGACGGGCACCGTGCTGTCGTAGCCGAGCACCGTCATCGCGGCGGAGTCGCCCACGAGCACCATGTCGACGCCGGCGGCCTCGACGATCTGTGCGCCGGGGTGGTCGTACGCGGTGACCATGACGATCGGCTCGCCCGCGGCCTTCTTCGCGGCGAGGTCGCTCAGCGTGAGCCGGCGGCCGGGCGCGGCGTGCGCGCTCATACGAGAGCCTCCTCACCGGTCGCTGAGCCTGTCGAAGCGTCCGGCGCCAGAGCCTCTGTGAGGAGCACATCCACGGCGGAGTCGACCTGGATGATCGCGTTCGCCCGGTCGACATGCACCACGGTCGGCGCGTAGGTGGAGAGGTCTTCGGCGGAGTAGTCGGCGTATGAGATGACGATCACGGTGTCGCCCGTGTGCACGAGCCGGGCGGCGGCGCCGTTGACCTGGATCATTCCGGATCCGCGCTCTCCCGCGATCGTGTACGTCTCGAAGCGGGATCCGTTGTCGACGTCGACGACGTGCACCTGCTCGTGCGGGAGGATATCGGCCGCCTCGAGCAGGTCGGGATCGATCGTGATGGATCCGACGTACTGCAGATCGGATCCGGTGATCGTCGCGCGGTGGATCTTCGACTTCAGCATGGTGCGTCGCATCAGGCGTCGCCTCTCCTGTCGGCAGAACGGAGGATGTGGTTGTCGATCAGTCGCGCGGCGCCCACGTTCGCGGCGACCGCGAGCAGCGCCTCGCCATCGAGGCGTACGACGGGGCGAAGGGTCTCGGTGTCGCGGAGCTCGAGATACTCGGGCTCGATCCCGGCATCGGCGAGGATCGCACCAGCGGCGGCGGTGAGGGCGCCGGCGTCGCGCTCCCCCTCGTTCGCGAGGGCCTGCGCCGCATCGAGTGCGCGGTTCAGCGCGGTCGCCCGCCGCCGCGCCTCGGGGTCGAGGTAGACGTTGCGCGAGCTCATGGCCAGCCCGTCCGCCTCGCGCACGATGGGGCAGGCCTCGATCCGCACGTCGAGGTTCAGATCGCGCACGAGCCGGCGGACGACGAGCACCTGCTGCGCGTCCTTCTGCCCGAAGTAGGCGACATCGGGGGCGACGATCCCGAACAGCTTGGCGACGACTGTGGCGACGCCGTCGAAGTGATGCGCGCCACGGCTCGCGCCGTCGAGCACGTCGGTGATGCCGGCGATGTGGATGGTCGTTGCGAAGCCGTCGGGGTAGATCTCCGCAGGTTCGGGCGCGAACAGGATGTCCGCGCCCTGCTCGTCCGCCATCGCGGCATCCCGGGCCTCGTCGCGCGGGTAGCGGCTGAGGTCTTCGTTCGGGCCGAACTGCGTCGGGTTGACGAACAGCGACACCACGACGAGGTCGTTATTCTTCTGGGCCTCTCGCATCAGCGACAGGTGACCGGCGTGGAAGGCGCCCATGGTCGGGACGAGTCCGACAGTCTTGCCGCCGCGCTTGGCCTCACTCACCGCCGTGCGGACCTCAGCGATGGTGCGGATGATCCTCATGCGCGGGCCCCCTCGGGATCCGTGGACGTTGAGCGAGCGAAGCGAGACGAAACGCCGTGGCCCGGGTCCGTGCCCGTGGTCGTTGAGCGAGCGGAGCGAACCGTGCCCGCGGTCGTTGAGCGAGCGGAGCGAGACGAAACGCGGTCACCTTCGGGATCGGCGAGCGCGCGGGTCTGCGCAGTCAGCGCATCGACGAGCTCCAGAAGCTCCGGGTCGCCCTCCGCGATGGCCGCTCGCTGCCGTGCGACAGTGGCGTCGTCACCGCGGGCGATCGGTCCGGTGAGCACTTCCGCGGCGCCGCGATCGGCCCAGTTCTCGACGGTCTGCCGCACGAGTGGCGCGAGGATCGCGCGTGCCTCACCCGAGGGGATCCCCGCAGACCCGGCGACCCGCTCGGCTGCGTCGAGCACGGCGAGGAGCAGGTTCGACGCGATCGAGGCGGACGCGTGATACCCGGCACGGTGCGCATCCTCGACCCGGAACGGATGCGCACCGAGCGCGCGAGCAACGCTCTCCGCCGTCGCGAGCGCCTCCGGCGTGCGCCCGTCGATCGCGGCGCCGATGCCGTGAAAGACGCTGGGCTGCTCGGATCCCGTGAAGGTCTGCAGCGGGTGGATGCTGAAGTCGACGTCGTCGAGCCCCGTCGACCCGGAGACGTGTCCGACCAGCCCCGCATGCGGACGCGCTGCCAACGCAGCAACGTGGATCGCCGCATCGGGCACGCACAGGATCGCAATGTCGACGGCCGGCACGGCATCTTCACGGCCGAGTGGTCCACGCACGTCGAACCCGGCCTCCGTCAGCGCCCGCGCCAGCACGCCGCCGAGGCGTCCGACACCGACGACGGCGATGCTGCGGTCGGAAGCCGCAGTCGCATAAGAGGAGGTCGAGTTCATTGTTGGACCCGGTCGGGATCGACGCCCGGGACGGGTCGAGTATCCGCCCATTGCGAGAGCATGGCCAAATTGCAGATCAAAACAGCATATTTGCAGACTCCAACAGCAAGCATTATGTTGTTACATCTAATGCTTTGGTTAGCATTCTGATCTCGACAGCCAGGATCGGGCGCCCTCGTGCCGATGAGATCTGAGTGCCTGCGGATCGCGTCCACGGGACCGGACGTCTCGGCGCCCTGCCGATGCCCTCGATAGGCTGAGCAAAGCGGAACCAAGGGCCTGGAGTGCCGAGTGAAGAAGCAGATCGAAGTGGTTGGCGCGGTCCTCATACGGGATGGCGCGGTGCTTTCGGCGCAGCGCAGCCCGCACATGTCCCTCGCCGGCTTTTGGGAGTTTCCTGGTGGCAAGGTCGAGGCTGGTGAGACTCCACAGGTCGCGCTGGCTCGCGAGATGCGTGAGGAGCTACTTTGCACGGTGACGATCGGCGACCACATCGATACGATCCGTCACGAGTACAACTTCGGCGTGGTCACGCTGACCACGTTCTACGCGACCCTTGTTGAAGGAGAGCCCCAGCTGACCGAGCACTCCGAGCTCCGCTGGATCCCCGTACCCGATCTTCTCAACGTTGAGTGGGCCGATGCTGACGTACCGACCGTCAAACGCGTCATGCGCGACCGAACACCGCGCCCGAGCGAAGAGATGCACAATAGCTAGCGAGTAAGCGCTCGTCGGTTCGCACCTTCAAACGTAAATTGATCTCCTGCGCGGAACACCAGCCCCAGCCCCACATCTTCGAGATAGTCACGAAGATCTGCGGTGGGTTGCTCAGGGAGTAGCAGCGCACAACGTAGGTCGTTGACTGCGACGTGGCGGCGATAGTCGTAAAGCTGACCAACAGCCATCCGAACGTCTGACCGCGACGAAAGCGCCTTTGCTTCATAAAGCACTCGATCAGTCTCGTCATATACGTCCGTGAGTAGTCGCGTCTGTTCTTGAGGCAGCGTGATCGCCCACCGCGAGAAGCCGTGGCCCTCCTGGCTGGCGATAAAGTCGTGGACCAACTGGGATTCGCGGCGGACCGCAGCGCCTCCGACTCGATCACTTGTCTCGAAGAAGAACGACGAATTAATCTCCGTGGGCACCAATATTGACCGTGGATCTTCCGTGATGCCAGAAAATCCGACAACTTGGATGAGATCGTTCGGCACGACCGACACCGGTATCAGTCGAAACACGATGACCGTCCTCAAGCCACCATTCTTGTCGAGTGCAGGCATGCGCTCATAGGGAAGACTCGGGTCCAAAACGAACTCGCCGACGTACCGTTGACGCTTGACGGACCTCCCCGGAATCTGGCCCGTCGCCACAAACGCATGCAACGTGCGCCCCTTCACACCAGCAGTCAGGATCGGGGAGTTGGCCCCCTTTTCGACCTGGTCGCCGTCCTGACCCGCTCCCGTGTAGTGAAGGACTGTACCGTCTGGAGAGAACCCGTCGTAGACATAGCCGAATTGAGTGCCCTCACTAGGATCCGTGAAGATGAAGACCGTGTTCGACGTCGTGCTAGGCACAATGCCACCCGATTGGACGCTTCCGCCATATTCCACAACGAGCCCCTCGCGGGTGTAGAGCTCCCCGACGATCAGGGGCACGGGGGTCGACATGCCCCGACCATATCGAACTCACTGAGCTACACGAAGTACTCACTTATTGAGGTCCTTATGGGTGCACCAAGCCCATGTTCACACCCAAGCGTGACGCCCCTGCTACCGTCACTCCATGCCATCCCTAACGACCCTCGCCGCCCTCCGCGCCTTCGTCGAGGAGCGGGATTGGGATCAATTCCACACTCCCGAGAATCTCGCCAAGAGCATCGCGATCGAGTCGAGCGAGCTGCTGGAGTGCTTCCAGTGGGGGCCTGACTTCGACCAGACGTGCGTCGAGGAGGAACTCGCCGACGTCGTCACGTACTGCATCCACCTGGCGAACCGGATCGGGGTCGATCTGGACGAGATCGTGCTGCGCAAGCTCGAGTCGACCCGGGCGAAGTATCCGGTGGATCAGGCGAAGGGCCGGATGCTGAAGTACACGCAACTTGCCGCCGAGCGCGCAGCCGACGATGCCGACGCCGGCTCGGATGCGTCCGCGCGCACAGGGCACGCCGGCACCCGCGAGCACCCGGCGAACCCGGACCGCCCATGACCACCTTCCGCATCGAGCACGTCCCGTTCCGGCGCATCCCGCTCGACCAGCACGCCAGCGCCGACTCGCGCCTCTCGAACTGGCCCGTCGTGTACGTCATCGACGGCGCCCGGCGGCGGCCGAAGCCAGGGCTTTATGTCGGTGAGACCGTCAACACGTACCAGCGGATGGTGCAGCACCTCGCTGGCGCGAAGAAGAACGCCCACCTCGACACTGTTCGCGTCATCATCGACGAGCGCTTCAACAAGTCGGTGTGCCTCGACCTTGAGTCGCACCTGATCCGTTGGTTCTCCGGCGACGCGCAGTACGAGGTGCTCAACAGCAACGCCGGCCTCACTGCGGATGCGCAGTACTTCGACCGCGCCGCCTACCGCGAATCTTTCACGAAGATCTTCGAGAACCTGCGCGAGGAGGGTCTCTTCACGCAAAGCATCGCCGAGATCGAGAACAGCGACATGTTCAAGCTGTCGCCGTTCAAGGCACTCAACCACGACCAGAACATCGCGGTCGACAACATCCTCAAGGTGCTCCTTGAGGACCTTGAGGCACCCTCACGCGGATCGACGCTCGTCGTGCAGGGCGCTCCTGGCACCGGCAAGACGATCGTGGCCATCTTCATGATGAAGCTGCTCGCCGATATCGCGGCGTACACGCCCGGGGATGACGTCGACCAGGACTCGCTCTTCGCCGACTACTTCCTAAAAGGACATCGCGAACCGCTCGCGAAGCTGCACATCGCACTCGTGATTCCTCAACAGTCGCTTCGCACGTCAGTGCAGCGCGTGTTCCGCAAGACGCCGGGGCTGGATCCGAAGGCTGTCCTGAGCCCGTTCCAGTTCGCCGAATCCACCGAGCAGTTCGATCTCGTCTTCGTCGACGAGGCCCACCGTCTGGGACAGCGCGCGAACCAGGCGTCCGGCGGGCAGAACAAGAAGTTTCCCCGCATCAATGAGGCGCTCTTCGGTCGCGATGATCCGTCGTTCACGCAGCTCGACTGGATCCGTACCCGTAGCCGCCACCAGATCCTGCTCGTCGACGAATTGCAGAGCGTGCGGCCGCACGACCTCGCCCCGCAGACGCTTCAGCAGATCTTGCGGACAGCAAAGGACGGCGACCACTACTTCCATCTCATGACACAGATGCGAGTGAAGGCGGGTGCCGACTACGTCGGGTTCGTGCGCGCGGCGCTGCGCGGTGAGGATCCTGCTCGCCCTGATCTCGGCGACTACGACCTGCGCTTCTTCGACGATCTCGGCGAGATGAGGACCATGATCCGCGGCGTCGAGAAAGAACACGGACTTGCCCGGCTCGTGGCCGGGTTCGCGTGGGACTGGGTCACCAAGCCACGCAAGGGCAAGAAAGGTCTGGCCGAGTTCGACTTCGACATCGACGACGAACGACTGCTCTGGAACGTCACCGACAGGGACTGGATCAACTCGCCGGGTGCAATCGATCAGGTCGGTTCGATCCACACTGTGCAGGGCTACGACCTCAACTACGCCGGCGTAGTCATCGGACCCGATTTGCGGCTGGACCCGGCAACCGGACAGATCGTCGCTGATCGCGAGCGCTACCGCGACAAGAAGGGCAAGGAGAAGACCGGATCCTTCGCCGGCGGCTTCACCGACGAGCAGCTGCTCACCTTCATTCGCAATATCTACGGCGTGCTGCTCACCCGCGGAATCCTCGGTACCTACGTCTACGTGTGCGATCCGGCTCTGCGCGAACGGCTGCGGCGGGTGTTCGCAGGCTGATTCGTCGGTCTCAGATCGGATCGGCCCTCCGGTCTGCGCCACGCGCGGGCGACGCGCCGGGAAAGTCGGCGGCCGCTGGTTGGCTGGACGGATGGAGATCTCCACGCTGGTCCTGCTCGTCATCGTCGCCGTGCTGCTGGTCGCGTTCGCGCTCACGGCGTGGGTTCTGATCAGGCGCAACCGCCGCACGAGGGACGAGCTGCAGCGTCGTTATGCCGACGAGGAGACCTCGCTCGTCGAGCGTCAAGCCAGTGCCACCCGCGAGCTGCAGAGCACGCACAGCGAGACGCTCGCCACGCTGACCACGCGGCATGACGCCGAGATGATGCAGCACCTCGAGGCCCATGAGGAACAGGTGCGCACGCTCACCGCCGAGCGCGATGCCGCGATCGCGAACGAGGAAGGATCCCGTCTGCTCGCCGGGCGCGGACTGCGCTGGGAGCTCGCGTCACGCGAGGTGCTCGTCGACGCGTGCGAGGCGGCGGGGCTCGACGCGATTGTCGCGACGAACATCGTGTTCTCGCCGAGCGACGAGGGATCCATCGCGCCTTACTGCGCACAGCTCGACCACCTGGTGATCACAGAGAAGGCGGTCGTGCTGGTCGACAGCAAGAACTGGAAGGGCCTCATCCTCGACGGCAAGAAGCCGTCGACGCTCGCGGGCGCACTGGGGGTGCTGTTCGACGAGAGCGCGCTGCCGCCGTCGTTCGCGATCGCCGTCTCGCGGGACGGCGGGGAGCGTCTCGACGTGCGCACGCTGCTCGGCTCGGAATCCCCTGCCTCTCAGGTGCGCCGTCAGGCCCGTCGCTTCTATCAGCACCTCTCTGCACGGCACGGATCCGCGCCCTACCTGCAGGCCTGCGTGTTCTACTCGCACCCTGACGCGCGCGTGTGGACCGGAGGCCTCGACGAGACCGCGAAGGCGCAGCCCACGCGGATCGCATCCGTCCGCACGATCCAGAAGGCGCTCCTCGACGCGCAGACGGGCGGCCCGGCCGGCCCCTCATCGCACCAGCTCACGCAGCTCGTCGCGACGGTGCGCGAACTCGGCGCCGACCTGCACGGCACAGGTCGCTTCGCCGCGGAGTTCCGCAGCCCGGTGCCGCTGAACTTCCGAATGCCCGTGCACGGGAACCTCTCCGCCCAGGCCGCGTCCTCCGAAGGCCCGCGGATCCGGGAACGGCGCAGCGAACGGGTCTGACGCGGGCCGTTTCGGCGGCGGCTCCGTTTCGAGTCAGCAGCCGGGGGCGCTGGGTCGCTCGAGGCAGGTGCCCTGAACAAGGGCCGTGTGCGCCTTGACGACGCGGATCTGCTGGCTCGCGGGCGGGCCGTTCAGCGTGCCGTTGATCGGGATCCAGCCGGCGCCGAGGTCGACATCCGCGGCGTAGGTGACTGTGACGGTCACCGTGTAGGTGCCGGGTTGCTTGTAGACGTGACTCGTGTCGGTGGGTGTGAACTGCGCCTGACCGCTCGCGTCCCACGCTGTGCCCGGCGTCGTGCTCGTGCGCTGCTCGCCGTCGCCGTAGTCGAAGGCGAAGCTCGTCGGCGTGAATCGGATGGTGAGCGCCCGACCGAGGATCGTGCCCGGGACCGTCTCGGTCTTGGCGCTGCTGAGGAAGTTCGCAGGGAGTCCGACAACGGCGACGTTGTCCGGCTCGCCTGCGATGGTCGCTGTGGATGGGACGAAGCGCGCCAAGTCTGAGACCGTGACGCTCCAGCCGGGGACGGTGGGAGACGGTTGCCCGTTTGCTACGCCCAGGGGTGCGAGGGAGCGACAGAAGGCACTGGGCGGCCCCGGGGTTGCGGCGCAGATCTCATATGGGGACGGTTCTGCGGTGCCGGCGTCACCTGGGGTGCCCGGGTCACCGGGAGAGGGATCCAACCCTCCGTCGCCGCTCGTCTGGCTACCAATGAGGGTGATGCCACTATGGTCCGGGCAACCGGTAACAAGTCCAACTTGTCCGCATCCCATTGGGCGCACGCTTGCCGCGCTAGTCGTTACTTCCAAGCTGCCCATGGTCGCTACAGCGAACACAACGAGCCCGACGGTTAAGGAGCGACTGCTGAACATTTCGCATCCGAGTTCTTCGATTCGATAATCACCAGACCTCCTCCTGAGCGAGTGAACGCCAGGTCAAGTAGGCCCTGTTCCTGTCGGCCCCTTGGTGTCACGTCGGTTCCCGATGCGTCGACGACTCTCGCATCCTTCACATCGAGACAAACCTTTGCCGTCACACGCGCTGTGGCGGATTCGAAACCCGTCCCCTCAAACGAGACGATCCTGATCGGGCCGACGACCTTGAGTTTCTGTTCCTCGAGTTGACGCTGGACCGAGATTTCGTCTTCAAGGGCCACGCCAGCGAGGTACTGCTCGGGTTTTGCCTCGCTGTCACCGCCGTGGGCCGCGTTGCCTGCATCTGTATAGTCCCGGTACACCTGTTCCGCCGCCTTGAACGCTTCCGCCTCGCTCGTGAACAGCGGCGTGGGGGTGGGCTTGGGAGCAGGGCCGGGGGTGCAGCCGACCAGACCTACTGCGGCGGCGACGAGCACCACGGCGATGCCCGCTCGCAGCGGCTCCATGAGGCGGCCGGCACGACCGGCCGTGGTCACGAGAGCGCTGCGTCGAGGGTTCACTCCCACACCGTAACCGGATCGGGGGCGTCGCCGGGGGAGTTATCCACAGGCACGGCTCCGGGAGCGTACGGCGTTTGGTCTCGCTTCGCTCGCTCAACGACCTCGGGGCGGCGCCGCGACCCCGCGCATCACCAGGTCCACGAGCCCGTCCACGCGATCCGCCGTCAACGGCCGGCTGAGCAGCGCCGCGTACGAGGTCGCCGCGACGAACTGGTCGGCGACGGCGGCCGGATCCACGTCAGCGCGCACCGATCCGTCCTCCTGCGCGCTGGTGACCCGGGCGACGATCCACGACACGATCGGATCCGCGAACCGGTGGTTCAGGGCCTCACCCAGCTCCGGATCCGTGGCGGTCACCGCGATGAGCGCGCGGGCCAGCTCGACGTTCTCGGCACGGGATAGGTGCTCCCCTGCGGTCGCGAACCACGACCGCAGGTCCGCGGCGAGATCCGAAGAGAACGGCAGGTCAGCCTCAGCGCCCGGCAGCGCGCCCTCCAGCAGCGCCTCGCCGAGTATCGCCGCCTTCGAGGACCACCATCGGTAGATCGTCTGCTTCGAGACGCCGGCCTCGGCGGCGAGGCCCTCGATGGTCACCGCGGCATAGCCGTCCGCGGCGAGCGCGGCGCGCATCGCCGCCAGCACCGCCTGGCGGGCGTTCTCACTGCGGGGACGGGGCACCCTCCGAGAGTAGCGAGGTGTACGCTCCTCAATAAGTGGACGCACCGTTGCGAAACCTGATCGCGATCCAGAAGGCCGCGACGTGACGAACCGGATCCACGAGCTCACGAAGGAGACACCCATGGCCTTGACCGCGAATTCCTCCATCGGCGACTGGCTGGCCGATCCGACCGGCGGTGAGCTGATCCGCGGGCTGCTCGCGCAGTCGGGGGCGAGCGCCGACTCGCTCACCCCCGTGCTCGGACTGCCCCTGCAGCAGCTCGTCGTGATGAGCCAGGGCGCGATGCCGCAGTCCGTGGTCGATGACCTCGTGCGGGCGGCGAACGACGGCGAGATACCCGAAGACACCACTCCGACTGGTTGGACCGAGCAGACGACCCCCGGCCGCTTCGCGGGCAAGACCGTGATCGTCACGGGCGCCGCGTCGGGAATCGGCAGGGCCACGGCGTCGCGCATCTCCCGCGAGGGCGGCCGAGTCATCGCGTGCGACATCGCGGCCGACAAGCTCGACGCACTCGCCGCAGATCTCCCCGGCATCGTGACGGTCGCCGGCGACCTCACTCAGCAGGACGCGATCGATCGTGTCGTCGCCGCCGCAGGCGACCGCATCGACGGCCTCGCCAACGTCGCCGGCATCAACGACGACTTCTCCCCCGCCGGCGAGACGCCCGACGCCGTGTGGGACCGCGTGATCGCGATCAACCTCACCGCGCCGTTCAAGCTCATGCGCGCGGTCCTCCCGATCATGGAAGCGGCGGGACGCGGATCCATCCTCAACGTCTCGAGCGAGGCCGGACTGCGCGGCAACGCCTCGGGCAACGCCTACACCGCGAGCAAGCACGGCATCATCGGCGTCACGAAGTCGGCGGCGTTCATGTACGGGCCGAAGGGCATCCGGGTGAACTCCGTCGCCCCCGGCGGCGTCGCGACCGGCATCCCGATGCCTCCGCAGATGTCCGAATACGGATCCGGCCGACTCGCCCCGTTCCAGCAGGCCATCCCGACGGTCGCGACGGCCGAGCACCTCGCCGCGTCGATCACCTTCCTGCTCTCTGACGACGCCGTGAACATCAACGGGGCGATCCTCGCCTCCGACGGCGGGTGGTCGGTGCAGTAGCGCTCCGTAGCCTGAACGCCGCGCCCGGTCAACCCCCTTCGCGGCCCGATGGATCACGGCTAGCGTCGTGCTCGTCACCGGGAGATGGACACAGGAGGGAAGTTCCGGGCGCATGCGGGATCCCCAAGGCTTCAGGACTCCCGCCAAGCCGCGGAACCCCGAGGACCCGGGCCGGATAGCCACCGGCCCGGGTCCTCGCCGGTCGACGGCCGCCGGATCATCACCGCGATCTTGCGCGTCAGCCCTCAGGATCCGATCGAAAGGCGTAGCGTCCGGAGCATGGCAACCCTCTATTACGGCGGATCCGAGCATCCGATCGAGATCGAAGACGTCGCCCTCGCCCACCTGAAGATCGTGATCGCGACGAAGCTGCGCCGCAACGAGAGCTTCACGCTGTCCTGGCGCCACGACGGCACCCAGCCCCTCGGGCGCTCCACGATCTGGTTGCACCCCTCCATCCCGCTGCGGTTCGAGTTCACGGATCCGACGCCGCCCGAGATCGACCCGCGACGCGTGCAGGCTTACGCGAACTCGGCCAACACCTCCGGCGGCATCCTGCTCCCCGACGAGGCCACGCTCGACCTCTGACGCTCGAGGATCCGCCCGAGCGCGAGATCGCCGGCCGTCGTGCACGCCCCGCAGCGATCCACGGATCCGGATCTCCGGGCATCCCGCGCGTTCGTTCGTGGATCCATTCAGCGCACCAGACGCTCCTGTAGCGGCCCACAGCTGCCAGCCGCCAGCTGCCAGCGCGGGCGCGCGGATCACATCCGTGCCGACGTATGGCACGGCTCGGGTCAGTTCTCCTGGGGGTCGGCGTCGGTCTCGGCCGCGATGCGGTCGGCTTCGGCGCTGTCGATCTGTTCGTCGTTCCGATCCGGGTCGAGCTTCTCGTGGCCGTCCGGATCCTCCACGAGAGGCGGGTCGGAGAGCTCATCCTCCGGATCCTCCGGGATCAGCGGCATCTGCGGGTTGTTCGTCATGGCGCGCTCCTTCACATCGGGGAGTCTCGGTCTGAACCGCCGTCGGGTGACGGACGGACTCCGGGTACACGGCACACGCTAGGCCGGCAGAACGCCGGCGTCTGCTGGCTTGTCACCGCGCTTCCGGCGTGCTAGCCGCGGATGTGCAGGGCGCGGTTCAGGCGGTTGTCGTAGGGATGCGCCGGATCCACTCGATCCGCGCCGTCCCTGTGCGGAACTCGTTCGGCACAGGTTGCGTGCGATCGCCGTCGCACTGAGGGAGGTCCCGCGGAGGATGCCGACATCCGATAAGGAGGAGATGACATGAGCGACCGCAAGCTCGACCTGATCATGAAGCTGCTGGCGAAGGCCGAGAGCACCACACCCCAGGAGGCGGAGGCGCTCACCGAGCACGCCGAGCGTCTGATGCTGAAGTACGGCATAGAGAGAGCGCGCCTCGACGCTCGACGAGCCCTCCACGGAGACGCGCACGAGGAGATCGTGCGCGAACTCATGCTGTTCAGCGGTTCCTACGCCCGAGACATCCGCGAGCTCGGCGCGGGAGTCGCCGTCGCCCTCGGCACCGTGCGCCCGCTCTTCGGCGCGTCCGGCGGAGACTGTGCGCTCTACCTCGTCGGCTGTGCGTCGGACGTGGCGCAGGCGCGGATCCTGATCGCCAGCCTGCAGGTGCAGTCGATGGTCGCGATGCGGCACTGGTGGACCGCCGAACGCGACCACTACCCCTGGTTCGACGACACCGTGCGACGGCGTGCACGCAGCGGTTTCGTGCGCGGGTTCGGCGTCGGCGCCGCAGACCGGATCCGCGAGTCCCGCGCGGCTGTGATCGAGGAGTCCGGCACCGGCACTGAGATCATGCTGGCCTCGCGTCGCGAACGCGTGGACGACGCCGTACGCGCGATGAACACGCGACGGGCGCGCTCCCGCGACGGCGCCGACCCCGGATCCTTTCTCAGAGGACGCAGCTCGGGCCGAGAGGCGAACGTCGGCGGGCGACCCGTCGCGCCGTGAGGGGCCAGACCGTGAGGGGTCGGGCGGGAACCAGTCGGCCGTCAGCCGCCGAGGCCGTCGTCGAAGACCTGCAGCGCCGAGGTGTCGTTCGTGGCGTCGGTGCGCGTGAGGCGCTTGCCGCGGAAGAAGTCCGGCGAGACCTTCGCCTGGACGAACATGAGGATCACGCCCAGGCCCAGCACAGTGACGCCGATGATCCCGACCAGGCCCACGCCGCCGATGTTGCTGCCGGATCCGGCTTCCGGATCCATGGCGTCGATCGTCGTCTTGACGAACACGATCAGCAGCAGGATCCCGCCGAGGCCGGGCAGCACGATCTTCATCATGATCGATCCGAAGCCCTCGCGGATCGCCGCCTTGCGGAAGTACCAGGGGCTCGCGAGCGCGGTGACGCCGTAATAGAAGCACACCATCATGCCGAGCGCCGTGATCGTGTCCCACAGCACGTCCTCGCTGATGAAGCGCATGACGGCGTAGAACACCGAGGCGACGATCGATGAGAGCAGCAGCGCCACGTGGGGCGACTTGTACTTCGGGTGCACCTTCTTCAGCGATGCGGGCAGCGCGCCGTAGTGCGACATCGCGAGCAGGGTGCGCGCGGGCGAGATCGCCGTCGAGTTGATCGACGCCATCGCGCTGACCAGGATCGCGAGCGAGAGCAGGATCGCGGCCGGGCCCATGACCGGATGCGCGAGCGCCGCGAACACGTTCTCGATGATCTCGGAGTTGCCGAGACCGGTGGGCCCGTCGCCGAGACCGGCGAACGCGACGGTGGCCGTCGCCGTGCCGACATAGAGGACGACCAGGATCGCAACGAGGATCGTCGCCGCTTTGCTCTCCGTGGAGAGGCGCCCCTTCGACGGCTTGGTCTCCTCACCCATCGTGAGCACGGTGTCCCAGCCCCAGTACACGAAGATCGACACGGCGATCCCTGCGGCGAACGCGCTGAAGCTGGACACCTCGAACGGGTTGAACCAGCTCAGCTCGGGCAGCTTCGCCTCCTTGTTGGCGGGGTCCGCGGCGCCCACGAACATCGCGATCACGAACCACACCATCACCGCCATCTGGAAGATCACGGTGATGTACTGGAAGATCTTCGTCGAGGTCATGCCGCGGTACGAGATGAGCGTCGCCAGAGCCATGAACCCCAGGCATACCGCGATGTTGATGAACTTGTTCGCGGCGAGGTCGGCGATCGCCGGATTGCCGACGGCGATGCTGATCGACTGGAACAGGAACTCCACGGCGATGCCGGCGAGGTTCGACAGCACCAGCACGGTCGCGGCGATCAGGCCCCAGCCGGCCATCCAGCCGATCCACGGTCCGAAGGCGCGGGTGGCCCAGGTGAACGACGTGCCGGAGTCGGGCATCGCCGAGTTGAGCGCGCGGTAGCCGAGCGCGACGAGCAGCATCGGGATGAAACCCATGAGGAAGATCGCGGGGGTCTGGTAGCCGACCTCGCTCGCGGCGGGTCCCACCGCGGCGGTCAGCGTGTAGGCCGGGGCACACGTCGAGATCCCGATGACCAGGCAGCCGAGCACTCCCACGGTGCCCGTCGGGAGGCCCTTCTTGCTGATGCCCGTGACCGAGTCGAGCGTGCGCGTAGCCGGATCCGGCGCGCCCTGGTCGTACTTCACACTCATGCGATTTCCTGCTTCCTGCGCTCCGTCGCACGGCCGCCCCGATGGCAACACGGTGTCCGGCAACGCTGCGCCCCGCGTCAATTCTATGGGTGGGCTGAAAGCGGCGCAGGCTCGGCCGCCTCGAGCCGGGGCTCCGCCGCCTCGAGCGGGTCACGATCTGCACATCCTGTGACGATCAGCACACGTTTCAGCCGGATCCGGTGTGCTGATCGTCGCATCCTGTGCAGATCGTCGCGGCGAAGCCTCCCGAAGCACGCGCGGATCCGGGCCTTCCGCCGCCGGTAGACTGAGTCCGCCCCGCCTCCCCTCGCTCCAGGAGCCCGCGTGACCTCTCCGAACACCCCCACCGACCACGTCCCCGACTCGGTCGCCAACGCAGAAGCGACGCCGGAGAAGGAGCAGCCGTACGCGGCGCTCGGCCTCAAGGACGACGAATACGCGCGGATCCGCGAGATCCTTGGCCGCCGCCCCACCTCGGGCGAGCTGGCGATGTACTCGGTGATGTGGAGCGAGCACTGCTCCTACAAGAGCAGCAAGAACTACCTCAGAAGGTTCGGCCAGAAGGTCTCGGACGAGATGAAGAAGCGTCTCATGGTCGGCATGGGCCAGAACGCGGGCGTCATCGACGTGGGCGAGGGCTGGGCGGTCACGTTCAAGGCCGAGTCGCACAACCACCCGTCGTTCATCGAGCCCTTCCAGGGTGCCGCGACCGGCGTCGGCGGCATCGTCCGCGACATCATCTCGATGGGCGCGCGCCCCGTCGCCGTCATGGATGCCCTCCGCTTCGGCGCGATCGACGACCCCGACACGGCCCGCGTCGTGCACGGCGTCACCGCCGGCATCAGCTTCTACGGCAACTGCCTCGGCCTGCCGAACATCGGCGGCGAGACGGTGTTCGACGCCGTCTACCAGGCCAACCCGCTCGTGAACGCGCTCGCGGTCGGCGTGCTCCGTCACGAGGACCTCAAGCTCGCGAACGCCACCGGCGTCGGCAACAAGGTCGTGCTCTTCGGCGCCCGCACCGGCGGCGACGGCATCGGCGGTGCGTCGATCCTCGCCTCCGACTCGTTCGACTCGACCGGTCCGACCAAGCGCCCCGCTGTGCAGGTCGGCGACCCGTTCGCCGAGAAGGTGCTCATCGAGTGCTGCCTCGAGCTTTACCGCGACGAGCTCGTCGAGGCGATCCAGGATCTCGGCGCCGCCGGCATCTCCTGCGCCACGAGCGAGCTGGCCGCCAACGGCAACTCCGGCATGCACGTGTCGCTCGACAACGTGCTGCTGCGCGACCCCACGCTGACCGCTGAGGAGATCCTCATGTCGGAGTCGCAGGAGCGCATGATGGCGATCGTCGCGCCCGAGAAGCTCGACGCGTTCCTCGCCGTCGTCAAGAAGTGGGACGTGGAGACCTCGGTCCTCGGTGAGGTCACCGGCGACGGTCGCCTCATCATCGACTGGCAGGGTGAGCGCATCGTCGACGTGGATCCCTCCACCGTCGCCGTCGACGGCCCGGTCTACGACCGCCCGGTCGCCTACCCCACCTGGATCGACGCGCTGCAGGCCGACGCGGCGGAGCTGCTCCCCCGCGACAACGACCCGGAGGCGCTGAAGCAGCAGTTCCTGGCGCTGCTGGAGAGCCCCAACCTCGCCGACACCCGCTGGATCACCAACCAGTACGACTACTACGTGCTCGGCAACACCGCCCTCGCCTTCCCCGACGACGCCGGCATGATCCGCGTCGACGAGGAGTCGGGCCTCGGCTTCTCGATCTCGACCGACGCGAACGGCCGCTACAGCCAGCTCGACCCCTACGCGGGTGCGCAGCTGGCTCTCGCCGAGGCGTACCGCAACGTCGCTGTCACCGGCGCGGAGCCCACGGCGATCACCGACTGCCTCAACTTCGGCTCGCCCGAGAACCCCGAGGTCATGTGGCAGTTCGGCCAGACCGTCGACGGCCTCGCCGACGGCTGCTTCGAGCTCGGCACCCCGGTCACCGGCGGCAACGTCTCGTTCTACAACCAGACCGGCGACGTGCCGATCCACCCGACCCCGCTCGTCGGCGTGCTCGGCATCATCGACGACGTCTCCCGCCGGATCCCGTCCGGATGGCAGGACGAGGGCCAGAACATCTACCTGCTCGGCACCACCTCGACGGAGCTTTCCGGATCCGCCTGGGCCGACGTCATCCACGACCACCTCGGCGGCCTGCCGCCCAAGGTCGACCTCGCAGGCGAGAAGCGCCTGGCCGGCCTCATCGGCGCCGCGCGCGACGAGTGGCTGATCTCCTCGGCGCACGACCTCAGCGAGGGCGGCCTCGGCCAGGCCCTCGCCGAGGGCGTCATGCGTTTCGGCGTCGGCGCCCGCGTGTGGCTGACCGAGCTCATGGAGCGCGACGGCGTGGACGCCGCGACCGCGCTGTTCTCCGAGTCTGCCGGCCGCGTGATCGTGACCGTGCCCCGCGAGGACGACGTGAAGTTCCAGGGCCTGTGCGAGGGCCGGGGCTACCCCGTGCTCCGCATCGGCGTGACCGACAGCGCCCCGCAGCTCGAGGTGCAGGACGTCTTCACCGTCTCCGTCGAGGAGCTGCGCGCGACCGCCCAGGCGACCCTGCCCGCCGCGTTCGGCCCGACCGTCGCCGAGCCGATCGGCGCCTGACGGCCCGCGAAGCGAGGAAGCTCATGAACAGCACCCCCGAGGAGACCGAGGACCTCTCGATCTACAGCGCTCGGCGGCAGCGCCGGATCCGCATCACGGCCTGGGTCGTGATCGTCGCGCTCATCCTGGTGGGCGGCGGATCCGCCCTGCTCACGGTGCTGCTGGGCTGAATCCGGCACTCCGGGTGCACGGCGTCGCTGCGACGTGCGCCCGGCTCGCTCTGCCCCGCACAGCGGGGCGGCGCCTCCCTGCCCGCACAGCTCCCCCAACCCGCACAGGCGCGCCTCCGTCCGCCCACACGGCGGGCGGCTCCCCCTGCCTGTACAGAGTAGGTTCGAGAGCATGCGACCCGACCGTGCGGTGACACTGCAGGACATCGCCGATCGCCTCGGCGTGTCCCGCTCGACCGCGTCGTTCGCGATCACGGGGCGCGGCCGCGTGTCGGAGGAGATGCGCCGTCGCGTGCACGAGGTCGCCGATGAACTCGGCTATCGGCCGAACACCGTCGCCCGCAACCTCAAGGGCTCGCGCACGGGCATGCTCGCGCTGCACATCCCACCCGACAGCACCACGATGTCGTACTACATGGAGGCGACGTTCGGCATGGTCGAGGAGGCTGAGCGCACGGGCCTCATCGTCTTCATGCTGCCGTCCGGCGAGCGACCGGAGGGTTACGACCAGCTGCCCGCCGACGCCGTGATCCTGCTGGATCCCGCCATCGACGATCCTGCAGCGCGCACCCTCCTCGCCGGCCGGGTGCCCGTCGTCACCGGCGAGCGCGTGCCCGAGGGGCTGCCGGCCGCGCGCGGCGAGGTCACCAGCGACCACGTGCCGGCCGTCCGCGAGCTGATGGCGCATCTGCACGAGCGAGGGGCGCGACATCCGGCGATGGTGCTCCCGGATCTGCAGAGCGACTGGGCGTTCACCGTCCGGGATGCTTTCACCGACTGGTGCACCGAGCACGGCATGCAGCCCCGTACCGTCACGCTGCCGCACCCGACGGCGCCCGAGATGATCCACGCGGCAGTGGCCGAGCTCGTGCGCGACGTGAACGACCCGGTCGATGCGATCCTCGCCGTCTCCGACGGCACGGCGCTCAGCGTCGTCACCAGCGCGCAGCGGCTCGGCCGCCGCGTCGGCGAGGATCTGCTCGTCGCCGCGCTCGTCGACTCCGAGGTGCTCGCCCTGGCGCAGCCTTCGGTCACCGCGATCGACCTGCATCCGCGCGAGTTCGGCCGGCGCTGCGTGCGCGCCGCCGTAGCGGTGATCGAAGCCGCCGCCGGTGATGACCGCACAGTGCGCGAGCTGGTGCCGATCTCGGTGCAGCGCCGGGCGTCCACCCGCGGCCCCGTCGTACCCCCGTCCTCCTGATCCGAGGCCCCCTACGCAGGGCCCTGGTGACCTCGGGAGCCCGGGGCGCTCACCCTCGGCCGCCCAGCCCGCCCGATCCGTATCCACGATCCGCAGCTGAGCCCAGACAAGTACTTGCGCTTGCTTTATCGATATTGCTACTCTGGCGGAACCGACGGATTCCCTGCCGCCGACACGACGACGACGTCGATTCCCCCACCCGCAACGCCCGCGGAACAGGAGCCCCCATGACTCACCCCGCCCCCGGCGAGCCGCTCGCCTCGCCCACGGAGCTCACCGCCCAGGTCACCGAAGGCCGCTTCAAGAGGGTGCTGGGCACACCATCCCTCGTGCTGTTCGGCCTCGTCTACATGGTGCCGCTCACCGCGTTCACGACGTACGGCATCGTCACCCAGCTCACCGGCGGGCGCGTGCCGATCACCTACGTGATCACCCTCGTCGCGATGGTGTTCACCGCCCGCTCGTACTCGCGGATGTCGGTCGCCTATCCGTACTCCGGATCCGCGTACATCTACACCCAGCAGAGCTTCGGCGGCGCCATCGGCTTCCTCGCCGGATGGGCGCTGCTGTTGGACTACCTCTTCCTCCCGATGATCAACTACCTGATCGTCGGGCTCTACATGAACCAGACGTTCCCGTCGATCCCGAACTGGGTGTGGATCGTCGGTGCGATCCTGCTCGTCACGGTCCTGAACGTGATCGGCATCGTCTCGGTCGCCCGCGCCAACTTCGTGATCATCGCCGTGCAGACGATCTTCATCATCGCGTTCGTCGTCTTCGCGATCGGATCCGCCACGGGCCACCACGTCGACCCGCTGCTGCCGTTCCGCGGCGACGGCACCGTGACCGGCCTGGGCCCGCTGTTCCAGGGTGCGGCGATCCTGTGCCTCTCCTTCCTCGGCTTCGACTCGGTCTCGACGCTGTCCGAGGAGGCGAAGGACTCCACCCGCACCGTCCCCCGCGCGATCATGATCACCACCATCACCGCCGGCGTGATCTTCATCCTGCTCGCCTACTTCTCGCAGTGGGCCTTCCCCTCGAACAAGTTCACCTCGCCCGACACGGCCAGCATCGAAGTGGTCGCCTCACTCGGCCAGCAGTGGCTCTCCGTGCTGTTCATAGCGGGCTTCGTCGCCGGCGGCATGGGGTCGGCGCTGACCTCGCAGGCATCGGTCGCCCGGATCCTGTTCGCCATGGGACGCGACGGCGTGCTGCCGAGCGCGATCTTCGGAAGGCTGAACAAGCGCTTCGGCACCCCGGTCATCCCGATCCTGATCGTCTCGGTCGTCTCCCTGTACGCCGCGTTCGCGGATCTGCTCACGATCTCGAACATGATCAGCTTCGGCGCCCTCATCGCGTTCTCCTGCGTGAACCTGGCGACATTCAAGCACTACTTCATCGACCGCGGTGAGCGCAGCGGATGGCACGCGGTGAACAACCTCGTACTGCCCGGCATCGGCTTCGCCCTGACGGTGTGGCTGTGGACGAACCTCACCGGCATGACGTTCGTCGTGGGCCTCTCCTGGCTGGCGATCGGATTCATCCTGCTCCTCATCGTCACGCGGTTCTTCCGCCGCCCCACGCCGACCCTCGACCTGAAGGAGTGATGGTGGTCGACACGATCGTCATCGGAGCGCGGGTGCGCTCGCTCGCATCGGAGACCGGAGAGGACACCGACGCCGTCGCCATCACCGACGGCCGGATCACCGCCGTCGGGCCCAGATCCGAGATCCTCCCTCTCGCGGGAGCGGGCACCGAGCTCATCACCCACGCGAGTGCGACGATCATCCCCGGTCTCGTCGATGCGCACAGCCACCCGATCTACAGCCTCGGCATCGTCCGCGGACTGTCTCTGACGGGCGTGCACACCTATGACGAACTCGTCGCCGCTCTCGAGCGGGGGCGCGACGAGCAGGCCGGGGCGGAGTGGTTCCTCGCCTGGGGCCTCGATCCGACCGCGTTCGAGGGCCGCCCGATCGGCAACGCCGCCCTGCATGAAGTGCTCGGCGCCGACCGCCCCGCCTACATCAAGATGTTCGACGCGCACTCGGGCATCGCCTCGGCGGCCGCCCTCACCCGCGCCGGCATCGACGCCCCCGTCACGTATCCGGACGGATCCGGTGCCGCGGGCGATGAGGACGGCAACCTCACCGGCCACCTGATCGAGTTCCCGACCATGGAGATCCTCGAGCGCGCCCTCCCCGTGCTCGGATTCGCCGACCGGGTCGCGCAGCTTCATCGCCTGCTGTCGGACATGGCCGCGGTCGGCATCACTGCGGCGCACGTCATGGACCTGCAAGACGACGACGCGCTCGACCTGCTCGCCGCGATCGAGGCGACCGGCGATCTGCCCGTGCGCCTGCGGATCTCCCCTTGGGTCACGCCGGAGACGACGGACGACGAGGTCGCCGTACTCATCGCACTGCAGGGCCACGGCGGGCGGCGCTACGTGGTCGAAGGGGTCAAGTTCTTCATCGACGGCACCGTCGAGGGCGGCACCGCCTGGCTGTCGCACCCCGACGCTCAGGGTGAGGGGCTGTCCTCGGCCTGGACGCCCGCCGAGGCCTACGCCGAGCGCGTGCGGCAGTTCGACCATGCAGGGGTGCCCACCGCGACCCACGCGATCGGCGAGCAGGGGATCCGCTTCGTCGCGGAGACTCTCGCGGCCCTGCCGAAGGGCGGAGTGCCGCACCGCATCGAGCACATCGAATCGGTCGAGGACGACGTCATCGCCATGATCGGCGCGAACGGGATCGTGGCGAGCATGCAGCCGACGCACTGCACGCATCACGTGCGCACGGACGGCTCCGACGACTGGTCACGACGTCTCGGCGCCGAGCGGGCTGCCCGCGCGTGGCGCACCGCCGACGTTCGGCGCAGCGGAGCGGTGCTCGCCCTGGGCTCGGACTGGCCGGTCGCGGCGTTCGATCCGTGGGAGATCATGGCGGATGCCCAGGGCCGCCGATCCGTCGCGGTGGCCGACTCCGCACCCGTCGGGCCGGAGCAGGCGCTCAGCGCCGTCGAGGCACTCGAGGGGTACACGTCCCACGCGCACCGTGCAGTCGCGTCCGATGGCGGACGGCTCGTCCCCGGCGCACCCGCGGACCTCGTCGTGGTCGACCGCGATCCGCTGGGCACCTCACCCGAGGAGCTGCTCCGAGCCCGCGTGCTGCTCACCCTTGTCGACGGGAAGCCCACCGCCGGGCCGTGAGGCGGATGGTCCGCGGCAGGTCTAGAGTCAGCCGCATGGCCTCCGATCCCCGCGCTCTGCTCGAGGAGCTCCGCACCGCGGCGGCGACCCAGGTCACCGAGGCCGACGCCGCGGTCCGAGAGCTCCTGCACGACCGGGAGGGCTCGAACGACGACGACGAGCACGACCCGGAGGGCGTGACGCTGTCGTCCGAGTGGTCCCGCCTCACGGGGATCGCCGACGCCGCGGCTGCGAAGCTGCAGCAGGTCGACCACGCGCTCGCGCGCCTGGACGCCGGCGCCTACGGCATCTGCGCCTCATGCGGCCGGCCGATCCCCGCCAGTCGTCTCGAGGTGCGCCCGTTCGCCGAGCACTGCGTCGCCTGCGCCGAGCGTCTCGGACGCTGAGGGACGCCGCCGCGTCCGGGGCCGCGGGAACCGGATCCGGGTCCTTCCCCCACCAGAATGGATCCATGACCGCCGACGCCGCCGCTCTCGCCCGTGCCCTCGCCTCCGGCGCCCCGCTCACCTGGGTGCTGACGGGAGACTCGATCACGCATGGCCTGGTGCACACGCAGGGCGGCCGCACATACGCGGAGCACCTGCACGAGATCGTCCGTGGCGAGCTCGGCCGGGTGCACGACGTCGTCATCGACACCGCGATCAGCGGCTGGCGGATCGTGCAGCTCCTGGAGGACTTCGACCGCCGGGTCGCCACGTGGCGCCCGCAGGTGGTCACGCTCATGATCGGCACGAACGACTGCTCCGACGAGGGCGTGTTCCCCGTGATCACGCCCGATGAGTTCGCGGCGTCGCTGACCGAGTTCGTCCGGCGTGTGCGCGAGCTCGGTGCGATCCCGGTGCTGCAGACGCCGCCGGCCGTCGACGTGCCGAACGCTCCGGAACGCGGTCGCATCGCCGCGTTCGCACAGGCCGTCCGCGACGTCGCCGCTGCCGAGGACGCGATGCTCGTTGACCAGTTCGCCCGTTTCGCCGAGCTCGGCAACGGCGGGGTGCCGTGGGGGCTCATGAACGACCCGTTCCACCCCAACGCCACCGGACACCAGGCACTCGCGCTCGAAATCGCCGAAACCCTGGGACTGGACCCGGTCGCTTCCCGCGTGCTGCCGAAGCTCCGCGCCGACATCGCCGCGGGCCGGCTGAACTGAGCCGAGCGCACCCTCGGTGCACTCGCTTCATCGGTAGGCGGCGAGGAACTCCTCGATCAGCGCCGCTGCCGGGGCGCTGGGCTGGCGGGGGCTGATGATGCTGAGGTCCCAGTCAATCTGCTCGGCGAGCGCCACCGACACGACGCCGTCGACAGGCGTGATGAGCAGTTCCGGAAGCACCGCGATGCCAAGGCCCGTGGCGACGAACACCGGTATTGCACTCGTCTCCGTCACTTCGGCGCGGATGTCGCGGACGATGCCCCGTGCGGCGAGTGCGGAGTCGAGGACGTCGCGATTGCCGAATCCGGCGGGCGTGTCGACGAAGTGCTCGGCAGCGATCTCTGCCAGGCCGATCTCCGCGCGCCGAGCGAGCTCGTGGTCCTCGGACAGGATGACCCGGTACGGCGTCGTCGCGAGGCGATGCACGGCCAGACCGGGAGCGGCCGACGCCGGAAGGCCGAAAAGGCTGAGATCGACCCGACCCCGTCGCACCGAATCCAGCAGCTCGCCGGATCCGCCAGAGGTGCCGCGCAGACGGAGTTCCACCAGTGGATTCGCACGGTGGAATGCTCCGATGACGCGGGGAACGGCCATGGAACTGATACTCGTGAACATGCCCATGCGCAGGAGCCCGCGCAGTTCCCCGCGCGGATCCGCCGCCGCCCTGGCGCGGGCTTCGGCATCGGCGAGTTCGCGCAGCACGGGGAGGACGGCCTCGCCGGCCGGGGTGATCCGCACCCCGCGTTGATCGCGTTCGAAGAGCGCGGCGCCCAGTTCCTTCTCCAGCGCGCGCACCCCCGCCGAGACGGTCGACTGCCCGGCGTACACGCGCTGCGCGGCCCGGGTGAAGCTCAGCTCGTCGGCGACGGCGATGGCGTACTCGGCCTGCCGGGTGTCCACGTGACCTCCTCGCCATCGATAAGAGCGATGACAGTGATCCATGATAACCGTTGGACTCGATGACGCCCGAGGGAAAGCATGGAAGCCGTGACCACCTCGACAGCATCCCCTTCCCTCGTCTCCGCCCGACGACTCCCGCACCACGCCGGCTTCTGGATCATCGCCGTCGCATTCCTCACCGAGATGGCGTTCTGCGCGATCCCCACACCGCTGTACGCGATCTACCAGCAGCGCGATGGCTTCCCGACGATCGTCCTCACGGTGATCTTCGTCGCCTACGCGGTCGGCGTGATGGTGAGCCTGTATCTGGCGGGCCACGTCTCCGACTGGCTCGGCCGCCGTCGCGTGATCCTCGGATCGCTCCTGATCAACGTGCTCTCCGCCGTCCTCTTCCTCGTATGGACGGACGTGACCGGCCTCATCGTCGCCCGCTTCGTCTGCGGGCTCGGCGTCGGCATCCTGACCGCGACCGCGACGGCGCACCTCTCGGAGCTCGGCGCCGCCGCGGGACGGTCCGGGGGACGTTCGTCACTCGTGTCGACGTTCGCGAATCTCGGCGGCATCTCCCTCGGGCCGCTGGTGGGCGGCGTGGTCGCCACCTGGGCAGCGCGTCCTCTCGTGACTCCGTATGCGATCTTCGCCATCCTCCTCGCCGTGGAGGCGGTCGTCGTGGCCTTCGTGCCGGAGACCGTCGAACGCCGCGAAGAGCGGCCCGCCTACCGGCCGCAGCGCGTGGCAATCCCGGCGGCGGGGCGGCCCGCTTTCTGGTCGGCCGCGGCGGCCGCCTTCGGGGCGTTCGCGGTCTTCGGCACCTTCATGGGCCTCTCGTCGACATTCCTCGGCCGGGTGCTCGGCGTGCACTCGCCCCTGCTGGTGGGCGTCGCACCGTTCGTCCTCTTCATGGCTGCAGCCGCGGCGCAGATGCTCACGACGAAGGTCCCGGCGCGGGCGCAGCTCATCAGCGCGATCGCCCTGGCGGTGCTCGGTCTCACCACGGTCTCAGCGGGTGCCGTGCTCACGTCGCTGGCACTCTTCCTGATCGGAGGGGGCATCGCGGGCGCCGGTATCGGGATCCTGTTCCGCAATGCGCTGACCACCGCGGCGTCGGCGGCCGCGCCGGAACGACGAGGCGAGGCGCTCGCCGCGATCTTCCTGATCGCCTACGCGGGCATGACCCTTCCTCCTCTGCTCGCGGCGGGTGCCCTGAGCATCTGGACCCCCGTGTCAGTGCTCATCGGACTCAGTGCCCTCGCAGGTCTGCTCGTGGTCGCGTCCGGCGGAAGGATGCTGCGCCACTCGACGCCGACGGCGGCGTGATCGGTGCGTGCTCGACCGCCCCAGCGAACTCCTGTCACGAGGCTCCATCTCGCACGCTGACTCGTTCTCTCATGCGGCGCCGGAGCGCGACGAGGTAGGCGCGGCCGAATTGAATGCCGTAGGTGATCTCGCGGTCGGAAGCGTCCGAACCCTCCGGAATGCTGCGTGCGCCGACGGCGACTTCCGCCAGCATCGTCGCTGCGTCATCGATCGGTCGACGCACGTGGAACCAGCTCGCGCCAGAATGCAACGCGGCGTCCGAACGCGCCGTCGCTTCGTCGAGCAGCGCCGAATACCATCGATCGGACTCGTGGGACACTGACCGCCTCCTCCAGGATGACTGCGGGCATTCATCAGGAGAGACGGGCGAAGCGGGCTTCGATTACGCGACAACACCGATCCTTCACCCGTTCTTCGCCGCCGCTTCATCCTGGCGCGAGCGGCGCCGGCGGTCGGCGATCGCGCATCCGTCCCGGAGCGAGGCTGCCCGCAGCGTTGCCCGACGAGCACCCGTCTGTCGGGCGCGGCAGGTCGCGCGGCGCACCCCGCAGCGCTCGAAAAGCACCGATGACGATCCGCAGCGGGGCGCATAGGCTGAGGGGCATCATGCAGGAGTTCTGGGACGGTTTCTGGACGTTCGCGCAGCACTATTGGTGGCTCGTGTTCCCGCTCATGGGCGTGGCCGGGGGCATCGGCCGACGGTGGCAGGTGCTGTCGCAGCAGCGCCACAAGCAGAAGCTGGAGACTCTGCGCCTGAAGGGCGAGATCAAGGCCGCCCAGCTCGCCGCGCGCGGCCAGATCGCCCCGCAGCTTTCGCCGCGGGCCGCCGCGCAGCAGCAGGCGAACTCCTCGAAGGAACTGCTCGAGCGGCTGTTCGCCGAGCATGACGGGATCACCGCCCGCTGGCTGGACTACGAGCTCGACGTCGCGAAGATGATCGCATTCCCGGCGATGAGCGACGGACGCCAGCCCCTGACCGCGGCGTTCCTGCGGGCGAAGAAGATCGCCGACGCGCTGCGGCCGAGCTCGGCCGAGGCGAAGGTCGCCGAGCAGCAGGTCACCGAATACCTCGACGCGGTCGGCAACTACGCGGTCGCGTTCGAGATCGCGGAGAAGGACGCCCGCCGCCTGCGCGACTCCACCTTCACCGACGACGAGCGCAAGCGTCTCGAACGCGCGCAGCACATGCTCAAGGTCGCCGTCGACCAGTCCGCCACGCCCGCCGAACGACAGACGGCATACCGCCGCGTGCGCGAGGAGCTGGACGGCCTCATCGATCTCTCGGACGCCGCCGTGGAGAACCTCGAGAAGAAGGTCGCGCTCCAGCTCGAACCCGGTCGTGCTCGCGAGCCCGACGCCTCCGCGGACGCGGGGACCGAGACGGATCCGGCCGCGGTTTCGGCGCCGCCCCCTCACGCGGACCCGAGCGCGCTGGCGGATCCAGTCCCCGTCGCGGATCCGAGCGTAAAGGCGGATCCAGTCGCCGTCGCGGATCCGATTCCGGCGCACGATCCGCTCGCGGCTCCGGATCCCCTGCGTGAGGCCGCACCGCTGACGAACCCGGAGCGCTGACCTCGTGACCGTCCCGGACGCGCCGCTGCGCGTCGGCCTCATCGGCGCGGGCGGGATCGCCGCATCGCATCTGGACGCCTGGCAGGCGCTCGGCGCGGAGTGCGTGATCTCCTCGCGCACCCGCCCCGAAGCCCTCGCCACGCGGTTCGGCGTGGAGATCGCGGACGACGTCGACGCGCTCATCGACCGGGTCGACGTCGTCGGGATCCTCACTCCCACGCCCACGCACCCCGACCTAGCTCTGCGCGCGATCGCCCGCGGCCGGCACGTGGTGTGCGAGAAGCCGCTCGCGGTGAGTGCTGCGGAGGCGCGGCACATGGCCGGCGCCGCCGAGGCCGCGGGCGTGCGCCTGTTCCCCGCCCATGTCGTGCGGTACTTCGCGGCGTACCGGCGGATCCAGCAGCAGGTCGCCGCCGGCGGGATCGGCGCGCTGCGGTCGCTGCGGCTCAGCCGCTCAGGAGCGGGACCGACGGCGGGATGGTTCTACGACGAGGGCGCGGGTGGCGGGCTGATCCGCGACCTGCTCATCCACGACATCGATCAGGCGCTGTGGCTCGCCGGGCCTGTCGTCTCGGTCTCCGCGCGGCAGGATCCGCCGAGCGTCGACGGACGGTTCTCGGCACCGGTCACCGCTGTGGTCGAACTCACCCACGCGAGCGGCGTGACCACACGCATCGACGGCGGCTGGTTGGGTGAGGGCACGCCGTTCCGCACCACGATCGCGGCGGTCGGCACCGAGGGGACGCTCGCGCACGACAGCGCCGCGGATGCCGTCACCGAGACCGCCGCGTCTGCGCCCGGTGACGCCGGGCCGGCTCCGTCGGTCGAGTCCGGTGCCGGCTACCTCCCGCCGCAGACCGAGGATCACCCGTACCGCGCCCAGATCGCCGACTTCGCCGACGCGATCCGCACGGGAGGGCAGGCCCGGGTGACCCCGGCCGACGGCATCGCCGCAGTCGCCGTCGTGGACGCGGCGTATGCGTCCGTCGCCGCGGGCGGTGCCAGATCCGCGTTTCCCCCCTCGCAGCGTGATTCCCTCCTCTGAGAGACGTCCATCAGGGGAGGGAATCTCGCCCAGGGGAGGGAAACGCGCCGGGATCGCGCCCCTGCACGGGATCAGGGCTGCGGGTAGTACGCCTTGCTGCCGACGGGGCCGTCGATCGTGAAAGCGCCGTTCTTGTAGACGACCTTGGTCACGCCCAGGTTGGGCACGCCCGCGGGCGGCATCGCCGGGGTGGCCCCGGTCGTGTCGCGCATGTCCGGGGCGCCCGCGAAGCACGAGATCGAAAGGCCGCTCGAGACCACGAACACCGTCTTATCGTTCTTGTCCACGGCCTTCGCAGCGATCTCGGCGAGCGCATCGGTCATGCGCGCGTCGACATCGGTGCAGTCCTCGGCGGGCAGACCGAGTTCGGGCGCGTCAGCGACGGCCTTGATGGCGGCCATCATCCCGTACAGACCGTGCTGCGCGATCGCGATGCCCTGCATCGTCTGCCATCCGCCGTTCTGGCCGTTCGCATCGACAGGCGCGAGCGGGGGCGCGGAGTGATCGATCGTGTAGCCGAGGTGCTCCACGGCCGCCGTCCACAGCTCCTTGTTCTCCTTGCCCTCGTACTTGCCGAAGTTCACCTCGCGCAGCCGGGCGTCCTGGGTCACGGTCAGCTTCGACTGGCCCGCACCCTGGAGCGCAAAGGTCGCCGTCTCGAAATGACGCTTGCCGTCGGCCGAATACGCGGCGGAGAAGGGGCCCACTGCGGCGCCGAGTTTCGCGCCGACGGCGACCGCGAGCGGGCGTCCCTCATCGAGCTTGCCGACGGGCGCCGTCGCGACCGGCTTCGTGCCGACGAGCAGGGGCGAGTCCGACCAGCCCTGCACGGTGTCGGTCTGGTTGAGGATCGTGCGACCGTGCCTGGTGAGATAGATCGTGACGACGCGGTCGGCCTTGCTGTTGCCGGCCCCGACGGCGGTCGACGGCGACGCGGCGGCTGCCGAGACGGCGGTGAGGGTCGTCGCCGTGAGGAGTGCCGCGGTGACCGCCGCGACGCGGATGATGCTCTTCTTCATGGTGCTCTCCTTGAGGGGATGAGAGATGAGGGGCTGACGGATCGGGGCGCGACGAGGCACCCGATCCTCGGCGGTCGTTCAGAAGGTGAGCGGCCCGCTCACACGGATGTCCCGTGACGACACCCCGACGCGGATCTCGGCCGGGCCCGTCGCCGGCGTCCAGCTGTGCGCATCCACGTCGAAGTACGACACGGCCCGCCGAGGGATGCGCACCGTGACCCGCTCGGATCGGCCGGGCTCCAGACGCACCTTCGCGAACCCTGCGAGCTGCTGCGGCGGCATCGGCACCGGCGCCGTGACGTCTCCCGCATAGACCTGGACGACGACGGATCCCGAGCGCGAACCGGTGTTGCGCACCGTGACCGTCGCCGTGCCCGCGTCGTCCCCGTCCGACGAGGCGACCGCGAGATCCTCGATCTCCCAGGTCGTGTATCCCAGGCCGTGGCCGAACGGATACGCCGGTTCCAGATCGTGCGCGTCGAATCCGCGATAGCCGACGAAGACCCCCTCGTCGTAGTGCACGCGTCCGTCGATCCCGGGATAGGTGCGGGCCTCGCGGGCGGGCGTCTGGGAGAGGTCGACCGGTAGCGTCAACGGCAGCCGCCCGCCGGGCTCGACGGCGCCCGTGAGCACGCGCGCGAGCGCGTCCCCCTGCGCCTGACCGGGATACCACGCCTGCACCAGCGCGGCCGGATCCGTGCCCCAGCCGGTGATGTCGACGGGGGCTCCGGTCATCAGCACGACGATCGTGCGCGGGTTCGCCGCGAGCACCGCGCGGATGAGGTCGTTCTGGCCGCCGGGCAGCTGCATGCTCGGACGATCGTCGGCCTCCGCCTCGTAGCTGCGCGCGATGACGACGGCGACGTCGGCGGATGCCGCGACCTCCGCGGCGCGGGCCGCATTGGGTGAGAGGACCCCCTCCGGCGGCACCCAGCCGAGCCGGAGCTTCGCCCCGAGCAGGAACCCCTGCGACGGGTGGTCGGCGGCGTAAGACATCCGGATCCGGTAGGCGCGACCGGCCTGCAGCCGCACCACGACCTCGTCGATCTCGACGTCGGGCTGTCCGCCGTCGCCGCCCCACCCGTACGGCCGGGGCTCGTCCGTCGCGGCCACCACCTCATCCGCGGCGAGGTCGATCACCGCCTCAGCCTCGGCGGCGTGCTCGACGACCTCCGCCATCCCGGATCGCGTGACCACACGGCCGTCGAGCTCGAACGTGTACGAGCCGAGGCTGGTGATCACGAACCGGTAGGCGCCGGTGACCGGCACGGTCAGCGTGCCGGTGTACCGCGCCGACATCTGCGCGTTCAGCTCGGTGGGCAGCCTCTCGTATCGCGCCGACGCGGCGTTGAACCCGGGGAAGTTGTGGAAGCCGTGCAGCAGCTCGATCCGCCCGTCGATCCGGGACACCAGCGGATCCCCCTCGAACGACGGGTTCGCCCAGTACTCGGCCTGCAGACCGACCTCGCCCGACGGCGCACGGAAGAAGCCGGAGTCGACGGGATCCGCCCCGGGCAGGAGCGCACCCGGGGTGACCGGATCGCTGCCGTATTCGACGAGGATCTCGACGTCGTCACCCAGCGCACGCCGCAGGCCTTCCGCGGGCGAGACGCCGCGCGTCGGCCTGACCTGCGAGCTGCCCCCGCCCTGCGCGCTCCAGGCGTCGACGTCCGGGCCGATCAGCGCCACACGTCCTACGCCTCCGAGAGGCAGGATCCCGTCGTTGCGCAGCAGCACCATCGCGTCCTCGGCGATCGCCTGGGCGACGGCGTGGTGCTCGTCGACGGCGAAGTCCGCGATGCCGACGGGGTTCTCCAGTTGCCCCATCCCGATCATCGGTCGCAGGATGTTGCGCACCTTCTCATCGATCACCGCTTCGGGCACGCGCCCGTCGTCCACCGCGGCGCGCAACTGGCCGCCCCAGAAGCCCTCGTTCGGCTGCTCCTGGTCGAGCCCGGCGTTCGCCGCCTCCGCCGTCGAGTGGTTGGCGCCGTAGTCGCTCATGATCCAGCCACGGAACCCGAAGTCGTCGCGCAGGATGTCGCGCAGGATCCGGGGATTCTCGCAGGCGAACTCGCCGTTGACGCGGTTGAACGATCCCATCATCGACGCGACGCCCCCGTCCCGGATGAGCGCCTCGAACGGCGGCAGATACAGCTCGCGCATGGTGCGCTCGTCGATCATCGCGTCCACGCTGGACCGGTGGTCCTCCTGGTTGTTGATCGCGTAGTGCTTGGCGCACGCCTGCACGCCCTGCTCCTGGATGCCGCGCACGAGCGCGACACCGATCTCCGACTGCAGGTGCGGATCCTCGCCGAACGACTCGAACGTGCGCCCGCCGATGGGCACCCGGGCGATGTCGACGGCCGGACCCAGCGAGACGTTGTGGTCGGTCGCGCGGCATTCCGCGCCGATGACCGCGCCGTAGGCGGATGCCTGTGCCGGATCCCAGGTGGCGGCGAGGGCGATCGGTGCGGGCAGCGACGTGGCCTTGCCCTCGTGCACATCGCCTTTGTTGATCCGCACGCCGGCGGGTCCGTCCGCCATCTGGATGTTCGGGATGCCGAGCCTCTCCACGCCCTCGGCGTAGAAGCCGAAGTTCCAGTTCAGATCGCCCGTGACGAACGCGATCTTCTCGTCGAGCGACATCTGCGCGAGGAGCCCCTCGACGCGCTCGTCGGTGGCTGCACTGTCCCAATCTGCATTGGCCCAGGCGACGCCGGACTTCTCAGACATGAACCCTCCATCGGGCCTGTGCGCATCGCCTCGTTGCGATGTGCGAGTGGCACCGAGTCTGACGTCAATACCTAAACGAGTCAAGTATTCGACCAGGGAATCCCTAAGTGGCTCAGGTTTTTTGTCATGCCCCGCCGGGATGGGCGACATGGCCGCCCGCGGCGTCGGATGACGCACGGAGGGTCGCGTCAGGCGGCGTGCGAGACCGCCACAATCCCGTCCCAGAGGCGGCGCAGGCGCGCCACCATGTCGATCGTGTGGTCGTTGAGCCACTGCAGCTGCAGGCCGTCCGCGGCCGCCACCAGCAGGTCGACCGCGGCGGAGACGTCGACCGCGGGGCCGATCACGCCGGCGTCCTGGGCGCGCACGATGACCCCGGAGAGGCCATCGCGCAGCCACGCGTACCGCTCGAGGAAGAACGCATGCGCCGGGTGCTCGGGGATGCTCGCCTCGGCGGAGAACTCGACGTACAGCCGCACCAGCCCTGGGACTTCGGCGTTATGGGCGATGACGGCGAAGAATCCCTCGATGGTCGGATCCGGTGCGAAGAACATGCCGTGATCGCGGATGTCCCGCGCGCGCAGCACCTCCTGGTACAGCTCCTCGCGCGACGCGAAGTGGTGCATGAGCCCGGCCTGGGTCAGGCCGACGCGCTCGGCGATCTCGCGGTTCGACGCCTTCCGGCAGCCCTTCGCAGCCACAACCTCGAGCGCGACGGAGAGGATCTCCTCGCGCTTGGCCGTCCCCTTGGCGTACGGGCCCCGCTTCACGAGTGCCAGACTACGTGTTCGCGCCCCGATCCTCCGCGCCGAAGGACGCCGCGCACAGCGCTCGCCACAGCTGCCGCAGACGTTCGGCCATGTCGATCTCGCGGTCCAGCAGCCACTGCACCTGCAGCCCGTCGGCTGCGACGATCATCTGCTCGGCGATGACCGGGGCGCACGCATCCGTCCCCATCTGCCCCGACTCCTGCGCGATCCGCACATCCCCCATCAGCGCCTCCCGCAGCGCGGCGTACCTCTGCTGGAAGAAGCCGCGGGACGGATGCCGCGGGTCGCCCGCGACCTCGGCGGCGTACTCGGCGAACAGCTGGACCAGCCCCGGAACCCGCTGATTGTGCTCGATCACAGCGAGGAACCCGGCGATCCCGACAGGGGTGCGCGCATACACCGCCTCGTCGTGCTCATCGCGGGTCTGGATGATCGCGCAGAACAACTCGTCCCGGGAGCGGAAGTGATGCATGAGCCCGGCCTGCGTGAGCCCCACCCGGCGGGCGATGTCGCCGATCAGCGCGCCGCGGCTGCCGCATTCCGAGATCACGTCGAGCGCGGCCGCCAGGATCTCGGATCGCCGCAGCACCCCCTTGGCGTACGCGCCGCGCGACGTGCGCATCGGCTCCGTCACCACCACCCCCTTGCCTCGTCCCGCGCCAGGCTCCTGGCGGCGGAGAGCGGGCCGACGTCCGGCCCCGGCGGCCCGCTCTCCTCGCGCTACCTGACCTTCTTGATCGGGAAGATCACCACGGCGCCGATCAGTCCCGCGATCGCACAGAGCGTGAACCACACCGAATAATTCGACCCGTTGGCACCTCCGGTGGCCAGAAGCACGAAGCCTCCGATCGCCGGCGCGAGGGTCTGCGGCAGGGCGTTCGCGATGTTGAGCACGCCCAGGTCCTTGCCCGAGTCGTCCGGGTTGGGGAGCACATCGATGACGAGCGCGAGATCCACGCCGACGTAGATGCCGTACGCCGCCCCGAGGAACAGCTCCAGGATGTAGTACGACGGGACGTCCTGGACGAAGATCAACGCGAACGTGCCCACCGCGAAGAGCGCCGTCGCCACCCAGACGAAGACCTTGCGCTTCCCGATCTTGTCGGAGAGCATGCCCGCAAGCCAGGCGGTGACGATCAGCGCCCCGGTGTACACGAGCGTGGTGTTCGCGATCAGGAGGCCGATCTCCTTCTCCGGCACCTTGAGGTGATTGATCAGATAGCCGAATCGGAACGCGGTGAAGCCGAAGGAGGCGAACGTGATCAGGAACCGCGACCACCAGGCCAGAGCGAAGTCCGGCTCCTTGACGGGGCTGACCCAGATGGTCTGCACGATCTCGCCGAAGGTCATCCGCGGAGGCTTCACCGGCAGCACCTTGTCCGGCAGGACGAAGGCGAACACGATCATCGCGCCGATCGCGAGGATCGACGGGATCACGAAGACGACGAAGAGATTGGCCGAGAACCAGCCGGCGACGTAGACGCCACCGACGATGCCGGCGTTCTGCGCGATGCCGAGGGCTGCGGTGATCTTGCCACGTTGGAACTTCGGCACCTGATCCGCCAGGGTCGCGACGAAGGGTGCGAGCGTCATGTTCGCGCCGAGCTGCGCGATCGCCCAGCCGACGGTGGCGATCAGGAGACTCGTCCCGGTCGCCATGAAGACGAACCCGATCGTCATGATGATCGTGCCGAGCACGATCCAGATCCGGCGTCGGCCCCATCGGCTGGTGGTGCGATCGGAGACGCGACCGAAGACGACGTTGGCGAGGGTGGCGAAGAGGGCGCCCACGCCACCGAGGATCGCCTGGGCGGAGTTCAGTCCGGCGCCCGTGTTCTCCACTGCACCGGTGTGCTGGAGCTCGAGGATCTTCAGGCCGATGCCGACGATCGCCGGGCCGAGCAGCGCCACGAAGAAGATGAACTGCGCGACGATCAGCCAGAAGACATAGCTCTTCTTGGCCGGCTCGGTCGGCTCGGAGAACCAGTGATGCTCGTGTGAGCCGAGTGTCCGGCTCGCCGCCGTCATCCCGGATGGATTGCCCGCAGCGGAACCGCTGACAGAACTCATACCTGCCTCCTTTGGCCGGTCGAGGAGGAGAGCGGACGCCACACTGCGCCGCCAGGGAGCTCCGGCCCTCGTGCGTGAAAACCTATCCTTTTCAGGTTTCCGTCGCAAGAAGATTTCGGACCGGGGAAAGCCGTCACGGATGTCGAGGCGAACCTTGTCGGCAAAAACCTGCACCGTTATGGTTTCCCCCATGAACCCCGACGACAGGGAGCCCGTGATGACGGAACCGAAAGGCCTGCGCGCGGCAGACCTCACCCTCGAGGAGAAGGCTGCGCTCACGAGCGGCGCCGACTTCTGGACCACGAAGGCGATCGATCGAGTCGGAGTCCCCTCGATCATGCTGACCGATGGCCCGCACGGCCTCCGCAAGCAGGCCACGGGCAATGACCATCTCGGTCTCGCCGGATCCGTGCCCGCGACCTGCTTCCCGCCGGCCGTCGGCCTGAGCGCGACGTTCGACCCCGAGCTCGCGGAGCGCGTGGGCGTCGCGCTCGGCGTCGAGTCGGCGATCGAGGACGTCGCGGTCATCCTCGGCCCCGGCATCAACATCAAGCGGTCGCCGTTGTGCGGGCGCAACTTCGAGTACATGTCGGAGGATCCGATCGTCTCGGGTGCCATGGGTGCCGGGCTCGTGAAGGGCATCCAGTCGCAGGGCGTCGGATCGTCGCTCAAGCACTTCGCGGCGAACAACCAGGAGACCGACCGCCTCCGGGTCTCCAGCGACGTGGATCCGCGCCCGCTGCGCGAGATCTACCTGCGCGGCTTCGAGCGCGTGGTGCGCGATGCCCAGCCCTGGACGGTGATGTGCTCGTACAACCGGATCAACGGCGTCTACGCCTCGGAGGATCCGTGGCTGCTCACCCAGGTGCTGCGCGACGAGTGGGGCTTCGACGGCATCGTGGTCTCGGACTGGGGGGCGGTGAACGACCGGGTCGCCGGACTCGTCGCGGGCATGGATCTGGAGATGCCGTCCAGCGGAGGCCGCACGGACGCCGAGCTCGTCGCCGCCGTGCACGACGGTCGTCTGGACGAGCGCGATCTCGACATCGTCGCGGACCGCCTGCTGGAGCTCGCCCGGAAGGCGCAGGCCCGACCCGCGGGCGCGGGACCGCTCGACGTGGACGCGCACCACGCGCTGGCGCGCGAGGTCGCCGGCCGCGCGATCGTGCTGCTCAAGAACGAGGGGACGCTGCCGCTGCCGCGCAACGCCCGGCTCGCGGTGATCGGCGAGTTCGCGCGCACTCCGCGGTTCCAGGGCGCCGGATCCTCGCAGATCAACCCCACCCGGGTCGATGCCGCCCTCGACGCGATCCGCGCGGTCGCCGGTGAGGTGCCGTTCGCGGCCGGCTTCGACATCACGCCCGAGGGCGCGTCCGAGGCGGAGACCGCGCGGCTGCGCGACGAGGCGGTGGCCGTCGCCCGCGACGCAGGCACGGTGCTGCTGTTCCTCGGCGTGCCCTCGCACGAGGAATCGGAGGGGTACGACCGCGAGCACATCGATCTGCCCGCCGCGCAGCTCGACCTCATCGATGCGATCGTCGAGGTCAACACTGATGTGGTGGTCGTGCTCTCGAATGGCGGCGTGGTCGCGCTGCCTTTCGAGAGCAAGGTGCCCGCGATCGTGGAGGCATGGTTGCTCGGCCAGGCCGGCGGATCCGCCACGGCGGACGTGCTGTTCGGCGACGTGAACCCGTCGGGCCGGCTCGCGGAGACGATCCCGCTGCGCCTCGAGGACACCCCCGCGTACGGGAGCTTCCCGGGCGAGCACGGCCACGTGCGCTATGGCGAGGGTCTTCTCGTGGGCTACCGCTGGTACGACGAGAAGCAGCTCGCGGTGCGATACCCCTTCGGTCACGGCCTCTCGTACACGACATTCACCTACGGCGAGGCGGTTGCGGCCGTGCGCGAGGACGGCGACATCGTCGTGGTCGTGCCGGTCACGAACACGGGCCGTTCGGCCGGCCGCGAGGTGGTCCAGGCGTACACGTCGCTGCCCGGTTCGGACGTGCAGCGCCCGCCGCACGAGCTGAAGGCGTTCGCATCCGTGCAGCTCGCCCCGGGCGAGACGGCACCGGTGACGCTGCGGATCCGCCGGTCGGAGCTCGCGTACTGGGACATCCGGGTGGACCGCTGGATCGTGGAGGGCGGCACCTACGTCATCGACGTGGGCGCCTCGAGCCGAGACCTGCGGACGTCGACCGCCGTCGCCGTCGACGGCGATGAGGTGGTGCTGCCGGCGTCGCTGAACTCCTCCTTCGACGAGCTGCTGCTCGACCCCGTCGTCGGATCCGACCTGCGCGCGATGATCGAGGAGCGCTACGGGACCGGGGAGAACCAGCTGCTGAAGATGCTCGGCAACTTCCCCGTCGGCCGCCTCGACGGCTTCCCGCTGCCGCGGGCCGACATGGTCGAACTCGTGGAGCGCGCGCAGCGCGGCTGACACGGGCTGGCGGGGCGGACACGGGCCGGCGGCTGACGCGGGCCGGTCCCGCACGCCTAGGGCACGGTGATCCTGCCGTCCGAGCCGATCTTCGCCGCGTTCGCCCCGAAGTCCCGGCGCCCGCGCTGATCGATGAGCTGCGCCGCACCGTCGGCGGGGTCGGGCGACGGGATGCCGTCGGCGTAGTCGAATCGGACCGAACGCATCTGCCCGGCCACCGCGGTCCCATCCGCCCGCAGCCGGATCGAGAGGTAGGCGCCGTACCGCGTCGCCGGATCCTTGCCGAACACGCCCCCGCCGCCGAAGTTGCCGAGGCTGTAGGCGATGAGGCGGCCGTGGTACCACTCCATCCCGCGGAGCACGTGCGGGCCGTGACCGAGGACGAGGTCGGCGCCGGCGTCGATCGCCGCATGCGAGAAGGCGATCGGATCCCCGCGCTCCTCGCCGTACATCGACTCGGTACCCGGGGTGACCGCGTCGGCGTTCGGCCCCTCGGCCCCCATGTGCGCCTGCACGATCACGACGTCGGCCCGCGCGGCAGCGGTGCGCACGACCGCGCGCACATGTCGCAGGTCGGTGACGCGGTTGAAGTCCTCGTAGGGCGCGAAGCCGATCATCGCCACGGTGACGTCGCCGATCCGAGAGTAGACGATCTCGTCGCGATCACCCACGGCGCGGATCCCGGCCGCGGCCAGACTCGCCCGGGTGTCGTCGTAGCCGGTCTGCCCGAAGTCCCGGCTGTGGTTGTTCGCGAGGTTGAGGATGTCGAACCCGGCGAGGCCGGCGACCGAGGCGGGGTCGCTGCGGAAGGCGAGGCAGTCCGGATCCTTCCCGCATTTGTCGTGCCCCGTGTCGGGCGAGATCGCCTGTTCGAGGTTCCCGGTCACGATGTCCTCCGTGAACCACGGGCGCACCCGGTCGAAGTGGCCGGCCCCGCCGTCGGAGGGCGCCGAGCGGCTCGCGTCGTAGAGCAGGATGTCTCCGGTCGCGCCGATGCTCACCTCGCCGCCGCGCTGCGCGGACTGGTACGGGATCGTGGAAGGAGGAGCGGGCAGCGCCGCCGCCCCGGTCGCGACGATGCCGACGGCCACGAGCCCCAGCACCGCCACGGCTGTGCGCCACGGGACGCGAGACCGGGAGGGCGACTCCGCGGCTCGGTGCCCGGAACGGCGCCCCGCGGAGCGGCGTCGCACGGGCAGGTCGAACAGCCATGACAGCCTGTCCCGCGTGATCAGGGCGCCGATCCCGACGCTGACGGCGATGACCGCGGCGGTGAGGACGATGGGCAGCAGGACCGCTGCGGCCAATTGCATCGGCCGGCCGGCGTCCGACACCGGTTGCGCCACGAGGGCGTCGGCGAGCGCGAGCACCGGCATGTGGATCACGTAGATCTTCAGCGTGCTCCTGCCGAGCCGGGCCAGGCCTTGACCGAGCCGGGGCACCGTCGCCAGCAGCGGAGCCACGGCGATCCCCGCCCCGACGCCGAGGAGGGCGACCGCCGGCCACACCCCGGGGATCTGCTCCGTCCCGGTCACCCGCACCACCGCGAAGGCGCCCAGGTAGAGCACCACGGATGCGGTCGCGAGCAGAGGGCGCGGGCGGGCCGCGAGACGGATGATCCGCTGCGTGAACGTGGTGCCGATGAGGAAGTAGAGCAGGTTGGCGAGCAGCGATCCGCGGTTGCTGACGATGTCGATGAGCCCCGCACCCACGGCGGTCGTCAGTGCGGCCGCGGCGGCCAGAGGGATCCAGGACGGCAGACGGCGCAACCCCTTCGCGACGAGGAAGTAGAGCGCGAGTGCGTAGAGGTACCAGGCGTTCGGCGGGCTGATCGTGATCGCCTCGACGAACTCCGCGATGGATCGCGGGACCAGGGTCGGGAAGTCGGGGAACGCCCACATCGTCGCCATGTGGATGAGGGTCCAGAGCAGGTAGAGGTACAGGAAGCGCACGACTCGCCCACGGAAGACCGCCGCCCACGGCCGGGCGACGGCGTTCGCCGCGAAGCAACCGGAGATGAGGAAGAACAGGGGCATCCGCACCGGGTAGGCGATGTCGGAGATGAGCCCCCACACGCCGGGGATGGGGATCCCGAGCCTCCAGTCGATCGTGAGGTAGCTCTTCATCACGACGTGCCAGAACACGACGAGGACGATCAGCAGCCCCTTGGCGGTGTCCGCCCAGGCCAGCCGGGGCGTGGGGGACGCTCCACCGACCGTCACGTGGCGGATCCGGACTCGCTCGGCGCTGCACCGGAACGCCGCTCCTCACCCGGATCCTCCTCCTGCGGGGCCGGCGGCAGCGCGGCGTCCAGGAGCTCGGCGATCAACCCGGTGTAGTCGAGCCCGGTCGCCGCGTACATCAGCGGCACCTGGGAGCGCTCGGTCATCCCCGGTGTCGTGTTCACCTCGTTGAGCACCGGGCCGGCGGCGGTCACGAAGAAGTCGAAGCGGGCGACCCCGGCGCACCCCAGTGCATCGTAGAGCCGGGTCGCCGCCGCGCGGACGGCCGCCTCGTCGGCGTCGTCGATCGGGGCCGGCACCGTGAATCGTGCGCTGCCGTCGTACTTCTCCGTCGCCCCGAACACGTCGCCGGGCGCCACGGAGATCTCGAGCGTGGCGCCGACACGCGGCGCGCGGCGCCGGTCGCGGAAGACGGCGATGTCGACCTCCCGGCCGGTGACGTACTCCTCGATCAGCACCGGATCCCCGAACGCCCTCGCGCGATCGACGGCGTCCGCGAGACCGGCGACGTCGGGGACCACGAAGACCCCGTTGCTGGATCCGCCGCTCGCGGGCTTCACGACGAAGGGCGGGGTCAGACCGGCCGCGGCAATTCCGGCCGCGTCACCGGATGCGACCACGCGCCCGTTCGCCGTCGCGATCCCCAGCGACGCCGCGATCAGCTTCGTGGCGTGCTTGTCCATCCCCAGGGCGCCCGCCCGCACCGGGGAGCCCGCGAAGGGGACTCCGCAGAGCTCGAGCAGCCCCGCGATCGTGCCGTCCTCGCCCCGTTCGCCGTGCAGCACGGGGAACGCGACGTCGCAGCCTGTGAGGAGCTCGACCGCGCGATGGGCGGGCAGCGCGACGTCCTGATCGTCCCGCCAGGTGCCGTCCTCGCCGATGGTGAGCGGGACCGCGATGTGCCTCAGCGCGCGGACAGCTCGCGTGACGCCGGCCGCGGACGCGAGGGAGACCGGGTGCTCGTCGTTCGCGCCGCCGCCGATGACGGCGATCCGGCGGCGGGTGTGCTGAGGCATGCGATGTCTCCTGAGAGTTCGGTCGATCGGGTGGTCGACGTGTCGAGGGCGTGTGGGATCCGAGACGTCCGCGCGCCGACCGCGGTGACGATCTCGTGCTCGATGGTGTGCGACCAGGCCGCCCATTCCGCGACGGTCGGCTCGCCGTCCCGGCCGGGGCCGAAGATCGTCACGCGCTCGCCCGGCCGCAGCAGCGTCTCGCCGGTGTCGACGACGACCATGTCCATCGAGAACCTGCCCACCAGCGCGCGCCGCTGGCCGCGCACCAGCACCTCGGCCCGCCCCGATGCCGCCCGCGGCAGTCCGTCGGCGTATCCGAGGGGCAGCAGCGCCAGACCGGTGCGAGCGGGGGTGACGAAATCGTGGCCGTATCCGACGCCGGTGCCCGCCGGCACCTCACGGGCGGACACGACGGTCGAGGTGAGGCTCAGGGCCGGCCGCAGATCATCGGTCGTGCGGGACGGATCGATGCCGAACAGTCCGGCGCCGACGCGATGCAGGTCGTATCCGGCTGCAGTGCCGGTGAGCGTCGCCGCCGTGGCGGCGAGGTGCAGGAGGTGCGGGCGCAGTCCGCGTCGACGGGCGCTGCGGATCGCGTTCTCGAAGACCAGGCGGTCGCGTACGTTCTGGCCGCTCTCCGGATCATCGGCGCAGGACATGTGCCCCATCACGCCCACCACGCGCAGGGCACCCGTCGCCTCCTGCTCGCATGCGAGCGCGCACAGCGTGGCCCAGTCCCGCGGCGGACAGCCGTCACGGCCCGTGCCGACGTCGACGTGCAGGTGCACCCGGGCTGCGGTTCCCGTCGCCCGCGCCGCCCCGGCGATCGCATAGAGCAGCTCGAGGTTCGGCACGGCGAGATCGATGCGCGCACGCAGCGCCGTCTCGAAGTCGGCGTCCGGCGTGTTGAGCCAGCTCAGGATCGGAGCGCCGATGCCCGCCTGCCGCAGTGCGAGCGCCTCGTCGATGCTGGTCACGCCGATCGAGCCCGCGCCCGCCTCGAGCACCGCGGAGGCGACGTCCCCGTGTCCGAACGCGTCCGCCTTGAGGACCGCCATCAGCCGTCCCCCGGTCAGGGCGTGGAATCGCGCGGTGTTCTCGCGGAGCGCGTCCTCATGGACGACGAGTTCCGAAGCTGGCGATGGCATGGGATCGAGTCAAGCGAGCGCCGGGTTGCCGGGGCGTATCCGGTTCTCGATATGCGGACGATATATGTCGCCGCCGCTGCGCAGGCGACGGGAGTGGACGCCACCCGCGTCAGGGGTTGCCGCGCAGGGAGCAACGCCGCGTTCGGCATAGCGGCGGCTACATCGAACCGTCGTCGTCGCCCAGCGACAGCGGCCGCACCACCACCCGGCGGCGATCGCGGATCCATACCTGGCCGCTCTCCCGGCGCTGTGCGCGGGTCGTGAACCGGTAGCGGTAGGCGACGGCGCGCACCTGCGCCGGGCGCGCCCCGCCGAACGGGTCGTGTCGCAGCAGCCGCAGCGTGGGCGCGTCGGCCTCGAGCAGTCGCACGAGAAGCATCGCGAACCAGTCCTCGTACATCCGCCCCAGCGGCAGGAACCACATCAGCCAGTCGAGGCGCAGGTGGTACGGCGCGAACTGTCGGGGGATCCGGTGCAGATCGCCGGGCTTGCCCTTGAAGCCGTACTCGCGCCATTCGCCCGCGAGCGGATCCGGATCCGCGTCGGGCAGCAGCGTGCCCTCGACCACGATCTCGATCCGCTCCTTGGTCACCGTGCCGAAGGCACCGTAGGCGTTCGCGAGCTGCCAGCGGTTGAACGACGCGTTCATGGCCTGGCTGCGCGAGAACAGGTTGCGCACCGCCGGCACCGAGAGCCAGACGTAGAGCACACCGACCACCGAGGTGACCACGAACCACGGCAGCGACAGGCCGTCGATCACCCACGGCAGTGCGGTCTCCGCGCGGTGCGGCATGCCGAGCGGGATCCCGATCGCCGAGAACGCGATCACGACGGTCGCCCAGTTCAGCCAGGCGAAGTTGCCCGTCACGATGAGCCAGAGCTGGGTCGCGATGACGATCCCCGCGCCGACCGCTCCGATGAGGGCAGGGACAGCACCGGGGATCCACAGTCCGAGGATCGGCGCGAGCAGGAGCCACGGTGCACCGAGCTGCGCGATGTGGTTGCCCACCGCTTCGAGCCGGTGGAACCAGGGCGGCAGCAGATGCGCCTGGCGACTGAACGGGCCCGGCATGGGCTGGGTCTCGTGGTGGTACATGAGTGCGGTGAGGTCGCGCCACTCGCGACCGCCGCGGATCTTGATCATGCCCGCGCCGAACTCGAGCCGGATCACGAGCCACCAGAACAGCATGATGACCACGGTCGGCGGCGGCTGGGAGCCGGATCCGAGGAACGCGGCGAGGAACCCGGCCTCGAGCAGCAGCATCTCCCAGCCGAAGCCGTAGAAGGTCTGCCCGATCGACGAGATCGACATGTACCCGAGCCACAGCAGCAGGAAGCTCACCATCGGCACCCACGGCGGCGCGAGCTGCGGGATCCCCGCCACGAGCGCGGCGGAGACGACGACGCCCGCGATGCAGAGCGCCAGGAGCCGCCGGTCCGTGTAGCGGACGCGCAGGAACAGCGTCGGGCGCAGGAGTCGGCGGGCGCGCGGCGAGGATCCGGCCCAGGCGAGCAACTCGGGCGCCGGAAGCAGGCCGTGCTCGCCCAGCAGCGCACGGAACTGGTTCAGCGTGCTGACGAACGCGACCAGGTAGAGCGCCGCGATGCCTCGCTGGAGCACCTCTCGCGCGAAGCCGAAGTCGACCGCCGCGAAGCCGTCCATGATCACAGATTAGGGGCCGCCGCGGCCGCACGGCAGGGGTCTTGACAGCCGGATGCCGCTCACGGGCGACATCCGGCTGTCCGCCGTCTCAGGCCTGGGGCAGGGCGGCGACCACGTCGATCTCGACGAGGATGTTCGCCAGCTGCGAGCCCACCGTGGTGCGCACGGGGTACGGAGCCGTGAAGAACTCCTGGTACGCCTCGTTGAACTCGGCGAAGTCGGCGAGGTCCTGCAGGTGCACCGTCGACTTCACCACGTCGTCCATGGTCAGTCCGTGCTCCGCGAGCACCTTCTGGATGTTCCGCAGCACCTGGCGGGTCTGGTCGCCCACGTTGTCGGCGATGGCGTTGTCGTTCGCGGCATCCTGCGGGCCGAAGCCGGCCGTGTACAGGAATCCGTTCGCGACGACGCCGTGGCTGTAGGGGCCGGCGGGGGCGGGGGCGCCTTCGGCGTAGAACCCGGTCTTGGGCATCTTCTTCTCCTTCTTCTCGGATGGTTCTGGTGTTCGGTTCATCCCAGCTGGTGGGAGATCTCTGCCGCGGTCTCACGCAGCATGGGCACGCGCTGCTCGAGCTGCTCGCGACTATGGGCGGCGCGCAACGCCGTGAGCGACAGCGCGCCGACGACGCCGGCGGATGTCACGATCGGCACCGCGACGCAGCCGACGAAGTCCTCGAACTCGGCGTCGTCGAACGCCCAGCCGCGTCGTGCGGTGAGGGCGAGGTCGGCATCGAGGGCGGCGCGGCTGGTCAGGGTGCGGACGGTGTGCGGATGCCAGTCGCATCGGGCGAGCACGGCGTCGCGGCGGTCGGTCGGCAACTCGGCGAGCACTGCCTTGCCGATACCGCTGCAGTACGGCAGCACCGAAGCGCCGACGCGGGAGTACATCCGCACGCCGGCGGCGTCCTCGACCTTGTCGACGTAGACGATCTCGTCGCCGATCAGCGCGCCGACGTGCACGGTGTTGCCCACGATGCGGTGCAGCCGGCGCACCTGCGCGAAGGCGGCGCCGCGCAGGTCGAGCTGTTCGAGCGCGGCCCCGCCGAGCACGGCGAGCTGCATGCCCAGCGCGTAGCGTCCGTCCGCCTGCTTCCGCACGAAAGCGACCTGCTCCAGGCTCTGCAGCTCGCGGAACATGGTGGTGCGGTGGATGCCGAACTCCGCGGCGAGCTCGGCCACCGCCGAGGGCCCGCCGGTGAGCGACGCAAGGATGCCGGCGGCACGGGTGACACTCTGCGACATGGGTCAGGCGCCTCCCCTGCGCAGGCCTCGGCCGGGGAGCGCCCCGGTCAGCTCGCCCCCGGCGAGCACGCGGACGCCGGCGACGAAGACGTCGTCGATGCCGACGGCGGGCTCGCGCGGGTTCTCATAGGTGGATCCGTCGGCCACGACCTCGGGATCGACGAGCAGCAGGTCGGCGATCGCGCCCGCCTCGACGACGCCACGGCGGCCGAGGCCGAAGCGCCGTGCGGGCTGGGCGGAGAGGTGGTGCACAGCATCCGCCCACGACCACGTGCCGAGCTCGCGCACGAACTCGCGCAGGTAGCGGGCGAACGATCCCGCGGCACGGGGATGCGGGTGCGCGCCGATGAAGATGCCGTCCGATCCGCCGATATGGCCGGGATGCGCGAAGATGCGCGCCAGCTCGGTGGCCGGCCGCGGATTGCGCACGGCCATGACGGCACTGCTCTCCATGCGCGATGCCGCGAGCAGGTCGAGGGCGAAGTCCATCGGATCCTGGGCCGCGCGGGCGGATGCCGCGCGCAGGGTCAGGCCGTGCGCCCAGGCGTACTCGGATGCGGCGATGTGCGCGAGCGTGATCATGTCGGGCCAGTCCGGTCCCAGACTCGGGCTGTTCGAGGCGCGCTCGATGCACGCCGTGCGCAGGGCGTCGCGCCCCTCGGGGTCGCCGATGCGGGCGACGGCCTCGTCGGCGGGAAGCGCCGAGACCTCCGGCGGCAGCAGGGGCATGCCCAGCAGCGTGCAGCCGCGGATGTACGGGTACGCGTCGAAGGTGGCGTCGACGCCGGCCTCGGCGAGCGCGCCGAGTTGAGACAGCACGATGTCGGCGTCGGCGTGCAGGTGCGACACGTGCACGGGCAGCGGCGCCCCAGCACCCCGGGCGGCGCGGCGCGAGATCTCGGCCATCTCGGTGATCCCGGCCGCCGTGTTGGCCTCGTATCCGCCGCGCATGTGGCTGACGTACACGCCGCCGGCCGCGGCCACCGGCACGCACAGCGCGGCGATCTCGTCGGCGTCCTGGAAGATGCCGGGCACGTAATCGAGCCCGGTCGAGAGACCCAGCGCCCCATCGGCCATGCCCTGCGCCACGAGCTCGACCATGCGGGCGCGCTCGGCGTCGGCGGCGGGGCCGGTGCGTCGGCCGCACACCTCGAAGCGCACGGTGCCGGCGGGCACCAGGTACGCGGCGTTGAGGGCGGAAGCTCCGTCGACCGCCGCCAGCAGCTCGGCGACTCCGCCTCCGCGGTAGGCCGGGTGCGGTCCGTTGATCGCGGCGAAGTAGCCGGTCGCGTACGCGCCATCGCCAGGGGCGTAGGAGACGCCGTCCTGTCCGCCGATGATCGTGGTCACCCCCTGGCGCAGCAGCGCCCGGGTGACCTCGGGCTCGCGGAGCAGGCCGTCGGCGTGCGAGTGCGCGTCGACGAAGCCGGGCAGGACGAGCCGCCCGGACGCGTCGATCACGAGGTCGCCGTCGCGCGCCTCGACCTCGCCGACCCGGGCGATCACCGCGCCGTCGAGGGCGACGTCGGCGCGCGCGGTGCCGGACGGCGTGACCACCGAACCACCGCGCAGGACTGTACGACCGGACATGGCGCTCCTCGAAGGCCTCAGAAGTAGGTGCGGACGAGGCCGGTGACCACACCGGACTCGAGGGAGTCGACGACGGGCAGCACGCGCCACTTGTCGAAGGCGGTGCAGGGGTGCGAGAGGCCGAAGCGCACGACTGACCCGACGGGCAGCGGCTCGGCCGGCCGCACGTACGAGTGCTGGTCGTTCATGGCCGAGACGGTCGCCTCGGTCGGCTGCCAGGGCGCGGCGAGATCGGCGGCGACGGCGCGCGGGATGGGCAGACCCTCGTCGTAGGGGAAGTCGCGCTTGCCGGCGTCCACCAGCGCCAGACCGGGCTCGGGGCTGGAGACGACGCGGGCGATGCCGTGCATCGCGTTGACGAAGTGGGGTCCCTCGCCCGCGCCGCCCTCGTCGAACGGCGAGATGCCGCGGTAGAACCCGTCGTCGTGCACGATATAGGCGCCCGAGCGCAGGGTGAACCGGGTGCGTCCGTCGCGCTCGGCGGCCGCCCACACGTCGGCGACGATCTCGAAGTACGCGCTGCCACCGGCGGTGACGTACACCTCGCCGTCGTCGTAGAGCGGCGTGATCGCGCGGTGCAGCGCGAGCTGCGTCTCGAGGTAGGTGCGCACGGCGGCGAGACCCTCGGGCGAGCGGTCGTGCGCGATGCTGCCCTCGTAGCCGGCGACGCCGGCGAGCCGCAGCACGTCGGAGGCGGCGAGGCGCTCGGCGATCTCGATGGCCTCGTCGACGGAACGGGCGCCCGTGCGGCCCCCCGCGGCGCCCAGCTCGACGCAGACGTCGACCGGGCGCGGCAGCTCGACGCCGTTCAGCGCGCTCTCCATCGCGTCCACGGTGGCGAGCGAGTCGGCCCAGCAGACGAACCGGAACCCGGGATCGGCGAGCTCGCCGGCGAGCCAGGCCAGCGACCGGGCGTCGACGGCGGCGTTGGCGAGCATGATCGAGTCGAGTCCGAGGTCGCGGCCGGTGCGCACCTGCCCCATGGTCGCGAGGGTGATGCCGAGGGCGCCGGCGTCGGTCTGGCGTTTCCACAGCTCGGGGGCCATCGTGGTCTTGCCATGCGGCATGATCTCCAGGCCGCGCTCCACGCACCACGCGGCCATGGTCGCGACGTTCGCCTGCATACCGGCGTCGTCGAGCACGATCAGCGGCGTCCAGAACTCGTCGAGGCGCGGCTTCGTCGCGAGGAAGGCGGATGCGGTCATACCGATCGCGCGCTCCGGGATCCCCTTGTCCCGCGCCGTCAGCAGTTCGTCGTCCCGGTCGTTCATCTCACGCCTTTCGTCCTCGTTGTGCATATATCGCAACGTCCGTTGCACTGTGCGCACAGACCGCCTCATCATGGTAACCGTGTCCGAGACCTCCGCACCACGCATGATCGCCATCGGCGAGACGATGGCCCTCATCACCCCTGCCCACGCGGAGGCGCTCGCCACCGCCCAGGAGGTGCGGCTGCTCATCGGCGGCGCCGAGTCGAACGTGGCGATCCACGCCGCGCACCTCGGCATCCCGACCGCCTGGGTCAGCGCCGTGGGCGACGACGCCCTCGGCGTGCGGGTACGCGACGAGGTCGCCCGCCACGGCGTCGACGTCCGCTGGGTCGTTGATGACCCCGCCGCGCCCACCGGCGTGTACTTCAAGGATCCGGGCCACGGCGTGCTCTACTACCGCCGCGGCTCGGCCGCCTCGGCGATGAGCCCCGCCACGGTCTCCGAGGTTCCGCTCGAGCAGGCCGACCTCGTGCACGTGTCGGGCATCACCCCGGCGCTCTCGGAGTCGTGCGCCGCGCTCATCGACGCCGTCTTCGACCGCGTGGGCGCGGGATCCGGCTTCCTGAGCTTCGACGTCAACCACCGCGCGGCCCTGTGGGCGCCGGGCGCGGCGGCCCCGACCCTGCTCGCGCTCGCGCGCCGCGCCGATGTCGTGTTCGTCGGCCTCGACGAGGCGGAGGGCCTGTGGGGCACGGCCGACGCCGATGCCGTGCGCGCGCTGATCCCCGCTCCGCAGCTGCTCGTCGTCAAGGACGGCGACGTGGGAGCCACCGAGTTCCACCGCACGGGCGACGCCGATGAGCGCACCTTCGCTCCGGCGATCAAGACCGAGGTGGTCGAGGCCGTCGGCGCGGGCGATGCGTTCGCGGCCGGCTACCTGGCCGCCCACCTGCAGGGCGCCGAGGCCGCGGAGCGCCTCGCCGCCGGCCACCGCCGCGCGCACCTCGTGCTGCAGTCCACCGGCGACCTCCTGCCCGACTGAGAAGACCACGCTGCGCCGAGGGGGTGCAGCGAGACGAAGCGAAAGGCCCCCGACCATGACCGACAACTCCGCATTCGACGAGATCTTCCGCGACGTGCCCCTGATGGCGATCCTGCGCGGCATGGGCGTCGAGCGCACGCTCGCGACCGCCACCCGCGCCTGGGACCTCGGCATCACGGCCGTCGAGGTGCCCGTGCAGACGCCGACCGACGTCGAGGCGCTGCGCGTGCTCGCCGAAGCCGCCCGCGAGCGCGGCCTGACCGTGGGAGCGGGCACCGTCGTGTCGCTCGAGCACGTGCACCAGGCCGCCGAAGCGGGCGCGGCGTTCACCGTGAGCCCGGGCCTCGACCTCGACGTGGTGCGGGCCTCGCACGAGGCAGGCATGCCGGCGCTGCCCGGCGTCTCGAGCGCCACCGAGGTGCAGCACGCGCTGGGCGACGGGCTCACCTGGCTGAAGGCGTTCCCGGCGTCACTGCTGGGCACCGGCTGGTTCCCCGCGATGCGCGGCCCCTTCCCGCAGGCGAAGTTCGTCGCCACGGGCGGCATGGACTCCGGCAACGCCCAGGCGTACCTCGACGCGGGCGTGCGGGTCGTCGCCGTCGGCTCCGCCCTGGAGGACGAGGCGCAGCTTCCTGCGCTCGCGAAGCTGCTCGGCTGAGCCCATCCGCATCCGATCCCGCTCCCGGCGTTCCGCATCGGGGGCGGGATCTTCTGCGCACGGCGCGAGCCCGAGCGCCGCGCAGTCGGGGACGACGGCGCGTCCACCGGTGTCATGACGCTCAGGCGTCGGCCCCCACGCGCGGGGCGATGACCAGCTCGTGCAGCCGCCCGGCACCCTCGACGTCGGGCCGGATGGACGCGAGCATCGTCGCGATGACGCCGACGATCGCGATCACCGCGGCGTAGATCACGACCGGCCAGATCGCTCCGCCGACGGCGGCGACCAACGCCGTGCAGATGATGGGTGCGAGTCCGCCGCCGAGGGTGTTGGAGATCTGGTAGCCGATGTTGACGCCGGTGGTGCGCGCCTCCGGGTCGAACATCTCCGCCAGCATCGTCGCCAGGGTCGCCTGCATCGCTACACCGAACACGACGAAGCCGAGGATCTGCCCCAGCCAGATCAGCCACATGTTGCCGGTGCTGAAGAGCAGGAAGGCGGGGTAGACCATCGCGGCGAAGCCGAGGCAGCCGATGATGTACACGGTGCGACGGCCGATCCGATCCGAGATCGCACCCCACAGCGGCGCGACGACGATCTGCAGCAGACCGACGATCATGGTTCCCGCGAAGCCCATCCACGCCGGCAGGTGCTTGTTGCTCACCATGAAGGCGAGGCCGTAGGTGAGCACGACGTAGCCGGCGATCGACTGCGGCAGCCCGATGAGGATGCCCATGATCGCGTTCTTCGGGTGGCGGAACGCCTCGACCAGCGGGTTCGGCTTCTTGCCGGTGGCGTTCAGGTGCAGGGCCTGCGTCTCGATGAACTCGTCGGAGTCCTCGAGGTGACGGCGCAGGATGACGGCGGCGATCGCGAGAACGATCGAGAACACGAAGGGGATGCGCCAACCCCACTCGATGAACCAAGAGCCGGGCGTCAGTCCCAGTGCCGCCATGAGGCCACCCGAGACGACGTTGGCGATGCCGGCGCCGCTGATGAGGAAGGCGCCGTACAGGCCCTTCTTGCCGATCGGCGCGGCCTCGACGACCATCGTCGCCGCGCCGCCCATCTCACCGCCGACGAAGAAGCCCTGGAACAGACGGCACACGAGCAGCAGGATCGGCGCAGCGACGCCGATGGCGTGGTCCGGCGGGATGAGGCCGATGGCGGTCGTCGCGAGCCCCATGCCGATCACGGTGCTCATCAGGACGACCTTGCGGCCGACCCGGTCACCGATGATGCCCCAGATGACGCCGCCGACGGGACGGAGGAAGAATCCGACTGCGAACGTCGCGAACGACGAGAGCTGCGCGACCACCGGGTCATCGGACGAGAAGAACACCGCGGGGAAGACGGCGGCCGACGCGAGACCGTAGAGGTAGTAGTCGTAGTACTCGATGAGCGTGCCGATCGCGCCACCGGCGACGGTCTTGCGCTGGTGGGGCGTGAGGCCGGGTGATGCGACTGTTGCCATGGGAGCCTCCTTGCTCGGGAACTGCGGGAGAGATCGGGGGTCAGCCCTCGACGTGAAAGGCTGTCCTCGCTAAGATAGCCGCGACGTAGACAGTATGTCTACTAGCTGGACTTTTTGTAAAGTGGAGGTGGATGATGGCGAATCCGGCGACGATGGAGGCCGCTGCGACCGCACTGGCCGGCGATGCCGCCCACCAGACGTACGAGAGCGCCGAGGAGGTGCTGCGGTTGTACCGCCCCGTGATGCGGGCGCTGGCCACGGCCGCCGGTCCCTCTGTCGAGGTCGTGCTGCACAATCTCGACGGCGCCGACGTCGACCTCGGGCACACCATCATGGCCATCGAGAACGGCCATGTCACCGGGCGCGCCGTCGGCGGGCCGTCGACCTCGCTGGGCCTGGACGTGATGAAGGATCGGCAGAAGGACCACGACGCCTTCGGATACCGCGGCTTCACGAGCGACGGTCGCGAGCTGCGCTGCTCATCGGTGTACTTCCGCAACGCTGCCGGCGACATCATCGCCTCGTTCTGCATCAACGTCGACCTCAGCCCGATCCAGCAGGCCAGGAACATGCTCGAGGCCCTGCTCCCCGTGCAGGGTGCGGCGGACAACGGCCCCCGTGAGCACTTCGGCAGCGATCTGGTGTCGGTGATGGACTCGATGATCACCGAGGCGATCGCCGAGATCGGCCGCCCCGTCGAGCAGATGTCACGCGAGGACAAGATCACCGTGCTCGAGCGCCTCGACCAGCGCGGAGCCACCCAGATGCGCAAGTCGATCGAGACGATCGCGAAGCGACTGGGCATCTCGCGGGTGACCGCATACGCCTATCTCGACGAGGCCCGCACCCGCGGCTGAGCCTGGGCGGAGGAGGATGCAGATGAGCGGAGCCGACATCGCCGCCGCAGACGGATCCATCGCGGCGCGACTCGCGCACGTCGACGTACGCCTGGCATACGAGATAGACGTGGTCGCCGCGGCACAGGCCGTCGCAGCAGGCGAGGCCGTGCTCGTCGACACGCGCCGCCGGGAGTCGTGGGATCACAGCCACATCGCCGGCGCCCTGCACGTGCCCACGCACGGCCTGGAGGCGCGGATCCACGAGCTCCCCCGTGACCGCACGCTGATCGTCTACGGCTGGGGGCCGGGCTGCAACGGCGCGACGGCGACGGCCCGGATCCTGCTCGCGGCCGGCCTGGATACGCGCGAGCTGTACGGAGGATACGAGTACTGGGCGCGCAACGGCTACGCGACCGAGGCAGGTGGGGTCGTCACGCGCCGGGCACCGGATCCCCTGGTCACCGCCGAGGTCTGAGCCCCCGCGGCATCCCGGCCAGGCGGGTCGACAGCGCCGTCGCCGGCGGCGGGTGCAGACCCGCTCACTGGTCGCGAATTGCCGTCATTCGAGCGAAATGGGGGCAGTTCGCGACCAGTGAGCGGAGGCAGGTCCCGCGGAGGGCGTCAGAGCTGCGCCAGGAGCCCCTTCATCTCGGCGATCTCGACCGTCTGGGCGTCGATGATCGTGCTCGCCAAAGCGACGGCACGAGGATCCTTGCCATCGCCCTTCTCGGTGCGGGCCATCTCGACTGCGCCCTCGTGGTGCGCGATCATCTGCCGCAGGAAGAGCTTCCCCGCCTCGGCGCCCGACGCGGCCTCGAGCGCGGCCATGTCGGTCTCGCTCATCATGCCGTCGCCGTGTCCCATGGATCCAGGGGCCGCAAGCGGCACGCCCCAGCCATCGAGCCAGTCGCGCATGGTCGCGATCTCGGGCGCCTGCGCGGCCTTGATCCTGGTCGCGAGGTCGGCGACCCGCGGATCCACGCCGGTCTTGGCGAGCAGCGTGTCGCTCATGTCGACGGCCTGCTGGTGGTGGTCGATCATCATGGTCGCGAACATCGCGTCGGCATCGTTCGCAGATCCCTGGGCGGATCCGGTCACCGGGGCGGACGCGCCGTGCGTCATCCCCGGCATCCCGGAGTGGCCGGTCGTGGGCGCGCAGGCGGTGAGGGCGGCCCCGGCGAGGGCGATCGACCCGATCGCGAGGGCACGGTGAAGGGTTCGGATGGTCATGTCGTTCTCTGCTTTCGTCGTCGATGACGCGCACCGCCGGAGGGCGGGCGCGAAGCCGTTCCAGCGCGTCCGCCCGCGGAGCGGGGTGTGCGGGACGCGCAGGATCCGGCTCATCTGCGACTGATGCAGAGGACGGCCATGCTCGGAGGGCGGGGCTCTGCCGTGACCGCCGCGGAGGACGCGACGACGACGGCGAGCGCAGGGCGGAGGTCTTCCGCGGGAGGCCCCGGAAGCGCGGCGGTGGCGATCGGCGCGAGCGTGCAGGACGGGGCCATCACGGCGTGCTCGGCACAGTCCGCGCAGCCCTGCGTCGGTGCGGCCATCGCGTCGCGGGCCGTCATGGCTTCACTCGCGGATGTCGAACCCGTCGTGCACGTCGGCGCCTGAGCGTCCGCGACGTGTGCGGTAGCCGCGGTACCCGCCATCACGCCGTGCACGGCGCGCTCCGCGGTCGCCGACGTGCCGTGCCCCGCGAGTACATGCATGCCGAGAAGTCCGACGATCACCGCGGAGACGAGGAACAGGATCCGCAGCGACCACGTCGACGACGTGTCCCGGCCACGGATCCAATACCCCACGGGGGTACAGCATAGCGGCCTCGACCCTGTGGGCCTGGGGCTCTGCGACGCCTGCAGGACCATGCGACGCCTGCAGGGCCCGTTCTCGGATCTGGTCGTGCATCCGTATCGGGGTCCTGCAGGCGTCACACACAGCCGGGTCAGGCGAACCGCGGCCCTACTTCTTCGCCCAGTCGAACTCACTGCCGTACTTCTCGACCCAGGCATCGATCGCCTGGGGCTCCTTGCCCTCGCCGAACTGGTTCACGACCATGTCCTCGAGCGAGCCGTACTGCGCGTCGTCGAGCTTGATCTTGCCGATCAGCGCGGCGGCGTCCGGGTGCTTCTTCGCGAAGTCCTTCGCGCCGAGGAAGTGCAGCCCCTCGGGCTTGCCCATGGCGCCCTTCGGATCCTTGAGGTCCTTCACGGGGTAGGCGCTGTTGGCCCAGAACGGACGCCACAGGGTCACCGCGATGTCCTGCTTCTTGTCCGTCGCCGACTTCAGCTCGGTGAGCATCGCCGCGGTCGACGAGGTCACGAGCTGATACTCGCCGTCGAGGCCGTACTCCGGCATCATCTTCTGGGTCTGGGCGGTGAGGCCGGCACCCGGCTCGATGCCGATGATCTTGCCGCCGAACTTCGAGGCGTTGCCCTTGAGCTCGTCGATCGAGTCGATATCGGAGTACTTCGGCACCGCGATCGTGAGGCGGGCGTTGTCGTAGTACGTCCCGAGGTCGTCGATCGACCCCTGGTACTTGTCCATGTACGCCTTCTGCGTGACCTCGGGCCACGCCGACGGGAAGATGTCCACATCCCCTTGCGACAGCCCCGCATACAGCGGTCCCGCGTCGGAGAGCGTCTGCATCTTGACGTCGTAGCCCATCTTGCCGAGCTGGTCCTGCAGCAGGTACGCGGTGCTGAGCCCGTCCGTCCAGCTGGGCAGGAACCCGATCGTGATCGTGCCCTTGTCACCGGATCCGGCATCGTTCGCCGGCGCCTTGCCTGCCATCTCGAGGGTGCCACCGGCGCCGTCGCTCGCGCATCCGGCCAGGGTGAGGACAGCCGCGACGCCGAGCGCCGCGAGGGCGGTGATCCTGCTCTTACGCATGCTGCAGCTCCTTCTCCTCCAGGGATGCTTCGGGGACCTGGTCGGCGACAGCGGACGCCGCGGCCAGGCGCCGCGCCGAACGGCGGCGCGCCAGCACGCCGAGCAGCGACCCGGGGTGCTGCCCCAGCGACCCCAGCGACGCGGTGACCCGGTCGAGGAAGACCGCGATCAGCACGACGCCGAGACCGGCCTCGACGCCCTTGGCGATGTTGACGGTCGAGATCGCCTCGACCACGAGCTTGCCGAGCCCGTCGGCGCCGGCCATGCCGGCGATGACGGCCATCGAGAGCGCGAGCATGATGACCTGGTTGACGCCGGCGAGGATCGTCGGCATCGCGAGCGGCAGCTGGATCCCGCGCAGGATCTGGCCCGGCGTCGCGCCGAACGACTGCCCGGCTTCGACGGTCTCGGAGTCGACCCCGCGGATGCCGAGCTCGGTGAAGCGCACGCCGGGCGGCAGCGCGAAGATGACCGTGGCCACGAGGCCCGGCACGACGCCGATGCTGAAGAACACGATCGCGGGGATGAGGTAGACGAAGGCGGGCATCGTCTGCATGAAGTCGAGCACGGGCTTGAGCACCGCGCGCACGGTGGCGTTCCGGGCCGACCAGATGCCGAGCGGGATCGCGATCACCACGGCGACCGCTCCGGCGACGAGCACCAGCGCGAGCGTCTGCATCGCGGGGACCCACAGGCCCATCGCGACGATCAGTCCGAACGAGATCACGGTGCCGATCGCCAGGCGCCACGAGCGGACGAGCCAGGCGATCAGCGCCGCGATGATGATCACGACGTAGAACCAGGGCATCAGCAGCAGGAAGCTCAGGCCGTCGACGAGGAACGACACGACGGTTGAGATGACGTGCAGCAGGCCGTCCAGGTTGGCTTTGATCCAGTCGACCGCGACAGCGACCCAGGATCCGATGGGCAGGACGTTCATCGGGTGATCTCCTCGTTCGGCGCATCCGGGGTGGGCGACGTGGTCGGCGTGTTTCCGGTGGTCGGCGCCGTCCAGCCGTCGTCGAGGATGGCGTCGACCTCCGCCTGCGGCAGCGGCAGCACCGGCAGGTTGATCTCGCCGGTGGCACCAGGGCCAGGGCCGAGCGCGGCGAGCAGCGTGATGCGCGGGATCACGCCGACGAGGCGCCCCTCCGCGTCGGCGACGGCGAGCGGCACTGGGGATTCCACGGCCGGGATGAACAGGTTCATCAGGATCTCGTCCTCGTCGACGACCTGCGTAGCGGGCTTGAGCACCGACGTGATCGTGCTCTCCCCGCGGCGGATCAGCTTGACGACGTCACGGTCGGTGACGATGCCGATGAGCTTGCGGTCGCGGCCGACGACGTACGTCGCCGACATGAAGGCGTCGCGCATCTGCTTGAGCGCGGTGCGCGGACCGGCGTTCTCGGAGACGACGGGGCGCGGACGCTCCATGACGTTCGCCGCGGTGAGCACCCGGGCGCGGTCGACATCCTGCACGAACTGCTCGACATAGCTGTTGGCCGGGTCCGTGAGGATGTCCTCTGGCGTGCCGATCTGCACGATGCGGCCGTCGCGCATCACCGCGATGCGGTCGCCGAGGAACATGGCCTCGTTCAGGTCGTGCGTGATGAACACGATGGTCTTCTGCAGCTTCTGCTGCAGCTCGAGCAGCTGCTCCTGCATCTCCCGGCGGATCAGCGGATCCAGCGCGCTGAACGCCTCGTCCATGAGCAGGATGTCGCTGTCGGCCGCGAGCGCACGGGCGATGCCCACGCGCTGCTGCATGCCGCCGGAGAGCTCGGACGGCAGCTTCTCGCCTTGCCCCTCGAGGCCGACGAGACCCAGGATCTCCTCGGCCTTGGCCAGGCGCTCGGCCTTGCCGATGCCCTTCAGCTCAAGCGGGTAGGCCACGTTCGCGGCGACGGTGCGGTGCGGCAGCAAGGCGAAGTGCTGGAACACCATCGACACGCGATCGCGGCGGATCTCACGCAGACGCGACGCCGTAATCCCGGTGATCGGATCCCCGGCGACGAGCACGGAGCCGTCGGTCGCCTCGTGCAGGCCGTTGAGCATGCGGATGATGGTGGACTTGCCGGATCCGGACAGTCCCATGATGACGAAGATCTCGCCGCGGTTGACGGTGAAGCTCGCGTCGATGACGGCGGCGGTGCCGGCGTCGGCGACCTCGGATCGGGTCTCGCCGGCCTTCAGCCGGCGGACGGCCTGGTTCGGATTCCTCCCGAACACCTTGAACAGATGACGCGCTTCCAGAGCGGTTTCGGACACGTTTCCCCCGCGGCCTCACCTCGAGGGGAGGCCTGCATCGGTCTCGCCCGGGTGATGATCACAGGGCCGTTTCGAACCAAGCCATGCTGGCGGCGCAGGAGGAGGATTTCGGATCCTCAACAGAGATCATCGACCGTACGCCCACGCCTCTTCGTGCACAGCAGAATCGAAAGAAGGACGCGGCCGCGGACTGGTCTTGGGCCATCAGGCCCGCATTCCAACGTAACGAGAACCTGATCCCGTGGCAAATCCGAGGTCGATGACCTAGGGTGCGCGCGACGGGATGAGGGGGAACGCATGGATGGCGAGGAACTGCAGGGGCGTGCACGCGATCGCGCGGAAGAACTCCCCGGCGCCGGGCTGGAGCACCCGTTCGGGCCCGGCTGGGAGGTCTACAAAGTCCGCGACCGGGTCTTCATGCTGCTCACCGACGTGACGGGAGAGCCGATCGTCATCCTGAAGACCGACCCGGAAGACGGCAAGGCGCTCCGGGAACAGTACGACGCGATCACGCCGGGCTATCACATGAACAAGAAGCACTGGATCACGGTGCGCCCCTCAGGCGGCCTGCCGACGCCGCTGATAGACGACCTGGTCACGGATTCGTACCTGCTCGTGGTCGCGAATCTGCCCCGCGCGAAGCGCCCCGTCGACCCTGCCACGTTCGGTCAGGCCAGCGGGTGATGCTCGGCCGAAGACTGCATCGAACCCGCACCCGCAGCTCCCGGTGCGTCCAGAGTGTGGTTCCTGCCCCCACCCGGCACCAGCACCCCACCCCGACTTGGCGGACGAGCACGCACCGAACACCTCGCCTGAGGCGTGGCCCCTGCGTTCGGATTGGCACGAGACGCGCGGAGGCGCACAGCACTCTCGAGCCGCCGTGACGCGCGTCGGACCGGGTCCGTCAGGCGGTCAGCGCCGCACGGACCGTGTGACCGTGAACTTCGGGGTGCGCGTGAGCTGGTCGGTCTCGCCGACCGCGGCGGCGAGCGCGCGACGGTGGTCGAGGTGCGAGTTGAACACGGTCCATACTTCGCCGCCGGGACGGAGCAGCCGCGCGGCCGCGTCGATGAGCCGGCTTCCTGCCCCTTCATGGACGCTGGCGCCGAGGTGGAACGGCGGGTTCAGCAGCACGAGGTCGACGGATCCGTCCGGGATCCCGGATCCGGCGTCGTCGAGCGTCACGGTCACCCTGTCGGCGATGCCGCTCGCCGTCATCGTGGCGCGGGCCGACTGCACCGCCGCGGCGGAACGGTCGGTGGCGACGACGTGCGCACTCGGCACCGCGAGGGCCAGCGACGCGGCGAGCGCGCCGGTGCCGCAGCCGAGGTCGACGGCGGTCAGCCCCTCCCGTCCGGCCAGGGCGGCGAGCTCCGGGGCCCGCTCGCGCATCACGTTCAGCAGCACCCGGGTGCCGATGTCGATGCGGTCGCCGGCGAACGCCCCGCCGTGCGCGCACAGCGTGAGCCCGAACTCAGGATGCGTCGTCGGCACCGGGAACGGCAGGCCCGAAAGCACCGGCTGCGGATCCGCCGCGACGATCAGGCGCGACTTCCGCTCCGCACGCTGCGGCTGCACCCGCCCGAAGAACCGGGCGAGCACGTCGTTCTGCGCCAGGGTCATGTGCTTCACGCGTCCGCCGGCGAGCAACGTGACGTCGGGCGCCGCCCAGCGCGCGACCGCATCCGCGATCTCCTCGAGCTCGGCGAGCCCCTTCGGCAGCTGCAGCAGCACGAGCCGCGCGTCGCGCAGCAGCTCGGCGTCGAGTTCGTGCGCAGCGAAGCCCGCCGCCCCGAGTTCGGCCGCATTGCGGGCCAGTGCCCGGCGCCCCGTCACCAGATCCTGGTGCACCCGCACGCCGTCCAGGCCCGCAGTGAGGAGAGGCAGCGTGAGCGCGCCGTATCCGTCGCCGATCACGGCGATCGCGGATCCGTCGATCCCGTGCTCCGCAGCGACGACCTGTGCCGCGTCGACGAGGAGCTCATCCGTCGCGTCCCACGCCTGCAGGTTCGGCGCCTCCACGTCGGGGAACCGGCGCAGGCGGGCGTACGGGAACTCGGGCACCCGCTCAGCGTACGCGGGCGCTCCGGCCCGATCCCGCCGCGCCCGGCATCGTACGTGGGGGCTCCACCTTCGAGTCGTCCCCCTGAGCACGGTCCATAGGTCGTACTGGAGGGGACGACTCGAAGATGGAAGCCGAGGCGGATCCGGATCCGATTCCTTCCCGGCGCACAGCCCCGGCGTGGATACTGGGGAACGATGAGCGCAACGTTGACCGTCACCCAGGTCGTCCTCCCCACCGCCCCCGTCGGATCCGCGAACCCCCTCCCCGCGATCGCCGCCATGCCGCAGGCGCCGTACGAGGCCACCACAGAGGGGCTGCCCGCCGAGATGGCGGCCAACATCCGGTACGGGCAGGTCTCGTCGGTCCATCCGTACCTGCTGCAGGACGGCTACGACCGCGAGCGCACACCCGCGCCGATGCGCGTCGCCGTGCTGGAGAACGGGCAACTGCGCGCCGAGTTCGCGCTCGACCTGGGCGGCCGGCTCGTGCGCCTGTTCGACAAGGCCACCGGCCGCGACCTCGTGTACCGCAATGCCGTCTTCCAGCCGGCGAATCTCGCGCTGCGCGACGCCTGGTTCTCCGGCGGAGCAGAGTGGAACATCGGCATGCGCGGCCATTGGCCGTTGACCTGCTCCCCGCTGTACGCCGCCGAGATCACCGGCGCCGACGGCGAGCCGATCCTGCGGATGTGGGAGTACGAGCGCGTGCGCGGGCTGATCCTGCAGCTCGACGCGACGCTCGACGGCGCCGCCCTGCACGTGCGGGCGCGGGTGCGCAACCCGCGCGATCGCGAGACCGGGATGTACTGGTGGACGAACATCGCCGTCGCCCAGACCGAGGGCAGCCGGGTGTTCGCACCGGCGACGCACGCCTACATGACCGGCTACGACGGCGCTCTCGGCCGGGTGGACCTGACCGAGACGGATCCACGACGCCCCGCCTCCGCACCCGCCGCTGCGGACTACTTCTTCGACCTCGCTCCCGGCCTCGCGGCGGACGCCACTCCAGGCGCGCCAGCACCGCGGCCCTGGATCGCCGCCGTCGACGCGGACGGATCCGGCCTCGCCCACGTTTCGACCGCGCGCCTGCTCGGCCGCAAGCTGTTCGTCTGGGGCGACACCCCGGGCGGGCGCCGGTGGTGCGACTGGCTCGGCGGCGAGACCGGCGCCTACTTCGAGATCCAGGCCGGGCTCGCCGCCACCCAGTACGAGCATCTGCGCATACCCGGCGGCGCCACGTGGGAGTGGACCGAGACGTTCCTGCCGCTGGCGCTTTCGGATCCGAACCTCGACGGATCCTGGAACGAGGACGTCGCCGTCGTCGGCGCCCAGGTGCTGCAGGCGACGGAGGCCGCCGGATCCGCCGGCATCGCCCGGCTCGAAGCCGCTGCCGAGATCGCTCCGGATGCGCTGCTGTCGGTGGGGTCGCCCTGGGGTGCGCTCGAGCAGGAGCTCGCGAGCCGCGACGATTCGGTCTTCACCTTCCTTCCCGGAGTGCGGTTCGTGCGCGACGGGGACGAGGGCGCGTACTGGGCCTTCCTGCTCGACGGCACCCCCGATTCGACCGACCCGACTGCGGGAGTCACGGAACCGGATCCGTCCGTCGCCCCAGCCTCCTATGTCACCGGAGACGAGTGGGACCACCTCCTCGCCGAGGCCCCCTCGACCTGGCTGACGCACTATCACCGCGCCACCATCGCGCATGCGCGCGGCGAGCACGGCACCGCGATCTCGCACTACGAGGCATCGCTGCGGCATCGACGCAGTGCCTGGGCCCTGCGCGGGCTCGGCCTCGCCCTGCGCCAATCCGACGGCGGCTCCGCGGCGCAGGAGCAGGGCATCAGCCGGCTCGCCGAGGCGCGCGAACTCGCCCCCGACCTCGTGCCGCTCGCGCTCGAACTCGCCGAAACGCTGCTCTCCGATGGGCGCGCCGATGAGGCGCGCACCCTGGTCGAGACGCTGCCCGCCGCGCTGCGCACGCTCGGGCGGTTCCGCGTCGTGGAGATCCGCGCCGCCCTCGCCACCGGAGACACCGACGCGGCAGGTCGGATCCTCGAGGAGCGCTTCGAGGTGCCGAACCTCCGCGAGGGCGAATTGAGCATGTCGGCCCTGTGGCACGAGGCGTTCCCCGGCCGTCCGGTGCCGGCCTGGTACGACTTCGAGATGGCGCCGGAGGGCTGAAGGATCCGAGACCGCGTCACGTCTCCCCCGGGTCGTTGAGCGAGGACGCGAAGCGACCGAGACGAAACGCGGCCCGCTCCGTTTCGTCTCGCTCGACCTCCGGCCGTGCTCGCTCAACGACCCCACAGAGGCGACTCGGTCAACGGCTCGGCCGTCGCCGCATCAGCCGCGGTCGAGGTCGTCCAGCAGCTGGACCGCGGCCGCGGCATAGGCGCCGATCCAGCGGTCGTGGATCCGCTTGATCGGCAGCGGGGCGAGCGTGAGGTGGCGTTCCCTGCCCTCGCGGCGACCGATCACGAGCTCGGCGCGCTCGAGCACCTTCAGGTGCTGCAGCACGGTAGTGCGGTCGAGCTCGGGGAAGCACGCGCACAGCTCACCCGTCGTTCGCGGCGCCGCGCGCAAGGCGTCGAGCATCCGGCGGCGGACGGGAGCGGCGAGCGCCTTGAAGACCAGATCGTCGTCCTCGGTTCCCTCCCCCGCATTCATGTTGTAATCTTACAACATGTCTCAGATCGAAATCGCTGCGGACATGGCTCCGCTCACAGAACTGTCCTTCTCCGTCTCCGGCCGCGTCTCCCGTCCGCCGGCGGAGGTCTACGAGGCGGTCGCCGATCCGGCGCAGCTCTCGCACTACTTCACCACCGGCGGAGCCCGGGGCCGTCTCGAACCCGGCGCCGACGTGAGCTGGGACTTCGCCGACTTCCCCGGACGCTTCCCCGTCGTGGTGGTCGAGGCGAAGGCTCCGGAGCGCATCGTGATCGAGTGGGCGGCCGCGCCCGGCAGCAACGACACCGGCACCACCCGCACGGTGTTCGCCTTCGCCCCGATCGATGACGGCGCACGCACCCTCGTCACCATCACCGAGTCGACGTGGCGCGCGACCTCGGGCGGTGCGAAGAGCGCCTTCGGCAACTGCGAGGGCTGGACCGGCATGCTCGCCGCGCTCAAGGCCTGGCTCGAGCACGGCATCAACCTGCGCGACGGCTTCTACAAGTAGTCCGCCCCGGCAGTCACGCCGCGCCGCACGCTCACCGAGCGCCACGTTCGCCGATCCCCGCGTTCGCCGGCCACCCCGCTCACTGGTCGCAAATTGCGGGTTTCGCGTGCCCAGAACCGCAATCTGCGACCAGTGAACAGAGGGAGGGCGGCGGATCCGCGCCGCACGGCCCGATCATCCCCGCATCCGGGGATCCTCCGTGGGGTCGCGGTACATCGCCGGGCAGCCCGCGTCGATCGCGGACGGGTTCAGCTCGAAGTGCCAGGCCTCGTTGTCGTACGTGCGGCACAGTCCGAACTGCGCGCCATGGCGGTTCAGCCAGTCCGCGGCGTTGTACGGGGCGATGTCGACCGCCTGACCCTTGACGTGCAGCGACGTCTCCGGGGTGCCGACCCACCGCGACGCCTCGGCCTCGGATCCGTAGGTGCGCACGGCATCGCGCAGCAGCCAGGCCTGGTACGCCTTCGAGCGCCAGCCGCTCGCCACCCGCAGCTCGAGCCCGTCTTCCTCGGCCGCGGCGAGCGCCTGCCCCAGCGCCTCGCGCAGAGCGGGTTCCAGCTTCGCGACCGCGGGCACATCGTCCGACAGCGCCACCGAGTCGCCGTCCGCGAGGTAGCCGTCCTCTGCGGTCGGCATGCCGCCGCTGCGTGCGGACGGGGATCCGTCGTCGCCCGCGGCTACCGGCCCCGGATAGTCGGGCCGCGCGGTGACGGCCGCCGTGATCACCGCGGCTGCGGTGCCGGCCCCCAGCAGGGCGAGCACCGCCAGCGTGGCGAAGAACCGGAACAGCGGCCGGTGCCGCCGGGGCGCCCTCGACGCCGGGTGCCGCGGTGCAGGCATCCGTTCCGCCGTACGCCGTGCGTCGGCGTCGGGCTCCTGGTGCAGGATCCATTCCGGCGCGGATCCGGGTCGCAGAGGAGCAGAGGTGTTCGTGTCCATGCCTCCACTCCATCGAGGCGGACGTTGTGCGCCCGTTCGCGTTTTCGCATACACCCGCGATATGCCGGTGTGCTTAGGCTTCTGGCATGCGCGTGCTGATCGTCGAGGACGAACCCACCCTGGCCGGAGCGGTCCGAGACGGGTTGCGCCTCGCGGCGATCGCCGCGGACACCGCCGGAGACGGGCACGTCGCCCTGGAGCTGCTGGACATCAACGCCTACGACGTGGCCGTGCTCGACCGGGACATCCCGGGCCCGAGCGGCGATGACATCGCGCAGGCGATCGTCGCGTCCGGATCCGGCCTGCCGATCCTCATGCTCACGGCCGCCGATCGTCTGGATGACAAGGCCACCGGCTTCGAGCTCGGCGCCGACGACTACCTGACCAAGCCGTTCGAGATGCGCGAGCTGATCCTGCGGATCAGGGCGCTGGCCCGGCGCGCCCCGCGGTCGACGCCGCCGGTGCACGAGCTGGCCGGCATCCGGCTCGACCCGTTCCGCCGCGAGGTGTACCGCGACGGACGCTACGTCGCCCTCACGCGCAAGCAGTTCGCGGTGCTGCAGGTGCTCGTCGAGGCCGGCGGCGGCGTGATCAGCGCCGAGGAGCTGCTCGAGCGCGCCTGGGACGAGAACGCGGATCCGTTCACGAACGCGGTGCGCATCACCGTCTCGGCGCTGCGCAAGCGGCTCGGGGAGCCGCGGGTGATCCTCACCGTGCCGGGGGTCGGCTACCGGATCGATGTCGACGGGGATGCCTCCGGCGAGTCGGATGCGGAGGCGGTCGACGAGACGACGGACCGGGACGCGTCGATGCCGGGGCGCACCGGGAATGCCTGACGCGCCGTCGAGCTCCGCCCTCCCGCCCCGCCCCGTCCGCGCCGCGGGCCTGTCGGTGCGATGGCGGCTGACGCTCAGCTATGTGGCGCTGGTCGCGATCGCCGGGGCCGTGCTGCTCGGCGTGGTGGCACTGTGGCTGCTGCGCTACATCCCCGATGGCCCGGTCTACAGCTCCGACCCCCTGTCCGGCGAAAGCTGGGCCCCGAATCGCACCGACCTCATTCGCGCTTTCGTCCCCGCCGCATCCGGGGCGCTCCTCGGGCTCATCGGCGTGAGCGTGCTCGGCGGCTGGATCCTCGCCGGGCGTGTGCTGCGGCCGCTCGCGATCATGGCCGACACCGCGCGCGCGGTGGGCGACGGGGACCTGGGCGCCCGGATCGCGTTGCCGGGCGGGGACGACGAGTTCCGTCGCCTGGCCGACGTGTTCGACGGCATGCTCGACCGGATCCAGCACGACATGGAGCGCGAACGCCGGTTCGCGGCGAGCGCGTCGCATGAGCTGCGCACCCCGCTCGCGATCACCCGCGCGCTGCTCGACGTCGCCGACGCGGATCCGGATCCGGATGTCCCCCAGCTGCTCGTGCGCCTCCGTGCCGCGAACGAACGGGCCATCGCGCTGACCGAAGCACTGCTGCTGCTCGCGCGGCTGGACGCCCGCCCGCCCGCACGCGTCGCCGTCGACCTGTCCCTGGCCGCGGAGGGCGCTGTCGAACTGCTGCACGAGGTGGCCGCGGCTCATGACGTGCGGCTCGACGCGGTCGGCGACCCGGTCATGGTCCGCGGAGACGCGGCGCTGCTCGACCAGCTCGCCTTGAACCTCGTTCAGAACGCCCTCGTGCACAATCTGCCCTCCGGCGGATCCGCCACCGTGCGCACGCTCCGTCTCGGCGGGCAGGGTGCGCTGGTCGTCGAGAACACCGGAGACCGGCTCGACCCAGCCGTGGTCGCCACCCTGGTCGAGCCGTTCCAGCGCGGCGCCGGGCGCACGCGGGACGGCGCCCACGGCGGATCCGGACTGGGCCTGGCGATCGCCGGTTCGATCGTCGACGTGCTGGGTGGGGCGCTCGAGCTGACCGCCCTGCCCGCGGGCGGCCTGCGCGTCGAGGCGACTTTCCCGCTGGAGTGACGCGGGTCGGCGCAGCTCGAAAACCTCAGCTCGGCGGGATCCAGATCGGGTCGGGGGCGATGGCCGCCGAGATCCGCCGGCTGGCGATGCCGAGCTGTCGCGCCTGGGCGGCGGTGAGGACGTCGAAGACGAGGGTGTCGACGAGCGCCTCGTGACCCGGCGTCGCCTGCTGGACCTTCGCGTGGCCGTCCTCCGACAGCACGGCGAGGGTGAACCGTCCATCCGTCGGGTCGATCACCCGCCGGACCCAGCCGCGCTGCTCGAGGCGTGAGACCGCACGCGAGAGCCGCGAGAGCGTACAGCTCGCGAACCCGGCGAGCACGCTCAAGCGCAATGACCGCCCCTCGGCGGCGTCGAGCGCGTAGAGGATCCCGAACTCGAAGTGCGTCAGGCCGCTGTCCCGCTGCAGCTGGGCGTCGAGCGCGGCAGGAAGGCGCTCCAGGAGCGTCGCGACGGACGCCCAGATCTCCGCTCTGGGCAGCGGCGTCGTGGCGGATCTCGTGAGCTCGGGCACGAGGTCAGGATACCTCGAAACCGACGAGCGTGACTTGCTCAGGCAACTGAATACGCGTAGTTTGACTTTCCCAAGCAAGTGAAACGGCGACACCGACGCCGTCCGGAACGGAGCGATATGAACCTGGAACTGCACGGCAGGACGGCTTTCGTGAGCGGATCCACCCAGGGCATCGGCTATGCCGTCGCCTCCGCACTCACCGCCGAGGGGGCGGAGGTCATCATCAACGGGCGCACCCCTGCCGCCGTCGACGCCGCCGTGTCCCGACTGCGCTCGGAGCATCCGGGAGCGCTGCTGCGCGGAGTCGCCGCCGACCTTGCTGACCCCGGGGAGACCTCCCGTCTACTGCAGGACATCGGCGAGGTCGACGTCCTGGTGAACAACGTCGGCCTGTTCGGGGTCGCACCGTTCAGCGACATCGCCGACGACGACTGGCAGCGCTATTTCGACGTCAACGTGATGAGCGGCGTCCGGCTCTCGCGAGCACTCCTGCCGGGCATGCTGCGCCGCGGGTGGGGGCGGGTCGTGTTCATCGCCAGCGAGTCCGGCGTCGATGTGCCCGCCGACATGATCCACTACGGCGCCACCAAGGCCGCGATGCTCGCCCTCGCCAACGGCCTATCCAAGCTCACCCGCGGGACGGGTGTCACCGTCAACAGCATCCTCGGCGGCCCGACCTATTCCGACGGAGTGGAGGCGGTCGTCACCCAGCTCGCCGCCGCCCAGGGCGTGGACGTCGGGACGGTCAAGGCCGCGATCATCGGCCAGAACCGCACGACCCTGCTCGAGCGGTTCATCGACCCAGCGGAGATCGCGAACCTCGTCGCCTACCTGGCCAGCCCCCGTTCCTCGGCCACCAACGGATCCGCCGTGCGCGCCGATGGCGGCGTGCTCACCACGATGCTCTGACCCGCAACATCTGCGCCGGAGCAGAGGGCGCCCGAGACACCCGAAGGCAACGCGCTCACGCGCTACACGCCGTATGCGGCGAAGAACATGTCGAGCGCGGTGTCGACGTGTGCGGGGATCTGCGCCGCAGCCAGGGCGGCGTCATCCCCGAGCAGCATCGCGCGGTTGATCGGCTCGCCCATCACCAGCCAGTTCAGCTGCGTCGCCGCCAGCTCGGCATCGACCGCGCGGACGACCCCTGCCGCCTGGAGGTCTTCGACGACGGCGGTGAGCGCGATGATCGCCCGGCGCGGACCCCGCTCGTAGAGGGCCTCGGCGAGCTCCGGCGAACGTCGCAGCTCGCCGATCACGAGGCGGCGCAGCGCCAGGATCCGCGGCGCGAGCACGGCGCTCAGCTGCGCCACGAGCAGGTCGCGCAGGTCGCCGCGCGCGCGGGATGCGTCGGCGAATCGTGGCGCGGGTTCGAGCACCGAAGCACTGGCCCCTTCGGTCTGCGCAGTGACGATCTCCAGGAACAGGTCGCGCTTGCTGCCGAAATGGCTGTACAAGGTCTGCTTCGCGACGCCGGACTCCTGCGCGATCGAGTCCATCGTGACCGACTCGTATCCGGTCGCGAGGAACTGCCGCTCGGCCGCGGCGAGGGCCGCGGCGCGCTTGGGCTGCGAACTCGGGCGCATCCGATCACCTCCTTGCCTAAATCATACTCATGAGTCTAGTATCCAAAACAAGACTCATTGGTCTAGAAAGTGGAGGTGTCCCATGGCAGAGAAGTCCGCCCTTCAGTTCGACGCCCGGCTCCGCGTCGCGCCCGAGGCCGCATCGTGGACGGTGTTCGACGTCCCCGACTCCCGCGCGTTCTTCGGCACCGGCCGACCGGTGCGCGTGACGGGAACCGTCGACGACCACCCCGTCGCCATCACGCTCATGCCCGTCGGCAACGGCGCCCACGTCGGCCCGGTCAAGGCCGCCACCCGCGCGGCGATCGGCAAGGCCGCCGGCGACCTCGTGCACGTGCGACTGGACGGACCGGAGGCATGATGCGGGTGCGTACGCCCCTCGGCGACACGGTCGGCATCGAGGTGCACGGCCCCGAGGGCAGCCCCGCCGCGCTCTTCGTCCAGGGGGCCGGACTCGAGCGCGCGGCGAACCCGACACCGTCCGAGACGGCGCGCCTGCTCGCCGCGCGCGGCTTCAGGGCCGCCGTGCCCGATCGCGTCGGACGGGGCGACTCGTCCGCGTCCGGCCCGATCGAACTCGAGCGCGAGCTCGCCGCGATCGCGGCGGTCGCCGACGCGCTCGGCGGACCCGTCGCGCTGGTCGGGCACTCCTCGGGGTGCGCGCTGGCGATGCTCGGCGCCGAACGGATCCCCGCTCTCGCCGGACTCGTGCTCTGGGAGGCGCCGCTCTGGCAGTTCCCCGAGGGAGCGCCGGCATGGTGGGCCGACGTGCGCCGGCACATCGACGCGGGCGATCTCGAGGGCGCCATCGTGAGCTACATGGTGGGCATGCCGCCGGAGTGGATCGACGAGCTGCGCACGTCACCGGAGTTCCCGGCGCTCGTGCACAGCTGGATCCCCGACGGCACCGCCCTCGCCATCGTGGAGGAGCAGTCGCCGGGCGCCTTCCTCGCCGGGCTCGCGGCCCCCGTGCTCGCGGTCGTCGGTGCGGAGACCTTCCCCGGCATGGCCGAGGCGGCCGCCGCCATCGCCGCATCGGCGGCGCACGGAACCGCGGAGGAGCTTCCCGGCGCCTGGCACGAGTGGGAGCCGAACGCGATGGCGGACCGCCTTGCCCGCCTGCTCGCCGGAGCCCCGCGCTGAGGCGGGCGCGGTAGGTCCTAGCGCGGCGTCACGGAACGCCGCGACCGTCGCCATCGCTTCCCGAAGGCGACGGTCGCGGGGGATGCTGCGCGGGCGGCTACACGGACCCGCCGTTGTGGTGGCGGACTCCCGCATCGCCGGTCCATGGGGGCGCGGCCTCGAACGTGCCGCGACCTTCCCGTCGAGCGGAGAGCATCGAGGAGAACCCCACGAGCGCGATGACGGCCACGCCCGACACGATCCCGACCCAGACGTTCCGAGTCAGAACGCCGAGGCCCACTCCCGCGCCCGCACTGATCAGGATCGCCAGCGTCCAGATGAAGAAGACGTACCCGCGGGTGAGGCGAGGAACCGGAGTCTCACTCATATCCGAAGGATACGAACTCCTCCGTGAGAGCGCGAGTGCGTTCCCGATTCGCGCCCCCCGCGGCGAGAACCACGGCTCAGGGCACCAGGACCACGTCGTAGCCGGCCTCACGCAGGGCGCTCCGATCGTCCGGCGCGATGCCGTCGTCGGTGAGCAGCGTGGGGAACAGGTCGGATCCGCCGACCGCGGCGAACGCCGAGGCGCCGATCTTCGACGAGTCGGCGACGATCACCGCGCGCCGGGCACGGCTCGCCATCATGCGGTTCACGGCCGCTTCGCGCTCATCGTGCGTGCTCGCCATCCCCTCGGCCGACACGGCGTTCACGCCGATGAAGGCGATGTCCAGCGCGATGCCCGCGAGCAGCTGCTCCACGAACGGCCCCACCAGCTCGTAGCTGCGGGAGTGGATCACTCCGCCCGTGACCACGACCTTGATGTCGGGGCGCGTCGCGAGCTGCGCGGCGATGTTCACGGCGTTCGTGACCACGGTGAGGCCGTGCTCGGCGAGATCTTCGCGGGCCGCGAGCGCCGTCGCGATCGCGGTCGTGGTGGTGCCTCCGGAGAGTCCGACGACGGCGCCGGGCGAGACGAGCGCCGCGGCGGCCTGTGCGATGCGCTCCTTCTGCGAGGTGCGCTGGTGGCTCTTGTAGCGCACCGGCAGCTCATACGCGACGGACTGCGCCACCGCCCCGCCGTGGGTGCGGGTGAGCAGGCGCCGCTCGGACAGACTGTCCAGATCGCGGCGGATCGTGGCGGCCGAGGCGTCGAGGCGCTCGGCGAGCTCCTCCACGGACACGTCGCCGCGGGCGGCGAGCAGGTCGAGGATCGCCGTGAGGCGATTGGCGCGATTCATGTGCAGGCTCCGGATCCGGTCAGGATGCGTCCTGAAGGGCGAACAGGCGCAGCAGACGCGCGGCCTCGCCGGCGACCGCATCACGGGCGGGAGCGACGTACTTGCGGGAGTCCACGAGGCGCGGATCCGCCTCCAGTCTCTCCCGGATCGCGCGGGTGAAGAACCCGTTCAGGTGCGTGGAGACGTTGATCTTCGTCATGCCCGCGCGCACCGCGGCGGCGATCGCGTCATCCGGCACGCCGCTGGATCCATGCAGCACGAGCGGCACGTCTACTCCGTCCTCTCCCGCGCCGCGCATGGCCTCGCGCAGACGCGCGATGAGGTCGAGGTCCAGCGCCGCCGTGCGATCGGTCATCGCGTGCGAGGATCCGACGGCTACGGCGAGGGCGTCGACGCCGGTCTCGGCGACGAAGGCGCGCGCCTCCTGCGGGTCCGTGCGGACACCCGGGGCGTGCGCACCGTCCTTGCCGCCGACCTCGCCGAGCTCGCCCTCGACGTACACCTCGGCGGCGTGCGCGCGCTCGACGACCTGTGCGGTGAGCGCGACGTTCTCGGCGTAGTCGAGCGCGCCGCCGTCGAACATGACGGATCCGAACCCGAGCGCGATGGCCTCGTCGACGAGCTCGGGCCGCTCGGCATGGTCGAGGTGCACCGCGACCGGCGTGGCCGCACGCCGGGCCACCGCGAGAGTGGCCAGCGCGATCGGCTCGAGTCCGCCGTGGTACTCGGCGCAGTTCTGCGAGATCTGCAGGATCACGGGCAGCTCGGCCTGGGCCGACGCGGCCACCAGCGCCTCGGCCGTCTCCAGGTGGATCACGTTGAAGGCGCCGACGCCGGTACCGCGGCGGGCCGCATCGTGCACGAGGTCGCGGGCGGAGACGAGGGTCATCGGGGTGTCCTTTCGGCGGACGGTCGGCTCAGCGCCGTCAAGGGAGGGCTGTCGACGATCAGGGCGGATTCGAGCTCGGGCCACGACGCGTGGATCTCACCCGCGACCGGCATCAGCACGGCCGCGGCCGACCACGCGGTGGCGCGGCGCAGCAGCGCCGTGGGCTTCCTCTCCCCCTGCGCCATCAGCACGGCGCACGCGGCGACGGCGGCGTCGCCTGCGCCGGTCGGGTTGCCCGCGAGCGGCTCGGCGAGGCGGGCGCGCACGACCTCGTCCGAGGTGACGGCCAGCATCCCGTCCGCCCCGCGGGAGAGTAGGACCAGCTTCGCGCCGCGGTGCAGCAGCTCGCACGCCCCGGCGATGGGATCGGCGAGGCCGGTGGCCTCCGCGAGCTCCGCCGCGTTGGGCTTGAGCACGGTCGCACCGGCATCGGCCGCGGCCAGGAGCGCCGGCCCCGACGTGTCGGCGATGACGATCGCCCCGGCGTCGCGGCCGATCCGGATGAGCGACGGGAGCAGGTCGTCGGGAGCGCCGGGAGGAAGGGATCCGGAGAGGACGAGGACGGGCTTGATTCTCTTCGTGCCGGCGGGAGCTGTCGCACCGGCATCCGCGGATCCGGATCCTTCGACGGCATCGCGGACGGAGCGCCCGGTCGCCAGCGCCCGGACGACAGCGGCCTTCAGCGCATCCCACTCGTCCGCCGTCGGGTTCACACCGCGCTCGTTCACGATCGTGGTGTCGCCGAGGTGCTCGTCGACGAGCGCGACGCTGCGGCGGGTCGCCGCCTGCACTGAGACCAGTTCGTGCGGAATCGAGGTCGAAGCCAGCTCGGCGGCGAACTCGTCGCCGGTCGGTCCGCCCGCAGTGGCCAGCGCGAGCACGGCGGCGCCCTGCGCGTGCGCCACCCGGGCCACGTTCAGGCCCTTGCCGCCCGCGCGAGCGACACCGGTGTCCGCGCGATGGGTGCCTCCGGGCACGATCCGCTCGACATGCCAGGTGAGATCCAGCGCCGGGTTCGGCGTGACGGTGACGATCATGCGAGGCCCCTCGCACGCAGCGCCGCACCCAGGATCCCGGCGTTGCCGAGCAGCTGCGCGGGAACCAGATCCGGGATGCGGTGGAAGCTGAGCCGGGCCCGCAGGCGCGCGCGCAGCTCGTCGAACAGCGCTCCGCCCGCCCGCGAGAGCCCGCCGCCGATGATGACGGCCTGCGGCGCGACGACCGCGGTGAGCTGCGCGAGCGACAGGGCGAGGGCATCGAGCGCCTCGTTCCAGACCGCGGCCGCGGCCTCGTCCCCCGCGGCGGCGAGGGCGATGACCTCCTTCGCCCCGTCCACGGCGTTGCCGGTGCGGGCGGTGTAGCGCCGGGCGATGGCTCCCGCCGAGGCGATGGCCTCGAGGCAACCGCGTGCGCCGCACGGACACACCGGCTCGTCGGCGACCGGGGAGTGGCCCACCTCGCCGGCGTAGCCCCCGGAGGTGAAGGGCACTCCGCCCAGCAGCAGGGCCCCGGCGATCCCGGTGCCGATGATCAGCACGATCGAGTTCGGATAGGGACGCGCGCCGCCGAGCACGTGCTCGGCCCAGCCGCCGGTGCGCACGTCGTGGTCGAACGCGACGGGCAGGCCGAACGCCTCCTCCGCGAGGGCGCGGATCGGCGCGTCCCGCCAGCCCATGTTGCTGGCGAACACGCCGATGCCGGCGACTTCGTCGACGATGCCGGGCACGACCAGCCCCACCGCGACCGGCTCCACCGCGGGATGCTCCTCGCGCAGCTGCGCGCCGAGCTCGACCAGCCGGGCGATCAGCCGCTCCGGGAGGTCGGGACCCGGATCCGGCGTCGGCGTGCGACGCAGACCGAGCATGGCGCCCTCGGCGTCGAACAGTGCCGACTTGATGTCGGTGCCGCCGACGTCGAACGCGAGCACAGCGGATCCGGCGCCGAGCTCCGCCGCTTGCGCGAGGGGATCTCCCGAGGCATCGGTGAGCACGTCGGGCACCGCACGGGCGGCCTCGGCCGCGTCGTGCGCGCGGGGGACGTTCACCGCGACGCCGTCGCCAGGGGTGGTCATCGCCGGCTCTCAGTCCTCGAGGATGACCGAACGGGTGAGGTTGCGCGGCTCGTCGGGATTGAGCCCCTTGGCCAGCGCGCGGTCGAGCGCCACGCGGTGCAGCCGCACGAGGTCGGCCAGCGGGTCGATCGGGTGCTGCACCCAGCGTCCGCCGGTGGCGGCGACCTGCGCGTCCAGCCCCTCGGGCGCGGCGCCGAACTGCCATGTGATGCGGCCGGGTGCGGCGATCGCGATCGGGCCGTGGCGGTAGTCCATCGACGGGTACGACTCGGTCCACGACTGCGACGACTCGCGCATCTTCAGGGCCGCCTCGTGCGCGAGGCCGATCGTCCAGCCGCGGCCGAGGAAGGTGTACTGGTCGGCGCCCGCGAGGGTCGGATCCACGTCGGCGAGCGCGGTGCGGGCATCGGCGATGGCCCCGGTGAGGTCCTCGCCGAGCGAGGCGCGGAACAGCGCGAGCGCGGTGGTCGCGAAACGGGTCTGCACGACCGACCGCTCGTCGGCGAAGGGCAGCAGGATCGCGTCATCCACCATGCCCACCAGCGGCGAGGTCTCGTCGCCGATCACGCCGATGATGCGCGGAGCGGATCCGGATCCCTTGAGCTCGTCGACCAGCTCGAGCACCTCGGTGGTCGTTCCGGAGCGGGTCAGGGCGACAACCGCGTCATAGCCGCGATCCATGAACGCCTCGCTCGCGGCGTAGGCGTCGGTGATGCCGAAGCCCGCACGCTCGCGCAGCGCGGCGTAGGACTGGGCCATGAACCAGGACGTGCCGCAGCCGACCACGGCGACGCGCTCGCCCTTCGCCGGCAGCAGGGCCTGCTCGGCCGTCATGCCCGCCGCGCGCGCCCACATCTCGGGCTGCGAGTCGAGCTCGGCGCGCATGTGAGCGCCGGGGGCGAGATTCTCGTTCGGGTCGGTCATGCGTCCTCCTCGGCGGTTGCGGTCGACACTGAGTGCGTGACCGTGATTGATCTTACGCTAAAACAATCACTTTCCGTCACGCATTGTTCCGGACCGCCCAGGCTCCGCACCCCCGCCGCATGCACCAAGCATGCACGCCTTGATCGCCGTTCCGCCGGATCCGTAGTCACTTCGAAACCTGAATGTCACTAGGCTTTCAAGATCCAAATCCTTAACGATGTAAGGCTTTTGGGTTCCCACCATCAAAGGAGATGACATGCCCGATCTGTCCCGTCGCACCGCCCTGCTCTCGCTCGGAGGCGCCGCCCTCGCCGGCACGATCGCCGTCGCCGGGGCCGCCGCCCCTGCGAACGCCGCTCCCACAGGCGCGCAGCCGCACCGTACGGTCACCGTCTACCTGGTCCGCCACGGCCGGACCTGGCTGAACCAGGCCGGCCGCGTGCAGGGCTGGTCCGACTCCCCGCTCACCGACGCGGGTGTCGCGACCGCGGCGAACGTCGGCCGCAACCTCGCGGCGGACATCGGCGGGTTCGACGCCGCACACTCCGCCGACATGACCCGCCATTTCCAGACTGCGAGCGGGATCCTCGCCGCCGCGGGCTCCGCGCTCGTCCCGACCCGGGTCGCCGGCCTGCGCGAGGTCTCCTACGGAGGCTGGGAGGGGGAGAAGCAGTCGGTCGTGTACCCGCAGCTCGCCGCCGCGGGACCACTGGACACCCTGGAGCACATCATCGACGCCTTCGTCGCGAGCAACCCCGACAAGACGCTGCCCGCCGAGACCTGGGCGCAGGTCGCCGCCCGCATGAACGACGCGCTCACCACTGCGGCCACCGATCGCACGATGCCCATGCGCCACGGCGGCAAGATCCTCGCCGTCTCCAGCGGCATGTCGATCACCTGTCTGCTGGAATCGCTCGGCGCCGAGGTGCCGGGGCCGCTCGAGAACGGCGCGGTGAACGTCCTCACCTACGCACAGGGGGCATGGACCGTGCAGTCCGTCAACGACACGAGCTACGCGGGCTGAGCTTCACGCACCGAGGCCACCGGCCGAGCACGTCGTACGCCCGCTGCGACGACGTCGCGTCAGCGCGATCCGGCGGCCTCGGTGTGGTGGCGGATGACTTCCGCGACGACGAAGTTGAACCATTTCTCCGCGAACTCGGGATCCAGATGCGCCTCCTCGGCGAGAGCGCGCAGGCGAGCGACCTGCTGCTCCTCACGGCCCGGATCCGATGCCGGCATGTCGTGCTCGGCCTTGAGCACGCCCACCTGCTGTGTGCACCGGAACCGCTCCGCGAGCATGAAGATGAGGGCGGCGTCGATGTTGTCGATGCTGGCGCGCAGTCGCAGCAGTTCGGTGCGGGGATCAGCGTCGGACATGGGGGCTCCTCACCGAGCGGCGGACGGGCGGACCCTCCGACGATAACGCGTCGCCGCCCTCTACAGTGAAGCCATGACCCGCGAAGAGCGCACCCCCGAGGAAGCGGCGGATGACGCCGCCGCGATGGCCGCCGGCACAGCCGCGACCGGGAGTACCGCGACCGCGACCGTCGCCCCGACCGACGAGGTCGGCGCGGACGCCGACGCCGGCATCGCCCCGGCCAGGTACATCGAGGCAGCGCCCCCTCGCGCCTCGTTCTGGACCCGCATCGACAAGCCGTTCCGGTTCGGCTTCCTCGCCACCGTCGGCGGCCTCCTCGCCATCCTGCTCGGCCTGTCGCTGGGCAGCCTGTCGACCGTGCTCATCTACATCGCGTTCGCGCTGTTCGCCGCGCTCGGCCTCGACCCCGCCGTGCGCTGGCTCGAGCGGCACGGGCTGAGCCGCGCCTGGTCCGTCGTCTCCGTCATCGTGGCGCTCGCACTCGTGCTCGTCGTCATCGTGCTCGCGATCCTGCCGACCGTCATCGACCAGATCGCGACATTCGTCACCGGGATCCCCGGCACGATCCGCAACTTCACGCACACCACGTTCTACGCATGGCTCGAGGGGCAGTTCGGGGTTGGCCTCACGGATCTCGTCACCGAGGTGCAGAAGTTCCTCAGCGATCCGACCCGGATCGCCCAGATCGGCGGCGGCGCGCTGCAGATCGGCACCGGGATCGCGACCGGCATCGCAACGGGCATCTCGGGCGGGCTGATCGTGCTCGTGCTGACCCTCTACTTCCTCGCGACCCTCCCCTCGATGAAGTCGGGACTGCTGCGGCTGGCGCCGGCCCGCGACCGCAAGGGCATCGACCGCATCAGCGAGCAGATCATCGAGTCCGTCGGCGGCTACGTGATGGGCATGGTGGGCCTCGCGTTCATCAACGCCGTGATCGTGTTCCTGCTGTACCTCGTGCTCGGGCTGCCGTTCCCGCCGCTCATGGCGACGGTCGCATTCCTCATCACGCTGATCCCACTCGTCGGCTCCGTGATGTTCTGGATCATCGGCACCGGCATCGCGCTGTTCACCTCACCGCTCATGGCGCTGATCTTCGCCGCGGTCTACGTCGTCTACATGCAGTTCGAGGCATACGTCATCACCCCGCGCGTGATGAGCAAGGCGATCTCGATCCCCGGCTCGCTCGTGGTGATCGGCGCTCTCGTCGGCGGCACGCTCCTCGGACTGCTCGGCGCCCTCATCGCCGTGCCCGTGACCGCCTCGATCCTGATCATCATCAAGCAGGTGTGGATCCCCCGTCAGGACGGGCGGATCTAGCGGTCCGGCATCGACGCCGAATCGGCTCACGACCGCGTCGGCTCACGACCGATCCGCGCATCATCGGATCCGCTCCCGCGCCAGTCCTGGAGAATCCCCCCTCAGATCGTCCGCAGCGACGCCGCCGCCTGATCCAGTGCGCCCTCGGCGATCGCGAAGTACGCCCACTTGCCCCGCTGCTCGCGGGTGACGAGGCCGGCCTCGGCGAGGAGCTTCATGTGGTGCGAGACCGTGCCCTGCGATAGCCCGACCGGCTCGGTGAGATCGCAGATGCACGCCTCTCCACCCTCGCCGGCGCCGATGAGCGAGAGCAGCTTCAGGCGCGTCGGGTCACCCAGCGCCTTGAACACCCGCGCGATGCGCTCCGCCTCGTCGGCAGCGATCCGAGGCTCCCGCGCGGTCACGCAGCAGGAGACGTCGGCGACGATGGTCACGGGGAGCGTCATGACGACATCCTCTCACGTATTGACATTTGTCGATACGTATTGGACCGTAGTCATATTCACATCTTTCAATCTGAGACTGTTCCCGACCCCTGAGGAGTGCGGATGTCAGAGCTGCCTGTCGTCGTCGTGGGCGCGGGCCCCCAGGGTCTCGCCGCCGCCGCGCATCTCCTCGAGCGCGGGCAGGAGGTCGTCGTGTTCGAGGCGGGCGCGACCCCAGCAGCCGCCGTCTCGGAGTGGGGGCACGTTCGTTTGTTCTCCGGGTGGTCGGAGCTCATCGACGCCGCGGCGCATCGCCTGCTCGAAGGCACCGGATGGGCCGCGCCGACCGAGGGTTACCCGACGGGTCGCGAGTGGGTCGACCGCTATCTCGCGCCCCTCGCGGCGGCGCTGGGCGACCGCGTCCGCACCAGCGCGACAGTGACGGGCATCACCCGGGCCGGACGCGACCGGGTCGTGGACTCCGGCCGTCACGGGACTCCGTTCCTCGTGCACACGGTCGACGCCGACGGCCATGAGAGCCACATCCGCGCGCGGGCCGTTCTCGACGCCTCCGGCACTTGGTCGACGCCCAACCCGGCCGGCGCGAGCGGCGTGCCCGCACTCGGAGAGCGTGCCATCGGTGAACGCGTCTCGTACCGGATCCCGGACGACGTCTCGCATCTGGCCGGGCAGCATCTGCTCGTCGTGGGAGCGGGCAACTCCGCGGCGCACGCCGTGCTGCGCCTCACCGATCTGGCACGCACGGAGCCAGGGACCCGGGTCACCTGGGTTCTCCGTCGCGGCGGCGTGGGGTCGGTCTTCGGCGGTGGTGCCGGCGACGGCCTGCCCGAGCGCGCCGCGCTCGGCACCCGGGCTCGCCGCGCCATGGAGAAGGGTCTCGTCGAGGTGATCACCGGGTTCCGTGTGGACGAGCTCCGCGCGCACCCGGACGGCATCACCGTCGTGGCCGACGATGGACGCGAGGTCACCGATGTCGCCCACGTCTTCGCGCTCACCGGATTCCGGCCGGACACGTCTTTCCTGACCGAGCTGAGGATAGCCCTCGATCCCGTCCTGGAGGCGGTTGCGGGAATCGCAGCCGAGATCGACCCCAACATCCATTCGTGCGGATCCGTCGGCGCGACCGGAGCGCGGGAGCTCGCGCAGCCGGAACCCGATTTCTTCATCGTCGGGGCGAAGAGCTACGGCCGCGCACCGACCTTCCTCGCCCTCACCGGCTACGAACAGGTCCGCAGCGTCGCCGCGTACCTCGCGGGAGATGACGAGGCTGCGGACCGCAACGAGCTGGCACTCCCGAGCACCGGCGTGTGCGGTGGATCCGGCGACTTCGACACCGCGGGTGAAAACTGCTGCGCCGTCCCCGTCCTGCAGATCGGCGCCCGCCCGGTCGCCGTAGGCTGAACCCGAAACGAGGAGAGAAGCATGACCACCGACGCCACCCCTGCCGTGCTCTTCGTCTGCGTGCACAACGCCGGCCGATCGCAGATGGCCGCGGGATTTCTGCGCGAGTTCGCGGGTGACCGGATCGAGGTCCGCTCCGCCGGATCTCTCCCCGCTACGCAGATCAACCCCGTGGCCGTGGCGGCGATGGCGGAGCTCGGCATCGACATCGCCGCGGAGCAGCCGAAGGTGCTCACGACGGAGGCCGTGCAGGACTCCGACGTCGTGATCACGATGGGCTGCGGCGACGCCTGCCCGTTCTTCCCCGGCAAGCGTTACGAGGATTGGACGCTCGACGACCCGGCCGGACAGGGCATCGAGGCGGTCCGCCCCATCCGCGACGAGATCCGCCGGCGGATCCAGCAGCTGGTCGGGGAGCTGCTGCCGGCCTGAGGCCGCATCGCCGAGATCCGCAGCCGCCGGCTCAGGCGATCCGGTGCACCCGGTAACGGACTTCGGATCCGTCCCGGCGGCACACGGCGACGAACAGCGTGCGCTGCAGCCCGGAGAACTCGGGAGCCGCTGCCTCGACCTCGAAGGTCGTGCGGAAGTAGTAGGCGTCCGGATCCACCGCTTCGCCGCGGCTCAGCCGCGCGAGCACCTCGTCTGAGCCCGCGCGCACCCCGCGGGTGCGGATGAGCAGCGGTCCGGCAGCCGCGACGGCCGTGTACTCGGCGTCGATGCCGATCGTGCCGTCGGGCGCGATCAGCTGCCGGTCGGATCCGCCCGGAAGGATCTCGGCCTCGAGGTCGCCGGCGATCCGCCCGCCGAGGATCGGCACCACCCGGCGGTGGCCGGCCGAGGTGACGCCGTGGTCGCGCGGCGGGCCCACGTGAACGGTGACGTCGAAGGCCGGCTCGAAGCGGGGCTGCGGCAGCTCGGCGAAGAAGTCGCTCATCGGTCCGCTCCGTGCAGCGCTGCGGCGAGGCGCTCGAGGGCCGGGACAGCAGCGGCCACGGCGGCGCGGTCGGCCGGGTCCAGGCTGCCCAGCGCGTCCCGCAGGATCTCACCCGCGGCCTGGTCGAAGCGTCCGAACAGATCGATCGCACGCGGCGAGAGGGCGACGACCACGCGACGGCCGTCGCCGGTGGCCCGGCGCCGCTGCACGAGGCCGTCGGCCTCCATCGCGCCGAGCAGGTTGCTGACGGTGGACCTGTTCAGGTGCAGCGCCTCGGCGAGTTCGGCGGGGCCCCGCTCCGCCTCTCCCGAGGCCGGCAGGAGGGCGCGCACCACTTCGATCTGCGCATCGGGGATGTCGGGGAGATCGCCGCGTTCGCGCGCTGCGGTCAGCAGGGTGCGCCGCAGCGGGGAGATGACCGCGGCGAGGCGGCTCTCCGCGTCGAAGCCGGTTCCGGGTGCGGGTGCCAGCGCGGCATCGGCGGCAGCGGCGGCGTCCGCGCCCTCGGCGGGCGACCGGTCGCTCATGCCCGATCCCCGACGCTGAGCGAGGACCGCTCGTTGAGGATCGACGGGTCGAATCCGGCCGCGCGCTTGTAGGCGTTCGCGATCTCCTCTCGCTCCGCACGCGGGATCACGTCATCGATGCGTGTGAACCCCTGCGGGGCGCGCTCGGCGGCGAGCAGCATGACCCGCTCGGGCCCGGTCGCGCGAGTGCCGGCCAGCAGCGCGGTCATCGCGGGCCGGCGCGCCTCCTCGTAATCGGCGAGCGCCGCGTCGATCGCATCACCCTGCGCCGTGGCGCCCTGGGTCGTCGTGCGCTGCGCCGTGGCGCCCTGGGTCGTCATGCGCTGCGCCGTGGCCCGCTGCACGGCGGTGCCGAGGTGGAACGCGAGCGTACGCGCGTCGAGGATCGCCTGGGACCCGCCGTTCGAGCCGTTCGGGTACATCGCGTGAGCGGCGTCCCCGACCAGGGTGGTGCGCCCGAATGTCCACTGCGGGAGCGCGTCGCGGTCGACCATCGGATACTCCAGGATCTCCTCGGCATTCGCGATGATCGCCGGTACATCCAGTCCGTCGAACACCCAGTCCGCGAACAGCTCGGCGATGGGCCCCGGATCCACCGAGCGGTTCCAGTCCGCGTCGGGGTGGCCGATGCCGCGCCGCTCCGCGATGAAGTTCAGTCGCTGGCGGCCGTTCTCCGGGGCGCCGAGCGGGTAGGCGACGAACTTCTGCTCGCCGTCGCCCGCCATGATCATGGTGCGCCCGTCGACGAGCACCGGGGCCTCGGAGACTCCGCGCCACAGCGTCAGCCCGCTCCACGGCGGTGCGCCCTCGGCCGGGTAGCGCAGCGCACGCAGGGCGGAGTGGATCCCGTCGGCCCCGATCACGAGGTCGTAGGTCGCCGCGACCTCGCCGTCCGCCGTCGCGAAGTGCACAGTCTCGGACCCGTCATCGCCGCTCTCGGCGGCCACGAAGCGATGGCCGAGCCGGATCACATCGCCGAGTCGCTCGACGACCGCGTCGCGCAGGGCGAGCTGCAGCCGCCCGCGGTGCACGGAGAGCTGCGGCCAGCGGTAGCCGGCGGCGAGTCCGCGCGGCTCGCTCCAGATGTGCTGGCCGAAGCGGTTCATGTAGACGAGGGTCTCGGGCGCGATGCCGAGCGCCTCGACACGATCACGCAGACCGAGCTCGGTCAGCTCGCGGATCGCGTGCGGCAGCAGGTTGAGTCCGACGCCCAGCCCGCGGATCTCGTCCGTGCGCTCGTGCACGGTGATATCGCGGAAGCCGGCGGCCTCCAGGCTGAGCGCGGTGGCGAGCCCGCCGATCCCCGCGCCGATGATTCCGATCCGCATCGATCCACTCCCGTTTCCCAGCGCCCTCGCCGTCGCGAACTAGTTTTGTCACAAAATTAGTCACCACGCAAGTCCGGATCCGGAGACCCGTTCGCTGGTCGCAAATTGCGCCTCTCACGCACGCGAAGCCGCAATTCGCGACCAGTGAGCAAGGGGGATCCGGCGACATGGACCTGACCCGCGCCCTCTGGCTGCCGCGTGCTCAGACTGCGGCGCGCCCTTAGCCGCGTGCGCCCTTAGCCGGGGGCACCCTCTGGCTGCCGCGAGCTCCGCCGGCGACACGCTCAGATCCGTCCTGTCACGATCCGCACACGTTGTGACGATCAGCGCACGGATCCACGTCAACACGCATGCGGATCGTCACATGATGTGCAGATCGTTACAACCACGCGGCTTCAGGTCGCAGTTTCTGCTGTTCCAGGCCCCCGGTCGGAGCAGAAACTGCGACCTGAACGAGATGGATCCGCGGGCCGCCTGCCACAGCGCGGGGCCGCCAGCCATAGTCGGCGGCGCGCTCAGCCCGCGGCGCGCTCGGCGGAGTCGAGGATCTGATCCACGCCGAGGAAGAACAGCTCCCGATCGCGCAGCGACGCCAGCGCCACGGTGTTCTGGGCGAGGAGCGGGTATCGGCGCGGATCCGCGAGCGGCGGCTCATCGAACCACGGCCCGTCGACCTCGTCCGCATCGCGTACGGCCCTGGCCCTGGCGATGCCGGCGGCGGTGGACAGCACGTGCGAAGCCAGCAGCGCATAATGCCGGACCACGTCGGAGGCGCTCAGGCCGGCCGTGGTGAACGCCTGCAGCATGAGCTCGATCGCGCCGAGCTCACCCGGTCCGTGCGTGGTCAACGTGGTCGCCTCCGCACCCACCGCGGGGTACTCGGAGTACAGGTCGAGCGTGGCCGTGGCCAGGGCACGCAGCCGACCCTGCCAGTCCTCCACAGGCACGTCGACACTGTTCAGGGCGCGCATCGTGACCTCGTCGAGCAGAGCGCGCATGAGCTCGTCCTTGCTGCGGAAGTGCCGGTAGATCGCGGTCGGATCCGCGCCGAGGCGCGCTCCGAGCTCGCGCACCGAGATCACGGTCACGCGGGTCGCGGCAAGTTCCAGACCCGTGGCGATGATCGTCTCGGGGTCGAGGCGGGCGCGCACGGACGCCGTCCCGCCGTCTGCTACGGCTGCGATCCGGCTGCTCTTCTTCACGGGCATCGCCCCTCTCCGCTCTCTATCGTGCCACGCGTGGCACGCCTCATCATCGGTTCGGACATCAATCCTGTCAACACTGTTGACATCACTCTTGACGCTGGCTAGCGTTATCGCGATCCCGCCGCCCTGCGGGTTCAACCCCCCCTTGCTTCAACGACGAAAGGCGGATGATGACGACGCGCGTCTTCCACGGCGGATCGGTGTTCACCGGATCCGGATCCCCCCTGCTCGGCCAGGCCGTCATCGTGCGCGACGAGCGCGTCGAGCGCATCGTGTCCGAGTCCGAGCTCGCCGCCGTCCTGGGCGCGGAGCCCTCCGGAACCGTCGAGCTCATCGACCTGCGCGGCGCCCTGCTGAGCCCCGGCTTCCAGGACGCCCACATCCACGCGGTCGGCGGCGGCGTCGAGCTGCTGCAGTGCGACCTCACCGGCACCGAGAGCGCCGACGAGGCCGTCGCGGCCGTCCGCGCCTACGCCGAGGCCAACCCCGACGAGGAGTGGATCCTCGGCGGCGGCTGGTCGATGGACTGCTTCCCCGGCGGCAACCCGCCGCGCGAGCTGCTCGACGCCGCGGCCCCGGGCCGCCCGGTGCTGCTGTCCAGCCGCGACCACCACAGCGTGTGGGCATCGACTGAGGCGATCACTCGCGCGGGCATCACCGCCGAGACGCCGGATCCCGCTGACGGCGTGGTCATCCGCGACGCCGACGACCACCCCGCGGGCACGTTCCACGAGGGCGCGGCAGATCTGTTCGCCGCCGTCCGGCCCGAGATCGGTGAGGACCTGCGCTACCGCGGGTTGCTCCGCGCCCAGGAAGAGCTCGTCGCGCTCGGCATCACCGGCTGGCAGGACGCCATGGTCGGCGGCGGCGGTGCGGGCATCGCCGATCCTCTGCCCGCATACGAGAAGGCCCTCGCCGAGGGGACGCTGCAGGTGCACGTCACCGGCGCGCAGTGGTGGGAGCGCGACGGCGGCATCGAGCAGGTCGAGCACATGGTCGCGCAGCGCCACCGCGTCGCAGCCCTCGGATCCCCGGAGCGGCTCGAGGTGGGCACCACCAAGATCATGGTCGACGGCGTCGCCGAGAACCACACTGCCGCGATGCTCACGCCCTACCGCGACGCGCACGGCCACGACACTCACAACCACGGGCTGAGCTTCATCGACCCGGAGCGACTGCGCGAGTACGTCACGGCGCTCGACGCGGCCGGACAGCAGGTGCACATGCACGCGCTCGGCGACCGCGCCGTGCGCGAGGCGCTGGACGCGCTGCAGCAGGCGCGCGACGCGAACGGTCCGACCGACGGCCGCCACCACCTCGCGCACCTGCAGATCGTGGCGGAGGAGGACGTGCCGCGCTTCGCCGAACTCGACGCGATCGCGAACATCCAGGCGCTGTGGGCCACCCACGAGGACCAGCTGGACCAGCTCACCCTGCCGTTCCTTCAGGAAGGACAGGAAGCACGTCAGTACCCGTTCGGCGACTTCGTGCGGGCGGGCGTGCGGCTCGCGGCCGGCAGCGACTGGCCGGTCTCGAGCGCCGCTCCGATCGAGGCGATCCACATCGCCGTCAACCGGACCACCCCGGGATCCGACCGGGAGCCCCTGGGCGGCGCGCACCAGCGCCTCGACCTGGCGACCGCGATGGCCGCCTACACCTCCGGCACCGCGTACGTGAACCACCGTGACCACGACACCGGCAGCATCAAGCCGGGCTACCGCGCCGACCTCGTCGTGCTGGATCCGTCTCCGTTCGACGTTCCCGCCGACGAGATCCACACCAGCCGCGTCACCCAGACCTGGATCGACGGCCGTCTGCTGCACGCCGCCGAGACCGCCCTCGCCATCGCCGAGACACGCACCGAGAACACCTCCCGCACCGAGCTCGAAGGAGAGCTGTCATGACCCGAAACCGCCTCTCCCGCGTCGCCGCCCGTCACCGCTCCGCCGCGGTGCTGGGGGCCGCGGTCCTGATAGCCGCCACCTCGCTGACCGCCTGCTCCGGCAGCGCGGGCGGCACGTCGACCGGATCCGCCGGCGCCGACTGGAAGCTGACCACCACCACCGCGAAGCCGACCGGTGACATCGACTCGTTCTCGTTCGCGCTGTATGCCGAGCCCGCGACGCTCGACTACGCGTACGCGTTCGACTACCCGGACAACCAGGTGCTCGCCAACGTGTGCGAGTCACTGCTGCGCCTGAACCCCGACTACAGCCTGAGCCCGGGACTCGCGAAGAGCTTCAGCAACCCCGACCCGCTCACCTGGGTCTACGAGATCCGCGACGGCGTGACGTTCCACGACGGAACCCCGCTGACCGCGGCGGACGCCGTCGCCTCGATGCAGCGGATCATGGACCCGTCCGTGGGATCCGCCTGGTTCTCGGTCTACCAGAACGTCGAATCGATCACCCAGACCGGCCCTATGGAGGTCACGGTCAAGACCAAGATCCCCGACTCCCAGTTCAACCAGGGCATGGGCGGATCCGCCGGCGTGATCGAGTCGGCGGCGACCCTGGCCGCCAAGGGCAAGGACTACGGAAACTCGACCGGCGGCGTGAACTGCACCGGTCCGTTCTCCCTGACGCAGTGGAAGTCGGGCGAGTCGCTCTCGCTCGAGCGCTACGACGGCTACTGGGACAAGGATCTGCGCGCGAAGGCGGCGAAGATGACGTTCGCGATCATCCCCGACGCCACCGCGCGCGTGAACGCCATGAAGTCGGGCAGCGTCGACGGATCCTGGCAGATCCCGATGGAATCCGCCCCGCAGCTGCAGGCCTCCGGCAAGGGCGACGTGCTGTACGCACCGTCCTCGGCGACGAGCAACCTCGTGATCAGCAACCTGGGCGGTCCGCTCGGCGACAAGCGCGTGCGCAAGGCGCTCATGATGGCGCTCGACCGCCCCGGCATCCTCAAGGGCGCGTCGCAGGGCATCGGCGAGATCAGCGATGTGCTGACCACGAAGCTGGTGTGGGGCACGGCCACCGATGCGGCGAAGAAGACCGCCTTCGATGACATCACGCACTACAAGCAGGACGTCGCGGCCGCGAAGAAGCTCGTCGAGGAGGCCGGCGCGACCGGCAAGGAGCTCGTCTACGTCACCGCACCGATCGGCAACGACTTCTCCGTGGTCTCGCAGGCGACCATGGCGGCCGCACAGTCGATCGGCCTGAAGCTGACCATCAAGACCGTCAGCCCCGCGCAGTACACCGCACTGTTCAGCGACCCGAGCGCACGCGAGGGCGTCGACCTGTTCTACACGGTCTGGTACCTCTCCAGCCCGGACGCCCTGGAGATGTACGGCGTGCTGCGCACCGGCGACTTCAGCAACTACGGCGGCTGGAGCAACCCCGAGTTCGACAAGACCGTCAACGAGGCCGTCGGCACGATGGATCCGGCCGCGCGCAGCGTGCTGACCGCCAAGGCCCAGCAGATCGCGAACGAGGAGCTGCCCTGGCTGCCGCTCGCGACGGGCCCGCTGCCGCTGTTCCTCGGCAAGCGCATCACGGGCCTCGACCCGTCGATGGCGTTCCTCTACTACCCGTGGGCGGCCCAGATCGGCAAGCGCTGATCTGTCCACCCCCACCCGATGAGCCGTGCTTCCGGAGCGACGCGCACCCGCGTCGCTCCGGGGTCGGCCGAGACCCACAGGTGACGCCATGAGCACTCTCCGCCGCGTCGCGGGAAAGCTGGGCGGGCTGCTGCTCACCCTCTTCCTCGCCTCGCTCCTCGTCTTCTTCTCCCGGTTCCTCGTGCCCGGCGACCCGATCCGCTTCCTCCTGCGCGGCCGCAAGCCGTCGCCCGAGGCGATCGCCGACGTCACCGCGCAGTACGGGCTGAACCTGCCCCCCTGGGAGCAGTACGTGCGCTGGATCGCCGGCGTGCTGCACGGCGACTTCGGCCGCTCCCTGCAGTTCCGCCAGGACGTCACGGCCGTGCTCGGCGACCGCCTCCCGGTCACCCTCATGCTCGTCGTGATGGCCGGCACGATCATCGCCATTACAGGGCTCGTCGGCGGCACGATCGCCGCCCTGAACAAGGGCCGGGCCGCCGACCGCGGGATCCTCATCTCGCTCACCGTGCTGGGCGCGATCCCCTCGTTCGTCGGATCCATCGTGCTGATCGCGATCTTCTCGGTGCAGCTGGGCTGGTTCCCCTCATTCGGATCCGGATCCGGATTCTGGGACATGGTCTACCACCTCGTGCTGCCGTCGATCGCGCTCGCGATCGTGTTCATCGTGCTCGTCGGCAAGGTCACCCGCTCGGCCATGGTCGAGCAGTTGAACCGCGAACACGTCGAGGTCGCCACCTCGCGCGGCATCACCCGCCTCGCCGTGGTCCGCCGGCACGTGCTGCGCAATGCGCTGGGCCCGATCCTCACCGTGTCCGGCGTGCTCGTGGCCGGCCTCATCGTCGCGAGCTCCATCGTCGAGCAGGCCTTCGGCCTCGCCGGGATCGGCTCGCTCCTGGTCGGCTCGGTCGACCGCCTCGACTTCCCCGTCGTGCAGGCGATCGTCCTGCTCGTGGTCACGGCCTTCGTCGTCGTGAACGCGATCATCGACATCCTCGAACCCTGGATCGACCCGCGATCCGCCGCAGGAGCTGGTGCCCGATGACCTCTTCAGCCCCCACCCTGGCCGTGCGCGTGCTGCGCATGCCGAAGAGGATGCGCGGCCGCGGCATCGTGATCACCAGCATGGTGATCCTCGCCGTGGTCACCCTGACCGCGATCCTCGCCCCGTGGGTCGCCCCGTACGACCCGGACGCCGTCGACTTCACCGCGTTCTACGCGGCGCCGTCCCCCGCGCACTGGCTCGGCACGGACAGCCTCGGCCGCGACCTGCTCAGCCGCATCATCTGGGGCGGTCGCACGGCCCTCCTCGGCCCGCTGCTGGTCGTCGTCTTCTCCACCGTGCTGGGCATCCTGCTGGGCCTGGTCGCCGGGTGGCGGGGCGGCTGGATCGACGCCGTCCTGGGCCGTGTCTTCGACGTGCTGTTCGCCTTCCCGTCGCTGCTCATCGCGATGATGGCCGTCGCCCTGTTCGGCAAGGGCCTGGTCGCCCCGGTCATCGCGATGAGCATCTCGTACGCGCCGTTCGTGGCGCGGCTGACCCGCTCGCTCGTGGCCGCCGAGCGCACCCGCCCGTACGTCGCCGCGTATCGCGTGCAGGGCTTCGGTGGGGCGTGGATCGCGCTGCGCCGCGTGCTGCCGAACATCGCCCCGATCGTGGGCGCGCAGTCGACGCTGAACTTCGGCTACGTGCTCGCCGAGCTCGCCGGCCTGTCCTTCCTCGGGCTCGGCGTGCAGGCGCCGACCGCCGACTGGGGCGCCATGATCAACGAGGCCCAGTCCGGCATCGCCGCGGGCCAGTTCCTGCCCGCCATCGCGCCCGCCATCGTGGTGGTGCTCGTGGTCGTGGCCGTCAACATCGTCGGCGAGGATCTCTCCGACCGCATCGGAGGGGAGATCCCCGCATGACCGCCGCACTTCTCGACACGGCCGCGGCGCACTCCGCTTCCGCTCTGCTGGACATCCGCGACCTCACGCTCGATCTGCCGAACGGCACCCGCCTGCTGCACGGGATCACACTGTCCGTCGCTCCCGGCGAGACCGTGGGCCTCGTCGGCGAATCCGGATCCGGGAAGTCGCTCACCGCGCGCACCGTGCTCGGCCTCACGCCCGAGCGGGCCGAGATCGGCGGCACCGTCACGGTCGACGGCCGCTCGCCCCTCGCGCCGGCGACGCTCCGGGCGATCCGTCGCGCGGATGCGGCGATGGTGTTCCAGGATCCGCGCGCGGGGATCAACCCGATGCGCACGATCGGCGACCACCTCACCGAAGCGCTGCGGCTGAACGAGAGCTGGAGCCGGTCGCGTGCGAGGACCCGTGCCGCCGAGCTGCTCGCCGACGTGCGGCTGCCCTCGCCAACGGAGCACCTGGACCAGCACCCGCATGAGCTGAGCGGCGGCATGCTGCAGCGCGTCATGATCGCGGGCGCCCTGACCACGTCGCCGCGCCTGCTGGTGTGCGACGAGCCCACCACGGCGCTCGACGTGACCACGCAGGCGGAGATCGTGCAGGTGCTCCGCGAACTCTGCGCCGAACGCGGCATGGGCATGCTGTTCATCACGCACGACCTCAACCTCGCCGGATCCCTGTGCGACCGGCTGGTCGTCATGAAGGACGGCGCCGTGATCGAGGAGGGTCCCGCCCTCGACGTGCTGCGCGCTCCGCAGGCCGAGTACACCCGCCGCCTGGTCGCGGCGACGCCGCGACTGACCGGGTCGGACAGCGCCGTGGGCTCGGCCGGCTCAGTCTCTGCCATGGTCGAGGTCGCCGACGTCTCGAAGACGTACAAGGTGCGCGGTCGCGGCGAGGTGCACGCCGTCGCGGATGCCACCCTCGAGATCCCGGTCGGCGGTGCGCTCGCTGTCGTGGGCGAGTCAGGATCCGGCAAGTCGACGCTCGCGCGCATGATCGTCGGCCTGGAGCAGGCCGATACGGGAATGATCCGGATCGGCGGGCGTGAGATCGCGGGACATGCGTCGGGGCGCGAGGCACGACTCGCGCGGGCGAAGAGCGTGCAGATGGTGTTCCAGGATCCGTACCTGTCATTGGATCCGCGCATCCCCGCCGGCCAGGCGGTCGGCGACGTGCTGCGCCTGCACGCGGGACTCGACAAGGCGGCCGCGGCGGATCGCGCCCGGGAGCTGCTGACGGCGGTCGGCCTGAGCGAAGAGCACGCGGTCGCACGCCCCAAGACGCTGTCCGGCGGGCAGCGCCAGCGCGTCGCGATCGCCCGCGCGCTGGCCGTCGAGCCCGATCTGCTCGTGATGGACGAGGCCACCAGCGCCCTGGACGTCTCGGTGCAGGCGCAGGTGCTCGACCTCGTCGCCGACATCCGGCGCCGCCAGGGGCTGACGCTGCTGTTCATCAGCCACGATCTGGCCGTCGTTCGCCGGGTGTGCGAGCAGACCCTGGTGATGCGCCGCGGCGAGATCGTGGAGCGCGGTGCGACGACCGAGATCCTGACGAATCCGCAGCACGAGTACACCCGCCTGCTGCTGGACTCGGTGCCGGTCCCGGCCTGACCACGACCGGCCGGCCTCCGCCTGATCAGTCCCGGCGTTGGCCGGATCGGTCCCGGCCGGATCCGATCCGGCCAACGCCGGGATCCACCTCCGCTCAGGTCGCACTTTCTGCTCCAAAACATCCCCAGGAAGAGCAGATAGTGCGACCTGAACACGGGGATCCGGATCCGAGGACCCAGAACGAGAACCCCTTGAGACAAGGAAGCCCCATGGAACTGCACCACCTCACCGCCACCGAGGCAGCCGCACGGTTCCGCCGTCGCGAGCTCTCCCCCGTCGAGCTGCTCGACGCGGTCATCGCGCGCACGGCGGCGACCGAGCCGGCCATCAACGCCGTCACCGAGCAGTGGCTCGACGAGGCCCGCACCGCCGCCCTCGACTCGGAGCAGCGGTTCGCGGACGGCGGGGCCACCCGGCCACTCGAGGGCATTCCGCTCATGCTCAAGGAGGAGCAGCCGATCGCCGGCCGCACCGCTGAGGAGGGCAGCCTGCTCGAGCGCGGGCACGTCGCCACCGAGACCCACCCGATCGTGGACCGGATCCTCGCCGCCGGCGCCGTGGTGCACGGTCGCACGACCACGCCTGAGTACTGCTGCGCCCCCGTCACCCACACGGCGCTCTGGGGCGTGACCCGCAACCCGTGGAACACCGCATACTCCCCGGGCGGATCCTCGGGCGGATCCGGTGCGGTGCTCGCCGCCGGATCCACCATCCTCGCGACCGGATCCGACATCGGCGGATCGATCCGGATCCCCTCCTCGTTCTGTGGCGTCGTCGGGTTCAAGCCCCCGTTCGCGCGCGTGCCGGGTCTTGCCCCGTTCAACTCCGACACGTACTGCGCAGACGGTCCGATGGGGCGCAGCGTCGCCGACGTCGCGCTGCTGCAGAACGTCATCTCCGGGCCCTGGGCGGGCGACGCGGCGTCACTGCGCGAGGTCGTGACGGTGTCCGGCGAGGTCTCGTCGCTCGCGGGCATGCGCATCGCCGTCTGCCTCGACCTGGGCGGCTACGCGGTGGATCCGTCTGTCGTCGCGAACACCCTCGGCGTCGTCACCGCACTCCGCGCCGCGGGCGCCGTGGTCGAGCAGGTCGAGCTGCCCTGGGGTCCGCAGCGCACCCTCGAGACCAGCTGGCCGCACTTCGGCGCCGTGATGGGGCCGTTCATCGAGTCCATCGCCGACGGCGACCCCGAGCGCTCGGCGCAGCTGATGCCGTACACGCGGGCGTTCGCGGCGGCCGCGGCGAACAGCGGCGACTTCGTGACCGGGCTCGAGGCGGAGTCGGCGTTCTACCGTCCGTTCGGGGAGCTGATGCAGGACTACGACGTGCTCGTCTGCCCCACGATCGCCACCACGGGCCTGGCCGCCGACGAGCCCTGCACCGACAGCGACGCCGTGTTCGCGCAGCTGATGACCCTGCCGTTCAACGTCATCGGCCGCGTGCCGGTGCTGGCCGTGCCGTCGGGCATCGCTCCGAACGGCGTCCCCACGGGCGTGCAGATCGTCGGGCGCACTTTCGACGATGCCACGGTGTTCCGGGTCGGCGCGGCGCTCGAGCAGGAGCTCGGACTGTGGACGGATCCGGCGTGGTGGCCTGCCCTTTGAAGCGACCCGCCCTTTGAAACGACCCGCCCTGAAGCGGCCTGCGAGCCCGACGCGCTCGTCCCTCTCCGCTCCGGTCGCACTTTCTGCTCCGAAACACCCCCTGGGGCAGCAGATATTGCGACCTGAGCGGAGACGCACCGCCACACCGCTCTCCTAGGCTGGAACCATGACGCGGATCTGGGTGGTGCGGCACGGGCAGAGCATGCTGAACGCGGCGGAGCGGATGCAGGGCTGGTCCGATGCGCCGCTCACCGCCCTCGGCCAGGATCAGGCCACCGAACGCGGCCGCGACTTCGCGGCCGCCGGAATCACGTTCGACGCCGCCTTCTCGGGCGACGGCATCCGGCATCGCGAGACCGCCGCGCGCCTGCTCGGCGCCGCCGGATCCGACCTGCAGCCGACGTCGGATCCGCGCTGGCGCGAGCTGTGCTTCGGCCGGCTCGAGGCCGTGCGCGCACGCAAGTTCGTCCGGCTCATGCAGGCGCACGTGGCGGCCGACAATCCGTTCTTCGCGACGCTCGACGCCCTCGCCGCGGAGGATCCGCTCGCCGAGTCCCCCGCCGACGTCGCCCGGCGCGCGACCGAGGCGCTGCACGATGTCGCGAGTGCCGGATCCGAGGTGCTCGTGGTGACCAGCGGCATCACGATCCTGACCCTGCTGCACGGTCTCGGCGCCGACCTCTCGCACCTCACGATCGGCCCCGAGAACCTATCGGTCTCGACCGTGCGGCGCATCGACGACGGCTGGCGCGTCGACCGTGCCGCGATGCCGGATCCGGTCGCGGTCTGAGCGACGGCGCAGACCGCGACCGGCCCCGAAACGCAGCGCCCCCGACGCGGCGGATCCCGCCCCCGGACAGGGGACGGGATCCGTGCTGCGACAGGCTCGGCGAACGCGGACCCGGTCGGCCCGCGCAGGCGCCCGCCGGGGCTCAGTCGGTGTAAGAGTCCGCGACGTCGAGCGCCTCGTCCAGCACGCCGAGGCCGCGCACCAGCTCGTCCTCGGTGATCACGAGCGGCGGCGCGATGTGCGTGCGGTTGAAGTGCACGAACGGCCAGACGCCGCCCTTCTTCGCCGCGGCCACGAACGCGCCCATCGGGGCGGCGTCGGAACCTGCCGCGTTGAACGGCACGAGCGGCTCGCGGGTCTCCTTCGAGCGCACGAGTTCCACGGCCCAGAACAGGCCCTGGCCGCGCACCTCGCCGACGCTCGGGTGCTTCTCGGCCCAGGAGCGCAGCGTCGGCTCCACGATGCGGGATCCGAGATCGCGCACGCGCTCCAGGATCCCGTCGCGGCGGAACACCTCGAATGTCGCGACGCCCGCGGCGCACGCGAGCGGGTGCCCCGAGTACGTGAGGCCGCCCGCGAACGGGACGGTGTCGAACGCCGAGGCGATTCGGTCGGAGATCACGACGCCGCCGAGCGGGACGTAGCCGGAGTTCACGCCCTTGGCGAAGGTGATGAGGTCGGGCTTGGCGTCGAAGGCGTCGATGCCGAACCACTCGCCGAGGCGGCCGAAGCCGACCATGACCTCATCCGCGATGTAGACGATGCCGTAGCGATCGCACAGCTCGCGCACGCCCTGCAGGTAGCCCGGCGGCGGCACCAGCACGCCGTTGGTGCCGACGACGGTCTCGATGATGATCGCCGCGATGGTGTTCGGACCCTCGAGCTGGATGGTCTGCTCGAGGTGCTCGAGCGCGCGCTGCGACTCCTCAGCGAGCGTCGACGAGTGGAACGCCGAGCGGTACAGGTACGGGCCGAAGAAGCGCACGGTGCCGTTGTCGACGGTGTCGTTCGCCCAGCGCCGCGGGTCGCCGGTCATCGAGATCGCCGTCGCCGTGGAGCCGTGGTAGCTGCGGTACATCGACAGCACCTTGCGTCGCCCGGTCACGGTGCGCGCCATGCGCACCGCGTACTCGTTCGCGTCGGCGCCGCCGTTGGTGAAGAAGACCTTCTCCATACCTTCGGGGGCGACCTCGGCGATGAGCCGCGCCAGCTCGCCGCGCACGTCGTTCGCGAGCGACGGCTGGATCGTCGCGAGACGGCCGGCCTGCTGCTGGATCGCCGCGACCAGATCCGGCTGCTGGTGACCCAGGTTGAGGTTCACCAGCTGGCTGGAGAAATCGAGGTAGGCGTTGCCCTGGTAGTCCCAGAACGTGGATCCCTCGCCCGCGGCGACGGGCACCGGGTCGATGAGCGCCTGCGCGCTCCAGGAATGGAAGACGTGCGCGCGGTCGTCGGCGCGCACCTGCGCCTCGGCCTCGGGCGCCGGGAGGGCGTGCACGACGCCGTGCCGGTCGGTGAGGGCCGCGGCTTCGGTGGTGACGGTCATGATCTCGGATCCTTTTCCGCGTCAGTGGTTCTCAGGACTCAGTGGTTGCTCGGGAAGCCGAGGTCGACCTGCGCCGGGGTGTGGTCGGGCCAGCGCGTGGTGACGACCTTGGAGCGCGTGTAGAAGTGGATCGACTCGGGGCCGTAGATGTGCGAGTCGCCGAACAGGGAGGCCTTCCAGCCACCGAACGAGAACGCGCCGACCGGCACCGGGATCGGCACGTTGATGCCGACCATGCCGACCTCGATGTCGAACTCGAACTGGCGGGCGGTGCCGCCGTCGCGGGTGAAGATCGCGACGCCGTTGCCGAACTGGTGGGCGTTGATGAGCTCCACGGCCTCCGCGTAGTTGTCGACGCGCACCACGCCGAGCACGGGGCCGAAGATCTCGTCCTCGTAGAGCTTCATGCCGGGCTTCACGCCGTCGATGAGGCTGATGCCGGTGAAGAAGCCGTTCTCGTCGAGACGCTCGCCCGCGGCGACGCGCTTCGTGCCGTCGAGCACGACGGTGGCGCCCTCCGCCTCGGCGCCGGTCACGTACGACTCGACGCGGTCCCGGTGCTCGCGGGTGATCAGCGGCCCCATCTCGCTCGCGGCGTCGGTGCCGTCTCCGATGCGCAGGTTCTGCACCTTCTCGGTGATCGACGCGATCAGCGGATCCGCGACCTCGCCCACGGCGACCAGCACCGAGACGGCCATGCAGCGCTCGCCGGCCGAGCCGTAGGCGGCCGAGACCGCCGCCGCTGCGGCGCCGTCGATGTCGGCGTCGGGCATGACGACCATGTGGTTCTTGGCGCCGCCGAGGGCCTGGACGCGCTTGCCGTTCGCCGAGGCGCGCTCGTAGATCGACTTCGCGATCGGGGTGGATCCGACGAAGCTCACGGCCTTGACATCGGGCGAGTCGAGCAGGGTGTCGACCGCGACCTTGTCGCCGTTGACGACGTTCAGCACGCCGTCCGGGAGCCCGGCCTCCTGGAAGGCCTTCGCGAGCCAGATCGCCGCGGACGGGTCCTTCTCGCTGGGCTTGAGCACAACGGTGTTGCCGCACGCGATCGCGGAGGCGACCATCCACAGCGGCACCATCACGGGGAAGTTGAACGGGGTGATGCAGGCGACCACGCCGACCGGCTGCTTGACCGAGTGCACGTCCACGCCACGCGCGACCTGCTCGGCGCGCTCGCCCTTGAGCAGGTGCACGAGACCGGCGGCGAACTCGACGTTCTCGATGCCGCGGGAGACCTCGCCGGCCGCGTCGGAGAGCACCTTGCCGTGCTCGCTCGTGACGATCGCAGCGAGCTCCGGCGTCCGCTCGGCGAGGATCTGGCGCAGGCGGAAGAACACGTCGGCGCGCTTGATGAGGCTCGTCGCCCGCCAGGCCGGCAGCGCGGCCTTCGCCGCGGCGATGGCCTGCTCGACCTCGCCGACGCTCGCGAACGCGACGGTGCGGTGCGCCTCGCCGGTCGCGGGGTTGTACACCGGGCCGGTGCGCTCGGTCTCGCCGGTGTCGGCTCCGTCGATGAAGTGGCGGATCACGGTCACGCGATGCTCCTCGGGTTGTGGGTTTCGATGGTGCGGGATCGCGGATCCGGACACTCTGATCGGACGCACCCGCGGGCTTGCTCTCCCATGGTGGCAAAGGGGAGGATGGATCCGTGCCCGCAGATCGTCTGGACTTCGCCGCCGATCGGACAGATCGTCCGGACCGATTCTCGACGGACCGCGACCCCGGGCTCCCGACGGTCGCCGACGCCCTCGAGGTCGCCTCGCTGCAGGCCGGAATCCCCGAGCTGCTGGCCGGATCCGTCGACGTGCCGGTGCGCTGGGTGCACGTGTCCGACAGCGACCGGGTCGCGGCGCTGCTGGACGGCGGCGAGCTGCTCCTGACGACGGGCGCCGGCTGGCCCGGCGCCGCCGACGCCCTCGCTCGGCTCGTCGACGAGCTGGCCGATGCGGGCCTCGCCGGAATCGTGCTGGAGCTCGGCACGCGGTTCGCCGTGGTGCCCCCGCCGCTCGTGGCGGCGTGCCGCGCCCGTGACCTGGCGCTCGTGTCGTTGGAGCGCGAGGTGAAGTTCGTCGCGGTCACCGAGGAGGTGCACCGCCGGATCATCGCGGGGCAGGTCGGGGCGCTGCAGGAGCGGCAGCGACTGCACGAGCTGTTCACCGGGCTCAGTCTGCGCGGGGCGCCGGTCGAGGTGGTCGTGCGGGAGACCGCGCGAGCGCTGCGCGCGCCCGTGGTGCTGGAGGATCTCGCGCACGAGGTCGTGGTCGCCGACCCGTTCGACCTCGCCGAAGCGGAGGTGCTGGCCGGCTGGACGGGGCGGTCGCGTCGGCTTCCGCCGGAGTGGACGCGCGTGCCGGTGGCCGCCCGCGGCACGCAGTGGGGCGAGCTGGTCGCGTTGCCCGGTCCGCCGCACCCCGCCGGGCCCGCGACGGTGCTCGAGCAGGCGGCCACGGCGCTGGCGCTGTCACGTCTGGCGGACGGCGAGGGCGCCTGGGCCCGGTTGCGCGCGGAGGGGCTGATCGCGGCGCTCCTCGGCGAGCGCTATGTGTCGGTCGCCGACATCGAAGCACGCCTGGAGGCGTCGGGTTTCCCTCTGCACGGTCGCACGCTGTACGTCGCCGTGTCCGCGGCGGGCGGCGACGGACAACCCGGAGCCGCGCGGGCACGCACCGGAGCGCCCGGATCCGCGGTGCGTGACGATCTGCACACGATGAGACGATCTGCACACGGAACGGGCGATGACGCGCGCGGATCGTCGCACGCTGTGCAGATCGTCACGGATCCGACGCGACCCGGATCCGGGGACGCCCGCACGCTGTCCGCGGACATCGGCTCGGAGCGGATCCTGCTCGTCTCGCTGGCCGGCACGCGCCTGCCGGATCCGCTCCTCGACGACCTCGGGACCGGCGCCATCAGCGATCCCGCCTCGACGACCGGGGAGCTGCTCGCGGCGATCCCCGTCGTGCGGCGCCTGGCCCGTCAGGCGGAACCCGGTGCCGTGCTGCGCGTCGCCGACCGGCCCCTCGCGCGCCTGGCCGCCGAGCTCAGCGGCGACCACCGGATCCAGGAGCACAGCGCGCGCCTGCTCGCTCCGCTGGTCCGCCACGACGACGCCACGGACGGCGACCTGCTCCGCGTGCTGCGCGCCGTGGTCGCCCACCCCGGCAACCGCACCGCGGCGGCGACCGCCTCGCACCTGTCCCGCTCGGTGTTCTACCAGCGCCTCACCCTCATCGCGGACCTGCTCGGCGCCGATCTCGACGACGGCGAAACGCTGTCGGCCCTGCACCTGGCACTGCTCGCGCAGGGGCGCTGACGAAGCGACGGCGAGAGGCGCTGCGCGGCGGGAGTCCTGGGCGCACGACTTCCGGCGCCCGGATCCGCCCGGCGCGTCCGTTCACTGGTCGCGAATTGCCGCCATGACAGCGGAATGACGGCAATTCGCGACCAGCGAGCGTCAGCGAGAGTCCGGGATCCGGATCCGTGGCTCACCCGGCCGCGTGCGCCCCGCCCATCACGCGCTCCACCATCTCGGGCGAGGGCTGGCCGAGCGCGATGATGTTCTCCTCGCTGTCGCTGAACCACGCGGCCCGCTCGTCTCCCAGTTCCGCGATGCCGTCGACGGTCTTCAGCCCGGGGAAGTCGTACTCGTGGAATTCGACTCCTCGGGCGCGCAGCGCCGCCACGTCGCGGTCGATGTCGTCGGTCACGAGGTTGAGCGCGGTGTTCTTCGCCGTGCCCGCGAAGCTGGTGAGGTACACCAGCACCACGGTGCCGCCGACGTCGTAGAACACGTTCCCCGACTCGACATCGACGTCGACCGGATCCCGGTCGAGCACGTCGTGCCACCACCCCTTGGCGCGATCGAGGTCCGTCGCCGGAAGGACGGCCGTCGCCATGAGTTTCTCGAACATGATGAGCCCCAGCTCCGGGGTGTTGTCATCCTCGCGTCGGCCCAGCACAACGCCGCGCCGCTTGGGCGCGCGAATGAGTTCCCCGCGCTGATTGTATTCCCGGATCCGCCAGCCGGAAAGGCCTCCGGGAAGGCTCAGGCGATGTAGACCTTGCGCAGGGTCTCGGTCACGGTCCAGGTCGTCCGCATGCCCTCGGCGAGGCGCACCACGGATCCGGGACCGACCTCGAGATCCCGCAGCGACGGATCCTCGAACACGATCGTCGCCCGGCCCGAGAGCACAACGAACAGCTCGTCCGCCTCGGTGTCGCGCGCCGTGCCCGGCGTCATCTCCCAGATGCCGATCTCGCGGTCGCCGGTGTCGTCCAGCACGGCCATCGCCGTCGTGGGAGAGCCGGCCACGACCTCGTCCGCGGGCAGCGGCGCGTGCGCGAGGCCCAGGTCGGCGTCGGTCACCGCGTGCCCCGCGGCGGGCAGGCGTGTTCCGGACCCTTCGACAGGCTCAGGGACCGAAGCAGGCCCCGCGGCGGGCAACGCGGTCATGAGTCGAACCCCATGCCGACCGCGTCCAGCGTCTTCAGGAACAGGTTGCGCTTGCCGTTGTTGTGGTCGGCCTGGTTCATCGCCGCGCGCACCAGGTTCACGCCGATCGAGGCCGCCGGCTCCGGCGGGAACGGAATGGGCTTGGTGCGCACCATCTCCAGCTGCGTGCGCTCGGTGGTCAGCCCCGCGAGCTCGTCGAGCATCACATCCGCCGCGAACCGGGTCGCGCCGACGCCGAGCCCGGTGAAGCCGGTGGCGTAGGCGACGCGTCCGCCACGCGCGGTGCCGAAGAACGCGCAGAACCGGCTGCACGAGTCGATCGCACCGGCCCAGCGGTGCGTGAACTGCAGCCCCTCGAGCTGCGGGAACGTCGTGAAGAAATGCGAGGCGAGCTTGCGGAAGCTCTCCGGGCGCTCCTCGTACTCCTCGCGCACCTTGCCGCCGAAGTGGTAGACGGCGTCGTAGCCGCCGAACAGGATCCGGTTGTCGGCGCTCAGGCGGTAGTAGTGGAACTGGTTCGCACTGTCGGCGAGACCCTGGCGGTTCTTCCAGCCGATCGCGTCGTACTGCTCCGCGGTGAGCGGCTCGGTCATCAGCGCGTAGTCGTAGACCGGCACGGTCATCAGCCGGTTGCGCTTGAGCAACGATGGGAACACGTTCGTGGCGAGGGCGACCTGGTCGGCGACGACGGAGCCGCTCTCGGCCGCGACCGTCTGCACACCCTTGCCGCTGAGCTCTGTGACTCGTGTGCGCTCGAAGATCTGCACGCCGAGCTCGGTGGCCACACGGGCGAGCTCGAAGGCGAGCTTCGCGGGGTGCACCATCGCACAGCCCTCACGGTTCCAGGATCCGGCCAGGTACGTCGGCGAGGCGACCTCGGCCTGCACGGCGGCCTGGTCGAGGAAGTCGTCCCCCTCCATCCACTCGATCTGGTGCGGCTCGACCGCCACGGCCATCTGGCCCGTGCGCTCCCAGTCCACGTCCATCCCGTAGCGCTCGACCGCGTCCTGGATGCCGTCGAGGTTCTCCAGGCCGAGGCGCTCGAGCTGCTCCATCTCCTCGGGCCAGCGGTTCAGGCCGTTCTCCTCGCCGTGCGTGAGGCTCGCCTCACAGAACCCGCCGTTGCGGCCGGATGCGGCCCAGCCCACACGGTTCGCCTCGAGCAGCACCACCGTGCGCTGCGGGTCGCGTTCCTTGGCGCGGATCGCGGTCCACAGGCCGGCATAGCCACCGCCCACGATCGCGAGGTCGGCGCGGACCTCACCCGTGAGCTGCGGGTAGGCGGGGCGTTCGACGTCGTCGAGCCAGAAGGCGCCGTGCACCGTGTTCTCGAGAGAGCGCTCGATGACCGATGCGCTCGGCTGCCGTCGTTCGAAGACGGTCGTTCCCATGACTGATTCCTTGTCCGGAGGTGGAAGGGGTGGAGAGGTGGTTCTCAGGGCGCGACGGGGCGCCCCGGAGCCGCGATGCGGCCGGGTCGGGGAGAGCGAGGGGCTCAGCGGATCAGCGCGTTCCCCAGTTGTAGAGGTCCTTGTGGAGCCCCGCGTAGAGGAAGCACTCGGTGTGCGAGACGCCCTCGATGGTGCGGATCCGCGTCGCGATCAATGCCAGCAGATCCTCGTCGCTCTCGCAGATGGCCTCGGCCAGGATGTCGAAGGATCCGAGGGTCACATTGACATATGCGATCTCGGGAATATTCGCAATGGCCTCCGCGGCGACACGCGGATCCCCATCGACGCGGATGCCGAGCATGGCCATGCGGGAGAATCCGAGTTGGCGCGGATCGGTCACCGCGACGATCTGCACCACGCCGCTGTCGGTGAGCCGCTGCACGCGCTGGCGCACAGCTGCTTCACTAAGACCCACGGCTCGTCCGATCTCGGCGTAGGGCCGACGACCGTCCTCCTGCAGCAGCTCGATGATCCGCTTCGACACGTCGTCCAGTACCGGCACCTTCGGCTTGTCGCTCATGTGATGATCTTGACACTCTGAACGACGCTCTGCAACTGATTTCGCAGAATCTGTTGCAGATTTCTTCCGATTTCGTTGGTTCTCACCTATCCTGATCAGCATGCAGAGCACACTGTCTGAAACAGCACTGTTGCAGAACTTCATCGGCGGGCGCTCCGTGGCCGCCCACGGCGAGGGCCGCATGGACCTGATCGACCCCGTCACCGAGCAGGTGTACGGTCAGGCGCCGATCTCGGACCAGAGCGACGTCGACGCCGCCTACGCCGCCGCGGCCGCCGCCTTCCCGGTCTGGCGCGACACCACCCCGGCCGCCCGCCAGCTCGCACTGTTCCGGATCGCGGACGCGATGGCCGCCCGCGCGGAGGAGTTCGCCGACCTGGAGTCGCAGGACACCGGCAAGCCCCGCCCGAACCTCGTGGCCGACGAGATCGACCAGTCCGTCGACCAGCTGCGCTTCTTCGCGGGCGCCGCGCGCAGCCTCGAAGGCAGGGCCGCCGGGGAGTACATGGCGGGGCACACCTCCTACGTGCGCCGCGAGCCGATCGGTGTGATCGGGCAGGTCACCCCGTGGAACTACCCGCTGAACATGGCCGTGTGGAAGATCGCGCCTGCTCTGGCCGCCGGCAACACCGTGGTGCTAAAGCCCGCCGAGTCCACCCCGCTCACCACGCTCCTGCTCGCCGAGATCGTCGCCGAGCACACGCCAGCGGGCACGCTCAACGTCGTGCTCGGCGATCGCAGCACGGGTGCCGCCCTGGTCGCCCACAAGACGCCGCAGATGGTCGCGATCACCGGATCCGTGCGGGCCGGCATGGCGGTGGCCGAGTCGGCCGCGGCTGATGTGAAGCGCGTGCACCTCGAACTCGGCGGCAAGGCTCCGGCGATCGTGTTCCCGGACGCGTCGATCGCCAAGGCCGCGGAGGGCATCGTCACCGGCGCCTTCTTCAACGCCGGCCAGGACTGCACCGCGGCCACCCGCGTGATCGTGCACGCCTCGGTGCACGACGAACTGGTGAAGGCGCTCGTCGAGAGGGTGCGCACGCACGCACGCACCGGCGCACCGCACGAGGAGGGCGTGTTCTTCGGCCCGCTCTCGAGCGCGGCGCAGCTGGCCCAGGTGCAGGGCTTCGTGGATCGCCTGCCGGCGCACGCGACGATCGAGACCGGAGGCAAGCGGCAGGGCGACGTCGGCTACTTCTTCGAGCCGACGATCGTCTCGGGCATGCGCCAGGACGACGAGGCCGTGCAGAGCGAGATCTTCGGGCCGGTGCTGACCGTGCAGTCCTTCGAGGACGACGACGAGGCGCTGGCGTACGCCAACGACGTGCCGTTCGCCCTGGCGTCCTCAGTGTGGACCACCGACCACGCCCGCTCGATGCGATTCTCGCGGGATCTGGACTTCGGCTGCGTGTGGATCAACACGCACATCCCGTTCGTGTCGGACATGCCGCACGGCGGCTTCAAGCACTCCGGCTACGGCAAGGACCTGTCGCAGTACGGCTTCGACGACTACACGCGCATCAAGCACGTGATGAGCGCCCTCGACTGACTCCGGCGGAGATGCTACTGTCGCCTACGCCGTGCTGGCACGAGAACAGGAGGTGATACCCATGAACGAATCGACGTGGGTGCTCCTCCTCGGGGTCACGGTCGGGCGATAGGTCGCCCGGGAGCGCCGTATATGCGCACTCCCGAAAGGCACGACCATGAACATCACCCCTGAACTCACCTTCACCTCCGAGAGGCGCCTCGCCTCCGAACCGCATCGCGACGGCATCATCGAGCGCGACTTCACCCTCGACGGGATCGACGGCATCCTCTGGTTGCCGGAATCCGCCTCCGCGGAGCATCCTGCCCCGCTGATCCTGCTCGGCCATCCGAGCGGGCCAGGGCTCGCCCGGATGCGCCCTCGCCTGGAGGGCCGGGCACGCTCGTCCGCCGAGCTGGGTTTCGCGTCGGTCACTCTCGAGATGCCCGGCAACGGCACGCGTCCGGCCTTGCCCGAGCTCGAGAGCGCCCGCGCCGACCTGATGCGGGCCCTCGACGCCGGCGAACGCCCCAGCGAGGACGTCATCGACCGGCTGGTGCTGCCGCTGGTCGAGCGCACGGTGCCCGAATGGCAGGCGGCGCTCGACGCGGTGCTAGCGCTGCCCGAGATCGGCGGCCCCGTCGCCTATTCGGGCGGCGTGCTCGCGATCGGGATCCGGCTCGCCGTGGTCGAACCGCGCATCGTGGCCGCCGGCCTGTTCGCCGGCAGCTACGTGCCGCGCGCCATGTTTGACGAGGCCCGTCAGGTCACCATCCCGCTGCACGTGCTGCTGCAGTGGGACGACGAAGGCAACGACCGACAGCGGTCGCTCGATGTGTTCGACGCGTTCGGATCCGCCGAGAAGACCCTGCAGGCCAATCTCGGCGGGCACACCGGTGTCCCGGCGCATGCCGGCGAAGACGCGGCGCGGTTCTTCGCGCGGCACCTGAGTCCGACGGTCTGAGCCGTCCGATCCGGCCCGGCTCCGGCAATCCAGGAGAACGGCAACTCCGCAGGACGTTTCTTCATGAATCGTCCTGCGGAGTTGCAATCGTCCTGCAGAGTTGAACAGAGCCAGGGACGGGACGAAGTCCGTCCCGTCCCGCCCCACCCCGCGTCAGCTCAGGCCCTGCTCCTTGAGCCAGGCCTTGGCGATGTCTGCCGGCTGCTTCTTGTCGGCCGTGCTCTGCACGTTGAGCTTGACGAGCTCCTCGGTCGATAGCTTCGCGCTCACCGCGTTGATCGCCTTCGACACCTTGTCGGCGACGTTCGCACTCACGATCGGCACGACGTTCGACGGAAGGATGAGGTTCTTCGGATCCTTCAGCGCGACCAGGTCACCGCTGGCGAACGCCGGGTCGGCGGAGTAGATGTCGGCGACCTGCACGGTGCCGGCCTTCAGCGCCTCGAGCGTGGTCTGGCCGGTGGCCGAGAACGCCAGGTCGACGCCGTACAGGGTCTTCGCGGCTGCGGGGCCGTACGGGCGCTTCTCGAACTCGGGCGCGGCGCCCACCGTGACGGGCGCGGGCACCTTCGAGAGGTCGGCGATCGATTCGAGGCTGTACTTATCGGCGTTCGCCTTGGTGACCGTGTAGGTATCCTGATCGGCGGCCTTCGCGTAGTCGAGCACGGTGAGGCCCGACGGCAGGGCCTTCTTCAGCGCGGCGTACACGTCATCGGGGCTGTTCGTGTCGGCCTTGCCGCCCAGGTACTCGAGCAGATTGCCGGTGTACTCGGGGAACAGGTTGATCGCGCCGGACTTGACGTCGGGCATGTAGGCGTCGCGCTGGCCGATGTTGAACTTGCGGTCGACCTTCACGCCGTCCTTCTCGAGGGCCTGCGCATAGATCTCGGCGATGATCTCGTTCGAGTAGTACGCCTGGGATCCGATCACGACCGTGTCGGAGGAGCCGGATCCGCTCGTCGCGGTCGGCTTGTCGAGCGGGTTGCTGGAGCTGCAGGCGCTGAGCGCGAGCGCGACGGCGGCCGCGGCCGTCGCTGCAGCGGCGATGCGGGTGATGCGAGCGGTGAACATGGTGTGCCTCTCTTCGGTGGGGGAGTCGGTGCAGGTCAGGTGCGTGCGGCGGCCTTCGACAGGCTCAGGGAGCGCCCGCGGGCGTGGGGTTCGTCTTCGGAGCGACCGCCGGCCGCACGCACACCGGCCGGGACAGCGGCGCGCTGCGCGATCGCGAACAGCAGGTCGGCGATCAGGGCGAGCGCCGCGACGAGGAGAGCCCCCGCGAGCACCTGGTCGAAGCGGCCGAGGGGGATGCCCTGGATGATCGGGTAACCGAGGCCGCCGAGGTTCACCCAGGCCGCGATCGTCACGGTCGCGATCACCTGCAGCGTCGCCGCGCGCAGGCCGCCGACCAGCAGGGGCAGACCGAGCGGGAACTCGACCTTCCAGAACACCTGCCACGGCGTCATCCCCATCGCCTTCGCCGCGTCGATCACCCGGGGCTCGATCGCCTCGATCCCGGTGTACGCACCGGCGAGCAGCGACGGGATCGCGAGCAGCACGAGCGTCACCAGCGCGGCCGCTGGCACCTGCAGCACGCCGAACAGCAGCACGAGCAGGATCAGCAGTCCGAACGAGGGGATCGCACGCGCGGCGCCCGAGATCGCCACGGCGACCTCGCGTCCACGGCCGGTGTGCCCGATCAGCCAGCCGGCCGGCACGGCGATCAGGCTCGCGACGAGCACCGACACGACCGTGTAGAGCAGGTGCTGGCCGAGCAGCACCGGCAGCGCATAGGAGCCGGTCCACTGCTCGGGGTCGAGCAGCCACCGGATCGCATCGCCGAAGAGGTTCATGCGGCACCTCCGGTCACGACGGCGGGCCGGCCGCTGCGCGTACGTCGCCGGGTGCTGCGCTGCCACGGCATCAGCACGCGGCCGAGCACGACCAGCAGGGCGTCGATCACGAGCGCGAGCAGGATCACCGCGATCACTCCGGCAAACACCTCCTCGATGAGGCGGCGGTCGAGTCCATTCGTGAAGAGGTAGCCGAGGTTCTGCACGCCGACCAGGATGCCGACCGTGGCGAGGGCGATCGTCGAGACGGCGGCGACGCGCACGCCGGCGAGGATCACCGGTCCGGCGAGCGGCATGTCGACGGTCCAGAACCGGCGTCCGGATCCGTAGCCCATGGCGATCGCGGCGCGACGCACATCGGCATCGACCGAGTCGAGCCCGTCGGCGACTGCGCGCACGAGGATCGCCACGTTGTAGATGGTCAGCGCCACGATGAGGTTGGTGGGGCTGATGGCGGAGTAGCCGAGCAGCGCCGGCAGCAGGATGAGCAGCGCGAGGGAGGGGATCGTGTAGAGCAGGCCGGTGAGCACGATCACGGGGCCGCGCACCAACCGGTACCGCCAGGCGATCCACCCCAGCGGCACGGAAACGACGACCCCGAGCACGAGAGCGATGAGGCTCTGCTGCAGATGCACGGCGGCGAGGCTCGCGATGAGCCCGAGGTTGTCGATGATCCAGGTCATGTCAGCCGACCTCGTCCGCGGACTGCGGCGGATGCGCATCGAGGAGATCGGCCGGCGACTGCACGAGCGTCCCCTGGGCGCGCCCGTCGGCGTCGACGACCACGGTGCCGTGCGGGGTCTCCCGCAGGTGCAGCGCGCGGCGTCCGCGGTCGGCGCCGATGAACGCGGCGACGAAGTCGTCGGCGGGCGCGGCGAGGATCTCGTCCGGCGTGCCCTGCTGCACGATGCGGGCGCTCTTGCCGAGGATCACGATCCGGTCGCCGAGCAGCATCGCCTCGTCGATGTCGTGCGTGACGAACACCACGGTCTTGCCCAGTTCGCGCTGCAGGCGCAGCAGCTCCTGCTGCAGCTCGGTGCGCACGATCGGGTCGACGGCGCCGAACGGCTCGTCCATCAGCAGGATGTTCGGATCCGCGGCGAGCCCGCGGGCCACGCCGACGCGCTGCTGCTGTCCACCGGAGAGCTGGCTGGGATAGCGGTCGGCGAGCGCCTGGTCGAGGCCGACCGTGTCGAGCAGCTCGCGCGCGCGGACGTGCGCCTCACGCCGGGCGACGCCGTTCAGGCGCAGCACCGTGGCGACGTTGTCGATCACGCTGAAGTGCGGCAGGAGTCCGGAGTTCTGCATCACGTAGCCGATGCGGCGGCGCAGGGCGACGGGGTCGCCCTCGAGGACGCTCTCGCCGTCGATCTCGACGGCGCCCGAGCTGGGCTCGACCATGCGGTTGATCATGCGCAGCAGTGTGGTCTTGCCGGATCCCGACGAGCCGACCAGCACGGTCGTCTGCCGGGCGGGGATGACCAGACTGAAGTCGTCGACGGCGCGGGTGCCGTCCGGGAACGTCTTCGTGACGGAGCGGAATTCGATCATCGCGGTCCCGCCCCTCAGGGGAGCGCCCCCTCCTGGGGCACGTCGCCCGCGCGGATCTCGACCTTGCGGTCGAACGCGACGTAGCCGGAGAAGTCGACGCCGACCCGTTCGATGGCCGTCGGGTAGGGGTGCGGATACGCCCAGGCCAGATCCTTGTGGTCCTGCTCGTTCACGCGGAGCGAGTAGTACTGGCACTCGCCCTTCCACGGACAGGTGTACGGCGTGGGGCTCTCCTGCAGCACGCCCTCGGTGACGGCCGTCGGCGGGAAGTACCTGTTGCCCTCGATGAGCACCACATCGGCGTCATCGGCGTTCGCGACGACTCGTCCTTCGAATACTGCTTGCATGCTCGTCCGTCCTGTTCAGATCGATGAGACACGTGCGTCCGCGTGCGCCTGCCCGGCGTGCGCCACGGCGCCCTTCCGACAGTAGGCCAAGCCTCCGACATCCATGAAGAACGCCCGCCACATCGGAAACAGACCGACATCCGCCGGGATTCCCGCTCCGACCGGACCATCCATGTTTTCAAAGCGCGCAAATGGCTGGATCCGGGGCCCGAATGGAGCCATTTGCGCGCTCTGAAACCAGAAAGACCGGCCGCACCACGGGGACGGGGCGGCCCTCAGGCGGTCTGCCGCCCGTAGGCCTCGAGCAGCCGCAGCCACACCTCGCTCATGGTCGGATACGACGGCACCGCGTGCCAGAGCCGGGCCAGCGGGACCTCGCCGACGACCGCGATCGTGGCGGCGTGGATGAGCTCCGCGACATCGGATCCGACCAGGGTCACGCCGAGCAGCACCTGCCGGTCCTCGTCCACGACCATGTGCGCGCGGCCCTGGTAGCCGTCGGCGTGCAGCGAGGCTCCGGCGACGGAGGAGAACTCGACCTGGACCTCGCGCACGCGGTGGCCCGCCTCGCGGGCGGCCGCAGCGGTGACGCCCACGGCCGCGACCTCGGGCTCGCCGAAGACGACCTGCGGCACGGCCGTGTGGTCCGCCGTCGCGACGTGCCGGCCCCAGCGGTCGTCGTCGACCGGCTCGCCCTTCGCGCGGGCGGCGATGACGTCGCCCGCGGCGCGGGCCTGGTACTTGCCCTGGTGCGTGAGCAGCACGCGGCCGTTCACGTCGCCGACGGCGTAGAGCCAGTCCACGCCGGGCACCTGCAGCGTGTCGTCGGTGCGGATGTACCGGCCCGCGGCGAGCCCCACCGTCTCGAGCCCGATGTCGCCGCTGCGGGGCGTGCGGCCCGTCGCGACGAGGATCTCCGCGGCGCGCACGTCGCCGCCGTCGGTGGTGACGGTGACCCCGTCGGCGTCGCGCGAGACGCTCTTCGTGACGACGCCCGTGCGCACGTCGACACCGAGCGCGCGCAGCCCCTCGGTGACGAGCTCGCCGGCGAACGGCTCGACGGATCCGAGCAGTCCGCTGCGGGCGAGCACGGTGACCTCAGCACCGAGCGAGGCGTAGGCGGTGGCCATCTCGACGGCGACCACGCCGCCGCCGATCACGACGAGCGACGCGGGGATCTCCTCGGCGCTCGTGGCCTCGCGGCTGGTCCACGGGTTCGCCTCGTGCAGCCCCGGGATCGGGGGGATCGCGGCATCGGATCCGGTGCTGATGACCACCGCCTGCCGAGCGGTGAGGGTGCGCACACTGCCGTCGGGCTGGGTGACGGCGACCTTGCGTTCACCGCTCAGGCGTCCGTGCCCGCGCACGAGGTCGATCCCGGCGGAATCGAGCCAGGCGACCTGGCCGTCGTCCTGCCAGTGGCTCGTGAACGAGTCGCGCCGGTCGAGCACCGCGCGCACGTCGAGGCGGCCGGTCACCGCTTCCGCCGCGCCGCCGACGTGCTGTGCCGCGCGCAGCGCCTGCGGCGAGCGCAGCAGCGCCTTCGACGGCATGCACGCCCAGTACGAGCATTCGCCGCCGACCAGCTCGCTCTCCACGATCACGGCGGTGAGCCCGCCCTGCACGGCGCGGTCGGCCACGTTCTCTCCCACCGGGCCGCCGCCCAGCACGATCAGGTCGTATTCGTCGGTCATCAGGAGCCTTCCGATCGCGGTGCGGTGGGGGTGACGCAACGTCCGTCCCACCCTCGCAGAACGCCCGCGGCCGGGCGAGGATTCCTCACGGGTTCGTCAGATTCCGGTCCTATCCCGCGAGACGACGGGGCGGCTTCGTCCCGATCGCGCGCGAAACAGCGGGGCAACCATCCGTGCCTCTGGCCGAAACATGACGTCCGTACCGTGAGGGAACTGCTCGCGCCCGATCGCCGGCGCGACGCACACCCGAAGAGCTTCACCGGCAGGAGACCCGCACATGACATCTCACTCCTCGCTCCGGCGCTCGCTGGCGGCACTCGCCGCCGCGGCCGTCACCGCGATCGCACTGAGCGCCTGCTCGAGCGGCGGCTCGGCGGCTCAGACGCCCACCGAGGGCGCATCCGACGGCGGAAAACTCAACGTCCAGCTCAGCTGGATCAAGAACGAGGAGTTCTCCGGCGAGTTCTTCGCCGACTCGAAGGGCTACTACAAGGACGCCGGCCTCACCGTCACGCTCACTCCCGGCCCGTCCACGGGCGCCGCCGAGCTGCTGTCGGGCAAGACCGACATCGCCCTCTCCGATGCCGTCTCGATCGGATCCGTCGTGGCGAGTGAGGGCGCGCCGCTGAAGATCATCGGCACCACGTACCAGAAGAACCCGTTCACGGTGCTGTCCCTGAAGAGCAAGGGCGACATCGCCACGCCCGCCGACCTCAAGGGCAAGAAGATCGGCGTCCAGGACTCGAACACCGCACTGTTCAAGGCGCTGCTCGCCGCCAACGGGCTCACGGACAAGGACGTGACGATCGTTCCTGTTCAGTACGACCCGGCGCCCCTGCTCAACGGCGACGTCGACGGCTTCATCGCCTACCTCACCAATGAGGCGATCACAGTCAAGGCCAAGGGCGTCGAGACCACCAACCTGCCGTTCGCCGACAACGGGCTGCCCTTCGTGGCCGAGACCGTCACGACCACCGACGACATGATCGCGAAGCATCGCGAGCGGCTGAAGTCGTTCCTGGTGGCCGAGATCAAGGGCTGGACCGACGCGGTCAAGGATCCGGAAGCCGGCGCGAAGCTGGCCGTCGAGAACTACGGCAAGGACCTCAAGCTGGATCTGACGAACTCGATCGCCGGTGCCAAGGAGCAGGCCGAGAAGCTCGTCGTCTCCGACGAGACCGCGAAGAACGGGCTCTTCACCATCTCGGACGAGCTGCAGAAGAGCACGATCAAGAGCCTGGCCGGGGCCGGCGTCACTCTGACCCCCAAGGATCTTTTCGACCTGTCACTGCTCGAGGAGGTCTACAAGGCCCACCCCGAGCTGGTGAAGTACGCGGGCTGACACGGCCACCGCCATGTCGGATTCCGCGATCAGGGCCGCGGCCGGTGCCCAGAGCGTCGCTCTGGGCACCGGCCTGCAGATCACAGCCCTGAACAAGGTGTTCACGAGCGGACGCAAGAGCGTCGTCGCGCTGCAGGACACCGATCTGCACACCGCACAGGGAACCTTCCTCTCGCTGCTCGGCCCGTCCGGCTGCGGGAAGTCGACGATCCTGCGCATCCTCGCAGGTCTCGAGCGCCCCACGAGCGGCACGACCCGGGTCGACGGACGCAGCCCCGACGAGCTGCGCCGTGCGCACAAGCTCGGCATCGCCTTCCAGGACTCCGCACTGATGCCGTGGCGCAGCGTGATGTCGAACGTGCGGCTGCCCTTCGAGATCGCCGGGCAGAGCGTCGACAAGGCGTACGTCTCGGAGCTCATCGAGCTCGTCGGCCTCACGGGGTTCGAGAAGGCGAAGCCGGCCCAGCTCTCCGGCGGCATGCGCCAGCGCGTCTCGATCGCACGCTCGCTGATCCTCAAGCCCGACGTGCTGCTGTTCGACGAGCCGTTCGGTGCACTCGACGACATGACCCGGCAGAAGCTCAACCTCGAGCTGCTGCGGATCTGGACAGAGAAGCCGGCGACCACGCTGCTGGTCACCCATGGCGTGTCCGAGGCGATCTTCCTCTCCGATCAGGTGGCCGTGATGAGCCCGCGTCCGGGGCGCGTCAAGGCCGTCATGACCATCGATCTGCCGCGGCCGCGCACACCCGAGATGATGCGCACGCCGGAGTTCCACGCCTACGTCGACGAGGCATCCGAACTGCTCTTCGGCGTCGGGGGAGCCGCAGCCGATGACCACTGACGCACGCACCGCGCTTGCCGGGCGACGTCTGCCGCCGTGGGCGATCGGCGTGATCGGCGCCGTGGTGCTGTTCGCGCTCTGGTGGATCATCGCGGCGGCCTTCGGCAGGAGCGCGGTGGGCACGATCACCGTGCCGACTCCACCCGAGGTGCTGGCCGGGTTCGTGCGCAGCGGATGGACCTACTACGAGCAGAACTTCGCGGTGACCCTCGCCGAGGCCGGGATCGGCTACCTGTGGGGCAACGGACTGGCGCTGCTGCTGTCCGCCGTCGTGCTCGTGATCCCGAAGCTGGAGGGCGTGGCGATGCAGCTCGCGATCACGACCTACTGCGTGCCGATCGTCGCCGTGGGCATGCTCGCCGTGGTGCTCATCGGGCCTCCCGCCGCGGCAGGGCAGCCGAGCGGGACCGCGATCTTCCTCGCCGCATTGTCGGTGTTCTTCACGACCGTGGTGGGCGCTCTGCTGGGGTTGAAATCGGCCGACCGGGCGAGCCTCGACGTCGTCACCGTGTACGGCGGATCCGCATTCACTCAGCTCGTCAAGGTGCGCTTCATCGCGGCGCTGCCCGCCGTGCTGAACGCGCTGCAGATCGCCGTGCCGGCGGCGTTCCTCGGCGCCGTGCTCGGCGAGTTCTTCGGCAAGATCGAGCGCGGTGTCGGTCTCGCCATGATCCTCGCCCAGCAGAACTCCGACGCGGCCGTCGTGTGGGGGCTGGCGCTCGCCAGCGGTGCGGTCGCCCTCGCCGGGTTCGCGCTGGTGGGGCTGGTCGCGAGATCCCTCACTCCCTGGTCGAAGGGAGCAGCGTGATGACCGTGATCACCGTCACCGCCGCGCAATCCATCGTCGACGTCGACGCCCGCCTGCGGCGCGAGCGCACCAGGCGGGTGCTCTCTGCCGCAGGCTGGGGACTACTCACCTTCCTGCTGACGCTGCTCACGGTCGGCGTCCTCTGGGTCGGCGTGCTCTGGCTGTCGGGAGTGTCCCCGCTCATCGCGAAGGGCCCCGTCGATGTGTGGCGGTATCTGTTCGTCGTCCCGGCCGCTGCAGCGAACCGGGAGCTCATCCTCGGCAACCTCGTCGTGACGCTCGGGCACTCGGCGATCGGATTCGCGGCAGGTCTGTTGGTCGCGCTGCTCGGCGCTGCGGCGTTCCAGCTGAGCCGCGGGGTCGAGCACGCGCTCATGCCGGTGGCGATGCTGCTGCGCTCCGTTCCGCTCATCGCGATGGCTCCGGTGATCATCATGATCTTCGGGCGCGACCTCTGGACCGTCGCCGTGATCGGCGGCATCGTCGTGCTGTTCCCCGCGCTGGTGAACATCTCGTTCGGGCTGAAGTCGGCCTCCGCGCAGATGAACGACCTCGTCGAGGTCTACGGCGGCGGGGCTTGGGCCAAGCTGCGGAAAGTGGCGATGCCCGCGTCGCTTCCTGCCTTCTTCGCCGCGGTGCGCATCTCGGTCCCCGGCGCGATCACGGGCGCGCTTCTGGCCGAGTGGCTGGCGGTCGGCGGCGGAATCGGCGGTTCGATCGGCGGCTTCATCCCGCAGGCGCAGTTCACCGCGCTGTGGACATCCGTCGTGGTGGTCACCGTCGTCTCGCTGCTGCTCTACAACGTGATCCAGATCGTGGAGGACGTCGTGCTGGCCCGGATGGGCATGCGTCCGCAGGCGGCGTAGCGTCCGGATCCTCGCGGTCGGTCACTGCTGCGCGGATGGAGAGGCCACCACCGACGGATCCAGGATCTCGACGACCAGCGGATCTTCGGCTCCGGCCTGCCGGATCCGCCACACCCGCGCGCTCGCCCCCACGCCCGGCACCTGGGTCTGCAGGAGCATCCTGGACCGGGCGGTGGGGCGCTCCCACGTCGCTGAAGACCGGCCCTGCGACGTGTCGACGGTGAGCTCGAAGCGGTCGACGCCGCCGTCCTCGATCGTCGAGACCGTGCGCGCGACGACCGTGCCGTCGAGTCGCTCGATGCGACCGGCCGCTGCACGCCAGCGCGTCAGCGCACGCGCCCTCGACGCGCTGTGGGCCAGCGCACCGATGTAGACGAGCCAGAGCACGACGACGACCACCGCGATGAACACCGTGAAGAGCACGGAGAACCAGACGCCCGGGGTCGGCAGGGTCCAGAGCGGGACGACCGTGCCCGCCCCCACCACCGTGGCGAGGACCAGCAGCACCACGAAGACGACGCGGGCGCCGGCCCGCATCGCGCCCCGGATGGGGAGCTCGGCGGGCGGAACCGGATCCGGCCAGCGCTCGAGCAGCACCACGACCTGGCCGACGGACGCCGAGGGCGGAGGGGTCATGGCAGGAGTCTAGAGGCCGGACTCAACGCGCGAGCAGGCGGTGCATCGGTGCGGGCGCCCGGTAGGTGTTGGCGCGCTCGCCCTTGCGCAGGGTGCGTCCAGGACGGAGGCGAACCGGGATCCGGATCGCCTCTTGTCGCCCACCCCCGGCGGGAACATACTGTGCGCATGGCGATCCGGGGCGCGCCCGACGTGGACTGGACGGGACGGTTCGACGAGCTCGTCGCGCGCGAGGCGCACCTCGGGGCGGCCGAGCTGGACGACCTCGGCCAGGCTGCATGGTTCACCGGGCGCGACGATGTCAGCGTCCGCGCCTGGGAGCGTGCACACCTCGCGTTCCTGGAAGCGGGGGATCTCGCCTCAGCGGTGCGATGCGTGTTCTGGCTCGGCTTCACGCTCAGCGAGCACGGAGACGCGGTGCTCGCCCGCACCTGGATGGGCCGGCTGTTCGAGCTGTGCGCCCGACCGGACGCGAACACGCGCACCGATGCGTCCCAGCAGCTCTGCCGCGCGGTCGCGCGGTACGCCCAAGGAGATGCCGAGGGATCCGCACCGCTGTACCGCCAGGCGGGGGAGCTCGCGGCCGCGGCGGGCGACGGGGACGTCGACGCGCTCGCCACGATGGGGCTCGGGCGGGCGCTCGTGCAGACGGGCAGGGCGGAGGAAGGCTTCGACTGCCTCGACCGGGTCATGCTCATGATCGGATCCGGGCGGGTGAGCGACCGCGCCGCCGGGCCCGCCTTCTGCGCGGTCGTCGCGAGCCTGCTCGCCCGCGGCGATCTGGAGCGGGCGCGGGTGTGGACGCGCGACCTGGGCGATTGGTGCGACACGCAGCGCGGTCTCGAACCGTTCCGCGGGGAGTGCACGCTGCACCGCGCCACGGTCATGCAGCTGGGCGGCGAGTGGGCCGCGGCCGCGAAGGCCGCCGACGAGGTCTGCCGCACCGAGAAGCGCCTCGAGACGCTCGGCAACGCCTGGTATCGGACCGCCGAGCTGCACCGCGTCACAGGGCGAGCGGCACAGGCGCGGGATGCGTTCCGCCGCGCGGCGGCGCTCGGCACCCCGACTCAACCGGGCCTCGCGCTGCTGCACCGCGATGCCGGCGAGCTCGACACGGCGTGGAACGGTCTCGCCCGGGCGCGATCGGGTCCTCTCGGTCCCGCGGAGCGCGCCGAGGTGCTGGCCGCTGCGGTGGCCGTCGCGCTGGACTGTGGCCGCATCGCCGATGCCCGAGCGGCGGCATCGGAGCTCACCGCTTGCGCGGCCGCCTTCCACACCCTGTCCCTGCGGGCCCAGGCCGCCCAGGCGCGCGGCGAGGTCGCCCTGCGCGAGGGCCGCACGGCCGGAGCGCTGCCGCTGCTGCGCGCCGCATGGCTGGACTGGCGGCGCCTCGACGCGCCCCATCAGGCGGCGCTCGTGCGTGTCGCCATCGGATCCGCCGCGCGCGCCGCCGGCGACGAGGAGGGCGCACAGCTCGAGTTCGACGCCGCCCGCACGGCGCTGGAGCAACTCGGCGCCGTGCCCGACCTCGCGCGGCTGGAGCGACTCGCGGCGGCCACGACGCCGGTGCCGGCGGATCCGGGCCTCAGCCGCCGCGAGCGGGAGGTGCTCGAGCTCGTCGCCCAGGGGTGGTCGAACCGGCGCATCGCCGAGCGCCTGTTCCTCAGCGACCGCACCGTGGCCCGCCATGTGGGCAGCATCCTCAGCAAGCTCGCCGTGCCCTCGCGGTCGGCTGCGACCGCCTACGCGTACGCGCACGGACTCGTCCGCATCGCCTGAGCCGGCCCCGCCCGCCGCCCGTGCCGGTGCCGGTCGATGCCGTTGCGGGCGCCGCGTCCGAAACTCAGTCGATCCGGCACCCAGCGATCGCGCACGGCCTGTTGCGCGCAGGATCGACTGAGTTTCAGACCGCGCGCGCTCAAGCCGATCCGGATCCGAATTGGTCATTTCTGCCGATGCCGGCCCCCTCACGCCGCCGTACCGTGCGGGAATGCCGGCGCACCGAGCCCGGCGGAGGAGGCCATCATGCACACCACGGCACTCGACCTGGCCGTCGTCGGCGCGGGAGCGGCGGGACTGCACACCGCGCGCCGGGCGATGGACCGCGGCATGCAGATCCAGGTCTTCGACGCGCACGCGCGCATCGGGGACACCTGGCGGGAGCGCTACCGCTCCCTGCGCCTGTTCACCCCGCGGCGCTGGGCGGAGCTGCCGGGGCTCCGACTCGACATCGGCGTGTTCGAGTACCCGACGGCGATACAGCTCGCCGACTATCTGGAGCGGTACGCGGCGACGTTCGAGATCCCGGTGCGCACCGCCACGCGGGTGCGGCGGCTCTCCGCGGAGGAGGATGGCCGGTTCCGACTCGAGCTCGACACCGGGGAGGAGATCATCGCGCGCCGAGTCGTGGTCGCGGCCGGCGTGCACCACCGGCCGATCGTGCCGCCGTTCGCGTCCGACGTGGATCCGTCGATCCGGCAGCTGCACTCGCTCGAGTACCAGGGGCCGGAGGACTTCGCGGCCGGGCCGGTGTTGGTCGTCGGCGCCGCGAACTCGGGAACGGACATCGCCCTCGAGGCGGCGGCCTCCGGGCACGGGACGGTCCTCGCCGGACGCCACCCCGGGCAGGTGCCTGGACGCATCGACACCCCGGTCGGGAACCTGATCAGCGGCGTCTTCATCCGACGGCTGCGCAACACCACGATCGACACCGAGAAGGGGCGCCGGGTGTGGGAGCAGCAGCGCGGGCACGGCGTGAACCTCGTCCGCAACCATCTTTCGGATCTGCGCCGCGCGGGCATCCGGCTGGTCGGCAGAGTGGCGGGCGTCGATGACGGCCTGCCCGTGCTGGATGACGGCGAGCACCTGCGTCCGGCGACGATCGTCTGGTGCACCGGATCCCGCCCGATCCTGGACTGGATCGATCTGCCGGGCTTCGCCGACGAGAACGGGATCCGGCATGAGCGCGGACTGTCCACGACGGTGCCGGGGCTCGCGTTCATGGGGCTGCCGTTCCAGTACTCGATCGCGTCGCCCACCCTGATGGGCATGGGCCGCGACGCCGACTACGTCGTGGAGCACCTGCTGCGACCGGTGCCGGTGCCGCGGGCGGCATGAGGAAGGGCCGCCGCGCTCAGCGCGCGAGCAGCAGGTGCGTGGGGGCGGGCGCGGGTGTGCGGTGCCGGACACGACCCGGCGCACCGGTACGGTCATCCAGCTCCAGCACGCTGATCTCGTTCGAGCGCTGGCCCGCGACGAGCAGCGCTCCGTGGTGCACGAGGTGGTGGCGCGGCCAGTCGACGCCCGCGTCGGCGAGCGCGAGGGGTTCGACCCGCTCACCGGATCCGCGCACGCGCAACGCGGCGATCGTGTTGCTGCCGCGCACTCCTGCATACAGCGTCTCGCCATCGCGGGAACGGCTGAGCTCGGCCGGATAGTCATGCCCGGGCGTCACGATCGCCGACACCGGGGTGCCGGAGACCAGCCCCCAGCGCCCCTCACGGTCGGCGGCGAGCGTGAACAGCTCGCACGAGTACTCGGTGACCACGTGCAGGTGCCCGCTGGGGTGCACGACCATGTGCCGCGGCCCGGATCCGCGCGGCAGCACGACCTCATGGTCGAGCGTCAGCCCCGACGCCGCAGGACGCCAGATCCGCACGAGGTCGTAGCCGAGGTCGGTCGTGGCGATCCGCCCGTCGGGCAGGAACGCCGCGGCGTGCGCATGCGAGACCCGGGGATCGCCGTTCGGATCCAGACGATTCGGATCCGAGGCGTACGGGTCGGCCGCAGCCATCGGGTCAGCGGCGCCGTCGCCGTCGCCGCTCTCGTTGGCTTCGTCCGAGCCCTGGCCGAACAGGGCCGCCCGCAGCTCCGCGGCCTTGTCGCGCGCATCCGGCACGAGCCTGCCGGCCGCGTCCAGCCCGATCCGCACCACACGGCCGTCGCCGTAGCAGCTCGCGACGAGGAACCTCCCGTCCGGGGCGACGGCGAGGTGGCACACGTACTGCCCCGCCGCGACGGGCCGCCCGAGCGGCCGCAGGGCGTTCTCGCCGGTGCGAGCGAACGCGGCGACCTCGCCGGATCCCTCGAGCGCCGCATAGACGACGTCGAGCGTCGGGTGCTGCGCGAGCCACGACGGTGACGGCGCGGCCGCGACCGCACCACGGTAGGCGAGAGTCGTCGGACCGTATCCCTCATCGACCGCCAGCACGCCGATGCCGTCGGCCGGCCCCTCCATGTCGACGCCGTAGCCGCCGACCCAGAACCGGGTCACGTCAGTCGACGAGATCGTGCCGGACGATGACCTGGTCGCGCTCCGGCCCGACACCGATCACCGAGATGCGGGTGCCGCTCATCTTCTCCAGCGCGAGCACGTAGTCCTGCGCGTTCTTCGGCAGATCCTCGAACCGGCGCGCGGAGGAGATGTCCTCCTGCCAGCCCGGGAAGTACTCCAGGATCGGCTTCGCGTGGTGGAAGTCGCTCTGGTTCACCGGCACGTCGTCGAAGCGCACGCCATCGACGTCGTAGGCGACGCAGACCGGGACCTGATCCAGACCATCGAGGATGTCGAGCTTGGTGAGCACGAGGTCGGTGATGCCGTTCACACGGGTCGCGTACCGGGTGATCGGCGCGTCGTACCAGCCCACCCGGCGCGGACGCCCGGTGGTGGTGCCGAACTCGAAGCCGCGCGCGCGCAGCCAGTCGCCCTGCTCGTCGAAGAGCTCGGTGGGGAACGGGCCGGATCCGACGCGCGTCGTGTAGGCCTTCACGATGCCGACGATGCGGTCCAGGCGGCCGGGGCCGACGCCGGATCCGGTCGCCGCGCCGCCGGCGGTCGCCGAGGAGGACGTCACGAACGGGTACGTGCCGTGGTCGACGTCGAGCATGGTGGCCTGGCCGCCCTCGAACACGACGACCTCGCCGCGCTGCAGCGCATCGTCGAGCAGGTGCCCGGTGTCGGCGACCATCGGGCGCAGCCGCTCGGCGTAGGAGAGCAGGTCCTCGACGATCTCGTCACACGTGATGGCACGGCGGTTGAAGACCTTCACGAGGAGGTGGTTCTTCTGGTCGAGCGCGCCCTCGACCTTCTGGCGCAGGATGTTCTCGTCGAACAGGTCCTGCACGCGGATGCCCACGCGGTTGATCTTGTCGGCGTAGGCCGGGCCGATGCCGCGGCCGGTGGTGCCGATCATGCGCTTGCCGAGGAAGCGCTCGGTGACCTTGTCGAGCGTGCGGTGGTACTGGGTGATGATGTGCGCGTTGGCGCTCACCTTGAGACGCGACGTGTCGATGCCGCGGGATCCGAGGGCCTCGAGCTCGTGGAACAGCACCTCCAGGTCGATCACGACGCCGTTGCCGATCACAGGGGTGACGCCGGCCGAGAGGATACCGGAGGGCAGCAGGTGCAGGGCGTACTTCTCGTCGCCGACGACGACGGTGTGCCCGGCGTTGTTGCCGCCGTTGAACTTGACCACCCAGTCCGTACGCTCGCCGAGCAGATCCGTGGCCTTGCCCTTGCCCTCGTCGCCCCACTGGACGCCGACGATCACGATTCCTGGCATGGGTGCATCCCCCTTGGGTGCGGCCGGTGGCCGCCGTGCTTTTCGCCGGGTTTGCACCGGCTGATGAGCTGGCCCGATCGGGCGGAGCCAGTCTATCGGAGGGGCTCCGACGCCGTTGCGGGCGCATCGACGGGGTCCAGTAACCTGCATCCATGGTGGCTTCTCCGTCCTTCACCACCGAGTGGGATCCGCTCTCCCCCGGCGCCGTCGCCGATCTGCTCGCGTCGTCGTCGGTGCGATGGTGGCTCTCCGGTGGCGCCGCTCTGGATCGATGGCTCGGACGGCCGATCCGCGCCCGCGCGAACGTCGACGTCAGCACGACGGCCCGCGACCTCCGCGAGCTGGTGGCCGCTCTCCCGTCGCCGTACAGTGCCTGGATCGCGGACGGCGACGGCTGGATCCCTCTCGCCGACGCCGGCGAGGACGTCGACGCCCATCCGATCCTGATCCACGACGAGTCCCGCAACAGCTGGGTGCTGCAGGTGAATGCGGAGGACGGCGCCGACCGCGCCTGGGTCTACAAGCGCGACCCGCGGCTTCAGCTGCCCTGGGATCGGGCCGTGCTCGACCTCGACGGCATCCCGACCGGAGCGCCCGAGGTGCAGCTCGTGTGGAAGGCGCTGCGGCCGCGGCCGGAGGACGACGCCGACAAGGAAGCGGTGCTGCCAGAGCTGTCGACCGAGGCCCGCGCCTGGTGGGAGCGCGCGATCCTGACGATCCACCCGCACTCGACCTGGTCGATCCACGTGCGCAGTCCGTTCGCCCCGGCCAAGGCGAGCTGGAACCGCCCCGGGCGCTGACCGTCGACCGACCGACTCGCGACCGCCGACCGCCCCGCGACCGCCGACCGACCGAGATCCGGATCCGACGTCCATTCAGGTCGCACTTTCCCCGTTCAGGTCGCACTTTCTGCGGTTTCCACGCCCCCGGAACAGCAGAAACTGCGACCTGAGCCGAAGTTGGGGAACACCCACCTGAACCGGAGAACCCGAGTGGGGAAGACCCGACCCGGCTGAAACCGGAGAACACCGGATCAGCCGGCGACGGCCGCCGTGCGGTACTCCCCGGCCGCGACCGCCTCGAACACGACCGAGCGGAACCAGCGCTGCGCCGGCGAGAGGCTGGCGTCGTTGCGCGTGTAGAGCGACACCGGCGTGCTCTGCCCCGGCCACGGCAGGTCGGCGATGTGGAGCCCGGGGAACCATCCGCGGAACACCTCCGCGACGTGCCGCGGCAGCAGCACCACCAGGTCCGTCGCTTCGAGCACGGCCGGCACGGTCGCGTACTCCTCGACCGTCAGCGACACCTGTCCCATGAGGGAGTTCTCGGTCAGCGCCTGCAGTGGGAAGACGTGCCCGCCACGCGCCGAGACGCGCACGAAGCGCCGCCCCGCGAACATGTCCGGCCCGGTCTCCGGCAGCGGATGCGCCCCCGAGCACAGCGCGACGTACTCGACGGCGCGCACCAGCGTGCGCCACAGGCGCGGGGATCCGATGAGCGACACGGTCATGGCCAGGTCGATGGTGCCGCGCACGAGGGAGTCCTCGACCGCGTCCGCGTCGAGCCGCTCCACCTGCAGGTGCGGATCCGCCCCCTCCCGGGCGAGCGCCGCCATGATCGGCGGCAGGAAGGTCTGCTCGCCGATGGACGTCAGCCCAAGCACGAGCTCGCCCCGGAACGTGGTCGGTTCGAACACGTCGGATCCGCCCACGGTCTCGTCGATCTGGGCGAGGGCGGCATGCAGCGGTCCGAACAGCTGCGTGGCCTTCCCGGTCGGGACCATGTCGTGCCCCTCCCGCCGGAACAGCTCGTCGCCGAACTGCGCCCGCAGTCGGCGCAGCGTGTAGCTCACGGTCGGCTGCGTCACGTGCAGGCGTTCGGCCGTGGCGGTCACGCTGCGCAGTTCGTACAGCGTGACGAACGTCCGGAGCTGGTTCAGATCGGCGAGCGACATGTATCGATCTCCTCTATGCAGTGACGCCTGAACATCTATTGGACCATATGTGACCCGCGTCCTAGAGTCGGCCTCAAGAGCGCTCCGCCCGACCGACTGTGACAAGGACGACACCCGGTGATCATCGACATCCACGGCCACTACACCACGGCCCCGGCGCAGCTGGGCGCGTGGCGTGATCTGCAGATCGCCTTCGCCGCCGGCGACGGCGAGGCGCCGGATCTCGCCGCCCTGCGGATCGACGACGACGAGATCCGCGAGACGATCCGGGCCAATCAGCTGCGCCTGATGGACGAGCGCGGCAGCGACGTCACCGTGTTCAGCCCGCGCGCGTCGTTCATGGCGCATCACATCGGCGATCTCGCGGTGAGCGAAACCTGGGCGCGGATCTGCAACGACCTCTGCGCCCGGGTGAGCGAGCTGTTCCCCGACCGCTTCCTGATGGGCGCGATGCTGCCCCAGTCGCCGGGGGCCGACCCTGCCAGCACCGTCGCCGAGCTGACCCGCGCGGTGGAGGAGCTCGGAGCCGTCACCGTGAACCTGAATCCGGATCCGTCCGGCGGGCTCTGGACGGCCCCCGCGCTCACCGACCGGTCGTGGTACCCGGTGTACGAGAAGCTCGTCGAGTACGAGATCCCGGCGATGGTGCACGTCTCCACCTCGTGCAAGCCGGTGTTCCACACGACCGGGGACCACTACCTGAACGCCGACACCACCGCGTTCATGCAGCTGCTCAAGGGCGACCTGTTCCGGGACTTCCCCGATCTGAAGCTCGTCATCCCGCACGGCGGCGGCGCCGTGCCGTACCACTGGGGCAGGTTCCGCGGGCTCGCGATGGCCCTCGGCAAGCCCGAACTCGAGGAGCACCTGCTGCACAACGTGTTCTTCGACACCTGCGTCTACCACCAGCCCGGAATCGACCTGCTGACCCAGGTGATCCCCACGGAGAACATCCTGTTCGCGAGCGAGATGATCGGCGCCGTCCGCGATGTCGACCCCCGCACGGGCCACTACTTCGACGACACGAAGCGCTACGTGGACGCGACCGGGAACCTGGACGAGGCCCAGCGCCGGCAGGTGTTCGAGACGAATGCCCGCCGCGTTTACCCCCGTCTGGACCGGGCGCTGACCGCCCGCGGACTCTGAACCCGAAGGAAGGCGTCTCATGCGACTGAACGACCTCGGCATCGTCCGCACCGACATCGCGCGACCGGATCCGGCCGCCGTCGCCGCCGTGAGCGCGTTCGGCGTCGCCACGATCCACGAGGCGATGGGCAGGGTCGGGCTGCTCCGGCCCTACATCCGCCCCGCCTACCCGGGCGCGAAGCTCTGCGGCCCCGCCGTCACCGTGCTGCTGCAGCCCGGCGACAACTGGATGCTCCACGTCGCGGCCGAGCAGGTGCAGCCGGGAGACGTGCTCATCGCCGGCTGCACGACCGAGAGCGAGGACGGCTTCTTCGGGGAGCTGCTCGCCACCTCGCTGCGTTCCCGCGGCTGCGCCGGGCTCGTCATCGACGGGGGCGTGCGCGATGTCGCCGACCTCCAGGAGATGGACTTCCCGGTCTTCTCCCGGGCGATCAACGCGAAGGGCACGGTGAAGGCGACGCTCGGATCCGTGAACATTCCGGTCGTCGTCGCCAACGCCCTGGTGAACCCCGGCGACGTGGTCGTCGCCGATGTGGACGGCGTCGTCGTCGTGCCGCGCGACCTCGTGGGCGCCGTCGCGGAGGCGGCGCAGAAGCGCGAGGACAATGAGGAGTCGAAGCGGCAGCGGTTCCGCGACGGCGTGCTCGGCCTGGATCTGTACGGCATGCGCGAGCCGCTCGCGGCCGCCGGCCTGGAGTACATCGACCAGAACGACGGCGAGGACTGACATGGCGCACGACCCTTCGATCCCCACGCCCCACTCCAGCCAGCGCTCCGCGCCGCCGGGAGCCTCCGAGGCGCGCGGGCCCGGCTCAGGGACCGTGAGCGGCGGCTTCACCAAGTCCGAGGGCTGGCTGGACTGGTACGACGGACCCAGCACCCCGACGTTCCGGCTGCCCGACGGCGCCGTCGATGCGCACTGCCACGTGTTCGGGCCCGGTGCGCAGTTCCCCTACGCCCCGGAGCGCAAGTACACCCCCTGCGATGCCTCGGCCGCACAGTTGTTCGCCCTGCGCGACCACCTCGGCTTCGACCGCAACGTGATAGTGCAGGCCACCTGCCACGGCGCCGACAACCGCGCGCTGGTCGACGCCCTGCGGCGCAGCGACGGGCGCGCCCGCGGCGTCGCCACGGTGCGCCGCGACGTCACCCCGGATCAGCTCGCCGAGCTGCACGAGGCGGGCGTGCGCGGCGTGCGGTTCAACTTCGTCAAGCGACTCGTCGACCGCGTCCCCACCGACTCGCTCGACGAGATCGTCGCGAAGATCGCGCCCCTCGGCTGGCACGTGGTCATCTACTTCGAGGCCGAGGATCTGCCCGAGCTGTACGACTTCTTCTCCGCCATCCCGACCGATGTCGTCGTCGACCACATGGGCCGACCCGACGTGACCAAGGATCCCGACGGCCCGGAGTTCGAGCTCTTCCTGAGATTCATGCGGGAGAACCCGAACGTGTGGACCAAGGTGTCCTGCCCCGAGCGACTGTCCGTGACCGGACCGCGCGCTCTCGACGGCGAGCAGCATGCGTACGCCGATGTGGTGCCGTTCGCCCGCCGCGTGGTCGAGGAGTTCCCCGACCGCGTGCTCTGGGGAACCGACTGGCCGCACCCCAACCTCAAGGACCACATGCCCGACGACGGGCTGCTGGTCGACTTCATCCCGCAGATCGCGCCGACACCCGAGCTGCAGCGCAAGCTGCTCGTGGACAACCCCGCCCGCCTGTACTGGGCCGAGCAACAGCAGGCCGACAAGGAGCAGGCCGAGCAGACGCCGGCCGATCGGACGCCGAGCGCCGATCAGGACCGGGCCGGCGCGCGCATCACCGAAGGAGCATGACATGTCACTCGACAAGCCGTACAAGGACGTCCCCGGCACCACGATCTTCGACGCCGATCAGGCGCGCAAGGGCTACCACCTCAACCAGTTCTGCATGTCGCTGATGAAGCCCGAGAACCGCGCACGGTTCCTCGCCGATCAGGAGGCCTATCTCGATGAGTGGCCGCTGAACCCGCGGCAGCGTCAGGCGGTGCTCGACATCGACCTGAACACGTGCATCGAAGAGGGCGGCAACATCTACTTCCTCTCCAAGATCGGCGCGACCCACGGCTTGAGCTTCCAGCAGATGGCCGGATCCATGACCGGCATGAGCGAGGCCGCCTACCGCGACATGATGGTCGGCGGCGGCCGGCGCCCCGAGGGCAACCGCCTGAAGGATCTGGACGGCTGGACGCCCCCGGTTCCCGGCGAGAAGGCCGAGACCCTGCGTGAGAACGCCCCCGCTCGGTACACCTCTGCGCTGTTCACGTCGCACGTGCCCGCGATCGGTGCCGCGATGGACCTCGGCAAGACCGAGGAGCCGTACTGGAAGAAGGTCTTCGACGGCTACCAGTGGACCAGGAAGTGGGCGAAGGAGAACACCCCGGACGTCGTGATCCTGGTCTACAACGACCACGCCACCGCGTTCGACTCCTCGATCATCCCGACCTTCGTGCTCGGCACCGGATCCGACTACCCTGTCGCCGACGAGGGCTACGGCCCGCGCCCGGTGCCCGACGTGAAGGGCTACCCCGAGCTCGCCGCGCACATCGCGCAGTCCGTCATCCAGGACGACTTCGACCTCACCCTCGTCAACGAGATGGTGGTGGACCACGGGCTCACCGTGCCGCTGTCCCTCGTCTTCGGCGAGCTCGGCCCGAATGAGCAGTGGCCGGTGCGGGTGATCCCGCTCGCGGTGAACGTCGTGCAGTACCCGGTGCCGTCGGGCCGGCGCTGCTACGAGCTCGGTCGCGCGCTGCGTCGTGCCCTGGACAAATGGGACGGCCCCGAGCTCAACGTGCAGATCTGGGGCACGGGCGGCATGAGCCACCAGCTGCAGGGCCCCCGCGCGGGCCTCATCAACGAGGAGTGGGACAACGCGTTCCTCGACCATCTCATCGCGGATCCGAAGGGTCTGACCGAGTGGCAGCACATGGAGTACGTCGACGAGGCCGGATCCGAGGGCATCGAGCTCGTCGACTGGCTGATCGCCCGCGGCGCGATGGATGACCAGTTCGGCGGCGGCGCCCCCGAGACGAACCACCGGTTCTACCATGTGCCGGCATCGAACACCGCGGTGGGGCACCTGGTGCTGTCGAACCCCGTGGCGACGCCGGAGAGCGCCGCCGCCGGTGGCGAGACCGCGGCCCCGGCATCCGAGCCCGCCCCCGGCACCGCCACGGTTCCGGCGACGGTGTGACCAGCGACACCTTGAGGAGACCCCTATGACCGACATGACCCGCATCGCCGTCGTCGGCGCCAATGGTGCCTTCGGCATGAAGCACCTCGACGGCCTGGCGAACATCGAGGACGCCGAGGTCACGGTCGTCAGCGCCACCTCTCAGGAGAAGGCGGATGCGGTCGCAGCGCAGTACGGCGTGCCGAACGCGGTCGTCGGCCTCGACGCGGTGCTCGCACGCGACGACGTCGACGCCGTGATCCTCGCCACGCCCACCGGCCTGCACGCCGCCCAGGCGCAGGCCGTGCTGGCCGCCGGCAAGCACGTGCAGGTGGAGATCCCACTGGCGGACTCGCTCGCCGACGCCGAGGCGACCCTGGCCGCCAGTGAGGCGGCGGGGCGGATCGCCATGGTCGGGCACACCCGGCGGTTCAACCCCTCGCACCAGTTCCTGCACGACCGCATCTCCGCCGGCGAGCTCGCCGTGCAGCAGATGGACGTGCAGACGTACTTCTTCCGGCGCAGCAACACGAACGCCAAGGGCGAGGCGCGCTCCTGGACCGACCACCTGCTCTGGCACCATGCCGCGCACACCGTCGACCTGTTCGCGTACCAGGCCGGCCGCATCGTGCAGGCGAACGCGATCCAGGGCCCGATCCACCCCGAACTCGGCATCGCGATGGACATGTCGATCCAACTGAAGAGCGAGACCGGGGCGATCTGCACGCTCTCCCTGTCGTTCAACAACGACGGCCCGTTCGGCACGTTCTTCCGCTACATCGGCGACACCGGCACGTACATCGCCCGCTACGACGACCTGTACACCGGCCGTGACGAGCAGATCGACGTCTCCGGCGTGGCCGTCAGCATGAACGGCATCGAGCTGCAGGATCGGGAGTTCGTGAGCGCGATCCGCGAGGGCCGCGAGCCGAACTCCTCCTTCCGCCAGGTGATCGACTGCTACCGGGTGCTGGGCGCCCTGGAGGAGCAGCTGGCGTGAATCTCCCCCGGATGGGGCTCGGCTGCATGTCGCTGAGCCACGCATATGGAACGCCGCCCTCGGAGGAGGACGGGCTGAGGCTGCTCCGCGCCGCGCTCGACGGCGGGATCGGCATGCTCGACACCGCGACCCTCTACGGCGGAGGCCGCAACGAGGAGCTCGTCGGTCGTGCGCTCTCCGGGCGTCGCGACGAGGTGGTGCTCGCGAGCAAGGGCGGCATGGCACTCATCGACGGTGTCAAACGCATCGACGGGCGGCCCGAGACGCTGCGCGCCCAGGTGGACGCCTCGCTCGGGCGGCTCGGAGTGGAGCACATCGACCTCTATTACCTGCACCGCTGGGACCGGTCGGTTCCGATCGGCGAGAGCGTCGGCGCCCTGGCCGAGCTCGTCGCCGCGGGAAAGATCGGCGCGATCGGCCTCTCCGAGGTCTCGGTCGCTCGCCTGCGCGAAGCCCTGGCCGTCGCCCCGATCGCGGCCGTGCAGAACGAGTACTCGCTGTGGAGCCGCAACCCCGAACTCGGCATGCTGGACGCGACCCGCGACGCCGGAATCGCACTGGTCGCGTTCTCACCGATCGCGCGCGGCTTCCTCGGCGACGCGGTACGGGATCCGCAGGAGCTCGATGCGAACGACATCCGGCGCTCGATGCCCCGCTTCCTCCCGGAGCACTGGCCCGCCAACGCCGCGCTGCTGCCCGCCTGGCGTGCGCTCGCCGCCGAGGCCGGCTGCACGCCCGCGCAGCTCGCGCTCGCCTGGCTGCTCTCGCGCGGCCCCCACGTGGCGCCGATCCCCGGCACGACCAGGATCGACCACCTGCACGAGAATCAGGCCGCGGCAGAGCTCGTCGTCGACCCGGCGCTGCTGGCCCGCGCCGGGGTACTGATCGACACCGCCACGGTCTCCGGAGCACGGTACGCCCCTGGCCCCGCAGCCGAGGTGGACGCCGAGTCGCTCGAGGACGCCGCATGAGGGCGATCTCATCCATGGCCACCCGCCACCTGCTCGGCGACCTGCTCGCCACGGCGAGCGCCGCGGGACAGCCTCCGGTCGAGCTCACCTCCGTCGGCGGCGTGGACGCGGCCGCTCGGGTGGCCGACGGAGAGTCGTTCGATCTGGTGATCCTCGCCGACGACGCACTCCGCCGTCTCGCCGCGGACGGACGGGTCGACGCCGACACGGTGACCCCGCTCGTCCTCTCGCAGGTGGCGGCAGCCATCCCGGCCGAGGGAGAAGAGCCGGCAGCCCGTGCCGAGGGATCGGCGTTCCCCGACACGGCAGGCCTCCGTGCCGCGCTGCGCGCTGCGGACCGGATCGGCTACTCGACCGGGCCGAGCGGCACCGCCCTGATCCGGATGATCGAGGCGTGGGGTCTCAAGGACGAGCTCGGCCCGCGTCTGGTGCAGGCCCGGCCGGGGGTGCCTGTGGCGACGCTGCTCGCGCGCGGCGAGGTCGGCCTCGGCCTGCAGCAGCTCAGCGAGCTGGTCGGGCAGCCCGGGATCCGGATCCTCGGCATCCTGCCCGAGGACTCCGCGATCGACACCGTCTTCTCGGGAGCGGTGGCGACCGCCGCAGCCGATCCCGCCGGCGCAGCCGCGCTCCTCGCGTTCCTCGCCTCCGCGGAGGCCGCGCCGGTGAAGGCCGCGCACAGTTTCGCCGCGCCGTGAGGCAGGCTGGTGCGCATGGCGAACTCCCCCACCGGAGATTCCGTGGCCGATCGGCTGATCCGGGTCCTCGCGACGTTCACGCCGACACGCACCGTGCAGACGGCCTCGGAGATCGGCCGGCGCGCACAGCTTCCCCGGTCGACCGCGCATCGTTTCATCGGAGAGCTGGTGACCGCCGGACTGCTCGAGCGGGACGAGGACAAGCGGATCCGGGTCGGCATGCGCCTGTGGGAGCTCGCGACGCGCTCCTCGCAGGCACTTCGGCTGCGGCAGGCGGCGATGCCGTCGATGGAGCGCGTGCAGCAGCGCATCAGGGAGCACACCCAGCTGGCGATCGAGGAGCAGGGCACGGCGCTGTTCCTGGAGCGTCTTTCGGCTCCGGATTCGGGCGCCAACGTCACGCGCGTCGCCGGCCGCCTGCCGCTGCACGCCTCGTCTTCGGGGCTGGTGCTGCTCGCCTTCGGCGACCGGGATCTGCAGGAGAGCATCCTCGCCGGCCCTCTGCCTGCTGTCTCTGCCGAGACCATCACCGATCCGGCCGTGCTGCGCAGGAAGCTCGCGGAGGTGCGCCAGCTGGGGCACGCGGTCGCACCCGGATACGTCGAGGGGGTCTCCACCGGGGTCGCGGTTCCCATCCGCGATGAGACGGGCACGGTGATCGCGGCGCTGTCGATGGTGCTGCGCCGCGAGATGCCGGTCGGCGACGCGCTGGTCGAGTTGCACCGTGCCGCGAAGGAGATCGAGACCGCGCTCGGCGCCCCTCGCGGATAGCCGCCGATGGCCCCGCCGTAGTCCGTCGAGGAGCCTCGGCGGATCTCGTTCCGCACGCCGGATCCCGTTCAACGGGATTAGGTCGCTGTTGACGGCGGTCCGGCCGTCAGGATGAGTCCATCCGAGGAAATCGGTCATCACGCGGAGCACCCTCCGCACCCATCGCCCGCAATGACGCACAGACAGAGATGGATGAACCCATGACGACGACACCCGCGATTCTGCTCGTCCACGGCGCCTGGCACGGCTCCTGGTGCTGGGACGAAGTTCTGCCCCTGCTCACGAGCAGCGGCAGGGACATCCGCACCGTCGAGCTGCCCACCGTGCACGCGGAGAACAGGACCGCGCGGGGCGTGGAGGATGATGCCGCCGTCGTCCGAGCGGCCATCGACGAGATCGACGGAGACGTCGTCGTCGTCGCGCACTCCTACGGAGGCATCCCCGCATCGGTCGGCGCCGCGGATCACCCGAAGGTGGTGCACATCGTCTACGTCGCCGCCTTCGCCCTGGACCAGGGAGAGTCGCTGCTCGCCGCTGTCGGCGGTGTGGCCCCGAGCTGGTGGCGGATCGAGGACGACCTGGTCTCGGCCGGCACCACCGACGAGCCGGCGGCCCACGTGTTCTACAACGACGTCGACCCGGAGCTCGCCGCCGAGGCGGTCGCCCGGCTGCAGCCGCAGTCGCTCCGGGCGTTCACGGATCCGCTGATCGCGGCGGCCTGGCACACGGTGCCGTCGACGTACGTCATCACTGAGCGCGACAACGCGATCCCGGTGTTCGCGCAAGAGCAGCTCGCCGCTCGCGCCGGCTCGACCGTGCATCGCATCGACACCGGACACTCCCCGTTCTACTCGGATCCCGAGCCCACGACGCGCGTGATCCTCGCTGCCGGCACCGGCGCGTAACGCGACGCCGCGCGGCCGGCACCGCGCCGACCCGTGCCTGCCGGCACCGCCGGAGCGGCCGCGCATCCGGCCCCTCCCACGACCGCGCCTTTCGCGCCGCACTCCGTCCACATCCGTCGAAGGAGACGACATGACCACCATCCGCACCCGCGTCGCGATCGTCGGCGCAGGCCCCGCCGGCCTGTTCCTCTCGCACCTGCTGGATCGCGCCGGCATCGAATCGGTCGTCATCGACTCCCGCACGCGCGACGCCGTGGAGAACACCATCCGCGCCGGGATCCTCGAGCACGGCACGGTCGAGGCGCTCGTCGAGACCGGGGCCTCCACGAGGGTGCTGACCGACGGGCACCGCCACGAGGGCATCGAACTCCGCGTCGACGGCGAGGGCCACCGGATCGACTTCCAGGATCTCGTCGGCCGCAGCGTGTTCCTGTACCCGCAGCACGAGGTCCTCCGCGATCTCATCGCGGCGCGCCTGGCGGCCGGTCAGGACCTGCGGTTCGGTGTCACGGCGACGCGCATCGAGGATCCGGAGTCCGACCGCCCGCGGGTGGTCACCGTGGACGGCGACGGTGCCGAGCTCGTCATCGAGGCCGATTTCGTGGTCGGGGCGGACGGTTCGCACTCCGTCGCGCGCGCCGCGTTGAGCGGCGCTCGCAGCGGCTACTTCCGCGAGTACCCGTTCGCCTGGTTCGGCATCCTCTGCGAAGCCCCGCCGAGCGCGCCGGAGCTCATCTACAGCAACTCCGCGCAAGGGTTCGCGCTGATCAGCCAGCGCAGCGAATCAGTGCAGCGGATGTACTTCCAGTGCGATCCCGGCATGGATCCGGAGTCGTTCTCCGAGGAGCAGCTGTGGTCCGAGCTGCAGGCGCGGGTGCCGGGGACGACCCTCGTGGAGGGCCCGGTCTTCCAGCGCGACGTGCTGCGGTTCCGCAGCTTCGTGGCGCAGGATCTGCGACGCGGACGCCTCGCCCTGGTCGGCGACGCCGCGCACACCGTCCCCCCGACCGGTGCCAAGGGGATGAACCTGGCGGTGGCGGACGTGCTGGTCCTGGAGAACGCGCTGCGCGCGCTCCTGCTCGAGAACGACGACCGTCTCATCGATGCCTACGCCGAAACGGCGCTGCGCCGGATCTGGAAGGCCCAGCACTTCTCCTGGTGGATGACGAGCATGCTGCACGTGAGCCCCGACGCCTCCGAGTTCGACCGGCGGCGCCAGATCGGCGAACTGCGTTCCGTCGTAGAGTCCCGCGCCGGCCGCACGTACCTCGCCGAGGCGTACACCGGCTGGCCGCTCGAGGGCTGAGCCGGACGCCTTCAGCACCTCGGACGGCGCGTCCGGCGCATCCGCTCCCGTCGGGTCTTCGGCGCGCTTCCGCCAGGCAGCATGCGGAGCCCGTCCAGGCTCAGGGCCGACCCGGTCGATAGGGTGAGATCCGCAGCGCTGCACCGTGCGATGGAGGCACCGTGCTGATCGAGAGTCAGCGCTGCCGGAGACACCACGATGACAGAGCCGACGGACCAGCCCCCCGCGGGCCCGCGCGCGATGCCCGCCGGAGCCACGCGACGCGAGGCGCGCCTGCGCCGGGAGTCTCTCACGAGCGCTGAATTCGAGGTCCCGCAGCTCGCCCCGTCGCTCGCCCCGCCGCGTGTTCAGCCGCTTCCTCAGCCGCTGGTCCCGACGACGGCGGGCGCGGCACCGACTCGGTCACCGCGACGCGAGGCACGCCTGCGCCAGGCGGGCTCCGTGCCGGCGGCCGAACCCGTCGATCCCGCGCCGACGACCGGATCGGCACCGCGCAGGCGTCGCGCGATCGTCTGGCTCGGCATCGCCGCGGCGCTCGTGCTGATCGCCGGGCTCGGATTCGGGCTGTGGCTGGTGCGCGCACCGGAGTCGACGGCCGCCGACAGCCCGCGCGTCGCCGCACCCGTGGATCCGATCGCCGAGCGTGGATTCGAGGGCGCGGGGTCGCCGTCCGCCTCCGCCCCGCAGCGCACGCCATCGCCCACCCCGACCCCGCCGACAGCCGTCCCGCCGGTCGAGACGGTCGTAGCCCCCACTCCTGTCGATTCCGGCCAACATGATGAGACCGCAGACGGCGGATCCGCCCCGCCCTCATCCGCACCGGCCCCCGGGAGCCCGGCGCCCGCGAACCCGGCCCCCGCAAACCCCGCGCCCGCCCCCGCGGCACCGGCGCCGCTCGCGTTCACCGGGCTCACCGAGAACACCACGCTGGGGCTTCTCGGCATCAGGATCCTCGCGAGCGACACGCTTTCCCTCGCCGGTCAGCCCGGAGCCACCGCGACCGTGTCCTACGGATCCGCCCGCGCGGGCTCCGTGACCTTCGACGGCGCAGGGCGCGCGACGCTCACCGTCAACGGCTCGCTGGTCGACCTCGGTGACCCCCTCATCACCGTCGCCTACTCCGACGGCACGGCCGGCGCCGTCCTCCGGGCTCGGCGCAGCGCGATCTGAGCCCCCGCTCTGCGACCCGGGCGGGTGGCCCCGCTTCGTGGCCCCGCTCCACCGCGCAGGGCGCACGGCGCTCCACCAGCGGCGCAGGGATGCGCCCCACCGGCCGCGGCACGCTGGCCGGATCTCGGCGAGGGATGGCGCTCGTCGTTCTCGACCGATGTCCGCGGTCCCTGCGACGATCGAAGGATGACCGAGACCACGCCGGAACGGACCAGCCTGCCCGCCCAGCGCAGCGGCGCGACGGCACACGGCAGCGGCACGACGGCGCACGGCGGCAGCACGGCCGCGCCCGCCTCTCCGCGCAACGGCGCCCTGGTCCTCACGGCGGCGTTGGTGACGGTCGTGCTGTGGGCCTCGGCGTTCATCGGCATCCGCGGCGCCGGTCCGCATTTCGATCCCGGCACGCTGGCGCTGCTGCGCATGGCGGTCGGCACCGTGGCCCTCACGGTCATCGCGCTGAGGCGCGGGATCCGTCTACCGTCGCGACGACTCTGGCTGCTCGTCGCCGTCTGGGGCGTGGGCTGGTTCTGCGTCTACAACCTGGCGCTCAACGCCGCCGAGCACACCCTCGACGCCGGCACCGCGGCGATGGTGGTCAACCTGGCGCCGCTCATGGTGGTCGTCTTCAGCGGGCTGTTCCTGCGCGAAGGTTTCCCCAAGCCGTTGCTGATCGGAGCCCCGATCGCCTTCGCGGGCGTGGTGCTCATCGGCCTGAACTCCGGGGCGAAGAGCGGCGTCCTCGACATCGCCGGGCTCCTGCTCGCACTGCTCGCCGCGGTCATGTACGCCGGGTGCACGCTCGTGCAGAAGCACCTGCTGAGCGCCGGCGCCGACGCGACCACGCTCACCTGGCTGGGCGCGGCGGCCGGCACGATCGCACTGCTGCCGTGGACGGGCAGCCTCGTCGGGGCGCTGCAGAACGCCCCGATCGACGCGACCCTGTGGGTGGTCTACCTCGGCATCTTCCCGACGGCGATCGCCTTCACCACCTGGGCGTACGTGCTGCAGCGCAGCACCGCGGGGCAGACCTCCGCGACCACCTATGTGGTGCCGGCGATCGCGATCCTGCTGTCGTGGCTGATCCTCGGCGAGGTGCCGACACCGCTCATGTTCGTCGGCGGCGCGCTCTGCCTGCTCGGGGTGCTCGTCACGCGGCTGCGGTGGCGGCGTGCGGCGCAGGCATCCGCCGACGGAACCCCGCCCGCCACCGAGCAGGACCCCGACTGACGGCGGTTCCCCCTGCCAGACCGCACTCCTCGCCACGGAAAAGGCGCCTGACGGCCGGCCTCAGCGCGGCCGGATCTCCCCCCGGGCCAGGCCGAGGGCGGCGATCGCGTCGGCGGCCGCCGCGCGCTTGAGCTCGAGAGACTCGCCGATCTCGGCCGCCAGCCGCGGATGCGTGCGGATCAGCTCATCGATCACGGCCAGGGGGATCCGCAGCACCGTCAGGACCTCGACCGCCGAGATCGTCACCGTGGTGCGCTCGCGGGTCAGGGCCGTCTGACCGATCAGCTCGCGCGGGCCGGTATCGCCCACGGGGATCCGCGCGTCCCCTGACTCGAACTGCATCACGACGCGGCCGGACACGATCAGGCGCACCTCGTTCGGCACGATGCCGGCGGGCAGTACGACCTCGCCCACACCGTACCGCTGCAGAGTCGCGCCCGCGCGCACCAGCTCCCGCCCCGCGTCATCGAGGTGCAGCACGGGAACGGCCTCCTCGATCGCCGCGTCGAGCATCGCCGGCTCGGCGATCGGGTCGGTGGCGTCGCCGTCGAGGGCAAACCCGCGCCGCCGCGCCGCGTACCAGAGCCACGAGAGGTAGAGGGAGAGCGCACCGGAAGCCTCGGCCGGTGCCGAGATCGGGATCGACACGGCGTACTTCGCGGAGCCGCTGTACTCCGCAGTGGCCCGCTCGTCGCGCCAGCGCATCGGCAGGCCGTCGGCCAGCTGCACCAGCAGCGCCATCACCTCCTGAGGCGGATCGTCCGTGCTGAACGCCATCGACGCGGTCGCGTAGTACGGCCCGGCCGGTTCGCTCATGTTCGTGAACGAGGCACCGGAGAGCGTCGAGTTGGGCACGATCTGGATCCCGGATCCGGTGTCGATGTGCACCGCGCGCCAGTTCACCTCGACGACGCGCCCCTTCACTCCGCCGGTGTCGAGCCAGTCGCCGATCTTGAACGGCTGCTCGAACAGCAGCAGCAGTCCGGAGACGACGCCGCCCGCCGCGTTCTGCAGCGCCAGGCCGATGACGATCGAGGTGACGCCGAGCGCGGTGAACAGCCCGCCCACGTCGGCATCCCACACCCAGGAGAACAGCATCGCGAGGCCGACCACGACCAGCACGAGCCGCGCGATCTCGACGAAGATCGACGGCACCCGATGGCGCCAGGATCCCTCTTCGGCGTTCGCGAACAGGACCACGTTGAAGGCCGAGAGCACGAGCAGGATCAGCAGGAAGCCGAAGATCGTCGCGACGACGCGCACCCAGACGTAACCGTCGTCCTTCTGCCCGATCGCGAAGACGAGCAGCGCGAACAGCGCCCCCGCGGGGACCACGGCATTGCGCAGCAGCGCGATCGGCTTTGCCATCGGGTTGCCGCGACGGCGTAGGGCTCCGAGCAGCTCGGTCAGCCCCACCAGCAGCACGGGCACGCCGACCGCGAGCGCGATCAGCCACCAGGTCCAACCCTGCTGGAACACGGCGCCCACGTCAGGCCACCTTCCACACGGTCTCGGCCTTGCCGCGCACCTCGACGGTGCCCGCCTCGATGTACTCCACCAGCTCGGCGGTGCGGTCGCGCACCTGCTGGCTGACGTAGATGCCGGGGTCGCCGCTGACCGAGCGCACCCGGTATGCGAGGTTCACCGCATCGCCCCAGAGGTCGTAGGCGAGGCTTGTGCGAGCGACCAGGCCGCTCGTCACGGATCCGGTGTCGACGCCGGCGCGGAGCCCGATCGACGTGCCGTACTGGGCGTTGAACCTCTCCAGCACCTCGCGCAGGCTGCGGGCGAACTCGACCGCACGGCGCACGTTGTCGACGCGCGGCACGATGAGTCCCGAGGAGGCCAGGTAGCCGCCGTGCAGCGTGCGCACCTTCTCGACGCCGGCGCGCTCGGCCGCTTCGTCGAAGCCGCGCATGAGCACGTTCAGCTGCGCGATCTCCTCTTCGGCGCTGAGCGCGCGGCTGTGCTCGTCGAGTCCGATCAGCTCGGCGAACACGACCGACACGTTGTCGTGCGCCTCGGTGATCGCCTCCTCCCCCTGCTTGTACTTCTCTGCGACGCTCTGCGGCATGAGCGTGTGCATGAGCTTCTCGTTCTCGGCGCGCTGGTCGTCGATGAGCTCCTGCTTGATCCGCAGGCTCGATGCCATGTCGTTGAACGCGCTGCCGAGATCGCCGAACTCGTCACGGGAGCCGGCCGGCACCTGCACATCGAGATCGCCCTCGGCGACCTGGTGCACGGCCGTGACCAGGCGGTTGATCGGCCTCGTGAACACCTGCGCGAGCACCAGCGAGAGCAGGGCGACCGCGAGCATGATGCCGAGCAGCGAGATCAGCACGATCCGCGTGAAGTCGTCCACCGGCGCGAACGCCTCGCTCGAATCGATGCGCGCGACGACGACCCAGTCCAGACCCTCCACGTCGAGCGGTCCGTAGCTGACGACGCTCGAGGCGCTGACGTAATCGGATCCCTCCAGCGTGCCGCTCTTGCCGCTCTGCGCCCTGGTCACCGCGTCCCCCGTGATCGGCTGGATCAGCACGGTGCCCTTGACCGCGACCGCGCGCTTCGCCGCCGACGGCGGGGTGCCGTGCTCGATCACGCGCTGCGCGTACTGCTTCGGATGCTCGACGACCTCGCGCGACGTGCTGCGCATCAGCCCGTCCCGTCCCACGAGGTACACCTCTCCCGTCGTGCCGAGCCCCTGGTCCTTCCACCCGTTGCTGCCGGTCATGACGTCGTTCACGAAGCTCAACGGCACCTGCAGCGCCATCACTCCGGTGATGCCGGTGTCGTTGCCGATGGGGGACACGATCCACATCGAGGGCACTCCGAGCGAGGGCACCCAGCGCTCGAAGTCCGTCATCACGACCGTGTCGACGGAGTTGGTGGCCACAGCCTCGCGATAGGCGTCGGCGAGCTTGGAGTCGCGGAACGGCCCGGTCTCGAGATTGGTGCCGAGCTCCGGGCCCTTGTACGCGGTGTACACGACATCACCCGTGAGGTTGAGCAGCATCACATCCTCGTAGCCCGCCTGGTGGACGAGGCGGGTGAAGTAGTCGCCGTAGCGCACCGCGGCGGCCGAGTACGCCGACCCGTCGCCGGCATCGTCGTTCTTCAGGTTCGCGTCGTAGCCGGCATCGTCGAGCGTCGTGTTGCGCACCGTGTAGTGCGCCTGCAGCCACTGGCCGGCAGGGGACGCCGGAACGAAGGCCTGCTTGCCGTACGTCTCACCCGTCTTCTTCTCGAGGGTCGGCACGAACGTGTCGCCGTAGTAGCCGTCGAGCGCCGCATCCTGCGCCGGGTCGAGCGTGCTGCTCTGCAGCTGCTCGAAGCCGTCGTTGATCGCCTTGGACATGTTCTGCGCACTGAGGTTGCGCGAGTTCAGGGACGCGGTGCGCTGGACGTCCTCGAGCGCGACCTTCATCTCGTGCGTGCGCATCTCGCGGATCGTCGTGAGCTGGTCGATCGAACTCGCATGCAGCGAACTGCGGCCGTTCAGGAACCCGATGGCGCCGATGATGAGCGCGGAGACGAGGCTCACCGCGAGCAGCATGATCAGCAGCTTCGACTGGATGCTCAGGCCTGCCCGGAGGCGACGCCTCCTCGATACACGTTCCGCGCGCGATCCTTCGACGTCCATCCGCCCCCCCTTTGAGCACAACTCCTCGAGCAAGACTCCCGGTGGCCACGCTGTGGCACTCGAACCGTACCGATATAACGGTCGGGCCCGAAAGGGGAGAGGCGCCGCGCCTGCGTGAAACGTCGGACGTTCAGAGGGTTGCGGGCCGGTGTCGCGCCCGGTACTCGGAGGGCGTGACGCCGTGCGCGCGCCGGAACGCACGGGCGAACTGATCGTCGCCGCCGAACCCGCTCAGCCGAGCGATGGCCGCGATCGTCAGATCCCGCGTGCGCGACCCGGCGAGAAGGGTCGCGGCGTGCCGGATCCGTGTCGCCCGCAGCTGCGCCCCCGCGCTCAGATCCTCGCCTTGGAACAGGGTGTGCAGGTAGCGCGGGCTCACCCGCAGCTCGTCGGCGAGGGCGGCGACGCCGAAGGAGGGATCCGTGAAGCGGTCGGCGATCGCGGCCTGGGCACGCTCCCGGTACATCGCCCTGGCGTCATAGCCGGCATGCACGCGATCGGCCGCCTCGTGCAGCACAGCGAGGGCGAACTCCCGCAGGGCGTGGCCGACGTGGCTGGCCGAGGCGGCCGGAACCGGGTGCGACCCGCTCGTCACGGAGCGCAGGATCTCCCGGAGCACCGACGCCGACGGTGTGATCTCCCAGGAGCGACCGGCCCACGCCTCCGGCGCGTAGCCGTGCGCGAGCATCAGGCGCAGCGGGAGGTACAGCTGGATGGATTCGGCCTCGTCATCGATCCGGGTGCGGAACGGGAGGCTGCCCACCAGCAGGCTGGCCGCACCCGGTTCGATCGTGCCGTGCCGGCCGGACTGCTCGATCTGCATGCGGCCTGACAGCACGAACCCGAGCTGGGCATACCCGGAGTACGGGTCATCGAGACGATCGGGAGTGCGCTCTGCGTGCAGATGGCGGGAACGGATGCGCGTCGCGAACATCTCGCCGAAGGTGGTCGTGGCGACGAGCGTGCGATGGTGATGCGGACGCGGGCTCGACATGCGGGACGACACCGAGAGTCCGACGAGACCCTCGGCGCCGGAGAACAGCGCGCCGCCCTCGAAGGGGCCTCGGCGTTCGAGCATGGCGTTGTCGACCGTCACCTCCGCACCGCCCTCCGTCGCCGCCCTCCCCTCTGGAAGCGTAGCGTCCGACGGATCCGACATTTCGTGCACGCGTCGATCGGGTACGGAGTCCGACACCGTCTCGGCCGGCTGGCTCGTCATCCGCGAGCGCGGCCCCCGGCCAGCCGCACCGCCGCGAGTACCAGGGCCACGCCGATCACCCAGGCGGAGGGAGCGGATCCGGCCACGAGGATCACGACGACACCGGCCACGCCCAGCGAGGCGGACGTCGTCGCACGCCCGCTGCCGACCGAGATCGTCCGGGTCTCGCGCGCGGCCTCGCGTCGGCCCGCACGGACGACGACGAGGGCCACCGCGATCAGTGCCGCCGCGAACCACAGCGGCCGGCTCGCCCACCATTCGGCACTGAGCGGCACCGGCAGGGCGAGCGGCGAGAGCAGCAGAGCCCCGGCGAGCGCGACCACCACGAGCATGTGCCAGGAGTAGATCGTCATCGCCCTGGCGTTGATCCAGCCCACCGCGGATGCGGTGCGCGCACCCGCGGCCCAGGTGCGCAGCCGGGGGCGCAGGGCGAGGAACAGGGCGGTCTGCGCGACACCGGCGACCACGAGGATCGCCATCGGCGGGTTGAGCGCCGTGATGAGGTCGGCGGGGGCCGCGCCGGTGAGGATCAGCACGGCCGCCACGACGACTGCCGAGCTGGCGATCGCGAGCAGCGGTGCGCGGCGCAGCCGGTCGAGGGATCCGTCTGCCACCGCGAAGCCGAGCTGCTGCAGCAGCAGCCACACGAAGGCCATGTTCACGAGTCCGATCGCGGTGACGCCGGTCGCACCGCGCAGGATGTCGATCGCGACGACCCCGGTGGCGAGCGCGACGACGGTGCGGAGCCGGTGCCGCTCGTGCAGCCGCACCATGAGCGGCACGAGTGCGGAGCAGCCGAGGTACACGCCCAGGAACCACAGCGGCTGACTGATCCGGAAGCCGGCCGTCGCGACGATGTCGGCAGGAACCCCGGCGATCGCGAGACCGGCCAGCACCACGGCGGTCGCCGCGAACGCGCCGGACGCAGGCAGCAGGAGCCGGCGCATCCGCCCCGCCACGTATTCACCGGTGGTGGCGCCCTTCGCCCGCTGCCGTGTCCGCTGCGTGTAGGACGCGAAGCCGCCCAGCACGAAGAACAGCGGCATGATCTGCAGGATCCAGGTGAGCGGGGCGAACCCGTCCCAGCCCTCCATGGCGTTGCGCAGGATCGGGGATCCGTCGGCGGCGACGCTCACCCCGACCATGAGCGAGTGCAGCAGCACCACGACGCCCAGCAGGATCGCCCGCACGCCGTCGACGGCCGTGTCGCGCGTGACCTTCGCGGGGACGGGACCGGGAGCGGCGGTGCGTGCGGGCGGTGCCGGCGTGGAAGCGAGGATCGGGCTGAGGAGTGCCATGCCCCTACGGTCGGGCCCGGGTCACGGCCTCCGCGTCCCGCTGCGGAGCCGGATCCACCCCCTACTGCGGTATCACGATCTCGGTGTCGCAAGTTCGCGATAGCGCGCGCGAGTTCGACTCGACTGCGCTAGGAAAGGAGTCACGGCGCATCGCGTCGCACCGACCAGGGGGGATCATGACCTATCCGCAGGATCCGCAGCCCGGACCGCCCTATCAGTCCACGCCGCAGTATCAGCCCGCGCCGCCGTATCCGATGGTGCAGCACCCCGCGAACGGCCAGCCGTACTATCCGATGCCGGCCTACCTCGCGGCGCCGGAGCCCAAGGGCCTGAGCATCGCGTCCATGGTGCTGGCGCTCGTCTCGATCGTGTTCGGCTTCACGTTCCTCGTGCCGATCGCGGCGCTGATCCTGGGCATCGCCGGCCTGCGCAAGGAGCCGGCGGGCCGCGGAATGGCCGTGGCCGGCGTGATCATCTCGAGCCTGATCCTGCTGGTGTGGGCGCTGATCCTGATCCTGTTCCTCGTCGTCGGAATCTCCGTCTTCGGGGTCGCGGTCTCGCAGACGGGCTGATCCGGGGGCGACGTCGGCCGACTGGGCCGGTCTCAGCCGACGAGCGCCACGGTTGTCGGCATCAGCCGGCGGGCGCCACAAGGCCGGCGTCGTAGGCGAGGATCACGGCCTGCACGCGGTCGCGCAGCCCCAGCTTGGAGAAGATCCGGCTCACGTGCGTCTTGACGGTCTGCTCGGCGAGGAAGAGGTCGGCCGCGATCTCGCGGTTCGACTGCCCGCGCCCGATCAGCACGAGGATCTCGTGCTCCCGCTCGGTGAGCCCCTTCAGGCGCAGCTCGGCGTTGTTCGAGCGCGGACGGTTCTCGGCGAAGCGCTCCAGCAGGCGCCGGGTGATGCGCGGCGCGAGCAGGGCGTCGCCCGCCGCCACCACGCGCACCGCCTGCACGAGCTCCTCCGGCAGGGCGTCCTTGAGCAGGAACCCGCTGGCCCCGGCCTGCAGGGCCTCGTGCACGTATTCGTCGGCGTCGAACGTGGTGAGCACGAGCACGGCCGGCGGCGTGCGGCCGTCGCGCTCGGCGGCGGCGATGATCCGGCGCGTCGCCTCGATGCCGTCGAGGTTCGGCATCCGCACGTCCATGAGCACCACCTCGGGGCGCAGCCGGCGCGCCTCGTCGACGCCCTCCGCGCCGTCCGCGGCCTGCCCGATGACCTCCAGCCCGTCCTGCGCCTGCAGGATCGCGGCGAAGCCCGCCCGGAGCATGGCCTGGTCGTCCACGATGAGCACCGTCGTCATGCCTTCTCCTCCCGCGGGATGCGAACCTGCAGCACATACCCGCCATCGCCCGTGACGGCGGCGGCGACCGTGCCGCCCATCGCCTCGACCCGCTCGCGCATGCCGCGGAGGCCGTGCCCTCCGTCATCCGCACGCGGCGCGGCCGTTCGCGTCGGGGCGGCGTTGCGGATCCTGATCCCGCGCTCCGTCGGCGTCTCGGTCCAATCGATCTCCGTCGCCGCGCCCGGAGCATGCCGGGCGACGTTGCTCAGCCCCTCCTGCACCACGCGGTAGGCGGTGAGTCCCAGCAGCGGGTCGCTCCGCTCGGCGGGGGTGAGCTGCCAGGATCCGGTCTCCGCGACGGGTGCGAGGTCGTTCGCCCGGGCGACGAGCGCCGGGAGGTCGTCGAGCCCCGGCTGCGGCGCGTGGTCCGCCCCGCTCTCCTCATCGCGGAGCAGCCCGAGGATCACGCGCATCTCCCTCATCGCGGACCGCGCCGTGGCGGCGACCTCGTCGAACTCGGCGGCCGCCTCCGCGGGCAGATCCGGCATCCGGTACCGCGCGCTGGCCGCGCGCACCTGGATCGCGGACATGCCGTGCGCGACCACGTCGTGCAGTTCGCGGGCGATGCGCGCCTTGTCCTGCACGGCCTCGCGGCGGGCGAGTTCCGCGGCGGTGGCGGCGCGCTCGGTCCGCAGCTGGGCGCGCAGCAGCGACCAGTTGCGGATGCCGAGTCCGACGAGCACCGCGCCGAGTGTGACGGCGGCGAAGACGACGAGATTCGCGATCACCGGTCCGTCATCGGGCAGCGCGGGCGCGTCCACGGCGACCATGACCGAGGACAGCACGCTGAACGCCCATCCGGCGACAGGCAGCCACCAGCGCGCCCGCAGCGCGACGCCGACCCAGACCAGGGCGTACGCGACGATGGTCGACGCGGCGATCGGCCACGGCTGTCCCGGGGCGGCCACGGCGAGTCCGGACAGCGCATTGCCCGCGATCAGCGCGAGCACGGTCGCCCACGCCGGCGCGAACAGCGCGAGCACGATGGCCGCCGCCTGCACGAGCGACAGCAGCAGCGCCGCCGCGAGCGGGATCCGGTAGAGGGTGACGCTGAGCGAGGCGGAGACCGCGAGCTGTGCCAGCGCGCACGCGATCGCGACCGCCCAGATCGCGAGATTCGCGCGCCCCGGCGCCACGCGCAGCGGCAGGATCCCGAGGCGGCGAAACCCCGGACGCTGTGCGGCCTGCAGGTTCTCGACGGTCATGCTGCCCCCTCTCCACGGTCGCGTGCGGTCCGATCCACGCTACGACCTCCCACGCCCCCGCGCGTCACCCCGCAGTATCGACCTCGGCCCCCGCGTCGGTGTCGGTGTCGGCCCCGCGTCGGCGGGGGCGGGCGCTTCCGGCGTTCGCGGCGGGGAACCCGCGATGGGTAGTCCTCCCCATGCCGTCGGAGCTGCGCTGGAGACGCCGGCGGTTACGCTGGCAGAGGTGCGCGTCGCCGGATCGTGCACACGGGAACCAGGGGGAAGCCGCACGTGAGCCAGAACAACGACGCCACATCCTTCGCCGCGCAGACGCCGCCCCCGCCGGCCAGCACGGTCGCGCCGCCCCCCGTGATTCCGCCCGCGCCGCCCATGCCGCCCGCGCCGAGCATCCGGCGGGAGCAGCCGGTGGCGCCGGCTCCGCAGCCGGCGACGACCGCGCCCCCGGCAGCACCGGCCGCCGAGAGCCGCCCCAGGCCGGAAGCGCCCACCCCCGCCGCCGATGCGAAGCCCGCACCAACCGAGGCGGAGATGACGCGAGCGCGGCAGATCCTCGACATCGTCTCCCAGGCCTACTCCGCCCGCATGGTCGGCCAGGATCGCCTGCGCACCAGCCTGCTGCTGTCCCTCATGGCCGGCGGCCACATCCTGCTCGAGTCCGTTCCCGGCCTCGCCAAGACCACGGCCGCGAGCACCCTCGCCGACACGGTCAAGGCCGACTTCAAGCGCATCCAGTGCACGCCCGACCTGCTGCCGAGCGACATCACCGGCACGCAGATCTACGACGCGGCGAGCGGCACCTTCCGCACCGTGCTCGGCCCCGTGCACGCCAACTTCGTGCTGCTCGACGAGATCAACCGGTCGAGCGCGAAGACGCAGTCGGCGATGCTCGAGGCGATGCAGGAGCGGCAGACCACGATCGGCGGCGAGATCCACCGGGTCCCTCGTCCGTTCCTCGTGATCGCGACGCAGAATCCGATCGAGCAGGAGGGCACGTACGAGCTGCCCGAGGCGCAGATGGACCGCTTCCTGCTCAAGGAGATCGTCGAGTACCCGAGCCCGGCCGACGAGCTCGAGGTGCTCGCGCGCATCGACTCCGGAGCCCTGGATCCGGATCGGCATGCGACGACGACGATCTCGCTCGCCGACGTCGAGCAGCTGCAGGACATCTCCTCACGCGTCTACGTCGATCCGGCGATCCGCAACTACATCGTTTCCCTGGTCTACGTCACCCGGAACCCGGTGCCGTACATCGGCGAGACGCTCGGCGGCTACATCAAGTACGGTGCCAGCCCCCGCGGATCCATCGCCTTCCTGCAGGCGTCCCGCGCGCTCGCGCTGCTCGCCGGGCGCTCGTACGTGATCCCCGAGGACGTGCGGAACCTGCGCCACCTGGTGCTGCGCCACCGCGTGCTGCTGACGTTCGAGGCGGAGGCCGAGAACGTGCGCAGCGAAGACGTGATCGACGCCGTGTTCGGCGCCGTGCCGACCCCCTGATCATGGATCCGTTCGTCCGCGGCGCCCGTGTCGGAGATGGTTTTCGCATCTCCGAAGCCCTCGGCAGCGACGTTTTCCATCTCGACGACGTCAACCGTGCGACCAAGAGATGGATTTCGCTCCTCCCGAGCAACTCGGAGCGACATTTTCCATCTCCCACCGGGCGCTGACCCTACCGAAAAGCCGAACAAGCCGAGAAGCCGAAGGAACCGAGGATCCCGCCATGGCCAGCCTGCTGACGCCGGTGAAGGGCAAGCTCTTCATCGACTCGACGCGCAAGTCGACGCACGCGCTCGACGGCGCGTACGCGTCGCTGCTGCGCGGGCACAGCCTCGACTTCGACGACCTGCGCGCCTACGAGTACGGCGATCAGATCCGCGACATCGACTGGAAGGCCACGGCGCGGCTCGGATCCCCCGTCGTGCGACGGTCGCTCGCGACCCGCATGCACACCGTGCTCTTCGCCGTCGACACCGGCCTCGCGATGACCGCGCTCGCGCATGATGAGAAGCCGAAGAAGGATCTGGCGATCCTGACGGTCGGGGTGCTGGGGCTTCTCGCCCTCCGCCACGGCGACGACTTCTGCCTGGTCAGCGGAGATTCCGCCGGTGTCCGTCGTCGCGAGATCGGCCGCAGCGAGGCGGCGCTGGAGCACACCCTGCGCACGATCGATCACGCGGTCGACGCCGCGTCCGCGCCGAGCGACCGCGACGCGCTGCTGTCGTACATCGCTCGCACGATCGCGCGGCGCATGATCGTCGTCGTGGTCACCGACGACGCCCCGGTCTCCGACGAGACCGAGCGGCTGTTGCGGCGTCTGCGCGTGCAGCACGACGTGCTGTGGATCACGCTGCGCGACGCCGAGCCCGTGCTGGAGCACCTTCCGCGCTCGTCGAGTGCACACGCTCCCGCCGAACGCACACGCTCTTCGCGTCGAGAAGGTGTGCGTTCGGCGAGAGGACATGCTGTCGACGGCCGGGCGCCCGAGCCGGCCGTGCCGGCCCGTGCCCGCCGCGACGTCGCGACGCGCTGGGCGATCCCGGAGTTCCTGCAGGGCGACGCCGAGCTCGCCGCGGAACTGCACGCGGCGGATGCTGCCGATGCCGCGCACACCGAGGCGCTGCTGCGCCGGCTGGAGATCACGCACGTGCCGCTGGCCGAACAGGACGAAGCGGTCGGCGCGCTGCTGCGGATGCTGGATGCGAGGTCGCATGTCCGGCACGGATGAACTGTACCCGCCCGCCCAGTACGGGTGGGGCTGGGTCCTGCTCGCGATCGGCGTCCTCGCTCTGATCGCAGGGATCGCGTGGCTCGTCCTCGTGCTGACCCGCCCGCGCCGCGCGGTCGCGTTCGCCGCCGCGCCGGTCCCGATGCCGGCCTTCACCGCCGACGTCGCCACCGTGCTGCGGCAGGAGTACCTCGGCGCGATCGCGCAGGTCGAGGCCGACTACCGCGAAGGCCGCACCGACGCCCGCCGCGCCAACCTCGAGCTCAGCCGCGTGGTGCGCGGCTTCGTGAACGAGTACAGCGGCATCGAGGCGCTCGTGCTCGCGCTCGACGACCTCGTGCGGATGGGCGTGCACCCCGCGCTCATCGACGCGATCGGGCGCAACTACTACCCCAGCATCTTCCGCCGCACCGCTCCGGTCGACCCGCTCGTCGGCGCCGACGCCGCCCGGACGGTGGTGACGACGTGGTACTAGCGAACGTCTGGATCCTGTTCGCGGTCGTCGGCGCGCTGCTGGTGGCGATCGTGCTCGGCGTGCTGCTCGGACTGCGCCGCCGGGGCACCGGATCCGCGGAGCCCGGCGCCCCGATCGCCCGCGCCGAACGGATCCGCTCGCTCCCGGCGTTCCAGCGCGCGGTGCGCCGGCGCCAGGCGGCGCTCGCGGGCATCGTCGCGCTGGGCGTGCTCGCCGTGGTGCTCGGCGGCGTGGTCGCAGCCCGCCCGATCGCCCAGAAGACGATCCAACCGGTGTCCACGAACCGCGACATCATGCTGTGCCTGGACGTGTCCGGATCCATGACCGACGTCGACAAGGAGATCGTGTCGATCTTCGACAAGCTCGCCGACGGCTTCAAGGGCGAGCGCGTCGGGCTCACGATCTTCAACAGCTCCGCCGTGCAGGTCTTCCCCCTCACCGACGACTACAGGTTCATCCAGGAGCACCTGCGCAGTCTCATGAAGGGCTTCGACTACTCGACCGACATCCCCGAGCAGTGGGTCGGCACCATGAACGGCGTCGGCGCCTCGCTCATCGGCGACGGCCTGGCCTCGTGCGCCCTGCGCTTCGACCATGCCGACGAGCAGCGCGCCCGCTCGATCATCCTCGCGACCGACAACGAGCTGAACGGATCCCCGATCGTCAGCCTGCAGGAGGCCGCCGACTACGCCGCCTCGAAGAAGATCCGGATCTACACGATCAACCCGGTCGACGGCATCGACCAGCCCGACAGCAAGACCCTGTCCGATGCCGCCACGACGACGGGCGGCAAGGCCTACGCGCTGCGGGAGACCACGACGGTGGGCGACATCATCGGCCAGGTGCAGAAGCAGGAGGCGACCCAGCTCAAGGGACAGGCCACCGTGATCTGGACCGACGTGCCGCAGCTGTGGATCGCGGCGCTCATCGTGATCGCGCTCGGCTTCATCGTGCTGCTGTGGAGGGTGCGCCTGTGATCCTCCAGCCCGTCCTCGCACCGCTCCTGGTGATCCTGCTCGTGCTGCCCGTGCTGGCCGCGGCCGTGTGGATGCTCGTGCGGTCGCTGCGCCGCGCGTCGGGTAGCCCAGCGACCGGCGCCGGACCTGTGATCTGGGCGCTGCGCGTGGTGCTGGTGCTCGCCTGCGGGGTGCTGCTGCTGCGGCCCGGCGTGCCCGGCGGGCACGTGCGCACCCTCGCCTCCGCCACCGATGTCGTGATCGCGGTCGACACCACCGCGAGCATGGTCGCCGAGGACTGGGACGGCGCGAACAGCGGATCCGCCGGATCCGCCGGCAACACGCGCATGGCGGGCGTCCGCGAGGACGTGCGCCGCATCGCGGAGGCCTACCCCGGGGCGAGGTTCGCTCTCATCACGTTCGACGCGAACGCGGTGCTGCGCCTTCCACTCACCACCGACACCGGCGCACTCGTCTCCGCCGTCGAGGTGCTGCAGCCCGAGGTGACGCGGCAGTCGAAGGGCAGCTCGATCGGCATCGCGAACCAGCTGCTCACGCAGACGCTGCAGAACGCGCAGAAGGCCTCGCCGGATCGGGCGCGGATGGTGTTCTACCTCGGCGACGGCGAGCAGACCGTTTCCACCGAGCCCGAGCCGTTCGACAGCGCGAAGAAGCTGATCTCGGGAGGCGAGGTGCTCGGCTACGGCACCAGCCAGGGCGGACCCATGCGCGAGACGACGGGGGCGTTCGGCCCTTCGACAGGCTCAGGGACCGGTTCTGCCGGCGCCGGGCCGTACATCCAGTACCAGGGGTCCGACGCTCTCAGCCGCATCGATGAGAAGAACCTGCAGCGCATCGCGTCCGAGCTCGGCGTGACCTACGAGCACCGCACCGCCGACGCGAAGACCGTGCTTCCCCCCGCGCCGAAGTCGACCACCGCCTACCGCGAGGACGACCCGCTCACACAGCCCACCGATCTGAGCTGGATCGTGGCGCTCGTGGTCGCGGCGCTCCTGTGCGCCGAGATCGCCCGCGCGACGATGCTGATCGTGCGCATGCGCGGGCTCTCGGTCCGTCCGACGTCGGGAGGTGATTCATGACCACGGCGACCACCCCGGCCTCCGAGGCTGCCTTCGCGGCCCCCGAGCTCGAAGGGACCACTGCCGACGCCGCCGCGCACGCGCTGCTCGCCGCGAACCGGCGTCGCCGCGCCGCACGCCGCTGGATCGCCTGGTGCTCGCTGCCACTGCTGCTCGTCGCCGCCCTCTTCGTCGGCAAGCTGGTGAGCCTGTACGCCTTCGCCTACCAGTCGATCGTCACGTACGTCGCGGGCGACTACACCGGATCCGTGAGCGCCGCGGAGGGGCTGAACCCCGCGAACTGGTTCGAGCCGTACAAGGCGCCCTTCGATCAGGGCGTGGGCCTGGCCGAATCGGGGAAGCTCGCCGCCGGGCAGAAGAAGTTCGAGGAGTCGCTGAAGCTCGCGCACGGCCTCGAGGTGTGCGCGGTGCGGTTCAACCTCGCCCTCGTCCTCGAGCGTGAGGGCGACGCTGCCGCCGACAAGCAGGACCATGTCACCGCGCTGGAGCTCTACGCGCAGGCGCTGCAGGTGAACGCCGGCCGGCCGAAGGAGTGCGACAGCAAGCAGGCGCAGGAGCAGTCGCCGGATCCGCAGCGCGACATGAGCCAGTCCAACAAGGACCAGCAGGACCGCTTGGAGCAGAAGCAGCAGGACGAGCAGCAGAAGCAGCAGCAGTCTCCGGATCCGACGCAGGACCCGAAGCAGCCGCCGCAGCCGCAGACGCCCGATCCGGACAAACTCGACGAACTGCAGAAGAAGCTGCAGCAGGGCGAGCAGGACCGCCAGCAGAACCAGCAGGGCGGCACCGACGACGGCGGCAGCAGCGGGACGGACAAGCCATGGTAGAACGCAGCGACCCGCCCCGGTACGTGTCCGACTCCGCCGGCGCCCCGCCCGTGCCGCCGCCCGGTGGCTACCGTGGCGCCCGCCGTGCGCTGCTGGGCACGGCGGTGCCCCTGATGACTCCCCCGGCCTCTTTCCCTGGGTCGTCGAGCGAGGACGCCGCACGGTCGTTGCGCGAGGACGCCGCACGCGGCCGAGAAGAAACGCGGTACACCGCAGACCAAGGAGCGCCACCGAAGAAGCGGAGTCCGCTCGGCTGGATCGCGCTGTGCGCCGCGATCGCCTTCGCCGTGCTCATGCTGATTCTGATCGCGATCGGCGCCGCCGACGCGTTCTTCGGCGCGACCATGCTCGTGCTGCAGCTCGTGGTGCTGGGCCTCGCGATCGCCGCACTGGCGACGAAGGCGGGACGCGTGCTGGGCGCTGCCGCGCTCACGATCGCGCTGGTCCTGAACGTCGGCACGATGGGTGCGCTGAGCGTCGTCCGGGTCGCGGCGACCGGATCCTACGACGGGCACAAGACCGCCAAGCAGAAGCTCTGGGAGGCGTATCCGGGCATCAAGGACAAGGATTCGAGCACGTTCCTGCGGCAGCAGTCGCTCGAGGAGCTGCATGCGCTGGCCGACGAGACCATGGCGGATGTGCGCACGCAGTTGACGGCCGATTACGGGCTGCAGTGGGTGAAGTCCGCCGACGCGCAGGAGCGCCCGGAGCGCAACGGCTACGGCGGCGAGTCGATGCTGGTGCGCTTCACGTCGGACGTCTGGGCGACGACGACGCCGGTGACCGGCTACGCGCACAAGCTCGAGGTCATGCAGACGGTCGAGACGGTGATCGAGCAGCACGGCTGGCGCAGCATGGTCGCGTTCAACGACCCGGGCAGCGGTGTGGATCCGGCGATGATCTCGAAGATGTACGGCGGAGCGACCCCGGAGACGCAGGTCGACTGGGAGTGGTTCAGCGACGACGAACCGGATCCGGGCTGGTTCTACGCCGACATGACCGACCTCGCGAACGACACGACCGGCGAGTACCGCAAGTCCCGTGAGCAGACGGCGCAGCGCACCGGCGAGCCGCTCGAGGGCCTGCAGCTCGCGATCGTCGGCCGCTACATGCTCAGCGAGTCGAAGGTCGACGACTTCCAGAAGGCGCTCACGAAGTACCCGTGATCGCGGCTCCACGCCGCTATCGTCAGAGCATGCACACGTCCGCGCCGGAGCGCACAACGACCCGCCCTGCCTTCGCGATCGGCACGATGCCCTGGGCGATCGTGCGCCTGGTCGGAGCCGCCGCGATCCTCGCCGCGGTCGTGAACCAGCTCGCCGTGACGATGGGCAACGCGCTGCAGGCCACGACCCCCTACGCGTCGCACGTGCCGACCGTGGCAGCGAACTTCCTCAGCTTCTTCACGATCGAGTCGAACATCTGGTCCGCGGTCATGCTCGTGATCGTGGCGGTCTGGAGCCTGCGCTCCACCGGATCCGTCACCCCGGAGCCGCGCTGGATCGCGATCCTGCTCGCCTGCGGCTCGACCTACATGATCGTCACCGGCATCGTCTACAACACCCTGCTGCGCGGCATCGAGCTCCCGCAGGGTACGACGGTGGCCTGGGCCAACGAGATGATGCACGTGGTGGGGCCGCTGCTGATGCTGGCCGACGTTCTGTTCGCGCCGCGCCGCCGCTGCCTGGGCTGGGGCGTCGTCGCGATCACCGCGGTGTTCCCGATCGTGTGGGCCGCGTACACGCTGATCCGCGCGAACCTCATCATCAACCCGCGCACAGGCACCCGCGGCTGGTACCCGTACCCCTTCCTCGACCCGGCCAACGTCGGCGGTTACCTCGGCGTCGCCAGCTACATCGTGGGCATCGCCGTCGCGATCCTTGCCGTGGGCGCGGGCGTGGTCTGGGTGTCCCGCAAGCGCGGCGGCTGACCGGTCGGGCGCAGATCCTGACTGGTCAGGCACGGCGATGCGGCGTCCGTCGCTCAGTTCACGCCTGTGTGAGCGGCTGAAGTACGCGCATCAGGCCGAGGAAATCCGACTCGCGCTGGTGCGATGACGGTGTCGGTCGACGTGATCAGACGTCGATCCGGACCAGGCGGGAGCGGAGTGCACTGGCGTCCGCGACCGCGGGCAGCAGCGCCGCGCCGTCCAGCGGATCCGCGCTGCCGATGCGCACATCGGCGGAGGGGATCCGTCGGCGCACCGCCTCTTCGAACGCCGTCGCGAGCACGGTGGATCCCAGCACCCCGCCTATGGCGCGCACGGAAACCGGCACATCGGGATCCCTGAGCACACGCGCACCGTCGGCACCCCCGCGCACGGCATCGGCATCGGCATCGGCCCCACCGACTCGGCGCAGCCCGCTCACCACGGAGTGTGCGAGCTCCTCGGCCGCGGCCCGGGAGATCCCGATCGCCACCGGATCCCCGTCCGCCGCCGCTTCCGCCACCGGCCGCGCATACGCTGCGATCCGCCGCACGCGCCCCGGATCCGCTTGCAGCTGCAGGTACGTCTCCTCCAGCACCGGGAACTCGGCACGCACCGCGGCGCTGAGCTCGGTGCGCGGGCCCCGTCCGTCGTTCGCTCGCAGCACGGCGTCGAGTGCAGCCCGTCCGATCCAGTAGCCGCTTCCGGCATCGCCGAGCAGGTGCCCCCACCCGTCGACACGGGCGACCTCGGTGCGCCCGACCGCCAGCGTCACCACGCCGGTGCCTGCGGCGACCACGGCACCCTGGCCGTCGCCGAGCGCGCCGAGGAAGGCGGTGATCGAGTCGTGCGCGATGATCAGCGACCCCGCACCGAGCCTCGCCACGAGTTCGCGCAGCTCGACCGCTTCCATACCGTCGTCGCCGAGACCCGAGGCGCCGATGCCGACGGCGTCCGCAGCGAGACCGCGCCCGACCGCGCTGCGGAGCACCTCAGCCAGCTGCGGCGGCAAGGGCTGGTCGGTGCGGAGCGCCGGGGTCGTCCACTCGGTCGCCACGCCGGACGCGAGATGGCGCACCTTGATGCTGCTCTGGCCCGCATCGATCGCGAGCACGGAAGGGGAGCTGGCGGTCATCGTCGGGAGGGTCCTTCTGATCAATAGGTTGTCGATGAGTTCGGGCGGGCGGGTTGGGCAGGTCGAGCGCGCTCGGGCGATCGTCAGGTCCGGCGACTCCTGCGCCGCCCGCAGCGACGCTTTCCATCTCGTTCGGACAGCACGGCGATCGGGAACCGAACGCGGATCCGGATCCGGTCAGCGGACGCCGACGGAGGCGATCTCGGTGGTGCCCTGGTTGACGAACAGGTTGATCCCGCGCACCTGTCCGAGCAGCGCCTTGCAGTCCGGGGTCATCGTGGTCAGGTCGATCACGATCGCGTCGGATCCGGTGTGCGATCCGGCGCTGGCCCAGGCGGTCTGCGCCGTCTCGCACCACGTCCAGTCCGGGCCGAGCTGCAAAGCGGCCTTCATGCCGACGCCGGACGTTGCGGGCACATCGACCACGAGCTTCGTGCGGGACGAGAAGTCCTGCCCGCCCGGACCGCTCACCCAGTCGCCGCCCGAGGCCGCGGTCACGACCAGGTGCCCGCCCGCCGCCGTGGCGGTGCCGCCGTTGGTCTGCCAGTCGGGTATCGTCCAGCCCTTAGCCCCCGTGCTGAAGTCGACCACCGGGGTCGGCCGGTTCGCACGCACGATCGCGTCCGTCTTCTGCAGCCAGCGGGCGAGCTCGGCGCGGGACACCCTGCCGTTGACGTCGAAGGACTTCTTCGCGGTCGACTCGACCACCTTCGCCGACACCGCCCAGGCCACGGCGGCCGCGGAGGCGGCGGGCACGTCTTTGAACATCGGCCCGCCCGGCACGACCGGCGAGCCGGCACGCAGCCAGAGCGCGGTGGTCAGCGCCAGCCTCCGGGCCGAGGCCGGAGCCGCGAGGCCCGTGCGTCCCGCCAGCTTGTCGTAGGTGGTGAAGACCGCGACGGCCTCGTCATCCTTGACCGACTTGGTCGGGTGGAAGGATCCGTTCTTGTCACCCAGGTCGATGACGGAGTCGTGCAGCCACTGGATCGCGGCGTAGTCGGCGTCGTCACGGGGGACGTCGCGGTAGGTGGTGGGCGGCGGGGTGCCGACCACGGCGCGCAGGCCGTCGAACACGATCGATCCGCTGGTCGCCCCGCCGCTCACGGCGTTCACGTACACGTTGAACTGGGTGACCTTGGCGAGGTTGTCCGGGGTGAGCCGGGCCGCGGCATGCGCGGTGTCCCAGGGGGCAGGGCGCCAGTCGGCGAACGGGATGTCGACGAGGGAGGCCGTCGCGCCAGCGAGCGAGGGGTAGGCCTCGAACGTGATCCCGTTCGCCACGATCTGCAGCACGAGCTTGTTGCTCGATCCGTCCGGGTGCACCCAGGCCTGGAAGTCCCAGAAGTTCGACCAGTCACCACTCAGCTGCTTGCCGAAACCGGTGTAGCTCTGCGAGGCGAACGAGTAGTCGAGCTTCAGAGCCTTGGATCCGTCGCCGACAGCGGTCGCCGGGGACTGCGCGAGCGAGATCGTATTCGCGTTGTACTGCACGTACGCGCTGCGCAGCGCGGCGTCGTCGCCGTAGCCCTCGAAGTCGTCGACCTCGCCGGGCGCCATCACCGGCGCAGCTCCCACGACCACACTCGACGGCGTGGTCAGGACCTCGGTGCCGCCCGCGTAGACGTGCAGGGTGAGGCCGCGCGTGGCATTGGTGCGCAGCGCCGCAGGCACCGTCCAGGTGCCGGTCCACCACAGGGATCCGGCGGCCGGGGCGGTGAGGTCGATGACCTGGTTCGTGCCGTCCACGGTCACGGTGACCTTGTCGACGCCGGTCGCGTGCTGCACGGAGGCGCGGATCTCCTGAGTGGCGCCCGCGACACGGGATCCATCGGCGGGGCTCGCCAGGTGCGCGGTCGGCTGGGTCGGCGCCGCAGCGACCGTGCGGGTGAAGACATCGGCCGGCAAGTCGTGCGCGAACAGCGTGTACGGGTCGTTGAAGAAGGCCTGGAAGTCGGGCAGCATCTCGCCGCTCGTCGGGATGTACGGCGTGGCCGTGCCGCCGAAGTCGGCCCAGGTCAGCATGTACGCCGCGCGCGACGCGCGCGGATCCGCGGTGATCGCGTTCAGCACGTCCGTGTACCAGTGCAGGTTCTTGTTGCTGCCGTCGGCCTGCACGCCGCCGGTGATGCCGAATTCGGTGAAGGCGCTGATCTTGCCCCGCGCGTCGGCGAGGTCGGCGATCATGCCGAGGTCGCTGACCAGGCCGCTGAGGAAAGTCGAGTCCGCCGCCGCGTCGTAGGTGTCGTAGCCGAGCACGTCGACGAAGTCGTCACCGGGGTAGGTGCGCAGGTACTGGTCGGCGCTGCCGCCGAACCCGCCACCGGGCGAGAACGCGTAGAGCAGGCTGTGCACGCCCTTGAGGTCGCGCAGGTACTCGACCGTGTAGCGGTACAGCTCTGCGTACTCGCCGGGCGAGCCGAACGCGGCACCCCACCAGAACCAGGATCCGGCGTTCTCATGCCAGGGACGGAAGACGATCGGGATCTGGTGCCCGTTCGCGTCGGTCGCGTGGGTCGCGGCGACGGCGATGAGGTCGAGGAACGCGTTCAGGTCCGCGTTGTGCGCCCCGCCCGGCAGCACGGAGCGCAGCGTGTCGCCGGAGGTGTCGTAGAAGTCGCCGCCGGTGGCGAAGTTGGGCATGTGCGCGCTGAGCGTGGCGATGCCGCCCAGGTCATGCGCCTGACGGATCGAGTTGGCCAACGTCAGCGCGTTCTGCTCCTCGGTGGCGTTCGGATCCCCGGGCTTCTCCTTGCCCTCGATGATGAGGGTGTCGAAGCCGAACACGGCGGGGTAGTCGCCGGTCGCCGCCTTCACATCGCTGGAGGTGCCATCGGGACTGGCGAAGGTGGTGCCGTAGTCGGTGTCGTGCTGGTGGCCGAACAGGATCCCGGATCCGCGCACATCGCGCAGGTACGAGAACAGGCTGCGGGTCTCTGCGGTGGCGTCGCCGTCGACGAGGTCGGCCGCGGCGGTGGTCGCCGCGGCCTTCGGTGCGGCGGGCGCGGCGGCAGGCGCGGACGTCGCCGCCGCGGCAGTGGGAATGAGCAGCCCGGCGAGCACGAGCGTCGCGGTGGTCAGCGCCAGGGGGCGTGCGAGCGCGCGGAACGCGGTGCGTGTGGTGCGACTCATCGTCGAGTCTCCTTCATGATTCGGTGGGTGGGGCGGGTTCGGAGATGAATTTCGCTTGGTTTGCGCTGTCGAAACCTGGCCACGCTGCACCGTTATCAGCAGCGGCTACGGGAAATGACCGCGCAAACACGTCGAGAGCCAGGTTTCTGGGCCCGGCGTCGGATCAGCCGGTCTTCGCGAGATACGTCTCGCGGAGGAACTCGCCGGCGGGCTTGCCATAGGGGCAGTAGTCGTCGTTCGTCGCCGCATCCGCGAGGGGATAGAGCGTGGGTGGCCAGTCCCACAGCATGAAGCCGCGCATCCACGGGCGGCGGTCGCACGCCGCGAACATCGCCTCGTAGTAGCGCAGCTGTTCGGCGCCCGACGGCGCCCCGGGCAGGTTCCAGTCGTTCGGCTTGTCCGGAGACCCCTCGCGGGACGGGCAGCCGGCCTCCATGAAGAAGAACGGTTTACCCGACGCCTGCCCGACGGCTTCGATGCGGTCGAGCTCGGCGTCCCAGCAGTCGATCGGGTAGTAGCCGCTGGACGTGATCACGTCCACGGCGTCCCACCACGTGACGTGGTCCTCCTGGTACTTGTCGCAGTTGTACGCGACGACACCCGAGTAGACCTCGCGCACCGCGGCCACCAGCGCCCGCCACTCGGCCTCACGGCTGTCGGCGCGCACCATCTCGCAGCCGATGCAGAGCATCTCGCAGCCCTCGGCCTCGGCGATCCGGGCAGCGTGCAGGATGAACTCGGTGTACGCGGCGAACCATTCGCCCCAGCTCGGCTCGCCGGGCACGTCCCAGTCGAAGAAGCCGATGTACGCACGCCAGGTGCCGTCGCTGACGTTCACGACGGGCTTCAGGCACACCTTCAGCCCGTGCCGCTTCGCCTCGCGGATCGCCCAGACGATCTCGTCCTCGGTGACCGTGGGCGCCAGGTCCCACGGCATGGTCAGCGACTGCGCGGTGGCCTGTTCGACCGCGTACGCGATCGCCGTCCAGTTCACGCCGTGCTCGGCCATGGCCTGCATCGATTCGGCCGCCTCGGGCGTGGCCCAGGTGCCGCGCACGCCGGTCCAGCCCCAGGTCATCCCCGCCACGTAGGGGTCCATGATGTCGGTCGCGCTCATCGGGCGACCAGCTCGTTCGCCGTGCGGATCACCCGCGGCGAGCGCAGCAGCGACTCGTCCAGGGGCGACGTGTGCCGCACGGTGAAGACCGTGCTCTCGCCGGGGAGCAGGGTCACCAGGCCCTGCTCGGTGACGGCGTCCGGGTCGATCTTGTCGACGAGGAGCGTGAGGTCGCGCACGAGCGTCGAGGCCGTGAGCCGCACCTCGGTGCCCTCGGCGACGGGCGTCGCGTCGATCGTGAGCTCGGCCGCCGGCAGCGCGGAGTCCCGGGGCTCGGCGAAGTACCAGAACCCGCGCCCGACAGGCACGGCGCCGTTCGTCTCGCTGCGCTCGCTCAGGGAGCGGTCGCGCACGTCCGCGACCAACAGCTCGGCGGCCGCATCGCCCGCCGTCGCGACCGACGCATCGATCGCGACCGACAGGGATCCGCGGGCCGGCACCGAGACGGACACGGTCTGCACGGCGAGCTCGGATCCGTCGAAGCCGAGGCGGCGCACCGCCAGCGATCCCGACCAGTCCGACCCGGTGTCGTTGCCGAGCACGGCGACGAGCCCGTCGTCTCGCGGCTGGATCGTGACGACCCGCGGCGCGAACGCGGCTTTCAGGGCGAACCAGAGCGGCTTGAGCCGCTCGTCGCCGTCGATCGCGGCCCACGAGGTGACCGGCCAGCAGTCGTTAAGCTGCCAGACCACCGCACCCATGGTGTAAGGCGCGAGCGAGCGGAAGTGGTCCAGCGCGAACCGCACGGCGTGCGCCTGGTTCAGCTGCATGGCCCAGTGCCAGGTCTCCATGTCGGCCGGCACGCGGAAGTGCGGCAGCAGGCCGTTGGTCAGCTTGACGTTGCCCTCCATCGCCTTCTGGTGCACGACCATGCCTGGCGACTCCGGGGTGAGCGGGCTGTCCGAGACCGAACGCACGAGCGTCGACCAGGCCGGCGGCCCCTGCCAGCCGAACTCGGCGACGAAGCGCGGAAGGTGCTCGCGGTAGGTCGGGTAGTCGCGGCGGTTCCACTGCTCCCACAGGTGCATGGTGCCGTGCGGCTCGGCGTTCGGGTGCGGCGTCGTGCCGTCCGCCTGCGCCGGGCTGAACGGGCTGCCCGGGCTGTACGGCACGTGCGGCGCCAGTTCCGCCACGAGAGCGGGGAACAGCTCGTGGTAGTAGTAGGCGCCCCAGGTCGCGCCGTCCAGGTAGCTCTTCCAGCCCCAGTCCTCGTGGCCCCACAGGTTCTCGTTGTTGCCCGTGAGCAGCACGAGCGAGGCGTGGTCCGCGAGGCGCACGATGTTCTCCCGTGCCTCGGCCTCGATCTCGCCGCGCAGTGGCTCCTCCTCCGGGTACGCCGCGCACGCGAACAGGAAGTCCTGCCAGGTGAGCAGGCCGAGCTCGTCGCACAGCGCGTAGAAGTCGTCGGACTCGTAGATTCCGCCGCCCCAGACCCGGATCAGGTTGAGGTTCGCGGCGAGTGCCTGCTGCAGGCGCCGCTCGTACCGGGCGCGGTCCACGCGCACCGGCAGGGCGTCGTCCGGGATCCAGTTCACACCCTTCACGAAGACCGGCTGTCCGTTCACGACGAGGGTGAAGGGGGTGCCGTCGGCGTCGGGCGCCGTGTCCCACTCCACGGTGCGGAAGCCGACGCGGCGCACGACCGCGTCGAGGTCGCCGCGCACGTGCGGCGGCTCCTCGCGGATCGACACGTGCACGTCGTACAGGGGCTGGTCGCCGTAGCCGGCCGGCCACCAGCGCTCCAGACCCGCCGCCTCGACAGCGAGCACGGCGGTGTCGGATCCGGCTGGGAGCAGCACCTCGCCGCGGGATCCGCCCAGGGTCGCGGTCAGGACGAACGAGCTCGCCGCGTCCTCCGATGCGCGCTCGACGCGCACCACGGCCTCCGCCCGGCCGCCGCCGACGGTCGGCGTGGCCGCGATGCGCACCTCGGCGAGGCGCGCCACCGACCAGGACTCCACGCGCACCGGGCGCCAGATCCCGCTCGTGTACGTGGCGATGCCCCAGTCCCAGCCGAAGTTCGCGGCCGACTTGCGGATCGCCTCGTACGGCAGCGGGTACGGCCGCGGCCGCGCGCCGAGCTCCAGGCTCTGCGCGTTCGCGTACCGGATCGGCGAGCGGAAGGCGACCTCGAGCACGTTCTCACCCTCGACGAGCGCCGCCCTGGCGTCGACGCGGTACGAGCGGTGCTGGTTCGCCGCCTCCAGCACGATGGTGCCGTTCAGGCGCACCGTGGCGACCGTGTCGAGCCCGTCGAAGACCAGGTCGTGCCGCTCGTGCCCGCCCGCGGTCCAGTCGAAGCGGGTCTCGTAGGTCCAGTCCACGAGGCCGATCCAGGCCAGCAGCGCCTCGTTGTCGTCCAGGTAGGGATCCGGGATCAGCCCCCCGGCGAGAAGATCGGTGTGCACGCAGCCAGGTACGGTCGCGTCGACGGATCCGTCGCTCAGGGCGTCGCGGAGGTGCTCCGGCACGGGGCCGGCGGCGGCGCGCATCCGCCAGCCATCGTGCAGCTCGCGGGTGTGCGCGCGCAGCGGTCCGGTCTCCACGATCGCGCCGGCGAGAACGGGGGTCAGGGTCATTTCACGGCTCCCGCCATCAGGCCTCGGTAGATCCATTTCTGCAGCAGCAGGAAGGCGATCAGGGACGGGATGATCACGAGCAGGGTGCCCGCCGAGATCACCTCCCACTGGGTGTTCGTCGCGCTCTTGAAGTTGTAGAGCGTCGTCGACACCATGCCTTCGCTGGGCAGATAGAGGAACGGTGTGTAGAACTCGTTGTAGATGCCGATGCCCTTGATGATGACCACCGTGGCGATCGCAGGCTTGAGCAGCGGCAGGATGATCCGCCAATAGATCGTCCACCGGTTCGCACCGTCGAGCATCGCCGCCTCGTCGAGCGACTCCGGGATCGACTGCATGAACTGGATGAACAGGTAGATCGCGATGATGTCGGTGCCCGTGAACATCAGGATCAGAGCGCCCTTGGTGTCGTACAGGCCCAGCCCGTTGATGAGCTGGAACGTCGCGACCTGGCTGGTCACGGACGGCACCAGCGTGGCGATCATGAACAGCGCGGTGACCAGGCCCTTGCCGCGGAACCGGAACCGGTCCAGTGCGTAAGCGGCCATGGATCCGATGAAGATCGTGCCGACGAGCGAGACCGACAGCACGATCGCCGTGTTCACGAAGCCCTCGAGCATGTCGCCCTTGACGAAGGCGGTGACGAAGTTGCCGAGGTTGAACCAGTTCTGCGGCGGGGTGAGCGCGCTCGTGCGGTGATACTCGCTGCTGCCCTTGAAGCTCGCGAACAGGATCGCGACCATCGGCAGCAGGGTGCAGAACGCGGCGAGCAGCAGGCTCACGTACTTGGCAGTCTTCGCGCTGGCTCCGCGGAAGCGGATCCAGGCGAGGCTGGGCGTGCGGCGCCCGTCCGCACGGCGGGGTGCGAGAGCGCTCATGCGAGGTCCACCTTCTCGTCGGGGAAGAGCTTTCTTTGGATCCAGGTGACCAGCAGCACGATCAGAAGGAGGATGACCGCCATCGCGGAGGCGAGGCCGACGTGCGTGTACACGAACGCCGTCTGCACGGTCTTGATGACGAAGGTCGTGGTGCCGTTCGCGCCGCCGGTCATGATGAACGGCGTCTCGAAGGCGGCCAGGGATCCGGAGATGCCGAGGATGAGGCTCAGCCCCACCACCCGCCGGATGCCGGGGAAGATGATGGCCCAGAACTGCTGCCACTTGCTCGCTCCGTCCAAGTCCGCCGCCTCGAACAGCTCGGCCGGGATGGACTGGATCGCGCCGAGGAAGAGCACGAAGTTGAGGCCCGTGTAGCGCCAGACGGAGGTGCTGGCGAGCGACCAGTTCGCGATCGACGGATCGCCCAGCCACTGCGGCGGGTGAGTGACGCCGAACCAGCTGAACACGATGTCGAGCGAGCCGCCCTGCTGGAACACGTACTGGAACATGAACGCGATCGCGACGCCGTTGATGAGGTACGGGAAGAACAGCACGCCGCGGAACAGGTTCGAGAACCGGGTGGAGAAGCTGAGGATCGAGGCGAAGTACAGGGCCAGCGCCATCTGCACGAACGTCGCGAGGAAGTAGTAGACGCTCACCAGGAAGACCCGGAAGATGTCGGGGTTCGTGAACACCTGGACGTAGTTGTCCAGGCCGATGAAGGTCTTGTTCTGGTCGAACCCGTCCCAGCTGGTGAAGCTGTAGTAGATCAGGTTCACCGCCGGCCAGTAAGTCAGCAGCAGGAGCAGGCCGAGCGCGGCGGCCAGGAAGAACCACGGGGTGAGCGGGGTCAGGATCCGCCGACGCCCCGTGGGCTCCGGGCGCCGCACGAATGCGCGACGCCCGGAGACGGCAGGGATGGCGGAGGTGCTCGCCGGCGCGGTGCTCGGGGTCGAGATCGCCATGAGATGTCCTCCGGGTGTGGATCGGGTCGGGTTAGTTGACCAGCTGTTTCACGGCCGCGTCCCATTTGGAGTTCAGCTCGGCGAAGTAGCCGTCCTTGGTTCCGTCGGCCGCCCCACGGGCGATGTCGACGAGCTTCTGGCGGTAGACCTGGCCGTAGAGGTCGATCTGGGCCTGGTTGGCGACATCGCTAAGCAGGCTCTCCTTGCCCTTGGGCGCGGCGGCCGGCTCGATGAGCTTCACGCCCGCGTCCGAGAGACCGGTGAGGTTCGCCGGGAGCGGCGAGTCCTTCAGGGTGGACACCATGCCCTGGCTCTTCGTGTAGTCGCTCTTCTCGGTGAACCAGGTGATCCACGCCTGGGCGGCCGCCTTCGCGGTGGAGTGCTTGCTGATGCCGTAGGCGTAGTCGCCGGCGTTCGTCGCGTACTGCACGCCCTTGACGTTGGCGGGGAATGCCATGTAGCCGATGTCGTCGGCCGAGGCGCCGGCCTTGACCGCGGCGGCCTGCATCTGCGAGATCGCCCAGGAGCCGAGCACCATGGCGCCGATCTTGCCGGTGCCGAGCTGGGTCTTGGATCCCTCCCAGTCGGTCGAGAGCGGATCCGGCTCGGTGAGCTTCTGGTTGACCGAGTCGAACAGCAGCGAGTCGATTGCGTAGATGTCGGTGCCCTCCTTCCACGGAGTCGGGTTCTCGGCCATGTCGATCGCCGCGTTCACATTGTTCGTGATGGCGCCCAGGTTGCCCATACCCTGCGAGAGCGGCCAGCCGTCCTTGTAGTTCGTGTAGAGCGGGATGGCGTCGGTCTTACTCTTGATCAGCTTGAGGTCGTCGAGCCACTCGGTCTCGGTGGTGGGGAGCTTGGTGATGCCCGCCTTCTCCCAGACCTTCTTGTTGTAGACGATGCCGTTCGCGTTGCCGCCGGACACGATCCCGTACTGGGTGCCGTTGTACGAGGCCTGCGAGGTGTAGCGGTACTTGCCGGAGAAGTCGGCGGTCTTGCCGAGCGGCTCGAAGAACTGCGCCAGCTGGCTCGGCTTCACCGCAGCGGGGATGGCGAGCACATCGCCGTACTTGGTGCCGTTCAGGCGGGTCTTGATCGCGTTCTCGTAGTCGTTGACGCCCTCGAACTTGACGGTCACGTCGGGGTAGGCCTTGTTGAACTCGGCCGCGTACTTCTTGAACGTGCCGTCCGAGACGAGGTCGGTGCGCTGGGTGAGGACGGTGATCGTGCCCGTGGGCTTGCCGTCGATCGAGTTGCCCGCGCTGCCGCTGGACGAGCAGCCGCTGAGCGCGATCGCGGCGACGGCGACGGTCGCGGCGAGGGCGAATGCCTTCTTTGCCATGGTGACTCCTGTCGGGTTCTTCCTTGAACGAGTGGTTCGTCGTTGAAACGGGGGTTTCGGGGGCCCTGCTGTGTGGTCCCGTAAGATTAAGCGCATAATCTCCGGAAGCGCAAGCCCATGTCAACGCTGTCTTGGCGCCGCTGCTCTGCGATCGAATCGTTTAAACTCGCTTCTGATCAGGGATTCACCAGCTCTGATCGGTCCCCGGAGCATTCCGAATCTTCTACAGATGTCCTTCGATAGACACCGGAGGGCGCTGTTGCTAGGCTCGCCGATCAACCCCGCTCCGCCCCCGTACCCGACCGCGATTCCCCCGCCATGAAGGAGCCCGATGGCAATTCAGACCCGAGCCACGCTCGACGACGTCGCGCGCCTCGCAGGGGTGAGCGCCAAGACCGTCTCCCGGGTCTACGCGAACCGCGACCTGGTGTCGCCCGAGACCGTCGAGCGGGTGCTGAGCGCCGCCGAGCGCCTGCGCTTCCGGCCCAACACGCTGGCGCGCAATCTGCGCCGAGGCGGATCGACGCACACGATCGCGTTCGTCATGGGCGAGCTGGGCAACCCGTTCTACTACCGGGTCGCCGCGGGCATCGAGCAGGAGATCGCGCCGCACGGCTACGCCCTCGTCGTCGCCACGACGGACGACACCGCCGACGGCGAGGAGCGCGTGGCCGACGCCCTGCTCGCGCAGCGCGTGGACGCGCTGCTGATCGTCCCGGTCGCGGACGACCAGTCGCACCTCGAGGGCGAGCGGCACCTGGGCACCCCGGTCATCGCGATCGACCGCCCCGCGCGCAACCTCGTCGCTGACTCGATCGTGCTGGAGAACCACCGCGGCGCCTACGAGGCCACCGCGCACCTGCTCGCCCGCGGGCATCGCCGCATCGCGTACGCCTGCAACCCGGCCGCCGTCTACACGCAGGCAGAGCGGCTGCGCGGCTACCGCGGGGCGATGGCCGCCGCCGGCATCGCCGACACGGCCCGCTGGGAGCGCCTCGTCGACGATCGCGAGGCGGATGCCGAGGCCATCGTCGCGTCCCTGCTGGAGCTCGACGACCCGCCCACGGCGATCCTGACCGGCAACAACCGGATGACGATCGGCGCGCTGCGGGCGCTGCGGGGGCGCGCGGAGCCGCCGCCCGCACTCATCGGCTTCGACGACTTCGACACCGCCGACGTGCTGGGCGTCAGCGTCGTCGCCTACGACCCGGTCGAGCTCGGCAGGCGCTCGGCCCGGCTCGCGCTCGAGCGGATCGGCGCCCCCACAAGCTTCACGCAGCAAGAGCGACTGCCCACCTGGCTCATCGAGCGCGGCACCGGCGAACGACCGCCGCCGGCGCCCGCTCACAGCGACCCGTCCGCTGACCCCGATCCTCCGCAGGAGAGCCCGCATGACCGCTGACCTCATCGTCCTGGAAGCGCACGGCGCCTCCGTCGTCGTCGACCCCGCAGGACCGGGACTGCCCGCGGTGCTGCACTGGGGTGCGCCGCTCGGCGCGGACCTCGCCGGTGACTCGGCGGCGCTGCGCGCGGCGTTGAACCGGCAGACGCCGCCGGCCACGCTCGACACCGCCTGGGAGGCGACGATCTCCCCGCAGGAGGCGGAGGGATGGTCCGGCCGGCCGGGCCTGCAACTGCGCCTCGACGGCGTGCAGCTGCGTCCGCGGTGGCGGGTCGAGACGTCCGCGGCCGTCCCGGGGGCGGATGGATCCGGAGTCACTGCTCCCAGCGTTTTCGAGACGACCGCCGTGGACGACGCGATCGGATTGCGGCTGACCGTGCGGATCGGGATCGAGGCGGGTGGCGTCGTGCGCGTCGGGCAGGTGCTGCGGCATGAGGGTCCTGCCGGGCGCATCGAGGTGGACTGGCTGGAGAGCATCCTCCCCGTGCCCACGACTGCCGATCACCTGCTCTCCTTCGACGGTCGCTGGACGCGCGAGAAGCGTCCGGTCGTCACCGCGATGCCCGCCGGATCCGTCGTCCGGCAGTCCCGGCGCGGACGCCCGGGCCACGACTCGCCGACGCTGTTCGCCGCCTCGGTCGGCGCACCGCGGTTCGACGACGGGTCGGTCTGGGTCGCGCATGTGGCGTGGTCCACCGATGTCACCTACCGGGTCGACCGGATCACCGACGCCGTCACCCAGCTGGGTGGCGGCGAGCTGCTGCGTCCGGGCGAAGTCGTGCTCGAGCCCGGGCAGGACCTCGTCGCACCCGACGTGCTGTTCACATATTCCGCGGATGGCATGGACGGGGTGGCGGCCGCCTTCCACACCTGGCTCCGCGCGCGTCCCGGCCATCCCGCCACGGCGCGGCCGTTCGTGCTGAACACCTGGGAGGCCGTCTACTTCGACCACGACCCGGCCCGCGTCACAGCCCTCGCCGAGCGGGCGGCCGCCGTCGGCGTGGAGCGGTTCGTGCTCGACGACGGCTGGTTCGCCGGACGCCGCGACGACACCACGAGCCTCGGCGACTGGGTGGTCGATCGCACCGTATGGCCCGAGGGACTGACGCCGCTCGCGGCGCGCGTGCACGAGCTCGGCATGCAGTTCGGGCTGTGGTTCGAGCCCGAGATGGTGAGTCTCGAGTCCGACCTGGCACGCAGCCACCCGGACTGGCTGCTGCACGATCCGCGGCACCTGCAGCACGACCCTCGGCTGTCCTGGCGGACCCAGTTCGCGCTCGATCTCGCCAACCCGGGTGCCTACGCGCACGTGCTCGGGCAGATCTCCGCGCTCGTCGACGAGCTGGGCATCGACTTCGTCAAGTGGGACCACAACCGCGACCTCGTGGAGAGCGTGCACGACGGCCAGCCCGGCGTGCACACGCAGACCCTCGCGCTGTACCGTCTGCTCGACGAGCTGCGCGCCCGGCACCCGCTCCTCGAGATCGAGTCATGCTCCTCGGGCGGCGCGCGTACGGATCTCGGGATCCTGCAGCGCACCGACCGGGTCTGGGGGAGCGACTCGAACGACCCCGTGGAGCGGCAGGACATCCAGCGCTGGACCGGGCTGCTGCTGCCGCCTGAGCTCGTCGGCGCGCACGTCGGCCCCGCCGAGTCGCACAGCTCGGGCCGGGTCACGCCGCTGTCGTACCGGATGGCGACGAGCCTGATGGGATCCGCCGGGCTGGAGTGGAACATCCTCGACTGCTCTGAGGAGGAGACCGAGGCGATCGCCGCGTTCGGTCGGCTCTACAAAGAGCTGCGGCCGATCGTGCACACCGGAACCACGCTGCACCCCGTCGTGCGCGACGCCGCGTGGCGGATCACCGGGTTCATCACCCCCGACCGTGGCGCCGCCGTCGTCGTGGTCGCCACGGTCGCGAGCCTCGAGGATGCACGCGCGGAACGGCTCCGCATCCCCGGCCTGGATCGCCGACGGCACTACCGCGTGCGGGTGCGCCGCGAGATCGGCGACGCGGCGTACGGGTGGATCGCCCCGCCGTGGTTCACCTCCGGCGAGGTCCAGCTCCCTGGGGCGGCATTGTCCGAGATCGGCCTGCAGCTGCCCACGCTGTGGCCGGTGCAGGCATTCGTGCTGCACCTCGAGGCGGTCTGACCGGGGCGTCGTCGCCTGGCGATCCGATCCGCCGGGTCAGGTCAGTCCGAGAGGCGGCAGGCCTGGGTGCGCCACTGCCGAGGCCCCGGCACGCAGACCCGGAAAGAAAGCCCGTCGTCCGACCAGAGGACAACGGCCGAGGCCGGCGCCGGTCACGCCGGCGCCGGCCCCGTCGACCCGCGGAGCACGAGCGTGGGCGTCGAGTCGAGGAAGGCGCCCGATGCGCCCTCGTCCATGACCTGGAACAGCCGCCGCGCCACGTGCGCGCCGTACCCGACGACATCGTGGCTCAGCGCGGTGAGCGCGGGGGCCGTGTACCGGCACACTACGGAATCGTCCCAGGCGATGACCGAGGCGTCGTCCGGCACGCGCAGCCCGGCCGCGGAGAACTCCCCGAGGCTGGCGATCGCCATGATGTCGTTGTCGTAGACGAAGGCCGTCGGACGATCCGGCTCCGTGAGCGCGAGACGGGTCGCGGCGGCGCCGCGCTCAGGCGAGTAGTCGGTCTGCAGCACGATACCGCGGCAGGAGTGCTGGCCCACCGCGGCGAGGAAGGCCTCGTCTCGGATCCTCGAGTGCGCGAGCTCGGGAGTGCCGCCGATGCGCGCGATGCGACGGTGGCCGAGGGCGGCGAGCGCCTCCACGGCCTCGCGCATCGCCGCGGCATCGTCTGTCCACACGGCGGGTAGAGATCCGACATATGCCGGGTCGCCGACGGCGATGCTCGCCAGCGGCGCCCCCTTCTCCAGCTCGGCGATGCGCGGATCCTCGGTGCGGATGTCGACGAGGATCACGCCGTCGATCCGGCGCGCCCGGCGCCATTGCCGCAGCGCCCGCAGCTCGGCATCGAGATCCGGGACCACCTGCAGCAGCAGCCCGTAGTCACGCGACGAGAGTTCGCTCTCGATCCCTGTGAGGAACTGCATATAGAAGGATTCGACGCCGAGGTTGCCCGGGTCTCGGGCGAGCGCGAGGCCGATCGTGTGCGTCTTGGCTCCTGCGAGCGCGCGGGCGGCGCTCGTGGGCGCCCAGCCCAGGTCATCGGCGATCGCCAGGATGCGGGAGCGCGTCGCCTCCGACACCCCCTTGCGTCCGTTCAGCGCGAAGGAGACCGCCGCGGAGGAGACACCCGCGCGCGCGGCGATGTCATCGACCGTGACCGCGCGCTTCGCCTGCTTCCCGATACCCACCTCTGCAGGCTACCTGCCATGAGATGGGGGCGGCGCAGAACGACCCGGCCGGCCGCCCCGGCCGTGACCGTTCACATCGCTCCCTACGGCGTCAGTGATCGGCTGCACCGCCGTGCACGACGCAGGACGCGCTGTTCTCCCAGCCCCAGCCGTCGCCATCCGGATCCGACGACGCGCTCGTGCAGTACCGGTAACCGTTCGGGGCGGTGGAGGATCCCGATCCCGAGGTCGTGTAGACCGTGGCGAGCTGCGGCGCACGCGCCGTGAGACCGTCGGCGCCGTTGAGGAAGCGCTGCCCCCACGATGTCAGTGAGCCCGGGTTGAAGCCGTTGACGAGATCGAGCGGCACGTCCTCGCCGCTGTTGCCCGACCACGACCAGGCCAGCATGCCGATGCCCTGGCTCCGCGTGTACGACAGGATCGTGCTCGCGTCGGGCACGCCGGATGCGTGGTAGTTCGCGAATTCGCCGACGAGGAGCGGAAGCCCGCGGCTCGTGAAGGAATCGATGTAGCTCTTCACGGCGCTCGCCGTGCTGAAGATGCCGTACATGTGCACGCTGAACACCGTGTTGCCGTCGACCGCGGCCACGGCGGCGGCGTTGTCGCGCATCGTGAAGGTCCAGTCCTGGCCCCAATTGGGTGCGTCCACGATGAGTGTGTGCGTGAGGCCGGCGGCGCGCAGGGTCTGGACCGCCGAGATCGTCGCGCTCTTCCAGTTCGCGTACCCGCTGTTGCCGAACGGCTCGTTGCCGATGTTGATCATCACGTACTTCTCCTGGCCGACCAGCGTCGACCTCAGGCTCACCCAGAACTGCGCGGCCTGCGCAAGCGTGTATGCCGAGGAGTCCTCGCCATAACCGGTGGTGTCGTGATCCTCGAGGATGCAGACGAGCTTGTTGGCCTTGCATCGTGCGATGGCGTCGGCCACCATCGCCGCAGACGAGGTGCCGTACCGGCCGCCGCTCAGCACGACCCGGATGGTGTTAGCCCCGGCCGCCCGCGCATCGGCGAACGCCCCGGTCTGGGTCGGGTACCACTGCAGCGGGTGGTTGATCCCTTGCGGCACGAACAGGCTGCCGTTCGCGTCGTAGATCCTGCCGCCCGAGACCGAGAACCCGTTGGACGACGCCTGCGCCGCCACCGGGGCGATCAGCGTGAGCGCCAGCGCGAGAACGAGGCCGAGCAGGCCTCCGAGAAGTCTCCTCATCGAGATCTCCTTCTGCGGGTCGCCCCGCATCGAGATCGACGGGACGCCATCATCACCCCGCAGGGGCCGGATCCGCTCTGCTGCGGTCCGCCGTCGATTAATTACGCGCATAAGTTACGCGCTGACGACGATAGCGGATCCGCCCCCTGTGCAACAGCGCCGCACGTCGCCCGGCAGGCTTCGCGAGCCGCTCCTTCGCATCCGGAATCGCCGCGCGGCGACGCACGGCGGACGATCGGACTCCCGGAGTGGATCAGCCCGCCGCGAGCCGCGCCCCGAGCCACGCGGCCTGGCGCTGCCAGTGCACGCCCTGACCGCCCTCGTGCTCGTTGAACGCGTATTCGACCACGTCGACCACAGCGCCGTAGTGGTTGGCGGCGGCGTAGACGGTCGACGGGGGACAGATCGGATCCATGAGCCCCACCGAGAACAGCGCCGGCGCCGTCGCGCGCTTGGCGAGGTTGACGCCGTCGAAGTAAGACAGCGTGCGGAACACCCGTTCGTCGGCGCCCCGATGCACCGACAGATACCGCACGACCTCGTTGTAAGGGTCTCGATCGGTCAGGCCCACGGCGCGTGCGAAATGGCAGAGGAACGGCACGTCCGGCATGACCCCGACCAGTCCTCGGCTGAGCCCGGCCGCCGCGATCGCGATGCCCCCGCCCTGGCTGCCGCCCACCACCGCCACACGATCCGCATCGACCACGTCGAGCGCGCGCACGGCGTCGATGAGCAGTGCCGCGTCCGTGAACACCCTCCGGTAGTAGTAGGCCTCCGGATCCTCGATCCCGCGGGTCATGAAGCCAGGCGCGGACGGCCCCGTGCCGTGCGGGTCGGGCGTGACGCCCTCGGTCCCCCAGACGCTGCCCTGGCCCCGCGTGTCCATGAAGGCCCAGGCGTAGCCCGACGCCGCCCACGGCAGACGCTCGTGCGGCAGACCCCGGCCTCCCCCGTAGCCGTTGTACTCGACCACGGTCGGCAATGGCCCGCTGACTCCCGCTGGCACGACGAACCACCCGTGCACCTCGTCGCCGGCGAACCCACTGAAGCGCAGGTCGTAGACGTCGAAGACGGTCAGCGGACTCTCGATCCTCGTGAGGATGGGGGGCTTCGCGATGGCGCGAGACGCCTCGAGCGTGCGTTGCCAGAACTCGTCGAAATCGGCCGGCTCCGCCACGTCCGGGCAGTAGGTGCGAAGCTCTTCAGGGGGCAGGTCGAAGCGAGGCATGGCGTCCTTCCGAGGGTGCTTCGCGGTGCGGCTCCGTCGAGATTACACGGATAAGCGCCGACGTTGAGCGGAGGCGCCCGTTCGTGCTGGTCGCAGGGAACCGGCCCGCCCTCCCAGGCGGGGAGACGGGCCGGTGACTCGGGCCGGACCTCGAGCGGTCAGAGCCTCAGCGCCACGTGTCGTCGAGCGTCAGCGATCCGCCGGAGCCGGTGGTCACGCTGCGGTTCGGGTCGCTCTCCCAGGTGACGTTGCCCGCCGCATCCTTGCGGATGTACTTGTACTCGATCGTCGTCGAGCCGGGCAGCGTCACCGTCCCCGTGTACGTGCCGTCGCCGACAGCCGCGAGCGGGATCGCGGCGTCCGGACTCCAGTTGCCGAGGGCGGGGGATCCGCCGACGATGTACGCCGTCTGGCCGGGGTCGAGAGTCGCATGCAGGGTCACCGAGGCGTCCACCGTCGCCCCGGCATTCCAGCCGTCGTTGAACGCGAGAGCGCCGTCCGCGGGCACGGTCGCGGTGCGGTTCGATCGCGATTCCCACTCCACGGTGCCGTCCGCCGACACCTTCGCGTACTTGTACTCGAAGGAGGTGCCCGAGGGGATTGCGGCCGAGGCGCGCCACACCGGGTATGCGGCGGACGAGAGCGCGAGGCCCTTCGCCGGATCCCAGGCGCCGAGCGCCGGATCGCTGCCCACCACGACGAGCCTCTGCCCGGCGTCGACCGAGGCGTACGCCGTGAACGCGACCGCCGCGACGGGAGCCGCCGTGGGCTTGCTGACGCGGGCGTCCTTGGAGATCACGAGGGCCGACAGCCCTGCCACGGTCGTCGCGAGGGATCCGTCGGCCGCCACCGTCACGGACGGACCGGTGCAGTGGTTGCCCACCACGTGTCCGGTGACGAGGTTGCAATAGCTGCCGGCGGCGAGACCCGTGTCGAAGGTGCGGGTGAGGGATCCGCTCTCCTTGTTCACGACGACGTAGCCCGCCCCCTCTCGCGCGAAGGCGATCGCATCGGATCCGTCGCTCCACCAGCGGGTCACGGACGTGCCCGATGTGGTGTTGCGGAACCCGACCATGCCCACAGTGGCGTCGGCGCGATCCTGGCACAGCCAGCCGCCCACGCCCGACGTCGCCGCGTTGCAGGCGACCGGAAGCACGGTGCCGCCGGCGTCGGAGATGGGGCCCGCGTCGGTGCTCGTGAAGTGGTAGCTCGACAGCACGAGCGGATGCCCGTACGGCCAGGCGAGCTCGAACACCGTGGCGAGATCGTTCAGCGCGCCGTCCTTGTAGGTGACCGAACCTCCCGAGGTGTCGCGCTCGGTGTCATGACTGTCGGTGTAGACGACCGACGCGTCGGAGGCGCTGAACCCCCAGGCCTCGCCGAACATGTTCAGCCAGGACAGGGATCCGGTCTTGAAGACCCGGGAGATCTGCGTGCCGTAGCGATCCTCGATCACGCTGCCGACGGGCAGGTACTCGCTCTTCTGGATGGGGCCGCCGTCGAGCACCTCCTGGTAGATGTACGCCGGGCGATCGAGCCTCGCCGTGATGGCCTGCAGGTCGGCAGCGGGGATGTGCTTGGCTGCGTCGAAGCGGAAGCCGTCGACGCCCAGGGTCAGCAGGGAATTCAGGTAGCCGGCGAGCGTCGCCTGCACGTGCTCAGTCTCTGTCGCGAGGTCCGAGAGTCCGAGCAGCTCGCAGTTCTGGATCTCCCATCGGTCGTTCCAGTTCGCGATCCAGTCGTTGCCGTTGCGACCGCAGTGGTGGAAGTCGCCGTTCGAGTACAGACCGGGGTAGTCGTACTTGCCGAACGTGGAGCCGTCGCTGCCGACGCCGCCGGTCTGCTGGCCGCTCATGTGGTTGAGCACCGCGTCCACATACACCCGCACACCCGCACGGTGGCACGCGTCGACCATCTGCGCGAACTCCTTGGGCGTGCCGTAGCGGCTCTGCAGCGAGTAGGAGACCGGCTGATACGCCTGCCACCACGGGTAGCCCTGGTCCTTCAACTCGACGTGCGCCTGCGGCGGCGAGACCTGCACTGCGCCGTAGCCGGCCGGGCCGAGCACGTGCCTGCACTCGTCGGCGACCGACTTCCACGGCCACTGGAAGAGATGCGCCGTGACGTCCTTCGTCGCGGCGGCGGCCGGATCCGCAGCGGGTGCCGGAGCCTTCGTCGCGACCGTCGGCGTCGCGGCCAAGGCGGACGGGGCGACCAGCACAGCGGATGCGATCAGCGCGGCGGCCGCGAGCGCCGTCGCGATTCTGCGGGGGAAGAGTGTCATCGTCGACTCCTTGCCGCGCGGCGGGCGCGCGCGATCGTGCCCGAAAGTAGCAGGGCGCCCGCTCATTGTGCAAGCGTTTCCAGAGAATCTGCGCTTTTCCTCGCAACACCGAAGCATGCTGTTTGCGTTGTGGCTCAAGAAGCATTGCAAACGTTTCCAACGGTCGGATCATGAGCCGCCCCCGGCACGATCTGGCCGCCATCTCTCAGGTCGACCATTCCAATGGTATTCTGATGGCATGAAGGCGACCATGGACAAGGCAGGGCGGATCGTCATCCCTGCGACGATCCGCGAGCGCCTCGGGATGGTGCCAGGGCCGGTGGACCTGATCATCGACGGAGACGGGATCCGGATCGAGATCGAGACGCATGACAGCGTCACCGAGAAGGATGGTCGACTGGTCATCACCGGCGGGCCCGTGCTGACCGCCGACGACATCCGCGAGCTTCGCCTTGCCGACCAGCGCTGACCTCCTCCTCGACACGAGCGCGGCGCTCGCGGTTCTCCGAGATGCAAGTCCGTCGCACGATGTGGCCTTCGAGCTCACACAGGGGTTGACGCTGGGCCTCGCAGGCCATGCGCAGTTCGAGACTTACTCCGTTCTGACGCGGCTCCCCGGAGACAATCGACTCAGCGCTGCCTACGCCGCGCAGGTCATCGCCCGCGAGTTTCCCGTGTCGGCCGCGCTCTCGCCGGGCGTCGCACGCGATGCCGTGACCACGTTGAGCCAGGCGGGTATCGCCGGCGGCGCGATCTACGACGGCCTTGTCGGACTCGCTGCAAAGGCCGCCGGTGTCCCGCTGCTCTCCTGTGACCGTCGCGCCATCGGAACCTACGCGGCTCTCGGCGTAGACGTGCGCCTGATCTGAGCGACTTCGCATCCGCCCGGTCCTGCGTCACTCGCGCACCCCTGCCCGTCGCCCCGCCCGGGTGGGCCTCCCCCGAAATGCACCCCCTGCCCGCCGATAGACTGGATCCCATGTCCAAGGTCCTCCAGTCCCTGCCCGTCGGCGAGCGCGTCGGCATCGCCTTCTCGGGAGGGCTCGACACCTCCGTGGCCGTCGCGTGGATGCGCGACAAGGGTGCTGTGCCGTACACGTACACCGGCGATCTGGGCCAGCCCGACGAGGACGACATCGCCTCGATCCCCGGGCGTGCATTGGAGTACGGCGCCGAGGACTCGCGCCTGATCGACTGCAAGACCGCGCTCGTCGAAGAGGGCTTCGTCGCCCTGGCCTGCGGCGCATTCCACATCCGCTCCGGCGGCAAGACCTACTTCAACACGACGCCGATCGGCCGCGCCGTCACCGGCACGCTGCTCGTACGCGCGATGAAGGAGGACGGCGTCGACATCTGGGGCGACGGCTCCACCTACAAGGGCAACGACATCGAGCGGTTCTACCGCTACGGCCTGCTGGCCAACCCGCGCCTGCGCATCTACAAGCCCTGGCTCGACGCCGACTTCGTGACCGAGCTCGGCGGACGCCAGGAGATGAGCGAGTGGCTCGTCGCGCACGGCTTCCCCTACCGCGACTCCGCCGAGAAGGCGTACTCGACCGACGCCAACATCTGGGGCGCCACGCACGAGGCGAAGACCCTCGAGCACCTCGACGTGTCGCTCGAGACCGTCGACCCGATCATGGGCGTGAGGTACTGGGATCCCTCCGTCGCGATCGAGACCGAGGATGTCACGGTGACCTTCGCCGGCGGCCGCCCCGTCGCGCTCAACGGCGTCGAGTTCACGGATCCGGTGGAGCTCGTCTTCGAGGCGAACCGCATCGGAGGACGGCACGGCCTGGGCATGAGCGACCAGATCGAGAACCGGATCATCGAGGCGAAGTCGCGCGGCATCTACGAGGCCCCCGGCATGGCGCTCCTCTTCATCGCCTACGAGCGCCTCGTCAACGGCATCCTGAACGAGGACACCCTCGCGACGTACCACGAGCAGGGCCGCCGCCTCGGGCGCCTGATGTACGAGGGTCGCTGGCTCGAGCCGCAGTCGCTCATGCTGCGCGAATCGATCCAGCGCTGGGTCGGATCCACGATCTCCGGCACCGTCACGATCCGCCTGCGCCGCGGCGACGACTGGACGATCCTCGACACCGTTTCCCCGAACCTGTCCTACGGCCCCGAGAAGCTGTCGATGGAGCGCGTCGGCGACGCCGCGTTCGGCCCGGTCGACCGGATCGGCCAGCTCACGATGCGCAACCTCGACATCGCCGACTCGCGCGCACGCCTCGAGCAGTACGCGGGTCTCGGTCTCGTCGGCGGTGCGACGGGCGAGCTCGTCGGCCGCGTGACGGCCGGCGAGGCCTCCGAGATCGCGGCTTCGGTCGAGGGAACGACCCTCGCCGACACCGAGGAGGCGCTGGCCGATGCGGTGGATGCAGCCAGCGAGGGTGCCGCATTCGACTCCGGCACGGACTGAGGCCTCCCGGGCTCCATAAGCCCTCGGCGGATCCGCCCGATCAAGAAGCAAAGAGCTTATCTTCGTAGAAGATCAGTGATAACCTTTTTTCATGATCGCCGTGATCCTCGACATCGTCGGATCTCGCGGGCTCGATGACCGTTCGGGCGCCCAGCACGCGCTCGATGACGCCATCGCGCGCGTCGAGGCCGACCGGCCTCTCGCGAGCAGCCCGCTCCGGCCGACGGTGGGCGACGAGCAGCAGGGCGTCTACCCCACGCTCGACGCCGCGCTCGCGGGGCTGACCCTGCTGCGGCTCGCCCTGCCCGAGCACATCGACTGCCGCTTCGGCGTGGGCATCGGGCCGGTCGAGGAGATCGCCTCCGCTGCGGGAGACCTCCCGGAGGGGCCGGGGTGGTGGGCCGCGCGCACCGCGATCGAGCACGTGCATGCGCTGCAGAAACGCACCGTGCCAGGAGCCCGCACCTGGGTGGTCGCGCACGAGGCCCAGCCGGACGCCGCGCGCCTCCTCGCCCATCAGGCGAACATCGGGCTGATGACGCGAGACCAGCTCATCAGCGACATGAGCGCGCGCACACGGCGCCTCACCTATGGCCGCTGCCTCGGCGTCTTCCAGCGCGACCTCGCGGCCGCCGAGGGCATCACCCAGCCTGCCGTCTCCCAGGCGCTCGCCTCGTCGGGTGCGGGAGCGATCATCGAGGGACTCCGACTGCTGCTGGCCTGACCCGGCGCCGACGCGCCGAACCCGGATCCAGGCCGCACAGATCCGGATCCCGCATATCCCGTTCCAGGACGCCCTGCGTCGCCGGATACCGCAAATCCCGCTCATCTCCCCGTTCGCAGGTCGCAAAATGCCCTCATTCCCGCGGCATAACGGCAATACGCGACCAGTGAACGACCGGCCACACACGCACCCATCCCTAACTTGCACACGTATGTGCACTTTAGAGTTACACTGATGGGGTGACAGACATCACCGCACCCCGCCGTCAGCGCAGGGACGCCGCCGAGAACCGGGCCGGCATCCTCGCCGCCGCCTCGCAGACCCTGGCCGCGGATCCGCATGCCTCCGTCGACCAGATCGCCCGCGCCGCCGGCCTCAGCCGCCGCGCGCTCTACGGCCACTTCGACGACCGCTCCGCCCTCGTGCATGCGCTGATCTCCTCCGGCGCCGCGCGCTTCAACGCGATCGCGCAGCGGGTCGACGACGCCGACAGCCGCATCGCGCTGGCCCGCCTCACCGCGGACCTGTGGCACGAGGCCGCGCACGTCCAGGTCGCCGCGGCGATCGCGCTCGACGACGCGCACGTCGAGGAGACCGCCGCCGCGCTCGCACCCCTGCGGCGGGTGCTCGCGGCGCTCGTCCGCCGCGGCCAGGAGGACGGCGAGCTGCGCCAGGACATGGCCGCCCCCACGCTCGCGCGTCTCATCGAGGAGAGCGCCCGCACCGTCGTCACCCGCACCGACGCTTCCTCCCCCGCCGCGGGCGGCATCGCCGTGCGCGCGGTGCTCAGCATCGCCGGGCTCGGCTGGCGCGAGATCGACACGCTGCTCGCCGCGCACCCCGAGCTCTCTGCGACCGGTGCGCCGGATACGCTTGCCACGATTCCCGCCGAGGAGGGCCGCGCATGAGGATCGCCGTGCACGACGTCAGCAAGGGCAAGAAGGGCCATGCGCTGCCCACCACGTCGCTCGAGATCGAGACGGGCCACGCCCGGTTCGTGCTCGCCGAGACCGAGCTGCGCCCCACGGTGCTGGGCCTCATCGCGACCGGCCGGATGCGCCCCGACACGGGCGAGGTCACGATCGACGGAACCCGGAACGACCGCGACCTGCGCCGCCGCATGGCGCTCGTCGATGCCCCCGAGGTCAGCGACCCGCACCCCGGCGTGACACTCGCCGCGGTCGTGGGCGAGGAGCTCATGTTCGCGGGCCTGCCCGCCACCCCGCTGCACGCCCGGCGCTGGCTCGAGCAGATCGGCTTCGCCGAGCTCGCCGCGCAGCCGATCGGCACCATCAAGCCCTCCGTGCGCGTGCGCGTCATGGCCGAGCTCGCCGTGCTGCGCGACGACGTGGAGGGGTTCGTGCTGGTCTCCCCCGATCGCCACGGCGGGCGCCCCGAAGGCTGGTGGCGCATCGCCACGGAGTTCGCCGAGCGCGGTTTCGCCGTGCTCGTGATCGTCGGCGGATCCGCGGCCGCCGTCATCGAGCGGCTCCCCGAGGCGCTCGAGACCGACTACCCCTCCAACGCCACGGTGCCCGTGCGCCCACTCGCCGACGTGACCGGATCGACCACGGTGAGGGACGCAGATCCGGATCCGGTCGCACCTGTAGACGTCGAGGAGATCCTCATCGAGCCGGATCCGGTCCCCTCCGAGGTCGTCGAGGAAGACGACACCGACACCGACAACCCCACCGACACCGAGAACGGAGCCGCGCGATGAAGATTCCCGCGATGATCGGCGCCGAACTGCGCCGGCTGACCGCGACCCCCATGGCCGTGATCGCCCTGATCGCCCTCATGGCCGTGCCGATCCTGTACGGCGGGCTGTACCTGTGGGCGAACCAGGATCCGTACGGAAAGTTCAGCGAGGTGCCTGTGGGCCTCGTCGTCGAGGACGCCGGGTCGACCTCGAACGGCACCACCACGAACTACGGCGAGAAGGTCGCGGACAACCTCGTCGAGGGCAAGGCGTTCGACTGGAACCGGATGAGCGCCACTGCCGCGCGCGCGGCCCTCAAGAACGGCGACGTCGACTTCACGGTGACGATCCCCAAGACCTTCTCCGAAGCACTGCTCTCCTCCTCGGGTACGAGCCCGCACCAGGCACGGATCGAGCTCGAGACGAACGACGCCAACAACTACCTCGCGTCGTCGATCGGATCCGGAGCCGTCGAGAAGATCCGCCGGTCTGTCGCCGAGATGGTCGGCCAGGAGGCCGCGGACAAGCTGCTCACCGGGCTGAGCGACGTCCGGGACAAGCTCGGCGAGGCGGCCGACGGCGCTTCGCAGCTGCACGACGGTGCGAACACCGCCGTCTCGGGCAGCGGGCAGCTCGCCGACGGCACGGCCCAGCTCGCCGACGGCGCCGCCCAGCTCGCCGGCGGCACGCAGCAGATCGCCGACGGATCCCAGCAGCTCGCCGACGGCGCGGCGACCCTCGCCAACGGCGCGCAGCAGGTGAGCGACGGCAATCAGCAGATCGCGCAGTACGCGAACGAGGCCGGATCCCTCGTGCAGCAGGCGACCGACACTCTGCCCCAGGTGCGCAGCGACATCGCGACCGCCCTGGCGGACCGCGGACTCTCGCAGCCCGAGATCGACGCGGTGCTGGCGAAGCTGGATCCGCTGGGCGACAGACTGCGCAGCGGCAACGACACCGTGCAGGGCGCGGTCGGCAAGATCGACCAGCTCGCCGACGGCAGCGCCCAGGTCGCTTCCGGCAGCGCCACCCTCGCCGACAAGTCGCAGCAGCTCGCCGACGGCGCGCAGACGGCCGCGACCGGTGCCGCGACGCTGAGCTCGGGCGCGGCAAGTGCGCGCGACGGCGCGAAGGCCCTGCACGACGGCCTCGGCACCCTCGCCACGGGCATCGGCACCCTGCACGACGGCCTCGCCGCCGGTGTCGACGCGATCCCCGCGTCCACACCCGACCTGCGCGAGCAGCAGGCGAAGACGATCGCGAACCCCGTCGACGTGTCCAGCGACAAGGTCGCCGCGGCCAAGGACTACGGCCAGGGCCTCGCACCGTTCTTCGCCGCGCTGGCGGGCTGGATCGGCATCTACGCGCTGTTCCTCATCATCAAGCCGATCTCGCGGCGCGCGGTGACGGCGCTGCACTCGCCGATCCGGATCACGCTCGCCGGCTGGCTCACGCCCGCGGCGTTCGGGGCGCTGCAGATGGTCGGCCTGCTCGGCGTGCTCGCCTGGGCCCTCGGGTTCACGTTCCAGAACGGCTGGGGCGCCCTGGGGATCATGGTGCTCGCCTCGGCCACCTACGCCGCGATCATCCTCGCGCTGAACGTGTGGCTCGGATCCGTGGGGCAGTTCATGGGCCTCGTGCTCATGGTGCTGCAGCTGGTGACCGCAGGCGGCACATTCCCCTGGCAGACGCTGCCGGCGCCGCTCGCCGCACTGCACCATGTGCTGCCGATGGGATACGTCGTCGACGCCATGCGCCAGCTGATGTACGGCGGGCAGGTCGGGAGGGCCTTGACGGATCTGGGAGTGCTGGGGATCTGGATGGTCGGATCCCTGCTGCTCGCGATGATCGGGGTCACCCGCATGACGCACAAGCGCACCCTGCGCGACCTGCAGCCCAGCCTGATCGGCTGAGCCGCGGCGGGCGGGAGCCCCGCGCTAGGATGCGAGGACGTCTCACGAGCTGCGACCCGATCCGCAGCTTCATGGGACTCCGTGTCACGCGAAGGAGCGCCCATGTCGTCTGCCGATCCCACGGTGAAGCCCCGGCCTCGCATCGGGCGGATCATCGGGCGCACCGTCTTCGGGGTGCTCGCAGGTGTCGTGATCCTCGCCACGGCGGCCGCTCTGGTCCTGGTGTGGACCGTGCAGCGCTCGTTCCCGCAGACCTCGGGAGAGCTGGCGCTGAAAGGGCTGCAGGCGCAGGTGACCGTGCAGCGCGACGACCGTGGGATCCCAACCGTCACGGCCGACAACACGCACGATCTGTTCTACGCGCAGGGCTTCGTACACGCGCAGGACCGGTTCTGGGAGATGGACTTCCGCCGGCACGTGACGAGCGGCAGGGTCGCCGAGCTGTTCGGATCCTCCCAGGTCGCCACCGACGAGTTCCTGCGCACCCTCGACTGGCACGGCATCGCCGAGAAGGAGGGGGCGGCGATGGACGCTACCACCCGCGGCTACTACCAGGCGTACGCGGACGGCGTGAACGCCTACCTCGCGGACCACGAGGGCGCCGAGGCATCCTTCGAATATGCCGTGGTCGGCATGACCAATCCGGACTACACCATCGAGAAGTGGACCCCCGCCGATTCCGTCGCCTGGCTGAAGGCGATGGCCTGGGATCTGCGTGGCAACGTCGAGTCCGAGACGACGCGCGCACTGCTCGCCCCCACCGTGGACGCGGCGACCATGAACGAGATCTACCCCGCCTACCCGTTCGACGAGCACCCCGTGATCGTGCCCACCATCACCCCGATGGAGCAGGGCGGCGGATCCGGGGCGGCGAGCGCGCCGGCCGGCACCGGTGCGGGCGCTTCGACGAGCTCAGCGACCGGCGTGACGTGGACCACCGCGCGCAACACCCTCGAGGCTGTCCAGACGCTGCTCGGAGACCCCGGCGAGGGCATCGGATCCAACTCCTGGGTGGTCTCCGGATCCCTCACCGCGACCGGCAAGCCGCTGCTCGCGAACGACCCGCACCTGGGTGCGGCGCTCCCCTCGGTCTGGTACCAGATGCAGCTGCGCTGCCGCACGGTGAGCACCGCCTGCCCGTTCGACGTGGCCGGGTTCTCGTTCTCCGGCCTGCCGAGCATCGTGATCGGGCACAACGCGAACATCGCCTGGGGGTTCACGAACCTCACCACCGACGTGACCGACCTGTACATCGAGAAGATCGACGGCGACAGCTACTGGCGCGACGGCGTGCGCGTGCCGCTGCAGACGCGCACCGAGACCGTCAAGGTCGCGGGCTCCGCCGACATCACGCTCACCGTCCGCTCCACCGCGCACGGCCCGATCGTCTCCGGGCTGACCGACGACTTCACCGCGCTCGCGAAGACCCCGATCGTGGGGCGCACCGACACGGCCTCACCGGGGGGCGAGACGGGCGTCGCCCCCGATGCCGCGACCGACGCGCTTCCCGGCCAGTACGCGGTGAGCCTGCGCTGGACCGCACTGGATCCGGGCACCACGTCGACCGCCATCTTCGCCATGAACACCGCTGCGGACTTCACCGGTTTCCGGCATGCGGCGTCGCTGTTCGACGTGCCGGCGCAGAACCTCATCTACGCCGACCAGAAGGGCAACATCGGCTACCAGACGCCCGGACGCCTGCCGATCCGCGGTGCCGGAAACGGCTACTTCCCGCAGCCGGGCTGGTCGAGCGCGTCCGACTGGACCGGGTACATCCCCTTCGAGAAGCTCCCCGTCTCGTACAACCCGGACGAGGGCTACATCGTCACCGCGAACAACGCGATCGTGCCGGACAGCTACCCGTACTTCCTGTCGCGCGACTGGGACTACGGCTATCGCGCCGCACGGATCGCCGATCTCATCGAACGCACCGCGAAGCAGCATCCGCTCACGACGCAGGACATGCGCGACATCCAGTTCGATCAGCAGAGCTGGATCGGCAAACAGCTCGCGGCGGAGATGCAGGAGATCCCGGCCTCAAAGGATGCCGGTGTGCGCAAGGCCGTGAAGCTGCTCAAGACCTGGGACGCGCAGGCCACCGCCGACTCGCCCGCCGCCGCCTATGCGAACGTGCTCTGGCAGAAGCTGGCGCTCAACCTCTTCGCGAACCGCGAGCATCCGCTGCCGATGGACGGGCAAGGACGACTGTTCACCGTGGTCGGACCGATGCTCGAGAACCCGGATGACCCGCTCTGGACCAACCCGAAGATCGGCGTGTCCGGGCGCGACGAGATGCTGGCCCTGTCGGCGAAGCAGGCCTATGACGAACTCTCGACCGCGCAGGGATCGGATCCGGCCCGGTGGAACTGGGGCGACCTGCACGCGATCACGCTCACCCATCAGACGCTCGGCAAGAGCGGCATCGCACCGATCGAGTGGCTGTTCAACCGCGGTCCGTACCCCGTCGGCGGTGGATCCTCTCTCGTGGATGCCACCGGCTGGACGCTCGGCGGCTCCTACGCGACGACCACGGTGCCGTCGATGCGGATGGTGGTCGACCTCTCCGACTTCGACGCCTCCACGTGGAACCACCTCACCGGCGCGAGCGGCCACGCCTTCAGCCCGCACTACACCGACCAGACCGAGAACTGGTCGAAGGGCGTGCAGTCCCCCTGGGCGTTCACGAAGAAGGCCGTGGATGCGGCCGCCGTGGACACGCTGGTGCTCAAGCCCGCGGGCTGAGCCTCGCCGTCCTGCGGCCGTGGGCGCCCCGCTGCTCGCGGCCGGACTCGGCGCGATGTGATGAAGTGGTGGGGTGAGCACTCCCGATCTGACACCGGCGCTCGGCGGGAGCGTCACCGCCTTCGTGGAGGGCTCATCCACCCTGATCGTCGAGCGGACCGGATCCGGATCGGACGTGTTGCTGCTCGTGCACGGCCTGGGCATGGGGCGCAGCGTCTTCGCCGAACTCGCCCGCCGCCTCGACGGCACCGTCGTCGCCGTCGACCTGCCGGGATTCGGCGCGGCGCCCGAGCCCGAGCTGCCGCTCACGATGCCCCAGCACGCCGACCTGATCGCCGCGCACCTCGCCTCGACCGGCACACCGCCGGTGACCGTGATCGGGCACTCGATGGGCAGCCAGGTGGCGGCGGAGCTGGCGGTGCGCCATCCCGACCGGGTGCGTGCGGTCGTGCTGGCGGCGCCGACCGTCGACGCCGGCGCCCGCCGCGTGGTGAGACAGGGGCTGCGCTTCCTGCACGACACTGCCTCGATCGATCCCCGCGTGGTGATCCGCGGCGTGCGCGAGTACCTGCGCGCCGGCCCGCACATCGTCCGCAAGATCCGTGCCACGGTCGCGCATCGCCCGGAGCAGGTCTATCCGCGGATCTCCGTGCCCACGCTGGTCCTGCGCGGCTCGCGCGATCCGGTCTGCCCGCCGGTGTGGACCCGTTCCGTCGCCGACGCGATCCCGCAGGGCGAACTGGCGGAGATCCCGGGCTGCGGACACGAGACGATGATCCGTGACGCGGGCCCCGCGGCCGACCGGATCCAAGAGTTCCTCGCCGGGATCTGACAGGGCGGGGCCCGTTCACTGGTCGCGAATTGCGGGTTCTGTGCCTGCAGAACCGCAATTCGGGACCAGTGAACGAAGAAGGCACAGCCCCCTCGGCGGTACGAAGGGCGGCCGACGTACTCAGAGCGTCCAGGTGTGCACGGGCTCCCCGGTGTGCATGCGCTCGAGGTAGTCGGCGAGCATGCCGTGCAGCGCCTCGGACCGCGTGGCGCCGGCGCGCTCCCGGGCTGCGACGGCCTCCCGCTGCCAGACCGCGCCGTTGCGACCGGTCAGGCACCTCTGCTCGATGACCCCGAGGTATCGGTCGCGCGCGGCCGCATCAACGCCGAAGCCGTCCAGCCCCTCCGCGGCGAGCGGCAGAAGCCGGCGCAGCACGAGCTCGCGCGGACCGATCCAGCCCACCTCGGGCCAGTACAGCCGCGACTCGATGCCGTCGCGTGCCGCGGAATGCAGGTTCTCCTCCGCGGCGTCGAACGTCATCTGCGTCCACAACGGCCGGTCCGCGAGCGCGAGGCTGCGCACCAGGCCGTAGTAGAACGCGGCGTCGGCGAGCACGTCCACGATCGAGGGCCCCGCCGGCAGCACGCGGTTCTCGAGACGCAGGTGGTAGCGGTCGCCGTGCCCGTCGTAGATCGGCCGGTTCCACCGGTAGACGGTGCCGTTGTGCATGCGCAACTCGGCGAGCGCGGGGGTACCGCCGCGCGCGAGCACCTCGAACGGATCCTCCTCGGTCGTCACCGGAAGCAGGGCCGGGAAGTAGCGCGAGTTCTCCTCGAAGAGATCGAAGATCGAGGTCACCCAGCGCTCACCGAACCACACGCGCGGGCGCACCCGCTGGTTCTTCAGCTCGACCGAGCGGGTGTCGGTCGCCTGCTCGAACAGCGGGATCCGGGTCTCGTGCCACAGCGCCCGCCCCGCGAAGAACGGCGAGTTCGCGGCCAGGGCCACCTGCACGCCGGCGATGGCCTGCGCCGAGTTCCAGTAGGCCGCGAAGTCGGCCGGGTCGACCTGCAGGTGCAGCTGCACCGAGGTGCACGCGGCCTCGGGCAGGATCGTGTCGCACACGATGTCGAGGCTCTCCCGACCGCCCGCGCCGGTGAGGGCGGCGCCGTCGAGGCGCAGCTCGATGTCCTCCCCGCGGGCAGCCAGGATCTGCTGACTGAGCAGGTCGTAGCGCGGATCCTCGGAGAGCCACTCGCTCGTGAAGTGGTGCTCGTCGAGCGTGGGGAGCATCCCGATCATGGCGAGCCCGCACCCCGTGCTGCGCGCCTTCGCATCGGCGGCGTTCAGCGCCTCGCGCAGGGATTCCTCGAGCCGGATCACGTTGCCGCCGGCGAGCGGGCGCGGTTCGACGTTGATCTCGATGTTGAACTGGCCGAGCTCGGTCTGGAACGCGGGGTCGGCGATCGCCTCGAGCGCCCGTGCGTTGGCCATGGCCGGGTCGCAGGCGTCGTCGACCAGGTTCAGCTCGATCTCGAGACCCAGCCGCGGCTCGGACACCTCGAACTGGCCGTCGGCGAGCATGCTGGCCAGGGCGTCGAGGCACCGCGCCGTCTTCTCGCGGAACTGCGTGCGGTCCTGCCGGGTGAACACCCGATCATCGACACGGTCTCCCATGAGCAGAAGCTACTCGCCCCGCGTCCGCGCGTCGAGGTCGGATCCGTCGACCCGGGACCTCAGACGCCGCTCACCCGCGCACCTCCGACCGCACGCCGTCCTCGCCGGAGACCGGGATCACGGCGCCTTCCCGGATCCACAGCGGAACCGTGTCGAAGGCGTGCGTCTCGCGGCGCCAGCCGCCTCCCTGCACCTGCTCGCGCGTGAACCAGTTCGTCCACCGGCCGCGGGGCAGGTAGTACTCGACATCGCCGGCTGCGGTGAACACGGGCGCCACCAGCAGATCGGGGCCCAGCATGTACTGGCGGTCGAGGTGGCCCGCCGCCGGGTCGTCGGGGAACTCGAGCACCATCGGGCGCATGATCGGGCGGCCGCTGCGGTGCGCCTCCTCGCCGGCCGCGACCAGGTAGGGGCGCAGGGAGCGCTTGAGCTTCGTGAAGGCGCGAGCGACGTCGACCGCGCTCTGCCCCGGCTCCTCGCCGCCGGTATCGAACGCCCACGGCACCCGGTAGTTGGTCGAGCCGTGCAGGCGCGAGTGGCTGGAGAGCAGGCCGAACGCGAGCCACCTCTTGAAGACCGCCGGATCCGGATCGCCCTCGAAGCCTCCGATGTCGTGGCTCCAGAATCCGAACCCGCTGAGCGCGAGCGAGAGCCCGCCGCGCAGCGACTCGGCCATCGACACGAACGACGAGGAGTTGTCGCCGCCCCAGTGCACCGGCATGCTCTGGCCACCGGTCGTCGCCGAGCGGGCGAACAGCACCGCCTCGCCCTCGCCGCGCTCTTCGACGAGCACGTCGAACACGGCCCGGTTGTACAGGTGCGTGTAGCGGTGGTGCATCGCCTCGGCATCGCTGCCGTCGTGCCACGCCAGCCCGGTCGGGATCCTCTCGCCGAAGTCGGTCTTGACCGCGTCGACGCCCTGCCGCAGCAGGCGGCGGATGTAGCCCTGGAACCAGGCCGTGGCCTCCGGGTTCGTGAAGTCGACCAGCGCCATCCCGGCCTGCCAGAGATCCCACTGGAACACGGATCCGTCGGGCCGCCGGACCAGATACCCGTGCTCCATGCCTTCGTCGAACAGCCGCGACCGCTGGGCGATGTACGGGTTCACCCAGGTGCTCACGCGCAGCCCCCGTTCGTGCAGACGCGCGAGCATGCCCTCCGGATCGGGGAACACCGCCGGGTCCCACTCGAAGTCGGTCCAGTGGAACTCGCGCATCCAGAAGCAGTCGAAGTGGAACACCTCGAGCGGGATGTCGCGCTGGTCCATGCCGTCGATGAAGCCGTTGACGGTCGCCTCGTCATAGTCGGTCGTGAAGCTCGTGGACAGCCACAGGCCATACGACCAGTCCGGCACCCGGGCCGGCCGTCCGGTGAGGCGGGTGTACCGGTCGAGCACCTCGGCCGGAGTGGGGCCGGCGATCACGAAGAACTCCAGCCTCTCCCCCGCCACCGAGAACTGCACCTGCTCGACTGCCTCGGATCCGACCTCGAACGAGACATGGCCGGCGTCGTTGACGAGCACGCCGTAGCCACGGTTGGAGAGATAGAACGGGATGCTCTTGTACGACTGCTCGCTCGACGTGCCGCCGTCGGAGTTCCACACGTCGACGGTCTGTCCGTTCTTCACGAAGGGGCCGAACCGCTCGCCGAGTCCGTAGATGAGCTCGCCGACGTCGAGGCTGAGCTGCGCATGGATGTAGTTCGCCGCCTCGGCCTTCCCCTCGCGACTGATGCCGTCGGATCCGACGGGCTCGGCCACGACCGCGGCGTGCGAGGCGAGCGCGATCGAACCGATCGAGCGGTGACCGCTGGTGGTGTACACGCCGCCGTCGTGCTCGAAGGAGAGCTCCCACGGCGCACCGCGGCGGATGCGCGCCCACAAGGCGCCGGCGTCGAGCACGCCGCCGTCGTCGTCGACGCGTGCCTCGGCGCGGTGCGCGGGGTCGGCATCGAGCGCGAACGCACGACCGGCACCGGCTGCACCACGATGGTGTTCGATGCGCACCCGGATCACGCCCTCGGCGGGGCTCGCCAGCGACACCGTCAGCATCGGGCGGTTGAGGGTGTCGCCACGCGACGCGATCACCCGGGTCGGCGCCCAGACGGTGAGCTCGCCCTCCTGGGCGGTGAGATCACGCGCCTCCTGCGCGTACAGCGCGTCGACTCCGGGGCGGAGCTGCCAGAACCCGTCGGTGAACTTCATTACTTGACTGCTCCTGCCGTGATGCCGCGCGTCAGCGTGCGCTGGAAGATGAGGAAGAAGACGAGCGTCGGCAGCAGACCGAGCAGCGCCGAGGCGCTCGTCGTGGTGACGTCCATGAGCCGGTCGCCCTGCAGCGCCGTGATCGCCACGGGCACCGTCTGGTTCGCGTTCGACACGAGGAACGTCAGGGGGATGAGGAACTCGTTCCACGTCCAGATGAAGAAGAAGATGAGCAGCACCGACAGCGTCGGCCGGGAGATCGGGAACACCACACGCCACAGGACGTGCCAGCGACCGGCGCCGTCGAGCGCCGCCGCCTCGAGCACCTCCTTGGGGAACGTGCTGAAAACGGAGGAGAGCAGGTACGTGCCGAAGGCCGACTGGATGACCGTGAAGGTGATGATCACCGACCACGGGTTGTCGTACAGCCCGACCTGCTTGAACAGGAAGTACAGCGGATACAGGAGCACCTCCTGCGGCAGCATGTTCGCCAGCAGGATCAGCACGACGATCCACAGCCGTCCCTTGATCCGGCCGATGCCGAGCGCGAAGGCGTTGAGCATCGACAGCCCCACCGCCAGCACGGCGACCGTGCCGGAGATGAAGAAGCTGTTCCAGAGCTTGAGCGGGAAGTCGACCCGGTTCCAGAACGCGCTGATCCCGTCGAAGTAGAGCTCCTTCGGCAGCGACACTGGCCCCGAGTGGTTGTAGTCGCCGGGCGACTTGAACGAGTTGATCAGGATCAGCAGCAGCGGCACCGCGATGAGCAGACCCAGCACGATGGCGACGGCGAGCACCACCCAGTCGGACGGCCGGCGTCGCGCGATTCCCCGGCGGCTCATCGGGCCTCCTCCTTCTCCATGCGGTTCTGCACCAGGATGAACACCACGCTCACGATGGCGATGACGACGGTCAGCGCGGTCGCGATGGTCGCGCCGTAGCCGACCTGCTGCGACTGGAAGAACTCGCTGTACGCGTAGTACGCGGGAACGATGGTCGACGTGCCAGGACCGCCGCGGGTCAGCGCGTAGACGGGCCCGAAGACCTTGAGCGCGGCGATCGTGCAGGTCAGCGTGACGACGAAGATCTCGGGCCGGATGATGCCCACGGTGATGGCGCGGAACCTCTGGAACCAGCCGGCGCCGTCCAGTTCCGCCGCCTCGTACAGCTCCGGGTCCACCCGCTGCAGCGCGGCCATGAAGATCACCACCGGATAGCCCAGCTGCACCCAGACCATGATCACCATGATGCTGACGAGTGCGGTGTCGCCGCTGCCCAGCCAGTTGTGCTGCAGTGCGCCGAGGCCGATCGCTTCCAGCACCTGGTTGAGCGCGCCGTTCTTCGGGCGCAGGATCCAGCCGATCACGATCGCCGCGATCACGGCGGGGAGGATCTGCGGCAGGTAGTACGTGGCGCGCAGGAAGCTCGCGACCCGGCCGCCGAACTTCTTGCCGATCAGGTCGAACAGCATCGCCGCCAGCAGAAGGCCGAGCAGGGTCGGCACCACGACCATCGCGACGATCATCGCGACGGAGTTGCCGAACGAGGTCCAGAACACCTCGTCGCCGAGCAGCTCCTGCCAGTTGCTCAGCCCGATCCACTGCGGAGGCCGGATGCCGCGGTATCTCGTGAACGTGAGATAGACGTTCCAGGCCAGCGGGATCAGGATGATCACGATGAGCAGGATCAGCCCCGGGAGCAGATAGGGCCAGAATGCGCGCGGGCGCGACCCCGGGATGAGGCTGCGTGCGTCGGACATGCCGTCGTCCTTTCGGTAGAGAGGTGAGAGCGCCCGGGGCTGCGGACGACGCCGCAGCCCCCGAGGGCCTCAGCCGACGATGTCCTTCACGCCGGACGCGTACTGCTCACCCAGCTGCTTGCGCACCTCCGCGGGAGACTTGGTGCCGTTGACGAGCTCCTGCAGACCGGCGTTGATCTGGTCGTAGAACGTCGGGGTGGGCCAGTCGGGGTAGAACGCGATGCCGTCGTTCTTGGTGATGGTGTTGAAGTTCTCGATGAGCTGCTTCGACTTCTCATCCGTGATGGCGGACACGTCGGCGGCGACGGGCACGCCGCCGTTGTTGCCGAGGATCGCCTGGATCTCGGGCCGCATCGTGATGTCGATGAACTTCTCCGCGAGGTCCTTGTTCTTCGCACGCTCCGGCACGACCCACATGTTCCCCGCGGATCCGGGGGTGAAGTCGCTGCCCGGGAACAGGAACGTCCCCCACTCGAAGCCCTTGATCTCGCTCATGAATCGGCCGTACCACCAGCTGCCCGAGTAGAACATCGGTGACTGGCCGTTGATGAACGAGACGCCCGCATCCTCGGCCTTGACACCGCTCGCGTCCTTGGAGATGTACCCCTTCGCGGTCCAGTCCGCGATGGTCTGGGTGGCGTAGGTGAGCGGCTCGCCGTTCCAGTCCACCTTGTGCTTGTAGAGCTGGTAGTCGTCGATGAACGACCGGTCGGCCTTGGTCAAGGCCAGCTGGTACCAGAGCTGGCTGAGCGGGTACTCCGCCGCCGACTCGGAGAGGGGAGTCTGGCCGGCGTCCTTCAAGGTCTTCATCGCGGTCTCGAACTCCGAGAGCGAGGTCGGCACGGCGACGCCGGCCTTCTCGAACGCCGTCTTGTTGTAGTAGACCTCGACGTACTCACCGTAGTTCGGCACGCCGTACCAGCTGCCGGATCCCATGATGCCCTTGTCGTCGTACTTCGCGGTCGTCTGCAGACTGGAGGCGAGCTTCTTGTCCCAGCCGTACTTCTTCACCGCATCGTCGAGGGGGGCGAGCAGTCCCTGGCTGGACAGCAGGCCCGCGGTTCCGTTGCCCTTGGCGTACTCGAGCACGTCGGGCGCCTGATCGGAGTTGAGCACCTGGCTCGCCGTGGAGCGGATCTGCTCGAAGCTCTTCTCCTCGAACTCGACCTTGGCCCCGGTCTCCTTCTCGAAGACCTTGATCGCCTCGGCCCATGCCTTACCCATGGCGCTGTCCGCGCCCTCGTAGTGCCACAGACGGAGGGTCTTGCCCTCGCCGTTCGTGTCGCCGCCGCTGCCGCTCGCGCCGCCGCTGCAGCCGGTGAGAGCCGCGGCGACGGCCGCCGTCGCGACGACGGCCGCGAGGATCCTGGTGTGCTTCATTGCTACCTCCATGAGATTGTCGAAGCGTTTCGACATTGGTGGAAAAGGGATGGACGTGCGGAACGGGTGATCGAGTGGACGGGAGTCGGGTGAGGGGCGCGGCCGGGTCTCAGCGGGGAGCGCTCACCGAGCCGAAGGACTGATATCGCGGCGCGGTGAGGCGCACGCCCGGATCGACGTGCTCTCCGTCGGCCAGACGGGACGCGAGCTCCACCGCGAGCTCGCAAGAGATCTCGGGCTCGAGCGGGATGCGGTCCAGCGGGGTCGAGAACGAGGAGGTGTCGAACGAGGAGCCGACCGACACGACCGACATCTCCCCCGGCACCGAGAGCCCGGCCGCGGCGAGCTCCGCCAGGACGGCCGAGTGCGCTGCGTCGTCGCAGTGCAGCGCCAGGGCGGTGACTCCTTCGCCGATCATGCGCCGCACGGCATCGCCGATGTCGCGGCGGCGCCCATCGCCCTCCCCGGGGAAGGCCGTCGAGAGGGCGACCGCGCGATGCCGCGCCGCCTGCTCGATGCCGCGGCGCACCCGCGGAGGGAAGTTCGAGAGCGCGTACGCGCTCTCCGGGTGGCCGAGGAACCCGATACGGCGATGGCCCGCGTCGGCGAGATGGTCGACGGCGAGCGCGGCGGCCGCTTCGAAGTCGAGGTCGACGCAGACGAGGCCCTCCACGTCGTCGGGCACGCCGATGAAGACCGTCGGCACGTCGATCGCACGCGACAGCGCGACCCGGTCATCCTCCGGCGCGACGTCGAGGACGATGATCCCGTCCACGAGCCCGCTGGCCGAGACCCGGCGCATCCCTGCCGACGCCTCTGCGTCCGTCAGCAGCAGGATGTCGTAGTCGTACCGGCGCGCGGCGATCGAGGTCGCGAGCACGAAGCTCATATGGGTCGGGGCGTGCGTGTCGGCCCGGAACGGCTCGGTGAGCGCGAAGATGTGAGTGCGGCGCCCCGCGAGCATCCGCGCCCCGGCGTTCGGCTCGTAGCCGAGCCGGGCGGCCGCACGCTCCACTCGGTCCCGCGTGGCCGGTGAGATCGACCGCTTGCCGCTCAGCGCATACGAGACGGTGCTGATCGACACACCGGCGGCCTCGGCCACCTCGTGGATCTTCGCCATCGTCGTCTCCGGTCTTCTTCGGTCGGTACGGATTGCGCTGGTGAAGCGCTTCGACAGCCGACGATAGCGAGCCCGCCGCTCTCGCGCAAGCCTTAAGTTGTTTTCTTCAACTTATCGAGCGGGTGTGCCCCGAGGCGTCCATGCCCGCCGGCTCAGGGCGCGCTGCACCCTACCCTGGTGACGTGCAGCGGGCGACGGTGGAGCGGGTGCGGATCGCATGGACGCGCTCCGCCCTTGACGACCGGCGTGCGGCCGGGCGCGCCCTCATCCGGGAACTGGCCGCCGAACTCGTCCCGGGGGCAGACCTGCGGATCGAGCAGCGCTGCCCGGGGTGCGGTGGGCCGCACGGGCGACCACTGCTGCCGCACGCGCAGGTGCTGGCGAGCGTCGCCTACGCGGGTCCGTGGGTGGTCGTCGCCGTCGGCTCGGATCGAGACGTCGCCGCCCTCGGCATCGACGCCGAGCAGGAGCGCGCCGCGCCAGACCTCGCCGCACTGTTCCCCCTGACGAGTCCGCCGGATCTTCGCGGCTGGACCGCGATCGAGGCGGCGCTCAAAGCCGATGGGCGCGGGCTGCTGCTCTCACCCGATCAGGTGCGCCTCTCCCCGGACGGCCGCGCGACCGTCCCGGACGGCGGCGAATTCCGGATCCTGCCTGTCGCCACCGCCCCCGGCCTGATCGTCACGCTCGCGCTGCGGCATCCGGATCCAGGCCCGAGGCCCACTCGTCGACCGTGACCACGTCGGCCTGGCGCGGGAACACCTTCTCGAGCAGCACGCGGTGCACCTCCGGGTCCTGATCCGCGCAGGCGTCGGCGAGCACCGTGAGCCCGAAGTCGCGATCCGCGGCGTCGCGCAGCGTGCTCAGCACGGCCCCGCTCGTGGAGACGCCGGCGAGCACCAGTTCGTCGGCACCGAGCCCACGCAGCACCACATCCAGGTCGGAAGCGAAGGCGCCGATCCGGCGCTTGACGACCACGGGCTCTTCCGGCAGTGGCGCGAGCTCGGCGACGATCTGCGTGGCCTCCGCAGATTCGATCAGATGCGAAGACGTCGTCGAGTCCTTGATCGCGCCGAAGGACTTGTTCCGGGCGACGGCCTCGGGGAATCCTTCGCGGAGAGCGACACGGACGAACACGGCGGGGATCCCGGCGGTCCGAGCCGCGGCGAGTGCGCGCCCAGCGTTCTCGATCACGTCGGAACCGCCCGCGGCGTAGCGCCCGGCGATGCCGTTCTGGAAGTCCATGAGCAGGAGTGCGGTGGTCATGACGGCATCCTCGCACAAGATAGACAGGTTTACCTGTTCAGTTTAGGCTGTTGATATGTCCGAGCCTGGGTCCGAGACCGTCATCCCCATCCCGAGTCCCGCGCAGACCGCCCTCGATCTGCGAACCGTGGTGGCCCGCCTGTTGCGGCGCTTCCGCGAGGCGGGCGCCGACGACTCGCTGACCCCGTCGCAGGCCTCGGCGCTCGCTCGGCTGGGCAAGGGCGGTGTCTCGACCGTCAGCGCGCTGGCCGCCGCCGAACGGGTGCGGCCCCAGTCGATGGCGGCGACGGTCGAGACCCTGGAGAGTGCGGGGTTCGTGACCCGCAGCCAGGACCCGAGCGACGGAAGGCGGCAGATCATCGATCTCACGGACGCAGGCTGGGCGCGGATCGAGGGCCAGAAGGATGCCGCGGCCGCCTGGCTGGAGCACGCCCTCACCGACCTCGACCCCGCGGACCTCCGCGCGGTCTCCACCGCCATGGCCGTGCTCGAGCGGATGCTGCCCTGATGCGCTTCCCCGCACCTATCGGGGGTCCTGCTCCCGAGGGACGGTTCGATCGGCGACTGCTCGCGCCGATGATGGTGGGAGCGATCCTCAACCCGATCAACACCGCGATCATCGCGGTGGCGCTCACCCCGATCGGCCTCGCGCTGGGCGCTCCGGCTCGCGAGACCGTGTGGCTCGTGTCGAGCCTCTACCTCGCCACCGCGATCGGGCAGCCCCTGGTCGGCCGCCTCGTCGACATCTTCGGCGTGCGCTCCCTCTTCCTGCTCGGCGCGGTGCTCGTGACCGCCGCCGGCACGATCGGCATGCTCGCGCCGGAGAGCCGCGACAGCATCTGGTGGCTCGTGGCGGCACGCGTCATCCTCGGCCTCGGCACCTGCGCGGGCTACCCCGCGGCGATGCACATGATCCGCGCGGAGGGCGAGCGCACCGGCCTCGCCTCGCCGGCCGGGATCCTCACCCTGCTCAGTGTCACGACCCAGACCATCGCCGTGGTCGCGCCCGCGCTCGGCGGCGTGCTCGTCGGCGCCTGGGGCTGGCGCGCCACGTTCGCCGTCAACGTGCCGCTCGGACTCGCCACACTGCTGCTGGGCGCGCTCTTCCTCCCCCGGCGAACGGGGCTCGAGCCCGCCGTACAGGACCGACCACGGATCGACGGCATCGGGATCGTCCTCTTCGCCGTCACGATGCTCGCCCTGCTCGTCTTCCTGCAGAACATCGCGCCGGCCCTGATCTGGCTGCTCGTCGTGGCACTCGCGGCCGGAACCGTCTTCGTGTGGTGGGAGCGCCGAGTCCCGGATCCCTTCGTCGACGTGCGCGTGCTCTCCGGCAACAGGCCGCTGCTGCTCAGCTACGTGCGATCGCTGCTGACCGCGACCATCTCGTACACGTTCGTCTACGGCTTCACCCAGTGGCTCGAAGACGGCCGCGGCCTCAGCCCGACCGTCGCGGGGCTGGTACTGCTCCCGGTGTTCGCGGCGGGCATCGCGGTCGCACTCGCATTCGGACGCCGGCCCGAAGTCTTCGGCAAGCTGCTGGTCGGATCCGCCGCGCAACTCGTCGCCGGGATCCTCGTGCTGTTCATGACCGGGTCGTCGCCGGTCTGGTTCCTCGTCCTCGCGATGCTGGTGCTCGGCATCCCGCAGGGTCTCAACAATCTCGCGATCCAGAATTCGCTGTACTACCAGGCCGAGCCCGCACGCATCGCCTCCTCGGCCGGTCTGCTGCGCACGTTCTTCTACCTCGGCGCGATCGTGTCGGCCGTGATCTACGGCAACGTCTACGGTGCGCGGGCGACGACGGCCGGCCTGCACGTCCTGGGCTGGGTCGTGGTCGGGATCGCCGTGGTGTTCCTGCTCGTCACGGTGTTCGATCGGTCGCTGCTCAGAATCGGGCGAGCGACCGGATCCGATTCCTGAGCCGGCCGCGAGCCCGAGGGTCGGGCACGAAAGACGAGCCTCAGGGCAGACGGGTGATTCCGCTGTCGTGGAGCCGCGCCGTCGCGGTCCGATCGATGCTCACCCTGACCTGGCCGACGCCATCGATGGCGGCCCAGAACAGGAAGGGCAGGAACACCGTGCGGATCAGCATCGCCCACCCGGCCTTCGCGAACCCGATCGGGGTTCCGTCCTTCATCCGCACCACCTGCGTGCCGGTGAGCACCCCGCCCAGGGCGCGGCCGTTGCGAAAGGCCCAGCCGTAGACGAAGGGCAGCACGACGATCAGGGAGATCCCGATGACGACCGCTCCGACCGCCCGATCGGGGTCGAAGGATCCTGTGCCGTAGAGGATCGCCACGGTGACCGCGACGGCGTACAGCAGGACGGCATCGATCAACCAGGCCAGGAGGGCCCCCGACATGGTCGAGTCGACGTAGAGCGCGCCGTTCTCGAAGGCTCGGACGCGCCTCGCCGCCTCGGGGCCGAGCGTGGGAGCCAGCTGCGTGCTGACCTCCGCGAGAGCTGCTCTGCGGTCGGCGCGCGCGACCGCACCAGGCTGCCGCGTCTCCTCGGTCACCGACGCTGCTCCACGGCGCGCGGGACGACGTTCAGGGCCTGGGTCACGGGGGCGGGCTCCACTCCGCCGGTGCCGGGGGCCGCCTCCGGCAGCGGCGGCAGCGCCGGCTGGTCGAGCCACGCGTCGAAGAACGCCTCAAGCCGGCGTCCGGCGACGGACGCGGCCAGCAGGCGGAAGTCCTCGGTCGTCGCCGTCGCGCCCGCGTTGCGCTCGGTCCACGAACGCAGGATCCGGAAGAACGCATCGTCTCCGACCGTCATCCGCAAGGCGTGCAGCGCCAGGGCCCCGCGCTTGTAGACCCGATCGTCGAACATGAGCTCCGGGCCCGGGTCGGACAACACGAGATCCTGCGGCTCGGCGGCGAGGGCGGCCCAGTGCCCGAGCGCCTTCGCGTGCGCGCTGTGACCGCCGCTGCGCTCGGACCAGATCCACTCGGCGTAGCAGGCGAAGCCCTCGTTCAGCCAGATGTCCCGCCAGCGCGCGACGCCCACGCTGTTGCCGAACCACTGATGCGCGAGCTCGTGCGCGATGAGGCGTTCGAGGCTCCCCCGCCCGTCGATGTGGTTCGCACCGAACACCCCCATGCCCTGCGCTTCGAGGGGGATCTCCAGGTCGTCGGCCGTCACGACGAGCCGGTAGGACGGCAGCGGATAGGGCCCGAACGCCTCGGCGAACACGGCCATCATCTGCGGCAGCGGCGCCAGGTCCGCGTCCACCCGCGCGGCAAGTCCCGCCGGATGCAGCACCTGCCCCACGACACCGGCGAGATCCATGCCTCGAGAGACATATTTCCCGATCTGGACGGTCGCGAGGTAACTGGGCGTCGGCGTGGAGCGCTCGAAGACCCACGTCGCGCGGCCGCCCTTGGTCGTCGTCGACACCGGCTCCGCGGCGGCGACCGCGTATCCGGGGTCCGTGGTGATCGAGATCCGGTACGTCGCCTTGTCGCCGGGGTGATCGTTGCAGGGGAACCACGACGGCGCGCCGATGGGCTGCGAGGCGACGAGCGCGCCGTCCTCCAGCTCCTCCCAGCCGAGCGTGCCCCAGCGCGTGCGCCGCGGGCGCGGGGCGCCGCCGTACGAGATCGTGAGCTCGAACGGATCCCCCGCGGCGAGCTCGCGGCCGAAGGCGACCTTGAGCTTCCGGTCGGTCTGCGTGAAGCCGATGCGCCCGCCGACGTCGCCGCGCACCTTGGTCGCACGCAGCCCCACGAGGTCCAGGGAGACGGCCTTGGTCGCCTCGACGACCCGCCCGCGCACGACGGCGACACCGTCCAGCCGGTTCGTGCCGAGCCGGTAGTCGACGCTCAGGTCGTAGTGCTCGACGCGATAGCGGCGATCGCCGGAATGCGGGGTGTAGTCGTCGGGGCTCACTGTTCCATGCTCACAGATCGCGGGGCGTGCGCGCTCACGCGGCGGGGCCCTCGGGCCCGTCGGGCATCTCGAGGACCTGAGACTGCCGGTCCGATGCTGGGGTCGAAGCCGCCGGATCCTGGTAGCTGCGCACCTTGACCGCGCGCCACGGCCCGATGGGATTGCCGCTCCAGCGGCTGCCCACCGGCACGCTCTCCCCGCGCATCACGAGGGATGCGGGGCCCACCGTGGCGTCGGATCCGATGGTCGCAGCGGGCAGGATCACGCTGTGCGGGCCGAGAGTCGCCCCCGCCTCGAGCGTGACCGTGTCGATGCTCATCACCCGGTCGTGGAAGAGATGCGTCTGCACCACGCAACCGCGGTTGACCGTGGCGCCGTCGCCGAGCGTCACGAGGTCGGGCTCGGGCAGCCAGTAGCTGTCCGTCCAGACGCCCTTGCCGATCGTCGCGCCCAGCGAGCGCAGCCACACGGCGAGCGCGGGCGTGCCCGCCGCCGCGTTGGCGAACCATGGCGCGGCCATCATCTCGGTGAACGTGTCGGCGACCTCGGTGCGCCATACGAAGCTCGACCACAGCGGGTGCTCCCCCGGGCGGATCGGCCCGACGAACGCCCACTTCGCCGCCGTCGCGAACCCGGCGGCGACCGCGCCCGCGGCCAGCAGGACGAGGCCCGAGAGCACCACGGTCCACACCGGGCCGATGCTCAGGGCCAGTGCGGCGAGTGTCAGCAGCACCGCCAGCCCGAGCGCGCAGGTGAGGATGACCGGGACGATGCGGCACAGCTCCCAGAGGCCCCGGGCGACCCGCAGCGCCGCGCGAGGGCGGTAGGTGCGCTCCAGGTCCGACTCGTTCACCACCCGGCGCAGGCGCACCGGTGGCGATCCGAGCCAGGAGGATCCCGCCTTCGCCTTGTCCGGCGCGGCCGAGAGCACCGCGACGAGGCCGTCCTTGGGCACCTTGTGCCCGGCGCCCGCCATGCCGGAGTTGCCGAGGAACGCGCGCTTTCCGATGCGCGCCGCGGCCAGGCGCATCCACCCGCCGCCCAGCTCGTAGGACGCGACCATGGTGTCGTCGGCGAGGAACGCGCCGTCGTCGATCGTCGTCATCGACGGGATCAGCAGCACCGTGGAGATCTCCACCTCGGATCCGACCTTCGCACCCAGCAGGCGCAGCCACATCGGCGTGATCAGGCTCGCATACAACGGGAACAGCAGCGTGCGCGCGGAGTCGAGCAGGCGCTCGGTGGTCCAGGCCTGCCACGCAATCCGGCCGCGGACCGGGTGGATCCCTTCTCGCAGCCCAATCGACAGCAGCCGGGTCGCCGCGACGACGAGCCCCGCGAACACGACGCCGGTCACGAGCACCGACGGCACGAGCCAGATCGCCAGTCCCGGCAGCGCGGCCGCAAGCGAGGACGCACCGCGCCCGCCCTGCACGAGCACGAGCGCACCGAGCGCGAAGGCCAGCACGGGCAGCAGGCCGAGACCCATGCTCGATGCGGCATATGCCCACAGCCAGCGCCGCGGAGCGGGCGGCCGCTCGGGCGCCAGCGGGGCGGACTTGCCGCCGATGCGCACAGCGGGCGAGCCGGCCCAGCGCTGGCCGGCACGCACCCGCCCGAACACGGCGGATCCGGGAGCGACCTCGGCGGCGCGGCCGATGCGGGTGCCGGGAGCGAGCGTGCTGCGCGCGCCCACGACCGCGCCCGCGCCGATCCGTATTCCGCCGATGCGCACCACGTCGCCGTCGATCCAGTAACCGGAGAGATCGACCTCGGGCTCGATCGCGGCGCCCCGGCCGATGTCGAGCATGCCGGTCACGGGCGGCAGCGTGTGCAGGTCGACGTCGGGGCCGATCTTCGCCCCGAGCGCCCGGGCGTAGTAGCTCACCCACGGAGCCCCCGCGAAGCCGACCGGGTCGATCTGGTGGCTGACCTGCTCCGCCAGCCAGAGCCGCAGGTGCACTCCGCCGCCGCGCGGGTAGTCGCCGGCCCGCACGCCGGCGAGCAGGATCCTCGCGGCGACCGCGGCGATCGCCATGCGGCCGAACGGCGACGCGAACACCACGAGACCGACGATCAGCAGCCACAGCGGCGCCGTCGGCAGCCAGTCGAACCCGGGCACCAGATGCAGGATCGCGCTGCCGGTCAGCAGCCACAGCACCCACCGGATGCCGCCGAGCACGAACAGCGGCACACCCAGGATCGACTGGATCCACTGCATCCGGCGCGGCGTGGGCCGGGACTCGTGGAACTCTCCCGGATCCTCGTCCTCGTCGCCCGCCTCGGCCTCGACGGCGTCGGCCATGCGCCGCAGCCGCGGCAGGTCGTAGACGTCGGCCATCGTGAACTCGGGCGCGCGGGCCCTGATGCGGCTCACCAGCTGCGCGGCCGCGAGGGATCCGCCGCCGAGCTGGAAGAAGTCGGCGTCCTCGTCGAGCGGCCGCGTGCCGAGCACGGCGAACCACTGCTCCGCGAGCCAGGCCGCGGTGCCGGTGAGCGTGGAGTCGTCGGCGTCCGGATCCGTCAGCGGCCACGGCAGCGCCGCCTTGTCGACCTTGCCCGAGGTGCGCACCGGCAGGTCGTCCATGATGGCGAGCAGCGGGATGAGCGGCGCCGGCAGCGTCTCGGCGAGCTCGGCGCGCGCGGTCTGCCGGTCGAAGCCCTCCGTCGGCACCACGTATCCGACGAGCAGGGGGATGCCGCCCTCGCTGCGCTGCACGACGACGGTCGCCGCCGTCACCGCGGTGAGGTTCTGCAGCGCGGCCTCGACCTCTCCGAGCTCGATGCGCCGGCCGCCGATCTTGACCTGGTCGTCGGCGCGGCCCTGGAACACCAGGCCCGCCTCCTCGTGCCGCACGAGGTCCCCGGAGCGGTAGGCGCGCTCCCAGCCCAGAGACGGCATCGGCGCGTACTTCTCCGCGTCCTTCGCCGGATCCAGGTACCGCGCGAGTCCGACGCCGCCGATCACGAGCTCGCCGACCTCGCCCTCGCCGACCCGGTCGCCCTCGCCGTCGACGACCGCGAGCTCCCAGCCGTCCAGCGGCAGACCGATCCGCACCGGCTCCCCGGCGCGCAGCGCCTCGCCGTCCATCTCGGCCGCGCAGGCGACGACCGTGGCCTCGGTGGGTCCGTAGGTGTTCCAGACCTCGCGGTCCTCTCCGACCAGCCGCGCGGCGAGTTCGGGCGGCAGCGCCTCGCCGCCGAAGATCAGCAGGCGCAGGTTCTCGATCGCATCCTGGGGCCAGAGCGCCGCGAGCGTCGGCACGGTCGACACCGCGGTGATGCCGTGCCCGAGCAGCCAGGGTCCGAGGTCCTCGCCGGAGCGCACCAGTGCCCGCGGCGCCGGCACCAGGCAGGCCCCATAGCGCCAGGCCAGCCACATCTCCTCGCACGAGGCGTCGAAGGCGACGGAGAGCCCCGCGAGAACGCGGTCACCCGGGCCGAGCGGCGCATCCTGCAGGAACAGGTTCGCCTCGGCATCGACGAACGCCGCGGCGGAGCGGTGGGTCACGGCGACGCCCTTGGGCACGCCGGTCGAGCCCGAGGTGAAGATGATCCAGGCATCGTCCAACGGCATCGGGTGCGGCACGGTCGTGATCGCGACCGAGTTCGGGTGCGGATCCTCACCGGCGAACAGGCCGGATCCGGATGCACCGCCCGGTCGGGATCCGCCTGTCTGCGTCGAACCGCCGTGCAGATCCGCGGAAACCCGCTGTTCGGCAGCGCCAGACGGATCCGACGTCGGCGCGAACACCCCGCCCGCCCCGATCACGCCGCGGACCTTCGCCTCGCCGAACACGAGATCGGCCCGCTCCTGCGGATCGTCCGCGTCGACCGGCACGTACGCCGCGCCGGCCGCCATGGTGCCGAGGATCGCGAGGTACAGTTCGCGTCCGCCCGAGGGCATCCTGATGCCGACCCTGTCGCCGCGCATCACGCCGTGCTCGTGCAGCCGGGCCGCCGTCCGCCAGACCTGGGCGAGCAGCTCGGCGTAGCTGAGCGCACCGTCCGCATCCTCGATCGCGGAGGCGTCCGGGTATCGGCGGGCGGTGTCGACGAGGATGTCGATCAGCGTGCGCGGCAGCGCCGCGAGCGCGGCGCGGTCGAGGATGTCTTGCATCGGTTTCCGTTCGAGCGGCTGCACACAGGGCGCGTGCGCGCCCAGGGTACCGCGGGCGGGGAAACAGCAGGTGAAGCGGATCCCGGTGGGCTGTGCTGCCGCGAGGCTGGCTGCGGGGTCATGGGATTCGCGTTCGCAATTCAGGTCAGAATTGCCAGATCCGCGGAAACTCCACCACATTTCGCCAAGAACCGGCGTTCATCCTGAATTGCGAACACGAGCGCGACGGAATCGCGGAGTCAGCGCGTCGAGAACCCGCGCGATCTGGGTGCGAACCGAGGAGGAGTCGCCGAAGACGTCAGCCGCGATGAATCGGACCGTCACATAGCCCTGGGCCGCCGCCTCGACATCACGGCGTCTGTCTTCCTGTTGCTTGTCCCAGCCCTGATGGAACTCGCGGCCATCGCACTCGATGATGAGCCAGCCGTCGACGAGGAAATCGACACGACCGACCCGCGCGATCGTGACCTGCGTCCGCACATCCACCGGAAGGGTGCGCAGAATCAGGCGTAGCAGCGTCTCGCCGCCCGACTCTGCCCTGCCGTCGACCAGACGGCGCAGCACCTGAGTCCGCGCGGGAAGTGCGCGGAACATCGCATCCAAATCGTCCTCCGACAGCAGCTTCAGATGGAGCAGGCTGTCCAGAGTGGCGACGGCCGCACGGGCCTCCTGGCACAGCACAGCCTGCGCGGCTGCATCCCGGATGCTGACCATGTCTTGCCCAGAGATGTCACCCTCCGGCACTCGCCAGTGGATCACGAGACCTCGCTTGTCGAATCGACCGGCGTGGGCGTTGACTCGGACGTGCGGCCGAGACTCGTCGAGTACGAACACGCCGAGAAGTTGCAGCATCGACACGCAGTCCAGACGACCCCCCGTTCTGGCCGCCGCAATGATCGCAGGCGGAGCATCGCCTCGGGCGTAGCGCCCGCGGCGGACTCTGATCAGGCTCCCTCCATCGACCGCCGCGCGAATCGTCCGGGAGGTGAGTCCCGCGGCACGCAGTTCTGCGGTGAGGAAGACCGCTCTCCTCGGGAGGGGTGCCGGCGAGCGAGGATTGTCGTGATGCATGGTCGCGACTCTCTCGGTGTTTCGAAGCACGGCGGGGCAAGAATCCGGAACCCGTGTAGAACGCGCCAGCAGCGCAGCCTGTGCAGGACGAAGGCTCACGTGCTGCGACGCCGGCACTCCATCCCCTATTCAGGAGCGATTTGCGGGATCAGTGGATTCGCGGCGTCTTGTCCGGTGAAAGACCGGGTTCATCCTGAATACGGAACCAGCCGGCGTCGTGACCCAGACTCGGAGCCGGCCGTCCCACCCCCGTCGCCGTCCGTCGGGCCGATGCCCGCCGAATTCAACCTGAATCCGCTTCTGCGTAGGAGCGACTGCCCTCCGCAGCCCGCGGGTAGGCGGCCCGCGGGCGGGCGCCCCGCGCTGGGCCCCAGCCGCCCTCGGCGGCGCTCCGCGGCCCGGTGCCCGGGACCTCAGCCCGCGCCGGGCGGGGTGCGCTTCGAATCGGCGAGCTCGTCGACCACGAGGGAGCGCTCGTCGATCGTGCCGTTGCGGTAGGCCTGGCGGCCGACCATGTGCGCCGACAGGGGCGCGGTCGCGAACTGCATCAGCACGACCGGCGCCACCAGCAGCAGCCCCAGCACGACCCCGATCACGGAGCGCTGCGAGAGCGCGATCGCCAGGCAGATCAGCAGCAGGCCGAGCACCTGCGGCTTGGTGGCCGCGTGCAGCCGGCTCGGCACGTCCCGCAGGCGCAGCAGCCCGATCGCGGCGGTCAGGCACAGGAGCGCCCCGATCAGGACGAGGATCCACACCGCCGTGTCCACGACGACATCGGGGATCCGCAGTTCGAAGACGTTCATCGCGCTCCCCCGTTGCTGCGGGTCCGGTGCGCGAAGGCCTGGTTCATGGTGACGGCGTTCATGATGGCGTGTTGTCCCTCCGCGCGACATAGCGGGCGACCGAGATGGAGCCGAACACGCCGACCGCGGCGACGACGATCAGCACCGGCAGCGTGCGGGTGTGGTGGTTGATCGCCATGTCGGCACCGAGCACGCACATCACCTCGGTGAGCAGCACGTCGGCGGCGACGGCGCGGTCGAGGATCGAGGGTCCGATCACGATGCGGATCACGGCGAGCACGGCGGCGACCGCGAACACGATCATGATGACGAGCAGCAGCGGATTCATCGGCGACCCTCCTCGGATCCCTGGGACGAGCCGGATCCCCGGGACGGACCGGATCCCTTCGGCCGGCGCGGCGTCGGGGAGCTCCCGGCGATCGCCCCGGCGAGACGCTCCCCCTCGGCACGCTCGTCGGCGCGCAACCGCGCGGCCTGCGCCGGAGTGCCGAGGGCGCGCACGATGCGGCGCTCCCAGCGCAGCACGCCCGCGCGCTGGTGCTCCACGTCCTCGAGCGAGCGCACGCCGATCACGTGCAGATACAGGGTGCGGGTGTCGCGGTCGGCCTCGACCACGAGCGACCCCGGGATGAGCGACGACGTCACCGCCACGTGGGTCATCACGAGGTCGTCGGCGTAGTGCAGCGGCACCGCGATGATCGCGGACCGCGGCGCGCGCCTCGGGTTCAGCACCTGCGCGGCGACGCTGAGCGAGCCGTGCACGACCGCGGCGAGGAACTGCACCACCAGCAACGCCGCCCACCACAGGTTGATCCGCCCGGAGAGCTCGATCGTGGGCAGCCGGAACACGCGCGTCACGAACAGCGCCACCGCGATGCCGGTCACGGCCGACAGCACCGTGAACTGGCCCCACAGCAGCATCCACAGCACGATCAGCCAGAGCAGGAACGGCAGCTGCAGGCCGATCTCGCGCCAGAGTCCCCGCTTCGTCCCCGGGTTCATGAGGAGACCTCGTCGCCATCGAGCATGTCGAGGTGCACAGGCTGCAGCAGGTTCGCGCCGATCCGCTCGCAGAGTCCGTAGATCGGGCCCGCGAACACGGTCAGCGCGAGGGTGACCGCGACCATGCCGCCTGTCGCGAAGGTCATGATCGTGGGGATCCGGCGCCGCTCCTGCTGCTCGTCGGCGGCCGGCGCGCTGCCGAGATGGGCGATGCGCTCGTTCTCCATCTCCTCCGGCGTCTCATCCTTGCTGCGCCAGAACGCGAGGTTCCACGCGCGCATGAGGGCGTAGAGCGTGAGCAGCGAGGTGAGCACGCCGCCCACGATGAGCACCCAGATCAACGGCGTCGCGACCTGTGCCGCCGCCTGGAACAGCGCGAACTTGCCGATGAACCCCGAGAACGGCGGCAGGCCGCCGAGGTTGATCGCCGGCACGAAGTACAGCACGGCGATGAGCGGCGCCGCCTTCATGAGTCCTCGCACCTTCAGGATCGAGGTGCTGCCCGCGCGTCGCTCGACGAGTCCCACCGCGAGGAACAGCGTGGTCTGCACGATGATGTGGTGCACGATGTAGTACACCGTGGCGCCGATGGCAGCCGGCGTCGCGATCGCCAGGCCGAACACCATGTAGCCGACGTGGCTGACCAGCGTGAACGACAGGATCCTCTTCAGCTCCGCCTGCGCGACGGCGCCGAGTATTCCGATCAGCATCGTCGCGAGCGCCACGATCATGAGCAGCGTGTTGATGCTCGACACGTTGAACAGCTGCGTCTCGGTGCGGATCAGCGCGTACACGCCGACCTTGGTCAGCAGTCCGGCGAACACCGCCGTGACCGGCGCGGGCGCGGTCGGATACGAGTCCGGCAGCCAGAACGACATCGGGAACACGGCCGCCTTGATGCCGAAGGCGACCACGAGCATGAGGTGCAGCACGAGCTGCGTGCTCGGCGGGATCTCCCCGATCCGCTCCGCGATCTGCGCCATGTTCACGGTGCCGAGCGCCGCGTAGATGAGCGCGATCGCGACGAGGAACAGCACCGAGGAGACCAGCGACACGACGATGTAGACCGCGCCTGTGCGGATCCGGGACTCGGTGCTGCCCAGAGTTATCAGCACGTAGGAGGCGACCAGCAGGATCTCGAATCCGACGTAGAGGTTGAACAGGTCGCCCGCGATGAAGGCGTTGAAGATGCCCGCCGCGAGGATCAGGTAGGACGGGTTGAAGATCGAGATCGGGGTCTCCTCGGCCCCATCCGCGGCACCCTGGCCCACTGAGAAGAGCAGCACCGCGACCAGCACGATGCTCGACACGAGCACGAGCAGCGCCGCGAGCCGGTCGACGTAGAGCACGATGCCGAACGGGGCGGGCCAGCCGCCCACCATCACCGCGATCGGCTTGGTCTGGTCCACCACGACGAGCAGGGTCGCGGCGATCACCGAGACCGCGGCGAGCGTGACGACGGTGACGATGACCTGCACGCGGGTGTTGCGGCCGAACACGAGCGTGATCGCGGCGCCCAGCAGCGGCAGGGCGACGAGCAGCGGGACGAGGGCGTTCATCGCGGCTCCTCCCCCGGTTTGCGGTCGTCGTCTGTCTCGGGTGTGCCCGTCTCCGCCTCAGAGGCCGAGCGATCCGCCCGGGAGAACGGGTGCGGATCCGGCCGGTCCACCGGTGCGTCATCGACGAGCCCGTCCAGATCCTTCGCGTGCAGCACACGGATCGGCGACGTCACGACGCCCACGAAGTCGGTCGTGGCGTCCTCGTCCTCGAGATCGACCTCGTCGTCCATGAGGTCTTCCTCGATCTCGGTGCGCTCGCGCAGGGCGAGGTCGGCCTCGTCGTCCTCGACCGTGTCGGCCTTGCCCAGCTGCCACGAGCGGTAGATGAGCGCGAGCAGGAAGGCGGAGACCGCGAATGTGATCACGATCGCGGTGAGGGTGAGCGCCTGCGGCAGCGGGTCGCTCATATCGTCCGCGATGCCGTAGAACGGCGCGCGTCCCGGCCGGCCCATCACGATCAGCAGCAGCAGGTTCACCGCATTGCCGAGCAGCAGGAACCCGATCAGCACGCGGGTGAGGCTGCGTTCGAGCATCGCGTACACGCCGCAGCCGAACAGCACCGCCATCACGATGATGAGCACCAGGGAGACGTCCATCAGATGTCCACCCCCCGCGCGCGCATCTCGAGCGTCTGCCGGTCGACCTCGGCCCCGAGGCTGCGCAGCACATCGAGTACCAGACCGATCACGACGAGGTAGACGCCGATGTCGAAGAACGTGGAGCTGACGAACTCGATGTGGCCGATGACGGGGATCTCCGCCTCCCACACCGCGCTGGTGAGCGGTGCGAGCCCGAAGAACAGCGGCACCACGGCCGCGCCCACCGCCAGGATGAGCCCCGCGCCGAGCAGACGCCCCGCGTCGGTGGGCGCCGCGGCGCCCAGCTCCCAGCGGCCGCCCGCGATGTAGCGCATGACCAGGGCCATGCCCGCGACAAGACCGCCCGCGAAGCCGCCGCCCGGGGCGTTGTGGCCGGCGAAGAGCAGGTAGATCGAGACCACGATGATGGTGTGGAAGAGGATCCGCACGATCACCTCGAGCAGGATCGAACGGTTCTCCGGCTTGACGTTGCCGCCGCCGACGAGCCACGCCCGGGGCGCCGTGTCACCGGCGGTCTGCACGCGCACGCCCTCGGTCGTCTCGACGAGCGGGCCGCGCCGAGCCCGCCGCGGGCCCTCGGGCAGCGCCTTCGTGGCGGAGAGCCGGTCGGCGCGGTGGGTGACGAACACGAGCGAGGCGACGCCGGTGGCCGCGAGCACGAGCACCGACAGCTCCCCCATCGTGTCCCAGCCGCGCAGGTCCACCAGGGCCACGTTCACCACGTTCTTGCCGTGCCCGAGCTCGTAGGCGAGCTTCGGGAACGCCTCGGAGATGGGTTCGGCGACCCGGGATCCGGTGGCGACGATCGCCACGAGCGCCATCATCACGCCCGCTGCGATGCCGAGGATCGCGCGCGGCACCCGTCCGACCGACGCGTTGTGCTCCCCCATCCGGGCCGGCAGCCGCCGCAGCACCAGCGCGAAGGTGACCAGCGTCACCGTCTCGACGAGGATCTGCGTGAGCGCCAGATCGGGCGCGCCGCTCGTGCCGAACAGCACGACCATGCCGAGGCCCGTGACGGAGACCAGCACGACGCCGGTGTAGCGCTTCTGCGCCCTGATCGCGAGCAGGCCCGCGAAGATCATGATGGGCGCCACCACGAGCTGCACCGGCGTGTGCCACGCGCTCAGCTGCGCATTCGCCGGGCCACCCGCGATGAGCGCGGTGGTCTCGGCGGCGATCACGACCACGAAGATCGTGCCGACGTAGACCGGCAGCGAACCGCGCTGCGTGAGCGACGTGGTCACCACGGAGAGCCGGTCCACGCTCCGCATCACGAAGTAGTACGCGTCCTGCGCGGTGAACGGCAGAAGGCGCGGTCGGCGGTCCCAGCCGAGGCGCCGCGTGAGCGGGAACAGCACGAGACCCAGCAGCACCGCGCCGAGCGAGAGGAACAGGGCCGGCGCCAGACCGTGCCAGAGCGCCAGGTACCCGGGGTCCAGGGGCGAACCGTCGTAGCCGGGTGCCTTCGCGTCGTCCGCGTAGCCGTAGAGCACCACGGTGACCGCCGAGGCCAGCGGGCCCAGCACGAGCGTGCCGAACGCGAGCAGCACCGGCGACACCAGGAACCCGAAGGGCGGGGTCGGCCATTCCGTGTCGGGCATATAGGCGCCCGTGGCGTCCTTCTTCCGCCAGAACGCCCCCCAGAGGAACCGTGCTCCGTATGCCGCGGTGAGAATGGATCCGAGGATCACGCCCACGAGCGCGACGATCCCCCATGGGGATCCGCGCTGTGCCTCGTCGAAGAAGGCAGCCAGAGTCGACTCCTTCGCGGCGAATCCGATCGTCGGGGGGATCCCCATCATGGATCCGACGGCGAGGAAGCCGGAGATGGCGAGCAGCGGCGCCTGGCGCCCTACGCCGCTGATCTCGTTCACATCACGCGTGGACAGCTGGCGGTCGATGACCCCGACGATGAGGAACAGGGCAGATTTGAACAGGGCGTGGCTGATCACGAGCGCGAGCCCGGCCAGCATCGCGTCCGGCGTCCCATAGCCGAGCACCACGGTGAAGAAGCCGAGCTGACTCACGGTGCCGAACGCGAGGATGCGCTTGAGGTCGGTCTCCCGCAGCGCCTGCACGCCGCCCAGCAGCATCGTGAACACGCCCAGGGTGATCGTGATCGGCCGCCAGGGGCCGGACAGCGCGAACACGGGCGCGAACCGCGCGATGAGGTAGATGCCCGCCTTCACCATGGCTGCGGCGTGCAGGTAGGCGCTCACCGGGGTGGGAGCTGCCATGGCGCCCGGCAGCCAGAAGTGGAACGGGAAGATCGCGGACTTGCTGAGTGCGCCGACGAGCAGCAGCACGATCGCCGCGTCGACCACCGGGCCGGTGGGCGCGATCTCCAGGATCCGCGACATGCTCGAGGTTCCGGCCTGCACGGCCAGGAACACCACGCCGATGAACATCGCCAGCCCGCCGAGGGTCGTCACCAGCAGCGCCTGCAGCGCGGCACGTCGGCTCGCACCGCGGCGGTGATAGTGCCCGATCAGCAGGTAGGAGAGGATGCTGGTCAGCTCCCAGAACATCACCAGCAGCACGAGGTCATCGGTGGTCACCAGGCCGTACATCGCGCCGGCGAAGGCGAGCAGCACCGCCGCGAACTGGCCGATGCCCTCCTTCGAGCCGCGGAAGTACCAGCGGCAGTACAGCAGCACGAGCGCCCCGACGCCGGTGACGATGAGGGCGAGCAGCCAGCTCAGCTCGTCGAGCCGGAAGGAGAGGGACAGTCCCAGCTGCGGGATCCACTCGATCGACTCCCGCGGGATCAACGCCGAGTCATCGGATCCGGCGAGCACCTGGGGCGTGAGCACGATCAGGTGCACGAACGCGGCCGCCGGCACGAGCGCCGCGACGGCGAAGGCGCGAGCGCCGATCCATGAGACCAGCAGCGGCAGCAGCAGAGAGGCAACGGCGAACACGGCGAGGAGCGTCAGCATGGCGGTCTCCTCTGGCTCGTCGGTCTCTGCGGACTCAGCAGGTGAGCGTGCAGGTCGACACAGGCGGGCGGGTTCGGAGCCAGTTTACGTGCCGGATCCGGAATCGACCGCCGCCGTCGTCATGAAAGCGGCGGCGAAGCGGGCACGGGCCCGGTCGTGGTGCCCTCGCGGAACGTGCATGTGAAGCGGATGGACGCGGCCTGCTCCCCCGCCAGCAGACGCGCGACGGCGTCTCCCGCGGCGCGTCCCTTCTCCACCGCGGGCTGCACGGCGGTGGTGAGCACGTGCTCGCCGAGCCCGTCCACGGCGATGCCGTCGAACCCCGCAACGCTGACATCCTCGGGCACGCGCAGACCCGCCTCTTCCGCAGCGCGGATCACGCCCGCGGCGAGGAGGTCGCTCTGAGCGATGACGGCGGTCGGTCGGGTCTGCGGATCCGCGAACAGGGTTCGCCCCGCGATGAGGCCCTCGTCGATGAGACTGCTGGCGGCGGACACTACGCGCGCGTCAGGGAACACCTCGAGGGTCGGCGACAGGCGCGCGCTCGTGACAGGGGTCGTGATCATCGCGATGCGCTCGGGCGTCGCGTCGCCGCGCACCTTGTCCCCGTCGAACGGCAGCGTGACCACGGCGACATCCCTGTGGCCGAGCGCACGCAGGTGGTGCGCGATCTGCGCGGCAGCCTCGCCGTTGTCCAGCTCCATGCGGGGCACGTCGTCGCCGGCGTCGCCCTCGATCACCACCACGGGGAGGCCGCGGTTGCGCACCGCCTGCAGGGTCTCGCGCATGCGCGGGCTGCAGCCGATCAGCACGGCCGCGTCGATGGGCGCCGTGGCGAGGGTCGGCGCATCGGCCCCGGCCTCGGGGTCATCCCGCAGCAGCAGCACCCCGGCGCCGAGCGCGGCGAGGCCGTCGGTGAGCCCGTCCATGGTCGCGGTCTTGATCGGATCCAGGAAGGCCGTGCGCAGGTGCTCTTCGAGCGCCACGGCGACGATGCCGCTGCGCCCCCGCCGCAGTGAGGCGGCACGGGGGTCGGGGCCGGTGTAGCCGAGCTCCGCGGCGACGGCGAGCACCCGCTCCCTGGTGGCGTCGGCGACCGGTGCCTTGCCGCTGAACACGACCGACGCGGTGGACGGGCTCACCCCCGCGGCACGCGCCACATCCGCGATCGTGGCGCGTCGCCGCACCGCCGCAGCATCCGGATCCGAGGTCATGTCTCGACAATAACATCGTTGGGAACACAGAGATCGAATCGATTCGATACACTGACCGGATGGACACCGCCCTCACCCGCTCCCAGTTCGTGCGCTGGCGCGCCGCGATCTTCGCGATCTTCCTCGCCAGCGGCCTGTCGATCGCGACCTGGGCGTCGCGCGTGCCGGACATCAAGGCGGCCCTGCACATCGACAACGGTCAGATGGGCCTGCTGCTGCTCGGCATGGGCATCTCGTCGATCATCGGCATCTCGACGAGCCCCGCCGTCATGGCGCGCACCGGCGCGCGCCTCGGCATGCTCGTCACGATGCTGAGCTTCGCGATCGGCGTCGGCCTGGTGGGCCTGGGCACCAACGTGCTGGGCTCCGTGCCGGTCGTGGTGGCGGGGCTGGTGCTGTTCGGCCTCGGCAACGGATCGCTGGACGTGATGATGAACGTCGAAGCGACCGCCATCGAGCAGCAGATGGGCAAGACGATCCTGCCGGTGTTCCACGCCTTCTTCAGCCTCGGCACCGTGATCGGCGCCGGGGTGGGAGCTCTCGTGGTGAACCTGGGTCTGAACGTCGCCGCGCACACCCTGATCATCGCCGTGATCATCGCCGTGCTCGCCTTCGCCTGCTGGATGAACGTGCCCAATCGCGAAGCGGCGCTCGACCCGCAGCCCGAGGAGAAGCCGCACTGGCGCGAGCGGATGCACGTCGCGCTCGAGGCCTGGCGCGAGCCGCGCACGTACTTCCTCGGCATCGTGATGCTGGGCATGTCCTTCGCGGAGGGCGGCGCCAACGACTGGCTGGCCCTCGGTGTCTCCGAGGACCACCACGCGGGTCCTGCGCTCGGCGCCGCGGCCCTGGCCACGTTCTCCGTCGCGATGACCGTCGTGCGCCTGTTCGGCGGCCCGCTCGTCGACCGCTTCGGGCGCGTCGTGGTGCTGCGGGTGCTCGCGATCACCGCCGCCGCCGGCATCCTGCTGTTCATCCTGGCGCCGAGCACCCCGCTGGTGTTCGTGGCAGCGGCGCTGTGGGGCGTCGGCGCGTCGCTCGGCTTCCCGCTGGGCATGTCTGCCGCGGCCGACGACCCCGCCAAGGCCGCCGCGCGGGTGAGCGCTGCCGCGACGATCGGCTACATCGCCTTCCTCGGCGGCCCGCCCGTGCTCGGCTTCATCAGCAACCACATCGGCCTGCTCAACACGCTCTACATCCTGGTCGTGCTGGCGGCTCTCTCCGGCTTGTTCTCGGGCGCGGCCCGGCCGCTCCGCGAGGAGGAGAAGGTCTCCGCGGGCTGAACGCGGCGGAGGCGCAGCCGCAGCGGGCTAGGCTCTTCGGGTGCGTCTCGTCATCGCCCGCTGCGCCGTGGACTACTCCGGCCGCCTCAACGCCCATCTGCCCCTCGCCACGCGTCTGCTCGTGCACAAGGGCGACGGCAGCCTGCTCGTGCACTCCGACGGCGGCAGCTACAAGCCGCTGAACTGGATGAGCCCGCCGTGCCGCCTCGAACCGGAGCAGCCGGGGGAGGAGGAGGCATCGGCCGGCGTCACCGAGGTATGGCGGGTCACCCATCAGAAGACCGGTGACGCGCTGCGCGTGCAGATCTACGAGATCCTGCACGACTCGGCGCATGAGCTGGGCATCGATCCCGGTCTGCAGAAGGACGGCGTCGAGGCGGACCTGCAGCGACTGCTCGCCGAGCAGGTGGAGCGGATCGCCGAGGGAGCCACCCTGGTGCGCCGGGAGTACCCGACCGCCATCGGCCCTGTCGATCTCATGGTGCGTGACGCGGACGGCGCCGCGATCGCCGTCGAGATCAAGCGCCGTGGCGACATCGACGGCGTGGAGCAGCTCACCCGCTATCTCGAGCTGCTCGGCCGGGATCCACACCTCGCTCCCGTGCAGGGTGTGTTCGCCGCACAGGAGATCAAGCCGCAGGCGCGCGTGCTGGCCGAGGACCGGGGGATTCGGTGCCTCGTGCTCGACTATGAGGACATGAAGGGCATCGAGTCCGGCGTGCCGCGGCTGTTCTGATCCGGTATTCCCTGAAAGGCATGAACGTGGCCGCATCCCCCTACTCCTGCATCCTCTGGGACGTCGACGGCACGATAGCCGACGCATCCGCCGGCATCCTGCCGCGCCTGCTCGAGGTCTTCACGTCCTTCGGGCTGCCCGAGCCCGACGCAGGCGCCCTGTCCCGCTGGATCGGACCGCCGATGTTCGAGTCCTTCCAGGAGCTCGCCGGGATGTCCGCAGAGGATGCGCACCGCGCCGTCCGCGAGTACCGCCGCCTCGCCGCGCGTGACGGCTACGCCGCGAGCGTGCGGATCTATCCGGGAGTGGCCGAGGCGCTGAAGACGGTGAAGGCCGCCGGCATCCCGCAGGCGACGGCCAGCTCGAAGCCGGAGAACCAGGTGCTCGCGATCCTCGAGCACTACGAGCTCATCGACGACTTCGTCGTGGTCGCCGGAGCCCTGCCCGACGCCGCGGGCCTGCACGACGGCAAGGAGGCGGTCCTCCGCCGGGCGCTCGGCCGTCTGGCCGACGCAGGCGTCGACATCAGCCGTCCCGTCCTGATCGGCGACCGCCTCCACGACATCGAGGGCGCGGCCCCGCTCGGCGTGCCCGTGATCTTCGTCACCTGGGGCTTCGGCGAGCCGGGCGAGTCGGCCGGCGCCGTCGCCGAGGTCGCGACCCCCGACGAGCTGCTGCGAATCCTCTTGCCCGCGGCCTGACCGGATCCGCCTGGTCATCCGCGAGACCGAACTTCCGTCCCGAGAGCGACGATCGAATCGTCGGTCTCGGGACGCAGCTTCGGTCTCATGGTCAAGCCGCGCACGTCGAAGCCCGCACAAAGAGAACTCCCCCGGTGCCGAAGCACCGGGGGAGTCTCAGAATTCCGTGTCGCTCAGAGCGGACGGATGTTCTCGGCCTGCAGGCCCTTGGGGCCCTGCGCCACATCGAACTCGACGCGCTGGTTCTCGTCGAGCGAGCGGTAGCCGGAGGATGCAATGGCGGAGTAGTGCGCGAACACGTCAGCTCCACCGTCGTCGGGGGAGATGAAGCCGAAGCCCTTCTCCGAGTTGAACCACTTAACCGTGCCCTGAGTCATGTACTGCCTTCTTGCTTGGGCTTACGCCGGCGCAAACGCGTCGACGATGCTAACGCTATCCGAGTCGACCCGCATCGCAACACCCCGGATGACAAGGTGACGAAAATGTTGCACGTCTGCGCGACCGCCGGATCAGACCGTCCGCCGCCGGAATCGCCGGTCACGACGGCACAGCGCCGGGAAATGGAGCGGGTCCCCACCGCGGGGGGAGCGATGGGGACCCAGGACGACCGGAGGGTGCGTCTGAGACCAGCATAACCCATCTTCTGAGATTTTGTCCCCCAAAAGGGGGACAAAATCTGGGTCCCGGGGATATCATCTCAATACATCGGAATACTGGGGACGAAGCGGCCCCCCCGGGGGATCCATTGGGGACTGGATGCGCCGAGGGGGCCATTGCACGCACTGACCGCCGGTCTCTGGGGAAGACCTTCCACCTTCGCTGGGGACGTCAGGCGGGAGCGGCCGTCTTCACGTGCGCGCGGTCAACACTAGGCGAGGCCGCGCACGGTGTCCAGGACGCAGGGGCGCGCCGATCGGAAAACGCTCTCAATCGTTCAGAGAGCGCCATTCTTCGGCGAGAATCCCGTAGTTCATGCCGTCCATCCACTCTCCGCTGCGGTGCAGCGCTGTACGACGGCTGTGCTCTTCGCGCCGCATTCCCAGCCGCTCCATCATCCGCCACGATGCCTCGTTCGCGGCGAAGCAGCCCGCGCTGACCCGGCGCAGCCCCAGCACGGTGAAGCACGCGGCCATCACTGCACGGACCGCCTCGGTCGCGTAGCCGCGGCCCTGCTGCGCGGGATCCATCGCCCAGCCGAGCTCCGCCTGCACGCCCGCAGCCTGCGCACGTACCTCGGCCTGCGACCAGGCGTCCTCGACGCGCACCATGATGTCGCCGATCACGCCGGTGCCCGGCAGCTCCACGAGCAGGGTGATCGCGAGTCGCTCCGGATCCGTGAAGTGCGCGCGGAACTCCTCGGCATCTGCGGGCGCGGTGGTCAGCCACCGGGACACCTCGTCGAGGCGGCGATAGCGCCACACCGCGTCGGAGTCGGCCGGCGTGCTCGCCCGCACGATCAGGCGCTCGGTGCGCAGGGGGAGGGCGAGACGTTCCAGAGCGGAGGAGGTCATGCCTCCAGGCTAGAGTCCGGATCCGACATCCGTGCGGCGCGCACGTCGACGAGTCCGTCCAGGGCCTGCAGCAGACGAGCGGCGCCCGGCCGGTCCGGGGTCGCGCGGGTGTGCACCAGCACGTTCATCGCGGCGAGCACGAGCGACACCGCACGCACGGCCTCGTCGTGGTCGGCCGCCCGGCGCTCGGCGAGTTCGATGAGCTGCTCGCGCACGGATCCCATCCATTGCGAGAAGGCGGGCAGCAGCTCGGGCCGGCGCATGAGCAGCTGCTTGATCCGATGCCGGTCCATGCCCTCGTCCATCGACGAGCCGACGACCTCGCACAGCGCCGGCACGAGCTCGCCACGAGCATGCAGGAAGCGCGTCACCACGTCGTCGGCGGCGCCGGACTCCGGCAGCTTCAGGGCCGCCGCCGCCTTCGAGGGGAAGTAGTTGAAGAAGGTGCGCGGCGAGACGTCGACCGCCTCGCAGATCTGCTCGATCGTGGTGCCGTCCAGGCCCTGCTCCTCGACGAGCCGCAGGGCGGCCTCGTGCAGCGCCTGACGGGTCTGCTGCTTCTTGCGCTCGCGCCGGCCCTCGCCGACGCGCTCGCTCGCGGCACCCCGGCCGTCGACGGTCTCGATCATGCTCCTCATCCTTCCCGACGGGAGGGCCGGAACGGGAATCCGCCCGTTCCGGCCCATCCGCTCAGGCCTGCTGGGTCCTGATGGTGCCGGTCTCGCTGACACCGGCGGCATCGGCCTGCTCCTGCAGCGCGGAGCGCGTACGCAGCGGCGGAGCCTTGAAGAACCACGTCAGCACGAACGCCAGCATGAGCACGCCGAAACCGACCCAGTAGATGACGTCGATCGCCTTCGTGAAGCCGACCATGAACGGCTTGGTGAGCACCGGATCCGCGCCGTTCAGGAACGACGTGTCGCTCACCGCGCTGCTGGATCCGCTCGACGTCTTCGAAGACGCCTTGTTCAGCTCCTTGACGATGTTCGGCACGAGCTGGTCGACCCAATAGCTGCGCTGGTCCTTGTTCGACCAGTCCACGACGACCTTGCCGTCCTGCACCGTCGCGTGCGCCTTGTCGGCGACCGCCTGCAGGGCTGCGGTCTCGGCGGCCGGAGTCGCCTCCGCCACCTTCTGGGCGATCACGGTCTGCGCCGCAGCCGCCGGGAGCTGGCCCGCCGCGACTGCCTGGTTCACGCCGTCAGTGACCTTCTGCGTCACAGCCTGGCCCGCGGCGGTCTTCGCCGCCGTCGCGCCCTTGTCGAGTTGCGCCTGGATGTTCTGCTCGAGCGGACCCGTGATCGGCGTCCACAGCTGCTTCATGACCGCCTTGTTCTGTTCCTTACCGGCGACGGCGGGATCCAGAGCTCCGTTCAGCGCGGCCGTCAGCGTCGGCTTGTCGGCCATGCTGTGCGTGATGTTCAGCGGCAGCAGCGTGAACAGGATCGAGAGCATGATCGCGGTGCCCAGCGTTCCGCCGATCTGGCGGAAGAAGGTCGCGGCGCTGGTCGCGACACCCATGTCCCTGGCCTCGACGGCGTTCTGGCTCGCCATGACCAGCGACTGCATGAGCTGGCCGAGGCCGAGACCGACCACGAACATGCCGATCATCATGAACCACACCGGAGTGTTCGAAGAGACGAAGGTCAGCAGCAGGAAGCCGAGGGCCATGATCAGCGTGCCGGTGCGCGGGAAGATGCCGTACTTTCCGGTGCGCGAGGTGATCTGCCCGGCCGCCATCGACGAGCCCATGAGTCCGACCACCATCGGCAGCATCGCGAATCCGGACTCGGTGGGGGTGAGTCCGCCGACGATCTGCATGTACAGCGGGATGGTCATCATGGCACCGAACATGCCGAAGCCGACGAGCACGCCGATCCCGGTCGCCCAGGAGAACGGGCGCGAGTGGAACAGCCGGATCGGGATGATCGCGTCGTCCTTCATCGCGATCTCGATCAGCACGAAGGCGATCACGCCGAGGCCGCCGATCACGTAGCAGGCGATCGCGCCGAACGAGGCCCAGCCCCACTCACGGCCCTGCTCGGCGACGAGCAGCAGCGGCACGAGCGCCACGATCACGGCCGTCGCGCCCCACCAGTCGATCCGGGGGTTCTTGTGCTTGCCGACCTTCGGAAGGTGCAGGAACGCGATCACCATGCCGAGCGCGATCAGGCCGATCGGCAGGTTGATGAGGAACACCCAGCGCCATCCGGAGATCCAGAGGATCTCGTTCGCACCGGCGAACAGGCCGCCGACGAGCGGGCCGATCAGCGAGGAGATGCCGAAGACAGCGAAGAAGTACCCCTGGTACTTCGCGCGCTCACGCGGCGCGAGGATGTCGGCCATGATCGCGAGCGGCAGCGACATCAGCGCGCCCGCGCCGATGCCCTGGACGCCTCGGAACGCCGCAAGCATCAGCATCGACGACGAGAACGTCGCCAGGATGGAGCCGAGGATGAACACCGAGATGCCGAAGATGAACAGCGGCCGGCGACCGAAGATGTCGCTGAGCTTGCCGTAGATCGGCACCGAGATCGTCGACGTGATCAGGTACGCCGTGGTGACCCAGGCCTGCTGGTCGAGACCGTGCAGGTCGTCGCCGATCGTGCGGATCGCGGTGCCGACGATCGTCTGATCGAGAGACGACAGGAACATGCCGGCCATGAGGCCGTAGATGACGAGCAGGATCTGCTTGTGCGTCATGATCGGGGCGTTCTGCGAGCGCTCGGCGCGCGTCGCCCCTGTTGTTGCTGTGGCGGTGGACATGGAGTCCCTTTCACGTGAATCGAGGACGCCGTCGCCCGTCGTCGACACCCGTCGCTTCGAGCGCCGACGTTGGCGGCAAGAATGTTGCAGCCCTGCAAGATTACACGAAAGGAAAGGTTGCGCAAACGCAGAATCGCTATGAGGTTGCTGGATCCTGCGCGGCGGGGCGCTTCGACCGGCTCAGCGACCGCGGGGTCAGGCGGGGTCGCGCAGGAGAGCGCCGCGAGCGGCCACCAGCTGCTCCACGCCCTCCAGCAGCCGCGCCGCTCCCGGACGCTCGCCTCCGGCGGTCCCGTCGTGCACGATCACGCTGAGCGCCGCCATCGTCAGCGCGACCGCGGCCAGCGCCTCCTCGTCAGTCGCCCGCTCGCGCACGAGCGCGAAGTACTGCTCGCGCACGCCTCCCATCCACTGCGCGAACGCGGGCATCAGCTCGGGGCGGCGCAGCACCAGCGCCTTCATGCGCTTGCGCTGCTGCGCGTCATCCATCGAGGCGCCGATGAGCTCGCACAGCGCCGGAACCAGCTCGCCCTCGGCTGCGCGGAAGGCGGCGGCTCCTTCGGGGGAGATCCCGGAGTCCGGCAGATCCAGCGCTGCGGCCGCCTTGGACGGGAAGTAGTTGAAGAAGGTGCGCGGCGAGACGTCCACGGTCTCGCAGATCTGCTCGACCGTGGTGCCGTCGAGGCCCTGCTCGTCGACCAGCTGCAGCGCCGCCTCGTGCAGCGCCAGGCGCGTCTGCTGCTTCTTGCGCTCGCGACGCCCGCAGTTGTCGGCGTGCGGATCCGCCGCCGGTTCTTCGATGCTCGTCATCTCTGTCTCCTCGAGAGCCGGAGCGGGGCTCCGCCCCTGCTCTCGTCAGGCTCTGCTCAGGCCTTGTGGGTCCTGATGCTTCCGGTCTCGGTCATGCCGACCTTGTCGGCCCGTTCCTGCAGGGCGGAGCGGGCGCGCAGCGGCGGAACCTTGAAGAACCAGGTCAGCACGAACGCGAGCAGGATCACGCCGAGGCCGACCCAGTACAGCGTCACGAGCCCCTGGATGAAGCCGATCTTGAACGGCTTGCTGAGCGCCGCGTCCGCCCCCGTCAGGAAGGAGGTGTCGTTCACCGCGGTGCCGGAGGAACCGGATCCGGAGGCGTCGTTCTCCTTTTTCTTGATCTGGTCCTGCAGCGTCGGCACCAGCTGGTCGACCCAGTAGGTGCGCTGGTCGTGGTCGGCCCAGTCGACCGCGACCGTGTCGCCCTGCACAGAGGCGTGCGCCTTCTCCGCGGCCGTGCTCAGCACCTGCTGGTGCGCGGAGGCCTCGGCGGCAGGCGTCGCCTCGGCGACCTTCTGCGCGATCACGGCGGGGGCGGCCTCAGCGGGCAGCTGACCCGCGGCGACGGCCTGGTCCACGCCCGCGGTCACGGCGGTGGTGACGGCGTCACGGGCCGCGGACTTGGCCTTCGCGTCACCCTCCGCCACGCCCTTGTCGAGCTGCGCCTGAACGCCCTCGGTCAGCGGACCGGCGACTCCGCTCCACTGCTGCTTCATGATCGCCGCGTTCTCGCTCTTGGACGACGTCGCCGGATCCAGCGCGGCGTCGAGCGCCGCGGTCAGGTTGGCCTTGTCCTCGGTTGCGTGCAGGATGTTGGTCGGCAGCATCGAGAACAGCACCGACAGCATGACGGCCGTGCCCAGCGTTCCGCCGATCTGGCGGAAGAACGTGGCAGCGCTCGAGGCGACGCCCATCTCGTGCGGGTCGACCGAGTTCTGGCTCGCGAGCGTCAGCGGCTGCATGAGCTGGCCGAGACCGAGACCGAGCACGAACATGCCGGCGAAGATCTGCCACAGAGGCGTCTCGTAGCGGATGAGCGTGAGGGAGAGGAAGCCGACGGCGGTGAAGAGCGTGCCGAGGACCGGGAAGATGCGGTACCTGCCGGTGCGTGCGGTGATCTGTCCCGAGACCAGCGACGCGATGATGAGGCCGAGGATCAGCGGCAGCATCGACAGCCCCGACTCCGTCGGGTTCATGCCGACGACGATCTGCATGTACAGGGGGATCGTCATCATGGCGCCGAACATCGCGAAGCCCACGAGGACGCCCAGCACCGTGGCCATCGCGAACGTGCCGGAGCGGAACAGCTTCAGCGGGATGATCGCGTCCTCCTTCATGAGGGCTTCGATCACGATGAACGCCACGAGGCCGAGCCCGCCGATCGCGTAGCAGGCGATCGCGGCGACCGAGTCCCAGCCCCAGGTGCGGCCCTGCTCGACGACGATGAGCAGCGGCACGAGCGCGACGATCACAGCGGCGGCGCCCCACCAGTCGATGCGCGGGCCCTTGTGCTTGCCGACCTTGGGCAGGTGCAGGAACGTGATCACCATGAACAGGGCGAACAGGCCCAGCGGGATGTTGATGAGGAAGGTCCAGCGCCAGCCGTCGATCCAGAGGATCTCCTTCGCACCGGCGAAGAGACCGCCGACCAGCGGGCCGATCACGGTCGCGATGCCGAACACCGCGAAGAAGTAGCCCTGATATTTGGCGCGCTCACGCGGAGCGAGGATGTCGCCCATGATCGCGAGGGGGAGCGCCATGAGGGCACCGGCGCCGATGCCCTGGAACGCGCGGAACGCGGCCAGCATCATCATCGAGGTCGAGAACGCGGAGAGCGTGGAGCCCAGGATGAAGACGACGATGCCGAGGATGAACAGCGGGCGGCGGCCGAAGATGTCGCTGAGCTTGCCGTAGATCGGCACGGCGATGGTCGACGTGATGAGGAATGCGGTCGTCACCCAGGCCTGCTGGTCGAGGCCGTGCAGGTCGTCACCGATCGTGCGGATCGCGGTGCCGAACACGGTCTGCGCGAGCGACGACAGGAACATGCCGCTCATCAGGCCGTAGATCACCAACATGATCTGCTTGTGGGTCATGATCGGCTTCGGCGCGTGCGCGATGGGCGCCTCGACCGTCGTGACGGTGTCGGTGGCGGTTGCCATACAGGTCCTTCCAGGAGAACGGGGGATGGAGCGGTGCGGATCCTGCCCGCGGACTTCATCGATCGACGCGAGCGCCGACGCCGGCGCAAAACTTGCAACCCTGCAATGTTACACCTTTGCAAGCTTTCCTGCACGCACGGATTCGGATCCGTTGTGCCGGGCCGGTTGTCGGAGGCTTCGGCGACGATGGAGGCATGACGGACGGCTACGACCCCGGGTTCCTCGCGACGACCGTGCCTCTTCCTCGCCCTGGTCACCAGGTGCGCGAACTCGCGTACCCGCGATTCACCGTGCTGCTGGACCCCGAGCGTCGGCTGGCAGCGTCGACCGGCGTGAACATCGACGGTGCGACCTTGCGCGACCTGCCGCGGACGGGCGAGTGGCGGCTCGATCCGCGGGTCGGCGAGGATGAGCAGACCGGCCCGGCCGTCTACGCCCGCAACGACCTCGATCGCGGTCATCTGGTGCGCCGGCGCGATCCGGGCTGGGGCGAGACCGGTGACGCGCGCGCGGCGATGGAGGCCACCTTCGTCTACCCCAACGCGGCGCCGCAGGCCGCGAACTTCAACCAGGGACCGGAGCTCTGGCTGGGCCTCGAGGACCATGTGCTGACCTATGCGGAGGCGACGGCGCAGCGCCTCTCGGTGTTCACGGCGCCGGTCCTGGCCGAGGATGACCCGCCCTACCGCGGCATCCGGATCCCGCTGCGCTTCTGGAAGATCGCAGCGTGGGACACGGCGGGTTCGCTCGCGGCGGCGGGATTCGTGCTCGATCAGTCCGACCTGGTCGACACCAGGGACGGCCTGCTCGCGACGGCGCCGCTCGGCGGGTTCCGAACGTTCCAGGTGCCGGTCTCCGAGATCGCGACGCTCGCCGGCGTCGACGTCGGGCCTCTGGAGTCCGCCGACGTGCTCGCGACGCGGACGGTCCGCCCGGGCGAGTGGCGTCTGCTCCACGCGCTCGACGACGTCGTGGTCTGACCAACCCGACCGCGGACGGAAACGGGCGGACGCAACATCCGCCACCGAGGCGATCAGCCGGCCACGCGCTCCCGCGCGGCGCGAAGAATGCGGAACCAGGTGCGTCTGCTCACGTTGAGCGCCATGAGGCACTCCTCCTCGCTCGTGCGCGTGCCGAGGTGGACGAGTTCGAGCGCCCGCCGTTGACGACGGTCCTCCGCGCCCGCTCCGAACACCTCGTCGAGCCGGGCGGTGAGTGCGGCGATCCGCACGGGGTCGTCGTCTTCGGCGAGAAGCAGACCGGCGTCGATCGAGCGCGGCACGAACCCGAGTTCGCCGAGCACCATCGCCTCCACGTTGCCGATCGCCCCGAACGGGCGGAAGTCGCTCAGCGCCACGGGCCGCGGAAGGGGACCCGTGACCTCGCTCGCGATGCTCGACGGCACGGGCGGTCGGCGATCCGGCTCGGGGTAGTGGATCAACATCGACTGCATGTCGCCGACGCCGTGCTGCAGCATGAAGGCGCCGCTGCCGAGCCGCGCCGCCTCCGCCGCGTCGCGCGCAGGACCGTCGGCGAAGAGCACGACGCCGGCGAATGACCGAGCCGGATCCGCGTCTGTGCGTTCCGCGGCGAGCGCCAGGCTCCTCGCGATGGCGCCGGGCGCCGGCCCCGAGTCCCGTTCATGCGACCTCCGCGGATCCGGCTGCCTCATCGGCGCGGCGGTGTGCGCAAGCTCCCGCACCGCGACGAAACGCGTCACCATCACGGCCTCGCCGTCGCGGCGGCGGATCAACAGCAGGCCCTCAGGCCGCTGCAACCAGTCGAGCACCTCACCCCAGTCCGCGCCGTCGTCGAAGCCATGGTGGCGCCCGAAACGCTCGAGCTCACCCGGGTGCAGGCGATTGTCGGCGTAGTACTCGTCGCTGGGATCGTTGCCGATCGCGGCCCGCAACTCGGCGCTCTCCAGCAGCCGGGAGAGCCGCAGCAGCGCCCCCATGTCGCCGAGCCTCGCACGCGTGGCGAGGTGCTCGGCGATGCGCCGCGAAAGCGCGGCCGCCCGCGCCGGGGCCGTGCTGCGCAGGTGTTCGCGGATCGACGCGGCGAGGACCGTGTGCAGCGCGATGTCGTCTCCGAGACGCTCCACGACGGGCAGTGCGGCGAGGCGCCGCAGGCCGTCGCGAGTGGCCTGCCCGGGAAGGGCGGCGCTCAGCAGGCGAGCGTCGACGGTGCGGGCGAGAGCAGCGACCTCGAGAACGTCGCGGGATACGTCGAGGATCGGCTGTCCGACGAGCCACTGCGTCAGCCGCTGCTCCAGCGCGGCGGAGCTCGGGCCGTCGGTGCGACCTGCGGGAGCGCTGGCGGCGACCGTCAGGGCGAGCGGGGATCCCTGCGCCCACTCCACGATCTCCGCGACCTGCGCCTCATCCATTCCCCGCGAGCGCAGCAGCTCGGCGGAGTCCTCGTCGGTGAGGGGGCGCAGCGGCAGTCCGACGACGATCGCGTCCAGCCCCGCGGTGCGCCACGACGGGGAGGGTCCCTTGCGGCCCGCGACCAGAAGGCAGCTGGTGTCGGCAAGCTCGTCCAGCAGCCGGTCGCGCAGCACGTCGAGGCGCGGACCGAGTGCATCCGCCTCGTCGATCACGACACATCGCCGCACGGCGCCACCGGACATGACGACCTCGACCGCGTGCTCGAGTTCGGGCGGCAGGGTGCGTGCATCGATCCGCGACGTGCGCAGTCCCCGGCGATCCGCGAGCGCGGCGGCGGCCCGCAGCAATGTCGATTTGCCGATGCCGCCGGGTCCGTGCACGAACAGGATCCGGCTCGGCGTGTCAGCGTCGAGCAGGTCCGCGACCGTCGCCATCTCCGGATCCCGGCCGACGAAGCGCGCGGCGTCGGATTCCTCTGCAGCGGCGCGCAACGACCGTGGTCTCACGGGACGAACGTAGTGGACGGGAGCACGCGTGCGGAAGGCCGGGACGACACGGACTCCGAGGGCAGGTGACCGAGTGCGCGGCGCACGCTCAGCCCGGTCGTCGTCAGCCGCGTCCTGGGTCGCGTCGCCGTGACCGCCGAGCTCCACGATGTCCGTCAGCCCCGCGGCCCGACAGCGCCTCGCCCCTCAACCCCGTCTTCGACGACGGCCCCGCAGCAGCCCGGCTCCGGCCAGCAGCGCGAGCGCACCGATGACCACCGCCGCGACCGGGAGCGCCGCCCCGGTGCCCGGCAGGTCACCGCCTCCGTGATCTGCCTGTGCCGGGAGGGAGGGAACGGGCGTCTGCGGCGACGACGGTTCCGGGCTCGGTCCGGAGTCGAGTGCGCGTGTGATGAGGATCGTCACGGATGCCGGGGAGACGACCGTGCGCGTCCCGGAGGCGGGGGTCAGCGCGACAGTCAGCACGTGCCCCTGTTCTGCTGAGGCGGCCGCAGTCAGCAAGGCCGTCGGGACAGTGATGGTGCCGCGGCCGCCGCCCTCACGGCCGCCCGCGAGGGTCACGGTTCCGGCGGAGGCGGTGTAGTCGGTTCCCGCCCGGGCGGTGGCATCGACGGTGTGCCACTCCACGGCGACCGACTCGTCGGCCGGTACGAGCGGCGAGCCGATCTCGATCTCGGCCGTGTCGCCGGCGGCGACGACGACGCTGCGGGCCCGTAGCGTGACCGGGTCGTCGTCGGCGATCGTCAGGGATCCGGTCACGGGGAGGATCACGGATGCGGCATCCGGAGCGACTGGGGCCGCGGTCATCGTCAGAGCGCGGTTCGGCTGGGGCACGGTGTTGCCGAGCAGCACGAGCGGCGCGGTTGCAGTCGTGCTGCCGGCCGGCACCGGAACCGTGACGTCGAGCGGCTTGTAGTCGGTTCCCGCGGTCGCCGTGCCGTCGGCGGCGGTCACGCGCACGCGGAGATCCACCGCTGCCGGCCGGGAGAGCCGGACCGTCACGGGCGCCGCGGTCAGAGCGTCGTCGCCCTCTGCGATCGAGGAGGGTTCGAGAGAGAGCTCGGGAGCCGGATCCGCGTCGGTGATCGTGATGTCGGCGACGTCCTCGCCGAGGATCGCGTTCGCGGACACTCCGGTGAGCATCACCTGTGCGTGCCGATCCGCACCCCACACGCCATCGGGTGCGGGCAGCGTCAGCGGGAGGTCGACGCGGGTCTGGCCGGCGGGCACGGTGACATCGCCAGTCGCGTCGCCGAAGCGCCAGGACACGACGAGATCACCCGACGCGGGCCGGTCCAGCACCACGCCGGCCGTGGCTGCGCCGCCCTCAGGACCCGTGGCGCCCGACGCCGACACCCTCACGTCGGGCTGCGGCGGCACCCATCCCGACGCGGCCACCGTGGCCGAGGGGAGCACCAGCGCATACCCGTCCCACGTGGCCAGGCTGCTCTGCAGCACGAAACCGTCGATCAGCGCAGGCGCCGGGGTGCCCCAACCACCCTGCCCGGGGTGGCCGGACGACCCCGCGGTTCCCTCGCCCCAGGTGAGCAGTGTGCCATCGGCGCGGCGGAGGTGCATCGTCGGCCACGTCGTCTCCAGATCCACCGCCGCGGCCCCCGGCGGGAGTGGCGCCTCGAACAGCTTCCAGCCGGGGCAGGTCTGAGGCGTGCAGCCGTCGAGGTCGAGAGCGAGTCCGGTCGACGCCTTGACCCAGAGCTTTCCGGATGCCGTGACGACCCAGAACTCGTCGGAGCTCTGCGTCACTGCGACGTCCACCGCCGGATCCGCAGGTCCGAAGTCGCCGAACGGGACCACCTGGTTGCTGGGCGCCTGCGCGGGGCCCGGCATGTCCGCCCCGCAGGCCAGGACGCGCCCGTCCGCGAGCCGGAACATCGCGGCTCCGTCGTTGTTGCTGCCGCCGATGGCCTGCACGAGTCCCGGCAGCGCCGCCGTCAAGGCCGGCTCAACCACCGCGGTGTAGCTGATCGGCCGATACCCCGGGGTCCCCGCGCACTGCCGCCGACCCCACTGCAGCAGGGTCCCGTCGGCCTGCTGCGCCAGCCCCGACCCGCCGAGGTTCCACACCTTCACCACGTTGCTCAGCGGATCCGGCGCCCCATCACCGTCGGTGTCGGGGCCGAGCACGTAGTCCGGGTAGTTGCGGCAGTTCAGGGCCGCTCCGGCACCGAGCTGCCCGTCGGTCGTCGCGTTTCCCTCGCAGCCCACCGACGCGACATGACCATCGGAGAGCAGCAGGAAAACGGCCGGCACCAGGTAGGTGGTCTCGGTGATCGCCGTCACGCCGCCGAGTTCCCCGGACTCGCTGCCGAGGCCGTACATCGGTCCGTAGTTCGTGCCGGGCAGCCGGGTGATGGACCCGTTGCCGTCGCCCCAGCCCCACACCGTGCCATCGCTGCGCAGTGCGTTGCCTCCCACCATGAAGCCCGAGATCTGTACCGCGTCCGTGATTCCCATCGGTGCCGGGACATCGGCGGCTCCGCCCCGCGCGTTGCCACGGTAGTCGCCCCAGGTCCACACTTCGCCGCCCGTCCCGAGATTCGCCGGCTGGTCGGCGGTCGCGGTGTTGCAGTCGTCGTCCCGGCCGTTGTACAGCACCTCTACCTGACCCGGATGCACGGACGCATCATGGTCGTCGCAGTCGGCGACCGCGTTGTCCGCCCAGCCGTCGTGGTCTCGATCGGGGTCGTTCACCTGCCAGCGCCAGGCCTGCTCGGCGACGTTTCCGGGATGCGGATCCTGCACCTGCACGCTCACCGTATGCGGCCCGCGATCGCCACCCGCCGGGGTGAGCGTCAGTGTCGGCCCGTTCCCGGTCTGCACGGCGCCGTCGACGAACCAGTCGTAGCGCAGGGCCTCACCCTCGGGGTCGTTCGCCTGCACGGTGAAGGTCTGCTGGTCGCCCACTGCCGTGGTGGCGTAGGCGCGCCCGTCGATCCCTGCCGGATCGAAGCCGTCGATCCGCGGAGCGCCGTTCGCCGCTGTCACGTGGACCAGCGCGTGCGCGGTGACCGCCGGGCCGTCGCCGACCGTTGCCTTCGCCGCGACGAACCGATGGCCCGCGATGGCGAACGTCACCGTTGCGGACGCCCCGGTCGCATCGTCGAATGCGCCGTCGCCGTCCAGATCCCAGCTCACCGTCGCACCCAGGTTCGCGCTCGCGGCCAGGGTCACAGGCGCACCGACCGTCGCTCCCGTCGCACCCGTCAGACGCAGGGTCGGCGTGGTGGCGGATCCGACGATTCCGTCAGCCAGCTGTCGCAGCGTCGTCGCCGTGCTGCGCAGCTGGTCGGACTCGGCGCTCTGCCCGTTCACGACGGCGCTCACCGGCCCGAGGTTCGACAGCGGCGCGCAGTTCAGGCCGCCAGGGACGATGCCGTTCGCGCGCACCTCGTCGAGCCACGCAGATCGGGCCGAACCCGCGTTGCCCCAGTTGCGCAGGGCCTGGTTCTCGGCAGGGGTGATCCCGCTGCCGTTCGCCCCGTTCAGCCCGCCGAGCAGGCGCCGCGCGTCGGCGCATTCGTCCTGCGTGATCGCGGTGAGGTCGGGGATCGCGGTCTGCACCCCGTCGAACCAGCCCTGCAGCAACGCGGCGGTGACGGGTGCGGCGTCCGCAATGGTGTCGGCCAGATTCGCCGCAGAGCGTGCCTGGGCCACGGCCGCCGCGGTATCGCCCGCGGCCTGGGCGCCCTGATAGCGCTCTAGCGCGGCCAGCAGTGCGGTCCGCATCAGCTGCTCGCGTTCCAGTGCGGTCGCGAACTCGCTCAGCCGGTCGAAGACCGGACCGTCGCCCTGGGTCTGCGGGATCGGCAGGTCGGGCTGCACCGCCGAGGACGCGGAGGTGTAATCGGTGCGCGGGGGGTCGGCATAGATCCCGAAGAACGTCTTGGCTTGGTTCGCGATGAGGTTCTTGGCCCCGGACGTGACGAAGGTGCGCACCGGGGATCCGTCCAGCCCCCAGTACGAGGAGATCAAACCGAAGCAGGCACCGGCGTCGTCGCCATGGCATCGGGCGGCATCCTTGATCCGCCCGGTCTGTTCGATCCAGGTGGAGATCGCCGGGGAGTCCACCCAGATGTTGATGACTTCCAGGCAGCCGTGCAGCGCGTCCTCCAGTTCTTCGCCGTGCTCGAATGCGGCGGTGCCGCAGCCGGCAGCCTTGTCGACGTTCAGGAGGGTGTCGAACAGCTTCGCGATCTCCTGCCAGTTGCCCCATTGGGTGCGGGCATTGTTCTTCAGCTCCAGGATGGACTGATCGATCGCGGGCAGGACGGGCGGGAATGCGACGCTGATCGTGTCGCTCAGGAGCGTGTCGGACGCGGCGTTGAAGACACCGTTCTGGCAGGTGTCGACGACGATCGAGTACTCCCCCTCCGGCAGGGATCCGCTGGGCTGGGTGATCGTGAGGATCTCGTCCACGAACGTACCCCCCGCCTGCACGATCGTGGTGGGCGTGCCGGAGGCGTCGCTCAGCGCGTCGCCGTCGGAGGGTTCATGGTTCGCGGCGACGACGTAGACGTCCGCCGCCGGGTAGACGAAATCGTCGATCCCGCCGGCGTTCGCCGGCGCCGAGCAGTTGTTGAAGTACCGCAGCCGCCCGTCGATGCGCAGCACATCGTTCGGCCCCAGAGTGGCGTGCGCCTCGCCGCTGCTGAAGCGGATCGAATCCTCATCGGCGTACGCGGGGGAGGACGGTACGACCACGATGCCGGTGACGATCGCCGCCAGCAGCAGCGCCACGCCAGTCGATCGAGCGCTCTGCCTGCTTCGCCCCGTCACTCGCCCTCGTTCCCGTTCGTCGCACGTCCCGCCGCATCGCCGGATCCCGGGTCCGGCGATCCCCCCGCACCCCGCTCGACGCGTTCCCGAGCGCCGATCCAGGGCACGACAGACGTTAGCGGCGCGACTCGGGGCGCGTCAGTGTCACCGCGGTGCCATGGTTATCCACAGGCGCCGGAACGGGCTGCGCGGACCATCACTGTGTACCGGATGGCCGCCATCGCGCTCCCGCGATGCCCTCTCGCCCGCTGATCCGGGCTGTGCGCCCTCAGCCCGCCGGCAGGTGGTCGCAGTCCGGGGTCGGCGCCTTTCCGTCCCAGCGGTCCAGGGTCCACTGCTCGAGCTGCGGCGTGAGCGGCGAGTCGGGCCCCACGAGCTCCACGTGCCCGAGCCCCGGGTAGGTGCGGTAGTCGACGGGGATGCCGGCATCGCAGCGAGCCTTGACCCACTCGTCCTGGATCACGGGCTTCACGAGCGGATCCGCCAGACCCTGGGCGACCAGCAGGGGAGCAGGGAACGGCCCCATGGGCTCCTGCTCCTTGAGCTTGTCACCGAAGGGCCCCGCCAGCAGCGCGTTCGGGAAGATCTGGTTCGGCACCTGACTGCCGCGCAGGATCGCCGCAAGGCCGTCGTGCCCGTTGAAGCAGAGTCCACCGATGCGTTCCACGGGACCTGCGGATCCGGGCGTGAGGTTCTTCTCGACGTCGAGATCCGGGAACACCTTGTCCCAGGTCGCGGCGATGTACGCCGAGACCGTCTTGCCCGCCGTCTCCGACTTGATCGCCTCGGCGAGCGCGTACAGGTTCGACGCGGGCGCGAACGCGGCGACGCCCTTGACCGTGAACTCCGGGGCGTACGACGCGGCGATCTGACCCGTCCACAGCGATCCCTGACCGCCCTGCGAGTGGCCCCAGATCACCGTGTCGGTGGAGACCTTGAGCTCGCTGAAGCCGAGCACGGCCTTGGACGCGTCCCACACGTTGCGCGCCTCCGCGTCGCCCACGAGGTAGGGATGCGGGCCCTTCGTGCCCAGACCGATGTAGTCGCTGGTCACGGCGACCCAGCCGTGCTTCGTGACCATGTCGACCATCGCCGTTCCCGCGCCGTCGGCGAACGGCTCGGCGCTGAGCGAGGGCGCGCAGCCGGGGACGACGCCGACCGTGCCATGCGAGACGGTGAGCAGGGGGAGTGGATCCGGTCCGGGATCCGCCGGTGCGAGCACGGTGCCGCTCGAGACCGCCGGGGATCCGTCGGGGTTCGTTGTCGTATAGAGGATCCGCCAGGCCTTCGCCCCAGCCGGCACGCCGACGGTCATCGGTGCGGAGCGGATCAGGGTGCCGGCCTGCGCCGGCACGTCGGCGGGCGGGGTGTAGAACCCGTCCGGCACCGGCAGCGGGGTGCCGCCGAGCAGCGCGCCGCTGCCCGCGGCGAGCGCGACCGCGAGCACGAGGGCGACGCTCGCCCCGATCGTGCGGAGCCAGCGCACCCCGCGACGTCCACCCGGGGCGCGGGGCGCCTGGGGGCGACGCCAGAGCACCCGCACGAGCAGCTGCAGCCCGATGAAGACGAACCACGCCCCCACTCCGAGGCGGAACACGACCAGGGTCAGCACGGGCCAGAACACCGTGACCGCGGCGACAGCCAGTGTCGCGACGGCCCCGATGATGCCCGTGACGCGCTGGTCCGCGCCGGGCCGGAACGCCCGTATGACGGTCGCCACGGCGAAGACGACGAGCGCCACGGTGAGGAGCTGCGCCAGCAGGGGCGCGCCCGCTGCGGGCCACAGCGCCATCCCGGCGCCCAGCAGCACGAGCAGTGCACCGAGCACCCGGCTGACGATCACGGGAAGCGAACGGGATCCGGATCCGGGTCCCTCGGCGCGGTCCCCGGGCACGACCAGAACGGCGACACCGACCAGCAGGATCCCGATCCCGGTGACCAGCGCGATCGTCTGCACCGTCATCGACACGAGGAGGAAGACGGCGCCGACCGCGACGAGCGCGAGCCCCAGCACGATCCGGATCGCCGAGCTCTGCCGGGCGATCACGCCGATCGGGCGGGCGATCCCGCCGCGCAGGCGGTCGGAGCGTCCGCGTCGGGCCTCATCCGGATCCGGAAGGACTGCACTCTCGTCGCCGGCCACGGTGCCCCCTTCGCCTCACGGGTCACTCGGCCGCTCAGCCGCGATCCGCATCCTGCGATCCCCGTGCCGGGGCGCGCTGAGGCCAACATACTGGCCCTTCGGCTGCAGTGTGAAGCGTCTGCGCGCGGGCGGAGTCCCTGCCCGCACGACGGGACAGGGACTCGGCTCACCGCGCGGGTCAGCCGACGCCGATCGCCAGGACCAGCAGGCCCGGCGTCTTGCCGTCCGTGTCGGCCGGCCGCTGCGGGAGCGTCACGTAGGCGACCTGCTTCGCGCCGTCGATCGGGATCGTGCTCTCGAAGAGGCTGAACGGGCCGTTTCCCTTGCCGCTGGGGGTGTTGCGATAGGCCATCTTCGTGAACAACGTGTTCCCCGTCGCCGGCTGGTTGTAGTAGTAGTCGCCGGCGGCGAGCGTGAACGAGCTCGTGGATCCGTCCGTGTACGTCACCGATGCCGTGCCGGACACCGGGGTGGGATATGCGTTCACGCCGAACACCACGAGTCCGAGCGCGGTGCCCTGCCCGTGCACGGCGATGCTCTGCCCGCTAGCCCACACCGCGTTCTTCTCACCCGGCGTGAACTGCGGCCAGGTGTAGGCGACCTTTGCGCCCTGAACGGTCGCACCGGGAGCGATGCCCTTGGCCTTCAGCAGCTCGTTCGAGGAGAGGCTGCTCCGGCTGAGCGCGAGATCGCCCGTATACGGCGAGGCGCCGTCCGCGGTGATGGCCACATCGTTGTAGGCGGCCTCGACCGACGCGAACAGGGCGCGCACCTTTGCGTCCGTCGCGACGCCGCCGAGCAGGCCGTCGCCGGCGGTCACGGTCGCGGTCAGCGTCGCTGTTCCTTCCGCGGCATCGGCGGGCGGGGTCACGGTCCAGGACAGCTCCGCGCCCGCGCCGGACTTCAGCCCGTCCGGAACGCTCGCCTGGACCGGGGTCACCGTCCATCCGTCCGGCGCCTGCAATGCGGCCGTCGCGCTGCGCGTGGGCTTGGCGCCCCAGAATGTCGCGGTGACGTGCACGGTGACCGGCAGGCTCGCCGCGGCCGTGACGGACGGCATCCGCAGCACCGCCGACGGATCCGTGTGGGCGCCGACGCCCTGATCCGCGCCCAGGTTCACGGGGCCCGTCTCGGGCACCGGAGTACCGGTGATGTCCCGTCCGCCGTTGTCCGCGACCGCGAGACCGGCGCGGAAGGCCGGCGAGAACTGGCGCAGCCCCAGACCGCCGAGATCGTCGAGGCCGATCGGCTTGTGAGACTCCTCCACGAAGCCGGGGTCGTCGCCGAGACCGCCCGGGTTGACGGCGCCGTCGGCATTCGCGGGCACGCCCGTGACGCCGATGAAGAGGTTGTGATCGAACGACAGCCCGGGGCCGCGCACCTGCACGCCCATGGGAGCGCCGCGGTTGACCATGATGTTGTTGCTGAAGGTCACGCCGCGGCTGGTGCTGTTGTCGTCCTGGAGGAAGTACGTGGGCGTCGCGTGCTCGTCGACGATGGTGTTGTTGTAGATGTGCGTGTCCTGGATGTTGCCGGGGCACAGCTGGAACACCCGCGCCGCGTCGTCGTAGCTCATGTTGTAGCGGAACACAGTGCCCCAGGTGCGCGCACCGGAGTAGGGGCAGACGAGCAGCAGGCCGCCCGCGTTGTCATGGCTGTAGTTGTACTGGAAGACGGTGTTCTGGGATCCGCCGTCGGCGTCGAACGACATGCCATCGTGGCTGTTGCCACCCCCGGACACGTCGTTGTACTGCACGAGCGTGTCGTCGGCGTTGAAGGGCCAGATGCCGGCATTGGCCACGGCGGATCGGAGCTGGAAGCCCGCGAGGATGTTGTGCTCGATCACCGCGCCTTTCGTCGTGTCGACCTTGATGCCGTCGCCCGCGACGCTCGTCAGGGTGTTGCCGGCGATGACGACGCCCGTGCTCGGCGTCCACGGTCCGAGACCGCTGGTGTCCTGGGATCCCACCTCGGGACGCTTGTTCCAGGTCGACTTGAAGTAGACGCCCTCGCGCCCGACATGCGTGATCGTGCTGTCGCGGATCTGCAGCCCGTCGATCCACGTCGGCGTGCTCTTGCCCCCGATGCCGATCTGGATCGCAGCGGATCCATTCAGTCCCTTGTTGTCGTCGCCCATCACGTCGTGCACGTCGAGACGCTGCAGCACGTAGCCGCTCGCCTTGCCGAAGTCGGTGAGGGAGAGACGGATCCCGTTCCTCTCGGTGCCGGGGTTCGCGGCGTTCGTGATCGCGAGGTCCTGCACCGTGATGTGCTCGATGTCCTTCAGCAGTACGGCGTCGTGCGCGCCCGCGCCGTCGATGACCGGCGCGGCGCCATCGCCGTAGGCGCCCACGACGATCGGCGCATCAGCGGATCCGGATCCGTGCGGGGACAGCGTGCCCGTGCACGTCGTGCCGCGGGCGAACAGCAGCGCATCACCGGGCTGGAGCGCGAGAGCGTTCACCTCGGCGAGGGTCGTGTACGGGTGGTCGGCGCTGCCGTCCGCGCCGGCGTCGGCCGCGCCGCAGTCGACGCGATACTCGGCGCCGGTCGCTGCGGCGGCGGGCAGCGCCCCGAGCCCGACGAGCGGCAGAGCAAGAGTCGCTGCACCGGCCAGGAGGCCTGTCCAGCGGCGGATCCTCCCCGATGCGGCAGTGGGATGGGGATGCGAAGTGCGGGCCATCGTGCGTTCCTCCTCGAATGCAGTCCTGTGCCCCCATGGTCACGGGAAAGCGTGTTCCAACGAAAGGAAGCGAACGCATTCGCACACGTACGAGCGGAATCGATCCGGTCGGCTCATGCGGCAATGACATCGATCATCCGTCTGTCACGAGGAGGAGGGCCGCGGCCGCTCTGCGCGCGGAGACGAAGAAGGCCCGGATCCTGAGATCCGGGCCCTCTTCGTTCTGTGCGCGAGGGGGGACTTGAACCCCCACGCCCTTGCAGGCACTGGCACCTGAAGCCAGCGCGTCTACCTATTCCGCCACTCGCGCATGTCGATCCTCGCGAACCAACCTCCCGAGAATATCACGCCCCGAGACCTGGACCGAACCACGGCGCCGCGCCCGCAGGCCGCCCCATCCGCACGCCGGGTCCCGCGCGACCGGATCCCGCGCGGCCGGGCCCCTCGCGGATCCGAGCCCTGCCTTCCGCCCGCCGCGTCACCCGACCGCTTCAGGGTTTCCTGCGTATCGCGCCATCCGGGGCTTCATTCAGGCCGTGTCGCTAACATGGCCGTACCGATCGGTGAGCCATGGGAGCCCAGTGGGACTACTAGACAGCTTTGAGAAGGGTCTCGAGCGCGCAGTGAACAGCGCCTTCGCGAAGACCTTCCGCAGCGGCATCCAGCCCGTGGAGATCGCCTCGGCCCTGCGCCGTGAGATGGACACCAAGGCCGCTGTCGTCAGCCGCGACCGCATCATCGTGCCGAGCACCTTCCTCGTGAATCTCAGCGGCGAGGACGCGACCGCCATGCACGGACTCGGATCCGCTCTCATCGACGAGCTGCACGTGCTGGTGAAGGAGCACGCCCGTTCCCAGGGCTACAGCTTCGCCGGCCCCGTGAACATCGCCCTCGAGGCCGACGACAAGCTCGCCACCGGCACCGTGCGCGTCGAGTCCGCCTCGACCTCGAGCGCCGGACGGGTCACCTGGCAGGCCGAGATCTCGACCGGCGGATCCCGGTACCCGCTCACGAAGGCCCGCACCGTCATCGGGCGCGGCAGCGATGCCGACATCACCATCGCCGACGCCGGATCCAGCCGCAAGCACGCCGAGGTGCTGTGGGACGGCGACCACGCCATGCTCCGCGATCTCGGCTCGACCAACGGCACCAAGCTCGACGGCCAGCGCGTGCGCGAGGCCCAGCTGGAGAGCGGCATGGTCATCACGATCGGCCGCACGGACCTGACCTTCCAGGTCGTGCCCGTCTCGGCACCGGCCCGCGGCAGCCGCGGAGACGACGCGACGCGCGCGTTCGGGGTCAATCCGTGAGTGAACTGACGCTGCTCCTGCTGCGCATCGGCTTCCTCGTGCTGATGTGGTTCTTCGTGTTCGCGGTCGTCTACTCGCTGCGTGCGGATCTGTTCGGCGTGCGCGTGCGCAAGCTTCCTCAGGGCCAAGCCGCCGCGGCGAGCGCTCCCGCCGCGAAGCCGGCGCCCGCCAAGCCCGCGGCCGCGCCGAAGGGCAAGCCCGGCGGCCCCGCCACCACGTCCACCGTCACCAAGCTCGTGATCACCTCGGGTCCGAAGGCCGGCCTCGAAGTGCCGCTCGGATCCGAGCCGATGTCGATCGGACGTTCCAGCGAATCCGGCCTGGTGATCCGCGACGACTACACGTCCAGCCACCACGCGCGACTGCTGCTGTGGGGCGAGGCGTGGATGCTGCAGGATCTCGACTCCACGAACGGCACGTTCCTGAACGGCGAGCGCGTCGGCGCCCCGGTGCCCGTACCGATCGGCGCGCCCATCAAGGTGGGCGCCACCACGTTCGAGTTGCGGGCGTAACCGGCGACCATGGTCTTCGAGGGCTCGAGCGCCGCGATCTCCCACACCGGGAAGGTCCGCTCCAACAACCAGGACTCCGGTTACGCCGGGGCGAACCTGTTCGTCGTCGCCGACGGCATGGGCGGCCACGCGGGTGGCGACGTCGCGAGCAGCATCGCGATCCACCGGCTGCAGAACCTCGACCACGCCTACCCCTCCACCATGGACGCGGAGGCCTCGCTGCAGGCGGCCGCCACCACCGCCGCGGGCGACATGATCCGCGCCGTCAAGGACCGCCCGGAACTGGCAGGCCTCGGCACCACGCTCGACGCGATCATCATGGTCGACGACTATGCCGTCATCGGCCACATCGGCGACTCGCGCATCTACCTCTACCGCGACGAGACGCTCACCCAGATCACCACCGACCACACGTTCGTGCAGCGCCTGGTCGACTCAGGGCGGATCACCCCCGAGGAGGCGCGCTATCACCCGCGCCGCTCGGTGCTCATGCGCGTGCTCAGTGACATGGACGCGGATCCCGAGCTCGACATGTTCGTCATGCCGACGCTGCCCGGCGACCGCTGGGTGCTGTGTTCCGATGGCTTGTCCGGCGTGGTCGACGAGGCGCACATGCAGAAGACGCTGCGGCTCGGCATGGCGCCGGGGCGCACCGCGGACGGCCTTCTGAGGTACGCCCTCGACGGCGGCGCCCCCGACAACGTCACGATCGTGATCGTCGATGTCGGCGGCCAGCACCCCGTGCTCTCCGGATCCGCCACGGTCGTCGGCGCTGCGGCGAATCCGCAGGGCATCGTCGTTCCGGCGGCGCGCCCGGCCCGTCCCAGCTGGCTGCACCCCGTGCGCCAGGCGGCGAACGAGCCGACGCACTTCGAGCCCGCCGCCGACTACCTCGAGGAGCTCATCGAGGAGGACCACCGCCGCTCGGTGCGCCGGCGGGTCGGCTGGATCACCGGCCTCATCGTCGTGATCGCGCTCATGGCGGCCGCGCTGTTCGGCGCCTACGCGTGGACTCAGACGCGCTACTTCGTGGGCGTCGACACACAGTCGGACACGGTCGCGGTCTTCCAGGGGATCCAGCAGGATCTCGGCCCGATCTCCCTCTCGCACGTGTACGACGACACCGGCATCAGCATGTCCGATCTGCCGAGCTTCAACCAGTCGCTCGTGCAGCAGACCATCACCGCACGGTCCCTCGACGATGCGAACGCCATCGTCGAGCGCCTCCGCGCCTCGGCCGGGACGGGGAAGAAGCCATGACATCCACCGCACCCGCACCTCACGCCGGCGACGTCGCCGCCGACACCGCCGTGCTGCGCGCGCTGCGCAGGATCCGCGGGCCGCAGACGCAGCGCAACCGCGAGTTCTGGCTCCTGCTCTTCGCCGTGGTCGTCGCGGGCACCGCGCTCACCCTCGTGCAGCTGGGCGCGCTGGGCCGGATCGACCCGATGATCCTGCTCATCGGCGGCGGGCTCGCCGTGCTCGTCTTCGCCCTGCACATCGTGCTGCGCTTCGTGGCGAGCGATGCGGATCCGTTCGTCCTGCCGATCGCGACGCTGCTGACCGGCGTCGGGATCGCGGAGATCTACCGTCTCGACATCGCGGCGCACCGGGTGGGCTTCGACGCCTACTCGAACAAGCAGCTCATGTGGATGGCGATCTCGGTGATCGGCGCCATCGCGCTCGTGATCTTCCTGCGCAACTACCGCGTGCTGTACCGCTTCACGTACCTGTCGGGCCTGACCGGCATCGTGCTGCTGATCCTGCCGTTCATCCCCGGCCTCGGCGTCGACGACGCGAACGCGGACGTCTGGATCAACATCGCCGGACTCGGGATCCAGCCGGGCGAGCTCGCGAAGATCTTCCTGGCGATCTTCTTCGCCGGCTACCTGGTTCGCACGAGGGAGAGCCTGTCTTCGGTGGGCAAGCGTTTCGCCGGCATCACCTGGCCGCGCATGCGCGAGCTCGGGCCCGTGATCGTGGTGTGGCTGATCTCGCTCGCGATCATCGTCGCCCAGCACGACCTCGGCACCGGTGTGCTCATCTTCGGCATGTTCATCGTCATGCTCTACGTCGCGACCGGCAAGACGAGCTGGGTGCTCATCGGCGTCGCGGGCGTGGTGGTCGGCGTCGCGATCGTGTCGCAGTTCCTCACCTACGTGCAGAACCGGTTCAACACCTGGATCAACGCCTTCAACCCGGACCTCATGGAGGACCAGAGCTACCAGCTCACGCAGGGCATCTTCGGCCTCGCGCACGGCGGACTGCTCGGCACCGGCCTCGGCCAGGGCCGCCCGCAGATCACGCCCGTCGCCGAGAGCGACTTCATCATCACCAGCCTCGGCGAGGAGATCGGCCTCATCGGGCTGTTCGCCCTGCTCTGCCTGTACATGGTGTTCGTCAGCCGCGGACTGCGGATCGGCGTCGCCGGGCAGGACGACTTCGGCAAACTGCTGGCGGTGGGGGTCTCTTTCACGATCGGTCTGCAGGTGTTCATCATGGTCGGCGGCGTCACCCGGGTGATCCCGCTGACCGGACTCACCACCCCGTTCCTCGCCGCGGGAGGATCCTCGCTCATCGCGAACTGGCTCATCGTCGGGCTGCTGCTGCGCATCTCCGACGGGGTGCGCCGCCAGCCCAGGGTCGTGATCGGATGAGGAAGGTGATCGGATGACGAAAGAACTCCGTCGGATCAGCATCCTCGTGCTGGTCATGTTCCTCGCACTGTTCGGCTCGGTGAGCTGGATCCAGGTCGTGCAGGCCGATGCGCTCTCGCAGAACGACGCGAACCGGCGCACGCGTCTGGACAGTTACGAGATCCAGCGCGGATCCATCCTCGCGGGCGACACCCCGATCGCCACGTCGACGCCGTCGGGCGACATGTACTCGTTCCAGCGGGTGTACACCGACCCGCAGATGTGGTCCGCCGTCACGGGCTACTACAACCCGGCCCTGGGCAGCGCCACCGGCATCGAGAAGGCCATGAACAGCGAGCTCAGCGGCACCGGCAGCACGCAGTTCCTGTCCTCGATCGAGCGCATCATCTCGGGCCAGCCGCAGAAGGGCGCGAACGTGCGCCTCAGTCTCGACCCGGTGGCGCAGAAGGCCGCCTACGACGCCCTGCAGGGCTACCAGGGCGCCGTCGTCGCCATCGAGCCGAAGACCGGGCGGATCCTGGCCATGGTCTCCACCCCCGGCTTCGACACGAACTCCCTCGCCGTGCACGACGGGACCGCGGCCAACAAGACCTACGACGGGCTCGTCGCCGATCCGAACAAGCCGCTGAACAACCGCGCCATCGGCGGCAACATGAACCCTCCCGGATCCACGTTCAAGCTGGTCGTGGCCAGCGCGGCGCTCGACTCCGGCAAGTTCACGATGCAGTCGACGTTCCCGAATCCCGCCGCCTACACGCTGCCCGGCACGACTACCGCGGTGCACAACGCCTGGGGCGGCACCTGCGGCGACGGGCCGACCGTGACCCTCGCCGATGCGATCCGGCTCAGCTGCAACATCCCGATGGCAGAGCTGGCCGTTCAGCTCGGCGACAAGGACATCCGCGCCACGGCGGAGAAGTTCGGCTTCGGCAAGGCGTTCTCCCTCCCGCTGGAGTCGACCCCGTCGACCTATCCGAAGAGCCTGTCCTCCGACCAGACCGGTCTCACCGGGTTCGGTCAGGGCGACGTGCGGGCGACCCCGCTGCAGATGGCCATGGTCGCCGCCGGCATCGCGAACGACGGCGTCGTGATGAACCCGCGCATGGTGGATCAGGTCCTCGGCGACGATCTGTCGGTGCAGAAGCAGTTCGACAACACCCAGTTCGGGCAGGCCATGAGCTCCGAGCAGGCCGCGGCGATCACCGCGGCCATGCAGGCGTCGGTCTCAAGCGGCGCGGCGCAGGGTGCAAGAATAGACGGAGTCGACGTGGCCGGTAAGACGGGCACAGCGGAGAACGGCGACACAGATCCCTACACGCTGTGGTTCACCGGCTTCGCGCCCGCTTCGAACCCGGAGATCGCCGTTGCGGTCGTCGTCGAAGACGGCGGTGGGCAAGGACAATCCGGATCCGGTGATGCAATCGCATCACCGATTGCCAAGAAGGTCATGGAGGCGGTGCTGAAGAAATGAGGCCGACGCAAGGTGTGCATTTCGGCGGTCGCTACGAGCTGCAGTCTCGGATCGCCATCGGCGGCATGGGCGAGGTGTGGGAGGCGACCGACCACGTCATCGGGCGGACCGTCGCCATCAAGATCCTCAAGGACGAGTACATGGGGGATCCTGGCTTCCTCGAGCGCTTCCGCGCCGAGGCCCGCCACGCGGCCCTGGTGAACCATGAGGGCATCGCGAGCGTCTTCGACTACGGCGAGGAGAACGGCTCCGCGTACCTCGTCATGGAGCTCGTGCCCGGCGAGGCCCTCTCGACCATCATCGAGCGCGAGGGCACCCTCAGCGCCGACAAGACGCTCGACATCGTCGCGCAGACCGCCTCCGCACTGCAGGCCGCGCACGCCGCGGGTCTGGTGCACCGCGACATCAAGCCCGGCAACCTGCTGATCACGCCGGACGGCCGCGTCAAGATCACCGACTTCGGCATCGCCCGCATCGCCGACCAGGTGCCGCTCACGGCCACCGGTCAGGTCATGGGCACCGTGCAGTACCTCTCGCCCGAGCAGGCATCCGGGCACGCCGCATCCCCGGCCACCGACATCTACTCGCTCGGCATCGTCGCGTACGAATGCTTGGCTGGGAAGCGCCCGTTCACGGGCGAGTCGCAGGTCGCGATCGCGATGGCGCAGATCAACGACACCCCGCCGCCGCTGCCCGCCACGGTGCCGCAGCCGGTGCAGAACCTGGTCATGGCGATGATCGCGAAGAAGCCGGCGGACCGGCCGAGCTCCGCTGCCACCGTCGCCCGTGCCGCGCAGGCGCTGCGCCGCGGCGACCTGAACTCCGCCGCAATCGCGGTGCCCGCCGTCATCGCCGGCGTCGTTGGCGCCGGTGCCGTCGCGAGCTCCGACGACGCCATGACGCAGCTCATGGGCGCGACGCAGGGTGCGACCACGATCATGCCGACCACGGCGCAGATCCCGACCGAGGCCGATGCGGCCCCGGAGAAGAAGAAGCGCAGCCCGTGGACCTGGCCGCTGATCGCCCTCATCGCGCTGCTGATCATCGTGCTCGGCGGCACCATCTGGGCACTGCTGTCGAACCAGAAGGCCCCGGAGCCCGCTCCGTCGACGACCTCGCAGACCACGCCGATCAAGACGCCGAGCAAGACGCCCACCCCGACGCCGACGGCCGACACCGTCGCGCTCAGCACGCTGGGCCTGGTCGGCCAGACCTGTGACGCCGCGGTGCAGACGCTCAAGGGCGCAGGCCTCGACGGATCCTGCTCGACGGGCGACAGCGCCCCCGCGCAGGACAAGGTCGGCACGGTCTACAGCACCGACCCCAGCGGCGGCAACGTCAAGAAGGGCACCTCGGTCAAGCTCACCGTCTACGGCGACCTCGCTCCGATCGGCGCACCCGACTCGCCGCCGACGCTCGGCGGACCGGCGATCGCCGGGCAGACCGTGCAGCTCAGCTGGGCCGGCTTCGTATGCCCCAGCGGCACCGGCAACGTGTCGGGCTACGTGGTGACGCTGACCAACGCGACCTTCGTCGGCGACGGATCCCAGAAGACCTTCGACGCCGGCACGATGAACGCGCAGATCTCGATCGCGAACCAGCCCGGAGCTCAGGTCACCGCGACGTACATCGCGCTGTGCGGGGACAGCAAGCGCGAGAGCGGTCCGTCGCCGCAGATGGCGGATCCGATCCTGCCGGGCACCGGCCCGGTCACTCCGGCGCCGACACCCTGACGTCGGTCAGCAGTACGAACGAGAGAACCAGGGGGGTCCTCTGTGGCGACGATCACGCGTGTGATGTCGGGGCGGTACCGCGTCGATGACCTCATCGGCCGCGGTGGCATGGCCCATGTGCACCGGGGGTACGACCTGACCCTCGGGCGCGAGGTCGCGATCAAGATCCTGGACAGGGAGCTCGCGCGCGACACCGCCTTCCGCACCCGGTTCCGGATGGAGGCGCAGGCGGCGTCGCGCATGTCGCACCCCTCGATCGTGCGCGTGTTCGACGCGGGCGAGGATGCCACCCCTGAGGCCGGGGGCACCGCGGCCGAGCCTGTGCCGTTCATCGTCATGGAACTCGTGCACGGCGAGTTGCTGAAGGACATCATCGCGCGCGGGCCGGTGTCGACCGCCGATGCGGTGCGCTATGCCGACGGAATTCTCGAGGCTCTGGAGTACTCGCATCGCGCCGGTGTCGTGCACCGCGACATCAAGCCGGGCAACGTGATGATCACACCGGCCGGCACGGTCAAGGTGATGGACTTCGGGATCGCCCGTGCCGTGTCGGACTCGTCGTCCACGGTCGCCGAGACCACGCAGATCATCGGCACCGCGGCGTACTTCTCGCCGGAGCAGGCCAAGGGCGAGCAGGTCGACGCGCGCACCGACCTGTACTCCGCCGGCATCGTCCTGTACGAGATGCTGACCGGACGGCAGCCGTTCCGCGGTGACTCCCCGGTGGCCGTCGCCTACCAGCACGTCAGCGAGACCCCGCTGCCGCCGAGCGAGGTGCACGACGAGGAGCGCTCCGCCGCTGAGCTCGAGCGCATCCGCGCCCTGGATCCGGTCGTGCTGCGCGCGATGGCGAAGGATCCCTTCCAGCGCTTCCCCGATGCGGTCTCGTTCCGCACCGCGCTGGACGACGCCGTGACCGGCGCCGTCCCCACGAAGAAGCAGCTGTCATCGCTCACCAGTGAGCTGTACGGGCCGAGCCCGCGGCACGCCCAGGAGACCGCGCGCACCCTCCGCCAGCTCTCCACCGACACGACCATGACGCGCACGCAGTCGGGTCCCCCGGTGGCGTGGATCTGGGCCGGCGTGGCACTGCTCGTGGTGCTGCTGGCCTCGGTGCTGATCTGGGTGCTCGCGATCAAGCCCACCACGGATGTGCCGAGCGCCACCCGCACCGTTCCGAGCCTGGCGGGGCAGACCTACGAATCGGCTGTCGCGCTGCTGTCGAAGAACGACCTGCGCGCCATACGCATCGACCAGTCGGATGCGAACGTCGAGAAGGGCAAGGTCGTCAGCACCGAGCCCGAGGCCGGTACCCACATGGACAAGGGCCAGTCCGTCACCGTGTACGTCTCCAGCGGCGCGGCCGATGTCAAGGTCCCGCAGCTCGTGGGCCTCAGCGCCACCGCCGCCAAGGACGCTCTCTCCAAGGCGGGTCTGCAACTCGGATCCATCCGGCAGGAGAACGACCCCCGCACGCAGCACGACATCGTGCTGTCGTCGAGCGTGCAGGCCGACACCAAGGTCGCTCCGGGTACCGTCATCGACCTCGTCGTCGCGAGCGGCGTGGTGACGCTGAACAACCTCACCGGCTGGACGCTGGACTCGGCGACTCAGACCCTGCAGGAGCTGGGGCTCACGGCGAACCCGGTCGGCAACCCGAACTGCAAGGCCACGGATCCGAAGACGGTCGCGTCGATGTCGGCGCCCCCCGGAGACGTTCCCGTGCTGTCGACGATCGACCTGAGCTACTGCACCGGCAAGTGACGCGTCGAGGTCGTTGAGCGCGCTGCGCGCAGCGCACGGGCGTTGAGCGAGCCGAAGGCGAGACGAAACGCGGAGGCGAAACGCGGTGCCCCCCGGATCCGCTCAGGACGGGGTCGGCGCGGGCTCGATGCTCACATCGCCGGGCGAGATCAGCGGGCTCACCCAGGGGAACACCCAGAACATGAGTCCGTACAGCACCGCGGCCAGCAGCACCAGCACGATGATCAGCCGCACCCACCACGGGCCGGGGAGGATGCGCCACAGCGCGCCGTACATCAGCTCACCGCCTTCAACGAGTCCGGGGCGCCCAGGGCCCGCGGCTGGAAGCTCTCGAACACCCCGTACGCCACGATGCGCTCGGCGAGCGAGTACAGCGGCGAGCACGCCGTGAGCGTGATGTACCGGCCTCCGGGGGCGCCCGCCGCGGCCGGATCCGGTTCCTGCGGGACGGGATCCAGAACGTCGACGCTGTCCGGCGTCACGTACTCGAGCGTGCGGAACCGATAGGTGTACCAGCCCTGCTCCGTCTCGATCACGATCGCGTCGTTCAGGCGCAGCCGGTCGAGCTGGTTGAACGGCTTGCCCCAGGTGGTGCGATGGGCCGCCATCGAGAGGTTGCCGACCTGCCCTGGCATGCCCGAGCCCGGGTAGACCCCGATCCAGCCGTGGTCGAGGGTGTCGGGCCGGGTCACACCGCCCGCGATCGTGACGGCGTAGTCGGCGCCCCAGCGCGGCACGCGCATCAGGGCGCCCCACGGCGCCCCGTCCTCCGGCGCGGTCATCACGGGCGGCTCGTATCGGGGGCGCGCGCCGTCGACGCCGCTCCCGTCGTCGATCTCGGCCGGCAGCGCGGGGGCCGGATCCTTCGCCCACTGCGCGCTGATGGACTGCCCCTTGTCGTTCGCGGCGGCGCTCATGATGATGTCGCCGATCCACATCTGCCATGCCACGTACAGCAGCACCACGACGCCCGCGGTGAGCAGCAGCTCGCCCAGCACGCTCGTGACCGTGACGCGGCGGCGGGCTCGTCCGCCCCGGCCGGCACGGCGTGCGGCGGCTCGCGGGGCGTCGGTCATCCCGCGATCCTACCGAGGCGACCTTTCCTCGCGAACACCACCTGATGTGCGCTGCGGCCCGTTGGGTAGACTGGGCCCATGGCACGATCCCGCAAGCCCGAAGAAGCCGTTGCCGAGAAGGTCGACGGCGGCACCGCTCCCAACGCCGTATGGTTCAAACCGGTCATGGTCGGCTTCATGCTGCTGGGCCTGGCCTGGATCCTGGTCTTCTACATCACAGGCATGCAGTACCCGATCCCGGGCCTGCAGTCCTGGAACCTGCTGATCGGTCTCGGCATCGCCCTGATCGGCTTCCTGATGACGACGCGCTGGCGCTGACGCCACCGCTCCGCTTCTCGAGACGCCCTCGCTCACGCGGGGGCGTTTCTGCATTCCCGCCCTTCGACAGGCTCAGGGACCGCATCCCGCAGGGTTGTCCACGGATCCGGCGGGTTATCCACATTCTGGGGATCGATATGCACACCCCCTCCCCGAAGTTATCCACAGATCTATCCCCATGTGGGGAGAATTACACGGCTGTTATTCACACGGCCCCGGAGGACGGCGAACGGCCCCCGCCTGAAGGCGAGGGCCGTTGTGGTCCGGTGCTCAGCGGCCGGCGGTGATGAGCAGGGGAGGAACGATCGCGACCACGGCGAGCAGCACGAGGACGAGCGCCGAGACGAGGCCGATCCACCAGAACCTCGCCGTGCCGCGGCCGCTCGTGCGGACGTAGATGAGCGCCACCAGCGCGCCGACGACGGCACCGCCGACGTGCGCCTCCCACGCGATCCCCGGCACGATGAATCCGTACACGAAGTTGATGGCGAGCACGACCAGCGCTCCGACGATGTTGCCGCCGAGGTGGCGGCCGATCACGATCAGCGCGACGAACAGGCCGAAGATCGCCCCGGACGCCCCGACCGTGGGCTGCGCCGGATCGATCAGAGCCATCGCGACGGAGCCGCCGAGACCGCTCACGAGATACAGCGTGAGGAACTTCGCGCGACCCAGCAGCGGCTCGAGCTGCTGCCCGACCATCCACAGCGCCAGCATGTTGAGGCCGAGGTGGATGAAACCGCCGTGCACGAGCATCGCCGTGAGGAGGCGCCAGGGCTCGAACGGCAGTCCGGACAGTGACGGGTAGAGGTACGCGCCCGCGAACTGCAGGTAGCCGGTGATGACCGAGCCGATTCCAGGGAGCAGCTGCAGCAGGCTCACCGCGGAGGTGATCGCGAGGATCCAGTACGTCACGAGCGGACGCCCGCCCACGGCGGTCATCGACCGCGCGCCCCAGCGCCGGTTGGCGCGGCGCTGGGTCGGGGTCTGGCTGCGACGCTGCTCCTGCATGCACTCCGGGCAGATCACGCCGACGGGGGCCTGCGTCTGGCACTCGGGGCAGATCGTGCGCATGCACCGCTGGCAGAGCACGAAGCTCTGCCGTCCGGGATGCCGGTAGCAGAAGTTGTCGGGATTCGCGTGGAACTCCGAAGTCGTCATCCGTGCGCTCCGGATTCCTGGGTCCTTGAGCCTGTCGAAGGGCGCGGGGTCAGTTCGCGACGATGTCGACGGACTGCAGCACCACGTCCTCGACCGGGCGGTCGCCCGCACCGGTGCGCACCGCGGCGATCTCGTCCACGACGGCCTTGGACGCGTCATCGGCGACCTCGCCGAAGATCGTGTGCTTGCCCTGCAGCCACGGGGTCGGGTCGGTCGTGATGAAGAACTGCGAGCCGTTGGTGCCCTCGACCTGGCCGGTGATGGCGTTGCGGCGCAGGCCCGCGTTGGCCATCGCGAGGATGTAGGGCTCGTTGAAGTTGAGTTCGCCGTGGATCTCGTCGTTGAAGTTGTAGCCGGGGCCGCCGACGCCCTGGCCGAGCGGGTCGCCGCCCTGGATCATGAAGTTCGGGATGATCCGGTGGAAGATGACGTCCTTGTACAGCGGGCCCTCGCCGGGCTTGCCGGTGGCGGGGTGCGTCCAGGATCCGGTGCCGTCGGAGAGTTCGACGAAGTTCTTCACCGTGCGGGGAGCGTGGTCACCGTAGAGGTTGACGACGATGTCTCCGTGGTTGGTGTGCAGCGTGGCGACGTGAGTGGCGTGAGGCATGGATCCATTCTCGCATCGGATCCCTGCGACCTTCCGATTCGCCTGTGAACTTCTCGGATGCACACCCGCCGCACAGGCACTTCTCTGGCAGGATGGGGAGTCCGAACCCCGTTTCGATTGGGAGGGCATCGTGAGCCTGAGCCGCAAGCGTCAGAAGGAACTCCGCCAGCTGCAGAGCGAGGCGAACAAGCTGTGGGCCGCGCAGCAGGTCATCGTCGGCGATGCCGCGAACGTCGCCCGTGAGGCGGGAAGGCAGCTCGACAACTTCCGCCGCGAGCAGGTCGTCCCCACCGTGCAGGACGTGTACGAGCACCGTGTGGTTCCCGCCGTCGACAAGAGCATCAAGTTCTCTCGCGATGTCGTGGATCACAAGGTCGTCCCCGCGATCGGCGGTGTGGTCGGATCCGCGCTCAGTGCGTGGGACATCGCGAACGCCAAGCGCACCGGCACCCCGTACACCCCCCGCGCCGTGGTCGCCGTGCCCGCGGAGCGCAAGAGCGGACTCGGCATCGGAGCCGTCATCGCGATCGTGCTCGGCGCCGCAGCCGCGGTGGGCGTCCTCGTCGCCGCCTGGCAGGCCCTGCGTGCCGACGACGAGCTCTGGGTCGCGGACGACCCGCTGAACGCCCCCGAGGCGTGAGCACGCCCGCTTCGCCGGCTCCTGAGCCCGTCGAAGGGTCCGTTTCCGAGCCCGTCGAAGGGCCGCACGCCCGCGTGTGCGACGCCGCGGCCGCACGCGGCCTCGACATCGAGATCCGCGAGCGCCCGGCGGCGAACAGCCTGCAGGAGGCCGCGGCGCTGCTCGGGCTGGATCCCTCCGGCATCGTGAAGACCCTCGTGGTCAAGAGAGCCGACGACACGTTCCTGTTCGCGCTCATCCCCGGCGGTCGCAAGATCTCCTGGCCGAAGCTGCGCGCCCTCGTGGGCGTGAACCGGCTGAAGCTCCCGGAACCGGCCGTCGCACTGGCCGCGACCGGCTACGAACGCGGCACGATCGTTCCGATCGGCAGCACCACCGACTGGCCCGTTTTCGCCGATGAGACGATCCGCGGGCGGCGGATCGCGATGGGCGCGGGTGCCCACGGCTACAGCCTGTTCGTGGACGCCGACGATCTCATCGCGGCCTACGACGCGACCGTCGCCGACATCTCCGAACCGGAGTGATGACACGCCCCTGCGCAGCGTGCGCGCGCGGGGGTAGCATCCGGGAATGACGGATGCACTGGATGCGTGGTCGGAGTTCCACGTCGCGATGCTGGGCGCGACTGCGGCCCTCGCCGGGCTGGTCATCGTCGCGGCGAGCGTCAACATCGAGAAGATCATCCTCGCCAAGGCCCTGACCGCGCGGCTCGCCGCGGCGATCGCGGGGCTGGTGCTCGCGATCCTCACCTCGGGCATCGCCCTCATCCCCGCACTCGAACCGCTCTGGTTCGGCGTGCTCCTGCTGGCGACGACGGCCGGAGCCGCGGGGTTCCAGGTGCATGCCGCGCTCGCCCTCCGGCACGATCCCGGGCTGGGCAACACGGTGCCCCGCGCGGCTCTGGGCTTCCTGCCGCTGATCGCCTACACCGCGGCGGGGGTACTCCTGCTGACAGGCCTGCCCGTCGGGCTGATGTTCGCGGCTGCGGGGTCACTCCTCGCGCTCGTCGTCGCGATCGTGATCTCCTGGGTCGCCCTGGTCGAGGTCCTGCGCTGACTCAGCCCTTCACGCCCGCCATCCCGAGAGCGATATCCACGAGGCGCACGCGCTGCAGACCGGCGACCTCGTCGAGCGCGTACCAGGCGGCCATGTCGGTGGATCCGCCCTTCTCGAAGCGCAGCTTGCCGCTCACGATCCGCGCCCGGTACACGATGCGCAGTGTGTGCAGCGGCTCGGTCGCGCCGGGCGTGACCCGGCGGCGGGCCGGGATCACCCTGGAGTGGATCCCCAGCAACTCATCGACGACCACCTTGTAGCCGGTCTCCTCGCGCACCTCGCGCCGGACCGCGGTCTCCGGATCCTCACCCGGCTCCAGCCCGCCCCCGGGCATCGTCCACGACACCCGGCGACCCTCGGTCCACCGCGCCAGCAGCACACGTCGGTCCTCGTCCAGGATGACCGCGTATGCCGCGACGCGCATGTCCATGGTTCACACCCTAGGCCGTCCCCGACTGGTACGGCGCGGTCAGGTCAGACCTCGCCGCACGCGCACGATCGGATCGATCAGTTCTGAAGAAGCGCCCGTCCGCACGCCTTCGTACGCTGAAGAAGTCCCCGGATCCACGGGGCCGTCGAGCGGAGGATGCCATGACCGAGAACAACGCCCCTGTGCTGAGCGACTTCGAGCGCGCCGCCGTCAAGGAGGCCGCGAAGGAGAGCCGCACTCGCGCCGCCCGCAAGAAGGTGAGCCCCGAGGAGCTGCGCGCCGCCGGCGAGGCCGACGTGCTGGCCAAGATCGCGGAGATGGATGAGGAGGACGGATCCCTCGCCACCGCCCTGCACCGCCTCATCGCCGAGAACGCGCCGCACCTCGTCCCCAAGACCTACTACGGCATGCCTGCCTGGGCGAACGCCGCCGGCAAGGTCGTGTGCTTCTTCAAGCCGAAGGCGAAGTTCAAGGTGCGCTACGCCACGTTCGAGTTCGAGTGGCCGGCGCAACTCGACGACGGCACCGTGTGGCCCGTGTCCTACGCCGTGACCGCGCTCACGCCTGCCGACCTCGCCTTCCTCGGCGAGCGCATCCGCACCGCGGCCCCTGCGGAGTGACGCCGGATCCGGACTTCCGCCGTTCAGGTCGCGATTTCGGCTGCAAAACCGGCCCGGGTGGGACCGAAACTGCGACCTGAACGCGGGGATCGCGACCTGAACGCGGGGAGCGCGACCTGAACAGCGGGCCGGACGCGGCGACCCGGACAGCGCGGGCGGGCCGGATCCGTCACTCCCCGCGCAGGTGCGCGGCGGTGAGCTCGGCCATGTCCTCGTCGCTGAGCTCATCGAGGCTCCGCGACTCGCGCTTGTCCATCCGGAGCCAGCGCATCATCAGGATCACCAGGATCGGCACGTCGACGACTTCCGCGATGAGCCACAGCAGGTCTCCGGAGAGCTGCTGATCGCGCAGCGGATTCGGGAACCACAGCGGCAGGGCGCCGGGCCAGGCACCGGCGTGATCGAAGACCACGGTGCCCAGTCGCAGCAGCACGCCGGGGACCGCGTCGAGCACGAGCTCCACGAACGCGAACAGGAACTCCGCCACGATGAACAGGCTCGTGCGGGCCACGGTGTGCGCCGCCATCGGCAGCACCATCAGGAGCCCCAGCAGCGGGACCAGCACCGAGATCACGGCCTCGGCGACAGCGCCTGACCGCAGCATCTCCGACAGCGGCGTGAAGAACACGGCGAAAACCAGGCAGGTGAACACCGGGGCCATGATCGCGTTGCCGAAGAACTTCGCGAGCCATGACCGCAGGAAGCCGTTCATGCGCGCGCGAGGGCGTTCCGACAGCACCGTGCGGGCCAGCGCCACCGGCCGGCCGAACGTCACCAGCATCGGTACGACGAACAGCAGCAGCGCGATCCGTGTTGTGAACGCCCAGCGGAGCTCCGTGCTCCACGTCCCGAGGAACCCGAACGAGACCCAGGCATACGAGCCGAGCCCGAGCAGCAGGTACATCAGCGTCAGCCGCAGCGGCCAGCGGTGGCCGCGTCGGCGCAGCGCCACGACACCGCCGAGGTAGAGCCCGGCCGCGACGATCAGCACCGCGAGTGCTGTGGGATCCAGGCTCCAGGTGCTGAGGAAGACGGGGACAGGCGGCGTGGCGGGCTCCGTGTCTCGCGAGGGCGGTGGATGCGGCACCGCGCGGCGGCGGGCCGCGATGACGTTACGCCCGGCGGCTATGCGGACGGTGAGGACCTCGCGATCGGCCATCGCGATGGCCGCCCTTAACGCCCGGTGAACTCTCGCGGTCGAGTGCGCGACACCCGCTGTTCGCGGGGGCGCAGCGCGGAATGCTGACGATCATGAGCGCCGAAGTGATGATCCTCATCCTGGTGGTCGTGACCGCACTCGGGTTCGACTTCACCAACGGATTCCACGACACCGGGAACGCGATGGCGACCTCCATCGCCACCGGGGCGCTGAAGCCCAAGGTCGCGGTGGCACTCTCGGCAGTCCTGAACCTGGTGGGCGCGTTCCTCTCGGTCGAGGTCGCCGCGACCATCACCAAGGACGTGCTGACGATCCAGGGTCCGAGCGGCGATCTGGTACCCGGCCTCAACCCCGAGTCGGCCATGATCATCATCTTCGCGGGGCTCGTGGGCGGCATCCTGTGGAACCTGCTCACCTGGCTGCTGGGCCTGCCGTCCAGCTCCTCGCACGCCCTCTTCGGCGGCCTGATCGGCGCCGGCATCGCGGGTGCCGCCACCGTCAACTGGGCCGGCATCCTCGGCAAGATCATCGTCCCCGCCGTGCTCTCCCCGCTGATCGCAGGCGTCGTCGCCGCGGTCGGCACCTGGCTCGTCTATCGCCTCACCCGCACCGTGCACGCCAAGCACCGCGAGGCCGGCTTCCGCTGGGGTCAGATCGGCACCGCATCGCTCGTCTCCCTCGCACACGGCACCGGCGACGCGCAGAAGACCATGGGCGTGATCGCCCTCGCGCTCATCGCGCACGGCTCGCTCACCGGCGACCAGATCCTGAACGAGGGCCTGCCGATCTGGATCATCGTGACCTGCGGTGCCGCTATCGCACTCGGCACCTACCTCGGCGGCTGGCGCATCATCCGCACCCTCGGCAAGGGCCTCGTCGAGATCGAGTCGCCCCAGGGCCTCGCGGCCGAGGCGTCCTCCGCCGCGATCATCCTCACCTCGAGCTCGATGGGCATGGCGCTCTCGACCACGCACGTGGCGACGGGCTCGATCCTCGGTTCCGGCGTGGGCCGGCCCGGTGCCCAGGTGCGCTGGGGCATCGCGGGGCGCATGGTCACCGCCTGGCTCATCACGATGCCCGCGGCCGGCGTGGTCGGCGCGCTCTGCTTCTTCCTCGCCCACGGCATCGGCGGGCTCGCCGGCGCAATCACCGTGTTCGTGCTGCTGCTGGCAGCGGCGGCCCTCATGTACCTGCGCAGCCGCCGCCAGAAGATCGACCACCACAACGTCAATGCCGAGTGGGACGGATCCCTCGCGCCGAACGCCGCCTCGCAGGGCGCGGCGGCCTGAACCGAAGGACGGATGACATGAACTTCGACATCGCGCAGATGGCGCTCTCGGCCGGTCGCGTGCTGCTGGTCGGACTGCTGTTCGGTGCGGGGCTGCCCGCCTTGTTCGCCCTCGGGATGCGCCTGCAGTCGGCCGGCACCGGGGAGGTCGACGGCGAGGCGCCCGGCACACGCCGGCCGTTGCTGACCGCGGCGGGATGGATCCTGTTCGCGCTCGTGATCGCCGTGGTGCTGGCCGGGGTGCTCTTCATCACCCGGCTGAGCATCTACCACTACTTCGGCATCTCCCTGTTCGGGGTCGGCAGATGAACGGCAGCGTCCTCCGCCGCGTGCTCGACTGGCTGCGCGCCGGGTACCCGGAAGGCGTGCCACCCAAGGACTACACACCGCTGCTGGCACTGCTCCGGCGCACGCTCACGGCGGAGGAGCTCACCGCGGTGGTCAGCGCGCTCGCCCAGCAGGAGACGGACCCGGTGCGGGTCTCGCAGATCCGGGCCGCGATCGCGGGCGTGACCTCGGCGACGCCGGGCGACGACGAGGTGCGCCGCGTGGCCATGCTGCTCTCCGATCGCGGAGTGCCGCTGAGCACCAAGGCGCAGCGGATCGTCGGCGATCGGACGATCCTCGCCGATGCCGCTGCCGGAGCGCGCGGAACCGCCGGCCCGGATGCCGCGGTCGACGAGCCGGGCTCCACCGAGCAGAACCTGATCGCGCAGGCGCTGCGCTGGCTGGGCGCGGGCTATCCGGAGGGCATCCCCGCCCAGGACCGTGTGCCGATCCTCGCCCTGCTGCGCCGCCGCCTCACCGACGACGAGGTGCAGAAGGTGTGCGAGGCGGTCGCCACGCAGAGCGGGGCGGATCCGGAGATCTCGCTCGTCGATGCCCAGGTGCTCATGATGAAGGTGCTCGGCGAGCTCCCCGGCGACGATGACGTGGAGCGCGTGCGCACGCGTCTCGAGGAGTCGGGCATCACGCTGAGCTGACCGGCTCCTCGCTCACGTTTCCTGACCGCGAGACTCCAACTGAGTGACGAGAATGCACCCCAGAACCGCAGTCTCGTTACGGAGTTGGAGTCTCGCGAGACAGGCGAATCGTCTGGGCTGGGCGGGCGACGCAGCGGATCCGACGGACGATTCGGCGCGGGATCCTGGCGCACGCAGCGGTTCATCTCGATCTCGGAATATGTCTCGCCGCGGGCCTGGCGCGCCGTCCTCGACGGCACGTAGCGTGGAGGGGTGAGCACGCCTTTCCCCGCCTCCGTGTACGCCGCCCGCCTCGACCGCGCCCGCACCCTGACCGCGAGTGCCGGTCTGGACGCGATCATCGTCGGAGCCGGGCCCGACCTGACGTATCTCGTCGGCGTCGAGGGGGACACGATCGAACGTCTGACCGCCCTCGTAATCCCTGCGGCCGGGGATCCGACCGTCGTCGTGCCGCGGATGGAGCTCGCGAAGGTACGCGACACGGCCGTCGGCGCGCTCGGTCTCGCGGTCGCGGACTGGGTGGACGGCGAGGATCCCTACGCGCTGGTGACGGCGGCGATGGGCGCAGCCGTCTCACGGTTCGGCGTCTCGGACGCCCTGCCGGCGCTGCACGCGATCCCGCTGACCGAGCGCCTGGACGTGCGGCCCGAGCTGGCGACGCCGGTGCTCCGCGAGAGCCGCATGATCAAGGACGCCGCCGAGATCGCCGAGCTGCGCCGCGCCGGTGAGGCGATCGACGCAGTGCACCGGCGCGTTCCCGGCCTGCTGCGCGCCGGCCGCACCGAGCGCGAGGTCGGCGCCGACATCGCCGCGGCGATCGTCGAAGAGGGGCACCGCACGGTCGAGTTCGTGATCGTCGCCTCCGGGCCCAACGGCGCGGATCCGCATCACGAGGTGTCGGACCGGGTGATCCAGGACGGCGACATCGTGGTCGTGGACATCGGCGGCGCGGTGCCGAGCGGCTACAACTCCGACAGCACGCGCACCTACGCCGTCGGCACGCCGGATCCCGAAGTCGCGCGGCGCATCGCCGTGCTCGTGCGCGCCCAGCAGGCCGCCGTCGATGCGGTGCGCCCCGGCATCACCGCGGAGCAGGTCGACGCCGCGGCCCGCGACGTGCTCGCCGCGGAGGGTCTCGCCGAGGCGTTCCTGCACCGCACCGGCCACGGCATCGGCGTCACCACGCACGAGGAGCCGTACATCGCGCCCGGCAACGCACTGCCGCTGCGCGAGGGCATGGCCTTCAGCATCGAACCGGGCATCTACTTCCCCGGCGAGTGGGGCTCCCGCATCGAGGACATCGTCGTCGTCACCGCAGACGGCTGCGCCAACCTCAACATCACCCCCCACGAACTGACGCCCGCGGGTCTCTGACCCCTCGCGCCCGCACCGTGGATCTCCCGGTGCGGGCGCAATCGGGGGCGGCCCGCACCGGGAAGTCTGTGCCTCGCGGTCAGCGCACGCGGTCGAGCGCCTCGGGGATGTCGGTGCGCCAGGATGACGGCGCCTCCGAGGCCGGGGCCGCGGGAAGCACGCCTTCGCCGTCAGGATGCGGGATCGCATCGAGCAGGGCCTCGGTGTAGGGATGCACCGGGTTCGCCCACACCACCGGAGTCGCGCCGGACTCGACGATGCGCCCGCGGTACATGACGGCGACACGGTCGGCCATGAGCCGGACCACGGAGAGGTCGTGCGAGATGAACAGCATCGCCGCGCCCGAGGCTACGCACAGCTCGCGCATCATGCCGGCGACCGAGGCCTGGGCCGAGGCGTCGAGCGCCGAGATCGGCTCGTCGGCGACGATCAGGTCGGGCTTCGCGGCGAGCGCTCGGGCGATGGCGACGCGCTGCCGCTGACCGCCGGAGAGCTGGTACGGGTATCGGTTCTCCAGGTTCGGGGAGAGGCCGACCGCCTTCAGCCAGTGCGATGGCGCTTCGGTGTCGACGCCACGGGCACGGGCGGCGCGGGATCCCTCCGCGATCTGCTGCGCGACGCGGATCCGCGGGTTCAGCGAGGAGTTCGGATCCTGGAACACCATCTGGATCGCGGTGAGCTCGGCGGGGCGGGTGCGCATTCCGAGCGGCTGCACCGGACGGTCCCGGTAGAGCACCTCACCGGCGCGCGGCTTCTCCATGCCGATCACGGCCCGAGCCGTCGAGGACTTCCCGCAGCCGCTCTCACCGACGAGCGCGAGCACCTCACCGGCGGCGATGTCGAAGGAGACGCCGTCCACCGCGCGGAACGCGGCGCGGCCGCCGTACTCGACGACCAGGGAGTCGACGTGCAGGACCGGCTTCTGAGCACTCATCGGTTCTCCTCCGTGTCGGCGGCGTCCGCGGCGGCGGCAGAGGCACCGAGCGCGGGGCCGTTCTCGGCCGGCGCGTCCACGAGGGAGTCCTGCGCGTCGGGCATCGCATCCAGCAGCTCCCGCGTGTACGGGTGCTGCGGATTCTGGAAGACCTGCTGCCGGGATCCGGACTCGACGATCAGCCCGCCGCGCATCACCGCGACCTCGTCGGCGATCGCGCTCATCACGCCGAGATCGTGCGTGACGAGCAGCACGGCGAGGTCGCGCTCGGTCGCGAGGTCGCGCAGCAGGTGCAGGATCCCCGCCTGAACCGTCACGTCCAGCGCTGTGGTCGGCTCGTCCGCGAGCAGCACCTCGGGCTCGCAGGCCAGGGCGATGGCGATCGCGATGCGCTGCCGCTGCCCGCCGGAGAACTGGTGCGGATACTTCTGCAGCGCCTCCTCCGGGTTCGGCACGCGCACCAGCGCGAGCAGCTCCGATGCCCGCTTCCGGGCCTCGGCGCGGGACAGCCCGAGATGGGCGCGCATGCCGTCGGCGAGCTGGGAGCCGACGGTGATCTGCGGATGCAGGCTGGCGGACGGATCCTGGAAGACCATGCCGATGCGCTTGCCACGCACGCGGCGGTAGGCCCCGCCCGTCATCCCGACGAGCTCGACCTCCGATCCGCCCGCGCCGCCGAGGACGATGGATCCGGAGGCGGTGCCGCCGGCCGGCAGCAGACCGAGGATCGCCATGGCGGTCATGCTCTTGCCGGATCCGGACTCTCCGGCAAGGCCCTGGATGCGTCCGGGGACCAGGTCGAGGGAGATGCCCTTGACGACCTCGGTGCGGTTGCGTCTGCCCTGCCCGAGCTCGACGCGCAGGTCGCGGATCGCGAGTGCGGCGCTCATGCGGCCACCTCCCCGGTCGCGGCGGCGGCCGACACCGCGGTGGGCGCCTCCGCCTCGCGCTCGCGCGCGGCGAGCGGATCGAGGGCGTCGCGCAGCGAATCGCCGATGAAGTTGAACGCCATCACGATGCTGAGGATCGCAAGGCCCGGGAACAGACCCAGCCACCAGGCCGAGGTGTTCTGCATGGCCGCGGCGATCATGGTGCCCCATTCGGGCGTCGGCGGCTGCGCTCCGAGACCGAGGAAGGACAGTCCGGACAGCAGCAGGATCGCCGTGCCGATGTCGAGCGACGCGAGCACGAGCACGGGGCCGGCGATGTTCGGCAGCACGTCGCGCAGCAGGGAGCGCAGCGGGGAGGATCCGAGCAGGCGTCCGGCGATCACGTAGTTCTGCGTGCGCAGGCCGAGCACGAGCGACCGCGTGATGCGGGCGTAGGGCGGCCAGGCCACGATGATGCCGGCGATCACCGCGTTCATGATCGACGGGCCGAGGGAGGCGGCGATGACCATCGCGAGGATCACGGTCGGGAACGCCATCACCATGTCGGTGATGCGCATGAGCACCTCGTCGAACCAGCCGCCGAGGTATCCCGCGACCGCGCCCACGACGGTGCCGACGATCATCGCGCAGACGACGAGCATGAGCGCGAGCGGGATCGTCGCCTGAGCACCCAGGAGCAGACGGGAGAACACGTCGCGGCCGTTGACGTCGGTGCCCATGATCGCGTCGCCGCTGGGGGCGGCGAGCCGGGGGAGGTCCTGCGCGAGCGGGTCGTGCGGGGCGATCCACGGGGCGAGGATCGCGATCACGATCCACATCACGGCGATCACCGTGCCCACCACGGCCAACGGCGTCCGCCAGGCGCGCGGCAGCCAGGGCCGACGGCGCCTCGGGGCGACCTTCTCGGGGATGACGAGATTCATGACAGCCTCACTCGCGGATCCAGGACGCCGTAGAGCACGTCGACGACGAGGTTGATGACGAGGTAGATGACGCCGACCACGAGGCCGACGCCGGTCACCGCGAGCAGATCGAGGTTCTTCGACGCGTTGTAGGCGTAGGTGCCCAGGCCGGGCCAGGCGAACACGGCCTCGACCAGCACAGTGCCCGAGAGCAGGCTGCCGAAGGCGATGCCGACGAGGGTGAGGATGGGCAGCGCCGCTCCGCGCAGCACGTAGCCGACGACGACCCGGCGTCCGCTCAGGCCCTTCGCCCGCGCCGCACGGGCATAGTCCATGTCGAGGACCTCGAGCACGGAGGTGCGCACGAACCGGGTGAGGGTCGCGATCGTGAACAGGCTCAGCACCAGCACCGGCAGGGCCAGGTGGCTGGTCGCGTCGAAGAATCCGACCGAGTCGCCGTTCAGCAGGTAGTCGATCGTGTAGAAGCCGGTGATGCGCGGCGGCGGTGTGATCGTGGGGGAGATCCGCCCGGATCCTGACACCCAGTGCAGCTGCATGAAGAACAGCTGGTAGGTGAGGATGGCCATCCAGAACGTGGGGATGCTGAGCCCGATCAGGGTGACCACGCGCACGACCTGGTCGGTGACCTTGCCGCGGCGGTAGGCGGCGAGGGTGCCCAGCACGATCGCGACGGCGAGGCTGATGATGATCGCGTAGAAGGCGATCTCCGCCGTGGCCGGCACGGCCTTGGCGAGGTCTGCGGAGACCGGCTGTCCCGACTTCAGCGAGGTGCCGAGGTCGCCGCGCAGCAGGTTGCCGACGTAGAGGAAGAACCGGATCCACACCGGCTGGTCCAGCCCGTACTTCTGCCGGAAGGCCTCGACCGTGGCGGGGTTCGAGGCGGCGCCCTCGCCGAGGGCGGCGCGCACCGGATCGCCGGGCACGATCACGGTGAGGGAGAAGGTGACCAGCACGATCCCGAACAGCAGGATCACGCTCGTCACGGCCCGCCGGGCGAGGAAGCGCAGCAGCGTGTGCTGGGCCTGCCGCGTCTTGCGGGTGGCGATGACTCGGGTCTCGGACACTGGGTGCTTCCGGATCTACGTGGCGGAGGGGGCGTGATGCTGCGGGGACCGGAGCCGCGTGGCTCCGGTCCCCGCAGGGCTCACTTCGCGGGGTGCAGCGTCCGCAGGTCGAGGGTCCAGGTCACGTTGTACTCGAGACCCGCCACCTTGGTCGAGCTGGCGAGGTTGATGCCGGGCACGATCAGCGGCACGAACGGTCCCGACTCCTGCATCGCCTTGGCGTAGTCGCTGAACGCCGTGTTGCGCTCGTCGACGGAGGTCGCGTTCTGCGCCTTGGTCACCAGGCCCGCGATGGTGCTGTCGGCCTCCGTCGGCCAGCCGGCGCGCAGGCCGACCTTCTGACCAGGGCCGAACGGCAGGAACGAGGAGGTGTCGGCGTAGTCAGGGCCCCAGTACCAGAGCGAGAACGCCTCCTGCGCCTTCACGTAGGGCTGCACTTCGGTCGCGAACGGCGCCGGGGCGAGAGTCGCGTTGATGCCCGCGGCCTTGAGCTGCTCCTGCACGCGCTCGGCGACCGGGGTGAACTCCACGCCGCCGACCGGGTTGTCGTTCGGGAACTGGAGCTTGATCTCCTGGCCGGTGTATCCGGAGGCGGCGAGAGCAGCCTTGGCCTTGTCGAGGTCCTGCTTCACGCCGGACTTGTTCGCGCCCGGGAACATCGGCGGGATGACGCCGGTGGCCTGCTCGGATCCGGCGCCGGCGAGCTCCAGCAGCTTGTCGTAGTCGAGCGCGTAGCGCACGGCCTCGGCGAACTTCGGGTTCGCGGTCGCACCGCCCACGTTCTTGTCCTGGTTGATGAGCAGGAACAGCGTCTCGGCAGACGGCGCCGAGTTCACGGTGAAACCGTCGCCGAGGTTCTTGACCTGGTCTCCGGAGAGGTCGACCGCCACGTTCGAGTCGCCGCCCTTGAGGTTGGTCAGCTGCGTGGAGGACTGCGAGATGTTGCGCACGACGATCTTGTCGTAGGCCGGCTTGTCCTCGCCGTCGTAGCTGTCGTTCTTCACGAGCACCACCTGCGAGGTCAGGTCGAGCGACTGCAGCTTGTACGGACCGGAGCCGGCCGAGTTCGCGTCGAGCCAGGTCTTGGCCGCGTCCTTGTCGTCGGTCGTGCCGCCGTTCTTCTTCACGAGCTTCGAGTTGAGGATCGCGAGCGACGGGTTGGTGACGATCGCGGGCAGCTGCAGCGACGGCGTCTTGGTCGACAGGGTGACGGTCTTGTCATCGACCTTGGCGACCGTGATGCCCGCCATGAGGAAGTTGGCCTTGGAATCGGTGATGCCCGCGACGCGGTCGAGCGAGAACACGACATCGTCGGCGGTGACCGGGGTGCCGTCGGAGAACTTCCGGCCATCCTGGATCGTGAAGGTGAACTCGGTGGCGTCCGAGTTCTGCTTCATGGTCGCGAGATCCGGTTTCGGGGTGGTCGAATCGGCGCCCTGGAACGTCAGCAGCGTGTCGTACACCGCGTGCAGCACCATGTTGCCGGTGGGCACGTAGTTGCGGCCGGGGTCACCGGTCTCGAGCGAGAACGCGGTGTCGACCACGAGCGTGCCGCCCGAGGAGGAGCCGCTGGAGTTGTTCGCGGAGTTGCCCCCGGAACAGCCGGCGAGCGCGATTGCAGCCACAGCGATGAGCGCTGCGGCGACGTGGCGATAGGAACGGGCCACGGGCTTCCTCCTCATTGAATTGGACAGGTCAGATGACCGGGTCGGGTTTCCCGGCACTATATCCGACCGTTTAGCCAGATTTCGAGCAATCCATTGTCACGCTTCCATCACTACGGCAATATGTCCAGCATGAGCGATGATCAGCCTTCCGTCTCTGGACGATCCGCGCCCGGGATCGACGAAATCGCGTACGACATCCTCCGCGCACTGCGCCGCAACGGGCGGATCTCGATCGCCGCGCTCGCGCAGGAGGTCGGGATCTCCCGGGCCAGCGCTTACTCCCGGGTGGAGTCCCTGACCCGCGCCGGGATCATCACGGGGTACACCGCCGAGGTCGACACGACGCGACTCGGCCTCGGGGTGAGCGCGCTCGTGTTCTGCACGATCCAGCCGCAGTCGTGGTCCTCGTTCCTGCAGGCGATCGGTGACATGCCCGATGTGGAATCGGCGATGGTGATGACCGGTGAGCACGATGTGATGCTCCTCGTCCGCAGCGTCGACATGGAGCGGATGCAGTCGCTCGTGATCGGCACGATCGCCGACCGTCCCGAGGTGACGAAGGTCGAGACCGCGATCGTCATGGGCGAGGTCTTCCGTCGACCGTTCGTGCTGCCGGACGAGATCCCGGAGCGCGCGGCGATCGGCGTCGACAGCGGCCTGATGCGATTCACCCGCACCGACGGGAGCCGCGGGACCCGGGTCTGACGGTCACCCCGGGGTCGTTGAGCGAGGACGGCGAAGCCGACCGAGACGAAACGCGGTGCCCTCACCGGCGACAGCAGGGCCTCAGACCTGCAGGCAGACGCTCACGTGTTCGACGCCATCCACGGCGAAGTCCTCGATGAGGCGGATCCGGCCGTCGTCCTCCTGCTCGGCGCGGCTCACCGCGTCCCCGCGCACGACGGAGCCGTCGCTGACCAGGGCATGCGCGAACGACACCCGCACCTCGGCACCGGCCACCTCGCCGACGAAACGGCCCTCCGTCACCGTGTCACCGGTGTATTCGCCCCAGATCAGGCGGCCGTCCTGGTGGTAGTCGAAGGTCGTCGGGGCCTTGGGATCGACCTCGCTGGCGGTCGAGGAGACCATGGCGAAGCGCAGTCCGTCGAGGAGGAGCGTGGAAGGCATGACGACGAGTATGGACCCCGCACCGGCGTTCGGCGCAATCCCGTCCTCCTCCGGTGCGGGCCGTGAAGGCGGTGTGCGGATCCCGTGCGGGTCGCCATCATCTCCGCCGGAATGACAATCCCTGCGGCGCAGAAATCTATTAACAGGTTCATCCACATGTGGATTACTCGGCGAATGCGGAAAACGTCCTGTGCAGTGCCGCCCGCCCGGGCTCTTCGTGGAGATACCTGCTGTTCACCGGTGGTTTTCCCGCGCGTCACAGATCTTGTCATCCGACGCCGGGAAACCCCGGACCGATATTCCGGTGTGTGCTCTCGGCACACGGGAATCACCGTGCGCGGGTGGAGGGATCCGCCTCAGGAAATCCGCCGGAAGAGCGTGTTCCCTGCGGCGGCGAATGCGCTTCCGACGGCGAGGATCGCGGCGCCCCCACCCGCGTAAGCGATCTGCAGGTGGCTGCCGTGGTTCTCCACCGTGATGTAGATGATGACGAAGGCGACGGCCGAGGCGAGGGCGCTCGCCCCCGCGATCCACCACAGCGCGGGCAGCGTTCGTGCCGGCGGCACCGCTTCGGGCACACGCCAGAGCAGCAGCACGATGCCGCCCAGGCACCCGCATGCCGCGACCAGCATGAACGCCGCGACCACGTCGCTCGGCCGGTGCCACTGCTGGATCACCAGCAGAATCCCGGTGACCACGGCGAATGCACCGCCCAGCACTGCCGCCAGAGGGCGCCAGCGCGGGGGACACACGACGAAGACAGCGAACGCCGCGGCGGCGGCGACCGTCGCATGCCCGGAAGGGAATGAATTGTCGAGCAAGTCGGTGGCGCCGGTCGCTGCGCGGTCCAGGAACACGTGCTTGGCGAGCTCGGCGGCGATCACCGCGATTCCTCCCACAGCGAGGGCGACCAGCAGATGCCGGAACCGTCGCGTCCCCAGGCCGATGATCAGCGTGAGCAGGATTCCCCCGCCGATGGCGACCGTGGGTACATTGCCGAGCACCATGCCGGTGAGGCGATAGACCATATCGTGCTGCGACGACGCCCCCACGAACGCCCGCTCGTCGACGATCTGCCCGACGTAGGTGCGCACGAAGAACACGTATGTGGCCACGAACGCGGCCGCGAGGATCACGGCGGCTATCGCGAAAGACCACACTCCACGTCTTGCCGCCATGCATCCATCATGCAGGTTCGAACTGTGGGCCTGCTCACCAGTCCCTGCGATCTCGCGCAGCCCGCAGGTCTTTGAGAGCCCGTGACTCGTCGTACGTCCCGGTACGGCCGCGCCGCATGAGTCGTCGGACGAGACCGGTATCCTCCGGGAGCCGCGTAGGCGTCTCCGGCTCCTCGCCGTGTCCATGGCGCGTGCGTGCCGTGTCGAGCAGCGGCAGGGCGATGTGCACGAGAGGGCCGATTCCGAGGGCGAACACGACCGTGCCGACACCGACGGTTCCGCCGAGCAGCCAGCCGATCGCGAGCACCGTGACCTCCACCGTGAGGCGGGAGACCCAGATCGGCCAGCCGAGGCGGGAGTTCATGCCGGTCATCAGACCGTCGCGCGGGCCAGGACCGAAGTGCGCACCGATGTACAGCCCGCTCGCGAGGGCGACCGCGAGCACCCCGGCGACGAGCAGGAGGATCTGCATGAGCAGGCCGTGCACCGGCGGGAGGACCGTCACCGTCGCCTGGATCGCGGTTCCCACGAGAAGGACATTCAGGAGAGTGCCCAGGCCAGGCTTCTGCCGCAGCGGGATCCACAGCAGCAGCACCAGGAGGCCGACGATGTTGGTGATCCATCCCACGCCGATGCCGGTGTGCCGGGACAGCCCCTGCGCGAACACGGTCCAGGGGTCGACGCCGAGTCCGGCGGAGATCATGAGCCCGTCTCCGACGCCGTAGAGCACAAGTCCGATCACCAGCTGCAGCACCCGTCGTGTCATGGATCCATGATGCAGGAGAACTGGACTGGTGAGACCAGTCCAATCACCCTAGGCTGGCCTGATGGACTCCCGTCTCTCCGCGCGCGCACTGGTAGAGCTGCTCGGGCTGTGGCGAACCAGCGAACCGGCCTTCGACGCTCTCGCTGACGGCATCCGCCTGCTCTGCCTCGACAATCGCATCGCTCCCGAGACGGCGTTGCCCGCCGAGCGGGAGCTCGCGGCAGCGCTCGGCGTGAGCCGGACGACGGTCGCAGCCGCCTACCGGGGACTGCGCGCGACCGGGCACATCGTCAGCCGCCAGGGCTCCGGCAGTGTCACCCGGCCGCTCGGACGCACCGCCGCCGCGCGCTGGTTCGACCACGGCGGCATCGACCTGCAGCAGGCCAGCCCTCCGGCGTGGCCCGGCCTGCCGGCGGTGATCGCCGAGGTCGCGGGTTCAGCGACCTCGCTCGTCTCCCGCTCCGGCTACGACATCCTCGGACACGCCGAGCTGCGCGCCGCGATCGCGGACCGGTACACGGTGCAGGGGATCGACACCGTGCCCGAGCAGGTCATGGTCACCAACGGCGCCCAGCATGCGCTGAACCTGATCGCCGGCACTCTGCTGCGCCGGGCCGATCGCGTGCTCATCGAGACGCCTACCTATCCGCACGCCGCGGAGACGTTCCGTCGGGCCGGGTCCCGTCTCGTGGGTGTTCCTGTGGATGCGCGGCATGGCTGGGACCTGGATCGAGCCGTGCAGGCGTTCTCCCGCACGGCTCCCGTGCTCGCCTACCTCATGCCGCAGTTCCAGAACCCGACCGGGCGATGGATGAGCACGGAGGAGAGTTCGGTGTTCGCGCGCGCCGCACACGATGCCGGATCCGTCCTCCTGATCGATGAGACGACCGCCGATCTCCGCGTCGACGGGCCCGCGGGCCCCGCGCCATTCACGACCGGCCCCTGGATCCGGGTGGGCTCGCTCGGCAAGTCCGTGTGGGGTGGGCTGCGCATCGGATGGATCCGTGCCGACGGGGATCTGATCCGCCGCCTGCGGGCGGCACGCACCTCGCACGACCTGGGCACCCCCGACCTCGAGCAGGCCATCGCAACCCGCGTGGTCGCTCGGCTCGATGAGATCCTGCCGCAGCGCTCCGCTCTGCTGCGCACCGGCCGCGACACGCTCACCACAGCGCTGGCCGCGGCATTGCCGGAGTGGTCGGTGCCTGAGGTGCACGGCGGAGTCGCACTCTGGGTCGAGTTGGGCGCGCCGCTGAGCTCCGCCCTGGTGATGGATGCCACACGGCACGGGCTGCACCTGTCGGCCGGACCGCGGTTCGCGGTGGAGGGCGGTCACGAGCGGCACCTGCGGATCCCGTTCACGGCCGAGGCCCGCGAGCTCGCCCGCGCGGTCGACATCCTCGAGGAGTCCTGGCGACGGGTGACCGCGGGCGTCGACCTGCCTGCAGCCGGACCGCGGCCGACCCCCGCCGAAGCACTGGTGTGAGTGGTCGAGTTCGACGCGGACGAGCACCGGTTCTCGGCTGCACTGGCCTGAGAACGACGAAGGGTCCAGGCGCATGCCTGGACCCTTCGTCCTGTGTGGAGCCTAGGAGATTCGAACTCCTGACATCCTGCTTGCAAAGCAGGCGCTCTACCAACTGAGCTAAGGCCCCGTGCCGGGATTCGGCGGGTTTCGACCGAATGAGCGGATCCGATTTTCTCGGATCCGCTCACATGTCGGTGGGGCTACCAGGACTTGAACCTGGGACCTCTTCATTATCAGTGAAGCGCTCTAACCGCCTGAGCTATAGCCCCGTATCAACCTCCAAGACTTTACCGGACGTTGACACGATCACGAAATCGAGCCGGGTCAGCTGCCTTCGCGCAGGGTGATGCTCCCCGCGGACAACGAGGCCTGGATGCGATGCGACGACGAGAAGTCGTTCTGCACGCTCGTCTCCAGGTTGCCCGCCGAGACGTCCTTGGACAGGGCGTACCGGCCCGACGGTACCGTCACGTCCATGGATCCGGCACTGACGTCCAGGCGGATCCCGTCGGGCTGGACGCCCGTGAGTGTGGCGTTCAGGTCGCCCGCCGACATCGACAGGTCCGCCGTGGTGACGTCGTCCAGGCGCAGCGTCGCCGAGCCCGCGCTCACCCGCGTGGTGACCGCGGTCGCCCCGCCGTCGACCGTCAGCGACCCCGCGTTCACGGTCGTGCTCAGCGTGTCGAAGCGTCCCTGGGTGGAGAGCGAACCTGCATCCAGCCGCAGGTCGGCGGCCAGCTCGCCCTCCAGCTCACGGGGGAGCGTGAGGGTCATCTGAGGATCGATGCCGAACCAGGTGCCGATCCACCAGCCGAACGGCCCGCTGGGGCGGTCCACACGCAGCACGTCGCCGTCCCGGCGCATCGTCCAGTCGCTGCTGCCCGCTCCGGTGGTCCGCATCGTCGCCGCGGCGACGTCATCGAAGCGGACCGTCGCGGAACCGCGCCCGACCTCAACCTTGAGGTGTGTCACGCCCGAGGTGTCGACGGTGGTGGTGCTGCCCACGGAGCCGTCGCCCGTGGCGATCTGGCTGACGGCCGCGAGAGCGGAGGTGCCGCCGACGGTGACCAGCGCCCCGCCGCCGATGATCGCCGCCGCGATGGTGATCGCGGTCAGGGCTCCGCGACTCGGGCCGGCCCCGGGGGCAGGGGATGCGGATCGGGAGGAGTCCGGCGCAGAGGCCGCGGTCGGATCCGGCTCGGGAGGGTTCGGAGGGGTGAGATTCGTCAACGGTTCGTTCCTGTCTGTGCTGGTCCGGCAGCAGGGCCGTTCAGGCCGGCGCTGGAGATATGGGCGATCGCGGCGAGGACGCGGCGGTTGCCGGACTCGTCGGGTTCGAGCCCGAGTTTCTGGAAGATGGCGGTGATGTGCTTCTCGACGCTGGCCTCGGAGAGGAACAGCGCGGCCGCGATGGCCTGGTTCGACTTGCCCTCCGCGATCATGGCGAGCACCGTGCGCTCGCGTTCGGTGAGGCTTCGCATGCGGTCGTCCTGGTTGCGCCGGGTGAGCAGCTGGGCCACGACCTCCGGGTCCAGCACGGTGGATCCGGAGGCGATGCGCGCGACCGATTCGATGAACTCGGAGACATCAGCCACCCGGTCCTTCAAGAGGTAGCCGAGCGGGCCCGCCGATCCCTGTGCCGATCCGCTCTGGGCGATGATCAGATCGCTCGCATAGCGCTCCTCGACGTACTGCGACAGCACGAGCAGCGGAAGCTGCGGCAGTCGGGTGCGCAACGCCAGCGCCGCGCGGATCCCCTCGTCCACGAAAGTCGGGGGGAGCCTCACGTCGAGGATGCAGAGTTCGGGATCGGTGGCGTCGACGCTCTCGTCGAGGTCGGTCGCATCGGGCAGCGCGGCGACCACCGCGTGCCCGGCGTCCTCGAGCAGACGCACGAGCCCCTCCCGCAGCAGCACCGAGTCTTCGACGATCAGGATCCTCATGAGATGTGCTCCTTCGAGGCGGAACCGACGTGCTGATCGAGAAGAGTGCAGATCAGGATGCGCACGGGACGCTCACCTCCAGGCTGGTCGGACCGCCCGCGGGGCTGTCCAGGCGGAACGTGCCACCGGCGGCGAGCACGCGGTTGCCGATCCCGTCGAGTCCTCCGCCCGGCAGCACGGTCGCGCCGCCGATGCCGTTGTCCTCGACCCGGGCCCAGAGCGTGCCGCCGTCGCGAACCCGCACCACGACCCTGCATTCGCTGGCTCGGGAGTGCTTGGCCGCGTTGGTGAGCGACTCCGCGATAGTGAAGTACACGGCGGCCTCGGCGTCACGCGAGCACCGCCCGTTCATCCGCACATCGAGCACGACCGGCACGGGGGAGCGCCCGGCGAGGGCCGAGAGGGCCGCGTCGAGCCCCCGGTCGTCGAGCACCGAGGCGTGGATTCCGCGCGCGAGCTGGCGCAGCTCGGTGATCGCCGCCTTCGTCGAGGTGTGCGCCTCGGCGATGAGCGCCTTGGCGGCTTCCGGATCCGAGTCGATCTTCTGCTGCGCCATCCCGAGCGTCATCCCGACGGAGACGAGCCGCGGCTGTACGCCGTCATGCAGGTCCCGCTCGATACGGGTGCGCTCCACGTCTGCGGCGCGCACGGCGCCGGCGCGCTGCGCGGTGGTCGTGCGCACCCGCTCACTGAGGTCGAGGTTCCGGTCGGGGGTGGCGACGATGCCGCGCGAGATCACCCGGTGCAGCAGCGCCACGCTGATGATGCCGACCGCGGCGGCCGCCGCGCCGGCGCCGCCGATGAGCGGGGCCCAGGCGCTCGGGTACCTCGTACCCCAACCCGTGTCGACCTCGCCGGTGGTGAACAGCGGGGCGAAGGCCGTGACCGCCGACCACCCGAACCACGCCATGAGCCGCAGCACCAGGGATCCGAGCGCGCAGGCGATGGCGAAGTTGGCCAGCGCCCGCCACATCCGGCCGTTGTACGCCTGCCGCCAGAGCGAGAGCAGCCAGCCGCCGAAGCCCGGACGGTCGGTCGCACGCCAGCGCAGGGCCGGGAGTTCGAACCCGTACAGGCCGTTCAGCCGGGCGATCTCGAACCAGGCCACTCCGTACAGGGCGTAGACCAGGCCTACGAGCACGATGATCCCGACGCCGAGGAAGCTGAGGCCGAAGCCGATCCCCAGCGCACCGCCGAGGATGCCGACCACCGCGGATCCGATCACGCCGAGCGCGGCGAGTTCGAGGATCGTGAGGAACAGGCGCACCGGGGTGCGTGACGCTTCCGCGACAGGGCCTGTCACAGGAGGCGGGGAGGAGGCTGCTGTGGTCATGGCTCCACGCTACGGGCGCGCTCGTGGACCGGGAACGGGGGAAGCCGGGGGATCTGGTTCGGGGTTTCCGTAAGAACAGCGGTTATGCATGCCTTGCCTTGATGGACGGCGGTGCGTGCAGGTGCTTACGTGGACCCATGACTGCACTGCATCCGCACGAACCGCACGGCACCGGTCTCGGACAGCGCCTGAACTGGCTGCGAGCCGGGGTGCTCGGCGCGAACGACGGCATCGTGTCGGTCGCCTCCCTCGTCGTGGGCGTGGCCGGTGCCACGACGGACAATGCCGCGCTGCTGGTCGCGGGCCTCGCGGGCCTCATCGGCGGCGCGATCTCGATGGCGCTCGGTGAGTACGTCTCGGTGTCGAGCCAGCGCGACAGCGAGCACGCCCTCATCGCGAAGGAACGCGAAGAGCTGCGTACGATGCCGGACGCGGAGCTCGCCGAGCTCACCGAGCTGTACCGCCAGCGCGGACTCAGCGACGACACCGCGCACCGGGTCGCCGTCGAGCTCACCGCACACGACGCACTGGCTGCGCACCTCGAGGTCGAGCTCGGCATCGACCAGGACGATCTGGTGAACCCGTGGCACGCGGCGATCTCCTCGGCGATCGCGTTCACGGTCGGCGCCATCTTGCCGCTGCTCGCGATCCTGCTGCCGCCGCCCGGCTGGCGCGTGCCGGTCACCTTCGTCGCCGTGCTGATCGCCCTCGCCGCGACGGGCTTCATCTCAGCGCGGATCGGCGGCTCGAATCCGACGCGCGCCTCGATCCGTCTGGTCATCGGCGGGGCGCTCGCCCTCGTCGCGACGTGGCTCATCGGCACCCTGCTCGGCAGCACCGGCGTCGTCTGACGCCGGCCGACCCGCCCGAGCCGTTGACCCGACCGACCGCCCGACCAGCCGCGAGACTTCAACTGAGCGACGAGACTGCAGCAGAAACTTGCAGTCTCGTCGCTCAGTTGAAGTCTCGCGGTCAGAAGTGGACCAGCAGAGCGCGCGGACGACGAAGGCCCGGATCCGAGGATCCGGGCCTTCCGTGTAGAAGCGTCAGTTCGAGGTGAAGCCGACCAGCAGACCGCCGGTGACCTTGACCGCGAGGTTGTAGATGCCGGCGACGATCGCACCGAGCACCGTGAACACGATGAGGTTCAGGATCGCGACGACCGAGCCGAAGGCCAGCACCTGCGGCAGCCCGACGACCGCGCTCAGCTTCGCGCCGTCGGCGATGCCGGAGACGAACTCGTCGGCCTTGTCCATCAGCCCCGTGGCATCCACCACCAGGTAGATGAGCAGGAACGTGACGAGGGTCACGATAGCGATCGCGATCGCACCGAGGAAGGACAGCTTCACTGCCGACCAGAAGTCGATGTAGACCAGGCGCAGGCGCACCTGCTTGCTGGAGGTCTTGCGGGAAGACTTCTTCGCGAGCTTGTCGGCTACCGTGCTCATGCGTCAGTTCCTTCGGGGGCTTCGGGGGCTTCTGTCTCGGGGGCCGTACCGGAGTCCTCGGACTCGTCGCTGTCGGCCAGGCCGCGCTCGGTGTTCCGCGCGATCGCAAGGATCCGATCGTCCTCGTCGGTCCGGGCGAAAACCACGCCCATGGTGTTGCGACCCTTCGCCGGCACCTCGGCCACGGCAGAGCGTACCACCTTGCCGCTGGCAAGAACCACAAGGACCTCGTCGTCCTCCTGGACGATCAGACCCCCCGCCAGGATGCCCCGGTCGTCGTTCAGTTTGGCGACCTTGATGCCCTGACCGCCGCGGCCCTGCACGCGGTACTCGTCCACCGAGGTGCGCTTCGCATAGCCACCGTCGGTGACCACGAAGACGTAGCCGTCGCCCGTCACGAGCGAGGCGGACAGCAGGCTGTCCTCGCCGTTGAACCGCATGCCCTTGACGCCCTCGGTCGCGCGTCCCATCGGCCGCAGCGCCTCGTCGGTCGCCTGGAAGCGCACCGACATGCCGTGCCGGCTGATCAGCAGGACGTCATCGGTGGCATCGGCGAGGAACGCGCTGACCAGCTCGTCGTCCTCGCGCAGGCGGATCGCGATGACACCGCCCTGACGGTTGGTGTCGTAATCGCCGAGACGGCTCTTCTTCACCAGTCCACCGCGCGTGGCGAGCACCAGGTACTGCGCCGCCTCGTAGTCGCGCAGATCGAGGATCTGCGCGATCTTCTCGTCCGGCTGCAGTGCGAGCAGGTTGGCGACGTGCTGGCCCTTCGCGTCGCGGCCGGCCTCCGGGATCTCGTACGCCTTGGTGCGGTAGACCCGGCCCTTGTCGGTGAAGAACAGCAGCCAGTGATGCGTGGTCGTCACGAAGAAGTGCTCGACGAGGTCGTCGGCCCGCAGCTGTGCGCCCTTGACGCCCTTGCCGCCCCGGTGCTGCGAACGGTAGTTGTCGCTGCGGGTGCGCTTGATGTAGCCCTCACGGGTGACCGTGATGACCATCTCCTCCTCGGCGATGAGGTCTTCCATCGAGACGTCACCGTCGAAGCCGTGCAGGATGTGGGTGCGGCGCTCGTCTCCGAACCGATCCACGATCGCGGTGAGCTCCTCGCGGATGATCTCACGCTGGCGGCCCTCGTCCGCGATGATCTGCTTGTAGTCAGCGATCCGCACCTCGAGCTCGGCGGCCTCGTCGATGATGCGCTGACGCTCCATCGCGGCGAGGCGCCGCAGCTGCATGTCGAGGATCGCCTGAGCCTGCTCCTCGTCGATGTCGAGGAGCTTCTGCAGACCCTCGTTGGCCTCCTGCGCCGAGGGCGAGCGGCGGATCAGGGCGATGACCTCGTCCAGTGCGTCGAGCGCCTTGAGGTAGCCCTGCAGGATGTGCATGCGCGCCTCGGCCTTGGCCAGGCGGAACTTCGTGCGGCGCACGATGACGTCGACCTGGTGGGCGAGCCAGTGCGTGATGAAGCCGTCCAGCGCCAGCGTGCGCGGCACGCCGTCGACGATCGCGAGCATGTTGGCGCCGAAGTTGTCCTGCAGCTGCGTGTGCTTGTACAGGTTGTTCAGCACGACCTTCGCGACCGCGTCGCGCTTGAGCACGACCACCAGGCGCTGGCCGGTGCGATCGCTGGTCTCGTCGCGGATGTCGGCGATGCCGGCGACCTTGCCCTCCCGGACCAGATCGCCGATCTTCACCGCGAGGTTATCGGGGTTCACCTGGTACGGCAGTTCGGTGATCACGAGGCACGTGCGGCCCTGGATCTCCTCGACGCCCACGACCGCGCGCATCGTGATGGATCCGCGGCCGGTGCGATACGCCTCCTGGATGCCCTTCGTGCCCAGGATCTGCGCACCGGTCGGGAAGTCGGGGCCCGGGACGCGCTGGATCAGGCCCTCGAGCAGCTCCTCGCGGGGCAGGTCGGGATTCTCCAGCGCCCAGAGGGCGGCCTCGGACACCTCGCGCAGGTTGTGCGGCGGGATGTTCGTGGCCATGCCGACCGCGATGCCGATCGAGCCGTTCACCAGCAGGTTCGGGAAGCGTGCGGGCAGCACGTCGGGCTCCTGCGTCTGCCCGTCGTAGTTGTCGGAGAAATCGACCGTGGCCTCTTCGATGTCGCGCACCATCTCGAGCGCGAGCGGGGCCATCTTCGTCTCGGTGTACCGGGGGGCCGCGGCGCCCATGTTCCCGGGGGAGCCGAAGTTGCCCTGACCGAGTGCGAGCGGATAGCGCAGCGACCACGGCTGCACCAGCCGGACCAGGGCGTCGTAGATCGCGGAGTCGCCGTGCGGGTGGTACTGACCCATGACCTCGCCGACCACGCGGGCGCACTTGGAGAACGACTTGTCAGGACGGAAGCCGCCGTCGTACATGCCGTAGATCACGCGGCGATGCACGGGCTTGAGCCCGTCGCGCACGTCGGGCAGTGCCCGGCCCACGATGACCGCCATCGCGTAGTCGAGGTAGGACCGCTGCATCTCCGACTGCAGATCGACCTGGTCGATCTTGCCGTGGTTGTGCTCGGATTCGTTTCGTTCGTCCGTCATGTCTTCTTCTCGTCCTGCCCGTCTGGGGCCCGGGCTCCGGGGTCTCACTGGTCAGGAGCAGAGCGGGTTCCTTCCCGCTGCGCGGGCCCCTCCCGATGCTCCTGACCAGTGAGACCCCTGCGCCCTCCTCCGCCACGAAGGAGGAACTCCCGATATTCGCTTGTGTGGTTGGTGGATCAGATGTCGAGGAAGCGGACGTCCTTGGCGTTGCGCTGGATGAAGCCGCGACGCGACTCCACGTCCTCGCCCATCAGCACGCTGAAGATCTCGTCCGCGGCGGCCGCGTCGTCGATCGTGATCTGACGGAGCGTGCGCGTGGTGTGGTCCATCGTGGTCTCCCACAGTTCCTTGGCGTTCATCTCGCCCAGACCCTTGTAGCGCTGGATGCCGGCATCCTTCGGGATCCGCTTGCCGTTCGCGAGCCCGTCGTTGAGCAGGGCGTCGCGCTCGGCGTCCGAGTACACGTACTCGTGCGGTGCGTTCGTCCATTTCAGGCGGTACAGCGGCGGCATCGCGAGGAACACGAAGCCCGCTTCGATGAGCCCGCGCATGTAGCGGAACAGTAGGGTCAGCAGCAGCGTGGTGATGTGCTGGCCGTCCACATCGGCATCCGCCATGAGCACGATCTTGTGATAGCGCGCCTTGCCGAGATCGAAGTCCTCGCCGATGCCCGTGCCGAAGGCCTGGATCATCGCCTGGACTTCCTTGTTGGCGAGGGCCTTGTCCAGACGCGCGCGCTCGACGTTGAGGATCTTGCCGCGCAGAGCCAGGATCGCCTGGGTGTGCGGGTCGCGACCCTGCACAGCCGAGCCGCCGGCCGAGTCGCCCTCCACGAGGAAGATCTCGCTGATCGACGGATCCTTGCTGGTGCAGTCCTTGAGCTTGTCGGGCATCGCGGCCGACTCGAAGACGCTCTTGCGGCGTGCGGTCTCGCGCGCCTTGCGGGCGGCCATGCGGGCGGTCGCGGCCTCGACGGCCTTGGTCACGACGTTCTTGGCCTGCTTCGGGTTGCGGTCGAACCAGTCGCCGAGCTGATCGCCGACCACCTTCTGGGTGAAGGCCTTCGCCTCGGTGTTGCCGAGCTTGGTCTTGGTCTGGCCCTCGAACTGCGGTTCGCCGAGCTTGATCGAGATGACCGCGGTGAGGCCCTCGCGCACGTCGTCACCGGTGAGGTTGTCGTCCTTCTCCTTGAGGATGTTGTTGGCGCGCGCGTAGCGGTTGACGAGCGTCGTCAGCGCCGCGCGGAAGCCCTCCTCGTGCGTGCCGCCCTCGTGCGTGTTGATGGTGTTCGCGTAGGTGAACACGTTCTCGGTGTAGCCGGTGGTCCACTGCATCGCGACCTCGAGCGAGATCTTGCGGGCGGTGTCCTCGGACTCGAACGCGATGATCTCGTCGTTGACGGCATCGGCCTTGCGCACGTGGTTGAGGTACTCGACGTAGTCGACGAGACCGCGCTCGTAGAAGAACACATCCGCGCGCTGGCGCGTGACGACGGTGCCGTCGACCTCCTCATCGACCGTGGCGCCTTCGCGCTCGTCGAGCAGCTCGATGCGCAGCCCCTTGTTCAGGAACGCCATCTGCTGGAAGCGGGTGCGCAGCGTGTCGTATTCGAACTCGACGGTCTCGGTGAAGATCTCCGCGTCCGGCCAGAACGTGATCGTCGTTCCGGTCTCGGACGTGGCCTCGCCCTTCTCGAGCTGCTGCTGCGGCGCACCACCGTCGGCGAAACGGTGCCGCCAGACGAAGCCCTTCTGCTTGACCTCGACGTCGAATCGCGTCGAAAGGGCGTTGACCACGGAGGATCCGACACCGTGCAGACCGCCGGACACGGCGTACGCGCCGCCGCCGAACTTGCCACCGGCATGCAGGATCGTGAGCACGACCTCGACCGTCGACTTGGTCGGGTCGGAGGAGTGCGGGTCGACCGGGATGCCGCGACCGTTGTCGATGACACGGACCCCGCCGTCGGCGAGGAGCGTGACGAGGATCTTGTCGGCGTAACCCGCGAGCGCCTCGTCGACGGAGTTGTCCACGATCTCGTACACCAGGTGGTGCAGGCCGCGGGGTCCGGTCGAACCGATGTACATGCCGGGGCGCTTGCGCACAGCCTCGAGTCCCTCGAGGATCTGGATCGAGTCGGCGCCGTACTCCACTTCTGGGGCGGGCTTCGCCGCCGGGGCGGGCGCGGTCGGCGACGTGGCGGATCCGGGTGCTTCTGCCCCCGTCTGGGTCGAGTCGTTCGCGGTCGATTCGTTCGCGTCAGAGGGGGTTTCAGGCGTCATCTGAGAGGAGGCTCCACATCGAAGATCTAGGCCCTCAGTCTATCGGAAAGACCCCTTCCTGTCTCGTTGTACGCGATTCTGCGCGCCTGGAGTCCCCCGGGACGGGATGGATCATGTCCTAACCGTAGGTATCGCGCGGACCGCGCCCTGGAGCGACTCTGGTGCCCCATTTCCACGAAGGGACGTCCGGCCCGACGAACCGGATGTTCTCGACACCGGCCTCCGGGTACCTCCTCCCGATCTCCGTGATGATCACGGCGCGCATGTACTGCAGGTTCTTCGCCCACGCCGTCGAATCGCACTTGACCGTGAGCATGCCGCCCTCCAGCGACACCGGCTCGGAGTGCTTGGCCGTGTCGGGGCCCGCGAGCTCCGCCCACTGCAGCACGAGATCCTCGCGGCTCAGCGCCGCCTCCCAGCCCGCATCCTTGGTCAGCTTCGCCAGGACATCGCCGAGTGTGCCGGGGTCACGGCCGGCCGTGAACGGGGCGTTCTCGTCGTCGACGAGGCGCTTCTTGCGCTTCCAATTCTTGGAACTCGGCTTCAGACCCCTCAGGCGCAGGTACGTCGCGATCGTCTCGGGGACGTCCGGCTCGTCATGCTCGGTCATCGTTGACCTCGCGCTCGTCGATGATGGTGCCGGCCGAGATCCGCACCACGTGCCGATGCAGCACCTCTGGGATGTCCTCCTCGACGGCTGCCGTGACCAGCACCTGCTCGTAGCCGGCCGTGATGCCGGCCAGACGCCGGCGGCGTTCGGCGTCGAGCTCGGCGAACACGTCGTCGAGGATGAGCACGGGATCCCCGGCGGGGGATTCCGCACGCAGCAGCTCAGCCGAGGCGAGTCGCAGCGCGAGCGCGATCGACCACGACTCGCCGTGAGAGGCGTAGCCCTTCACCGGGAGGTCGCGCACCCGCAGCACGAGGTCGTCGCGGTGCGGTCCGACCAGGGTGAGTCCCCGCTCGAGCTCCGCGGAGCGCTTGGCCGCGAGGGCGGTGCGGAAGAGATCCGCCGTGGATCCGGGAGCGGGTGCCTCCTCGGCGGCGTCGCCCTCCTCCGGGTCGCCGCCGCGGATCGACTGGGCCCAGTGCAGGCGCGGGTCATGATCCTCGCCGGCGATCGCCGAATACGCATCGGTAAGCCCCGGCTGCAGGTCGGCGGCGAGCCGGGAACGGGCGTCGATGATCTCGGATCCGAGTGCGATGAGCTTGTCGTCCCAGACGTCGAGCGTGGTCAAGGCCTCGGCTTTCATGCCGCGGGCACGGGCCGACTTCAACAGCGCCGTGCGCTGACGCAGCACGCGGTCGTAGTCGCCGAGCACCGCCGACATGCGCGGAGTGCGCTGGATCAGCAGTTGATCGGCGAACCGGCGGCGGGAGGACGGATCCCCTCGCACGATCTGCAGATCCTCCGGGGCGAACAGCACGACGTGCGCGTATCGGGGCAGATCGGCGGTACGGCCCGGAGCGGCGTTGATGCGCGCCTTATTCGAACCCTGTCGGTTGATCTGCACCTCGATCAGGACTTTCCTCGGCCCGTGCGCGAGCCGAGCGCGGACGATCGCCGCATCATGACCGTCGCGCACCATCGGGGCATCGGAGGAGACCCGGTGCGAACCCAGGGTCGCGAGGAACACGATCGCCTCGGCGAGGTTCGTCTTGCCCTGGCCGTTGCGGCCGACGAGCACGTTCGGGCCGCGGTGCAGCGCGAGTTCGGCGGTCGCGTAATTGCGGAAATCCACGAGGCTGAGATGCTCCACAATCACCCGAGCAACCTTACCCGCGGGCCCCGACACCGGGTTGGGCGGAACCCGGGCGCTCGGTCTCCGGCTCAGTGGTCGCAGAACGCGGTCATTCCGCGTTCGAAGCCGCATTCTGCGACCAGTCACGGGGGCCGGACCGTGTGCGACCGCGCGATCAGAGTTCGCGGGCGACGTAGACCATGCCGCCCTCGCGGCGGGTCTCGGTCATTCCGGACCGCGCCAGCACGGCGAGCGAGGCGAGATTCGTCTCTTCGGTGTCGGCGATCGCGCGCACGGCTCCATGAGCGGCCGCGATCTGCAGGCCTTCGGCGACGGCGGTCGTCGCGAGCCCTCGACCGCGCGCGGCGGGGATCAGCCCGTACCCGAATTCGACTGTTCCCGTCTCGTCCGGCGGACCGAAGAATCCGAAGCCGCCGACCGCGACACCCTGGTCATCGCGGATGGCGTACAGCGTGAAGACCGGATCCGCGTCCTCGCGAGCGGCGAGCGATCGCAGCGGCACGAGCTCATCCTCGAACGGGTACTCGGGGTGCCAGTCGTCGCCCGAGCGCTCATCGCGGGTGATGATCCTCGCCGCGAGAGCGGAATCGATCGGATCCAGCCTCATACGTCTCAGCGGAGCAGCAGGTTGGGCTGCAGCAGGTACTTGTACGAGTCGAGACCGGCCGCATCGACCGACGTCTGGCTCGTGATCAGCACGGGGCTGAGCTTGTTCGCGTTGTCCGAGGAGGTGAACGTGACGCGCACGAACTCGCTCTTGAGAGCTCCGAGCGCCTCGAGCAGGTACTGCGGGTTCAGGCCGAGGGTGACCTCTTCGCCGTTGAGGTGCGCGTCGACCGATTCGGAGGCACGGGCCTGCTCGCCGCCGGAGGCGTCCATGGTCACCTCGGACGTTTCGAACGTGAAACGCAGCGGAGCGGACCGGTCCAGCACGAGCGCGACGCGACGCACGGCCTCGGTGAGGTCGGCGGTGCTCACCACCGCGTGGTGGTCGGTCTGCTCCGGGAAAAGGCGGCGGACCGGGGGGAAGTTGCCCTTGATGAGCAGCGAGGTGACGGTCTTGTTGCCCGCGGTGAATGCGATGATCTCGCGGTCACCGGCGCCCGAGAACGAGATCTGGATGGTGCCGGCGTGACCGAAGGTCTTACCGACCTCCTGCAGGGTGCGAGCCGGGACGAGCGCGGTCTGCGCCGCGGCCTCGCCGTCCCATGGGACGTCGCGCAGCGACACCCGGTATCGGTCGGTGGCCACGAGGCTCAGCGTGTTCTCGCTGACCTCGAGCTGCACGCCGGTGAGCACCGGGGTTACGTCGTCGCGCGAGGCGGCGAAGGCGACCTGGGCGATCGCAGTGCCGAAGTCCTCTGCGGGGACGACACCGCTGGTGCCGGAGACCTCGGGAATGGAGGGATATTCCTCGACCGGCATGGCGGCGAGGGTGAAGCGTGCGGATCCGCAGCGTACGGCGATGCCGCCGTCCTCCTCGACAGAGATCTCGATCGGTGCGTTGGGCAGACGGCTGGCGATGTCGGAGAGCAGGCGTCCGTGCACGAGGATCGTGCCCGGTTCGTCGACGGTGGCCTCGATCGTGGTGCGCGCGGAGGCCTCGTAGTCGAAGGCGGAGAGCGTGAGCCCCTCATCACCGGCCTCGATCAGCACTCCGGCCAGGATCGGCTGCGGATTCCGCTGAGGCAGCAGCTTGACGACGAAGGACACAGCTTCGCTGAAGACATCGCGATTGACCTGGAACCTCACGGCGCTCCTCCGTCGACTGAATGCGGAGGATGACACGAATCTCCGCCCCATGGCAGACACCAGGGGATCCCATGCTAATGCCACGAGGCATCAGGTTCAGGTCGAAGTGCCCCGGATCCGCATCCATCCCCAACCGGGCACCGGGTGGTGATCGATGGACGGAGATTCGAGAGGAGTTCTTAACGGTGTTAACGCCTGTGGATACTGTGGATAACTCTGGGGATGCTTTGCGGCTCTAGGGAACTACAGACGTGTGAGTTGTGGAGACCCTGCGGAAACAGCGGGGTCGCGGGGCATGCGGTGCGGATCCGTTCGCCCGAGTTATCCACAGATCGACGCTCATCATGGGGAATCCACGCCGTCCGGATCCCGAGATATCCCCAAGTTATCCACATGTGGACTTCCGGGCGGGGCGGATGCCAGAATTCGCCGGCACAGCCTGGAACTGGCGTCGACGGCGCTCCTGCGACCGCGCAGAGAGCCCGCAGCGCGGGGGAGGATCCGTGCGGAGGTTCAGCGACGGCTGAGCTGGGCGGTGATCTCGGTCACCTGGTTGAAGATGGCGCGGCGCTCCTTCATGAGCTCGCTGATCTTCTTGTACGCGTACATCACGGTGGTGTGGTCGCGGTTGCCGAACAGCTGGCCGATCTTCGGCAATGAGAGATTGGTGCGCTCGCGGCACAGATACATGGCGATCTGTCGGGCCGTCGCGATCTGCTGCGACCTGCTGGATCCGTAGAGGTCGTCCTCGCTGAGCTTGAAGTAGTTCGCGGTCGTCGTGATGATGTCGGTCGGCGAGATGATGCTGTCCTCGTCCTGATCGACGATGTCGCGCAGGGCCGTCTGCGCGGTGGCGATGTCGAGTGCGGAGCGGTTCAGGTTCGCGAACGCGGTGGCACGGATCAGCGCACCCTCGAGCTCGCGGATGTTGGAGGACACCTTCGTCGCGATGTACTCGAGCACGTCGTCCGGGACGTGCAGCTGCTCGCTCTGCGCCTTCTTGCGGAGGATCGCGATGCGCGTCTCCAGGTCGGGCGCTTGCACGTCGGTGATGAGGCCCCACTCGAACCGGCTCCGCATCCGCTCCTCGAACCCGGTGAGGTGCTTGGGCGGCAGGTCGCTCGTGATGACGACCTGCTTGTTGTGGTCGTGCAGCTGGTTGAAGGTGTGGAAGAACGCCTCCTGCGTCTCCGCGCGGCCCTGCAGGAACTGGATGTCGTCGATCATCAGGATGTCGACCTCGCGATAGCGCGCCTGGAAGGCGGATCCGCGGTTGTTCGCGATCGAGTTGATGAAGTCGTTGGTGAATTCCTCGCTCGACACGTAGCGAACCTTGACCCCGGCGTACAGGGACTGGGCGTAGTCGCCGATCGCGTGCAGCAGGTGGGTCTTGCCCAGGCCAGGGCCTCCATAGATGAACAGCGGGTTGTAGGCCTTCGCGGGTGCCTCGGCGACGGCGACGGCGGCCGCGTGGGCGAAGCGGTTGGACTGGCCGATCACGAAGTTGTCGAAGACGTACTTGGGGTTCAGCCGCGACTCGTGACGGATCGGTGTCGGCTGCTGCTCGATGGGGGATTCGATCCTGGTCGGCTCCTGCCGGCCGGGGGCGAAGTCCGGGACCGGGATCGGCACGGTCTGCTGCTCGACCATGTCGTGGTTCACGGTGACGCGGAACGAGGTCACCTCGTCTCCGATGCGGGCGAGCGCCTCCATGATCGGCAGTCGGAGGCGCTTGTTGATCTGTCCCGCGGTGAGGTCGTTCGGGACCTCCAGGTAGAGGGTGGCAGTCATGACGCCCGCAGGAACGGCGAGATTGAGGAAGCCCTGCAGCGGCGCGGAGACGCGCTCGTCTCGGGCCAGCTCCGCGAGAAGTTCGTCCCAGATCGGGACTTCGGACTCTGCGGCTGCGGACATGGTTCCCCCGGGCGACTCGGCACAGCGGGCGGATCGGGACACGCTGCCTGTGGATAACTGCTCGTGCCACGGTAGTCAGCCTGGGCCGTGAGGGCAACCTGTGACTGGGAACGAGAGACGGCGTGTCCTTGTTGAAGGATCCCTCCACAGATGTGGATAATGTTGCTTTCGCCCGCTCAGTTTGCGATGTCGGGGTCGACGTCGTAGCCTTAATCGGTTGACTTATGCCATTTCGGCAGTCTTTTTCCACCGTCTCCGGCCGCATCGATCCCGGTGACAGCTTCCCTTCCCGGAGAAATCATGAGCAAGCGTACTTTCCAGCCCAACAACCGTCGTCGCGCCAAGAAGCACGGGTTCCGTGCCCGCATGCGCACCCGCGCCGGCCGCGCCATCCTCTCGGCACGCCGCACGAAGGGCCGTGTCGAGCTCTCGGCGTAAACCGTGCTCGCCCGCCCGCATCGCCTCGTCCGCGGGTCCGACTACCGCACGGTGGTTCGGCGCGGACGGCGATACGGCGGGCTGCGGCTTGTCGTCTCGGTGCTCGACACCGGTGAGCAGCGCCCCGTGCGCTTCGGCTTCATCGTGAGCAAGCAGGTGGGGAACGCAGTGACCCGTAACACCGTGCGGCGACGCCTGAAGGACGCATGCGCCCGCCAGCTCCCATTGAGAGACGGCGTCGACATCGTCATCCGCGCCCTGCCCTCCGCGGCGGAGGCGCCTTTCGTGGATCTGCTGTCGGATCTGGGACGAGCCGTCGACAGGGGGGTGCGATGAGCGCGCTTCCGGCGTATTCGCGCGGTACCGCGCACCTGCACGCCGGTGACGCGCTGCGGGCAGTCCCGCTGGTTCCACGCAACCTGGTGCTGGGGTTCCTCACCGCCTACCGCGCGGCGGTCTCCCCCCTGTACGGCGATGTCTGTGCGTACTACCCATCGTGTTCCGCCTACGCTGTAGGTGCGGTGCAGCAGCACGGTGCGGTGAAGGGCGCAGGCCTTTCGGCGTGGCGGATTCTGCGCTGCAATCCCTGGAGCCACGGCGGTGTGGACGACGTGCCACCGCATTCCGACTTCCGACACGCCCTCACGCCCCGAGGATTCGTCGTACCCTCCCGAAAGGACTGATCAGTGGGTTCCGACCTCCTGTTTGCCGCGTCAACGACGCCTGCTGCCTCGAGCGGAGGCTTCGATCTGCTCGGCATCGTCATGTGGCCGTTCAAGGCACTGGTCGAGGCGATCCTCGTCGCCTGGCACTGGCTGTTCACCTCCCTGGGCATGCAGGGCGCCGCGGGCCTCACCTGGGTGCTGTCGATCGTCGGGCTCGTCCTGGTCATTCGCGCGGCGGTCTTCCCGCTCTTCGTGCGGCAGATCAAGAGTCAGCGCAAGATGATGGAAATCGCCCCTGAACTCAAGAAAGTTCAGGAGAAGTACAAGGGCAAGCGTGATCAGCTGAGCCGCGAGGCGATGAGTCGCGAGACCATGGCCCTGTACAAGCGCCACGGCACGACGCCGATGTCGAGCTGTCTTCCGCTGCTGGTGCAGATGCCGTTCCTGCTCGGCATGTTCTACACGCTGAGCGATGTCAAGAAGCACGCCGTCGCGGGCGAGGGCGGGGTGTGGCTGCTGACGAAGCAGCTGACCAAGCAGTTCTACGACGCGACGCTGTTCGGAGTGGCGCCGCTGCACACCAGCCTCGTGGATGCGGTGCAGCACAAGCCGGCCGGCTGGGAGACCACGGTCGCGATCCTCGTCGTCCTGGTGATCCTCATGATCGGATCCCAGTTCTTCACGCAGCTGCAGATCATCTCGAAGAACCTGTCGCCCGAGGCCAAGACCGGCCAGGCGTACCAGATGCAGAAGATCATGCTGTACATCCTTCCGCTGGGCTTCATCTTCTCCGGTCTGTTCTTCCCGCTCGGTGTGGTCATCTACTGGTTCATCAGCAACCTGTGGACGATGGGCCAGCAGTTCCTGGTGCTGCGTGAGATGCCGACACCCGGATCCGATGCGGCCAAGGCGCGGGAGGAGCGTCTCGCGCGCAAGGGCAAGGCCATCAACTCCGAGGGCAAGGTCGTGCCGAAGGCCGCCTACGACGCCGAGCAGCAGAAGATGCTGGAGGACGCCGAGCGCCTCCGTGCTCAGCAGCCCAAGCGCCAGCAGCCGAAGAGCGCCAAGCGCGCCAAGAAGGACCAGGACAACGCCAAGAAGGATCCTGAGAAGAACGTGAACGGAGACAAGGCATGACCGAGCAGGATGTCGCCGAGCCGACCGTCTCCGATCTCGAGCATGAGGGCGACGTCGCGGCGGACTTCATCGAGGGTCTTCTGGACATCGCCGACATCGACGGCGACCTGACCCTGGACGTCAAGCAGGGACGAGCATACGTCTCGGTCGAGGCGGAGGGCGACGGTCTGCGCCTGCTTTCTGCGCCCGACACCGTGCAGGCGCTGCAGGAGCTCACCCGACTCGCTGTGCAGAGCAGCACCGGATCCTTCTCGCGCGTGATCCTCGACGTCGCCGGATCCCGGGATGCGCGCCGTAGTCAGCTCGAGCGCCTGGTCGATTCCGCTGTCGCGAAGCTCGACGAGGGAGCGTCGCAGGCGTCGCTGCCGTCGATGTCGAGTTACGAGCGCAAGCTGGTGCATGACATCGTGGCGGAGCGGGGCCTGATCTCCGAGTCCTACGGCGATGGTCCGACCCGCCATACGGTCATCCGCCGGCACTGACGTTTCACGTGAAACATGACTGAATCGGTGTCGTCCGAGCTCGAGGCTGAGCCGGCTGTTGCCGCCGTGCTGTTCGGGGATCGGATCGGGCTCGCGCGCGACTTCACCGCGGCGTTGGCCGAGCAAGGCGAAGAGCGCGGCCTGATCGGCCCGCTCGAGGTGCCGCGACTATGGACCCGGCACATCCTCAACAGCGCTATCGCCGCACCTCTGTTCCACGGCACCGTTGCGGACGTGGGATCCGGAGCCGGCCTGCCGGGCATCGTGCTCGCGATCGCCCGACCCGATGTGCAGTTCACGCTCATCGAGCCGATGGAGCGACGCGTGGCATGGCTGGACGAGCAGGTCACGGCCCTGGGCCTGTCGAACACGACGGTCGTTCGCGGTCGTGCTGAGGATGTCGGGCTCAGCGGCACGTTCGACATGGTCACTGCACGCGCGGTCAGCGCGCTGCGCACTCTGCTTCCGTGGACTGCACCTCTCGTGCGCAGCGGGGGAGAGCTCGCGCTGCTCAAGGGCGTCAACGCCGAAAACGAGATCACCGCTGCGCAGAAGCAGATCCGCAAGTTCCTGCTCAGCGACGTGCGCGTGGAGGTCCTCGGTGAAGGCGTGCTGACCGAGACGACGCGCGTGCTGCGAGCGACTGTCCGCGGCTGAGTCCCGCGAGTAGGACCACCCTTTCGGGACACGGTCTTCGTCTGATAGCTCCGCCTCGATAGTCGGCGCCCTGGCTGCGGGATGTGAGTTCCACGAATCGGCGGGTTCCTTCCCGCTTCGCGGGCCCCCTCCCGATATTCGTGGTACTCACATCCCTCCGCCCTCGTTTCACGTGAAACGCCGTGCTCGACCTGGGCCAAGCGCGTGGGCCCAGCGTCCTTCGGCAGGGATGGGATTGGGTGTTACAGGGCCCCCAGCTGAAACGAACCCCAGGACAGCGGACGAATCGGATCGTGGGTGTCTCCAGGAGCAGCCGCCAGCGAGGGGCATGCTCAGCACGTTTCGCTTAGCGGCGCTCGTGTGGGATGAGAGCGCGACGGCCGGGTAGGGGGAGCAGTGTGGTGTTGCGCAGAGATGGCCGTCAACGCGGCGGGACCTCTCAGTCGGTCGACACAGCCTATACCTGCCTCGAGGGCCACAGCCCCCATGTGATGTTTCACGTGAAACATCACCGCAGCGCCGCCACCTCGGTCATAGCTGTTGCCAGCACCGACCGACCGTTCCTGTCGTGGGAGGGCGCAGGGGTGTGTGGATGGCGAATATCGGGAGGGGGCCGCGCAGCGGGAAGGAGCCCACCGATTCGTGATCCACACCCCTGCGCCCACGTGTGCAATGAGGGCTCAGCGCGCATGCCTTACGAGGCTGCGAGTGGCACAGAACGTGGTGTTTCACGTGAAACATAGCCCTGTTTCACTGATCCGTCCGAAGATTGTCGGCCGCGCAAGTTAGAGTGGAGATTCCGTCGTTTCCCCGTCGGAGATCGTCGAAAGGAGTGGATGTTTCACGTGAAACAGTCCTCAAGCACCTCGACTGCTGGATACGGCGTGGACACCCCTTTGGCCCGGGAACTCGCGGATCTGACGGCTCGCCGCAAGGCGTTGGAAGGCGTCACGGTCCGTTTCGACGGGCCGACCCGTGTCTTCACGATCTCGAACCAGAAGGGCGGGGTCGGAAAGACGACAACCGCCGTCAATATCGCGGCGGCGATGGCGGATCTCGGCGCGAAGGTGCTCGTGATCGACCTGGATCCACAGGGAAATGCATCGACGGCGCTGGGAGTCCCGCACACCGCCGATCTGCAGAGCATCTATGACGTCCTGATCAGCGATGTTCCGCTGGTGGACGTCGTGCGAGCCAGTCCTGAATCCCCCAATCTGCTCTGCGCGCCGAGCACGATTCACCTCGCGGGCGCCGAGATCGAGCTGGTCTCGCAGGTCGCGCGGGAGCACCGGCTACGCACCGCGCTCAATGACTACCTGACCCAGAATCCGGTGGACGTCGTGATCATCGACTGCCCGCCGTCGCTGGGACTGCTCACGATCAACGCCTTCACCGCCGCAACCGAGGTGATGATCCCGATTCAGTGCGAGTACTACGCCCTGGAGGGCCTGAGCCAGCTGCTCGGCAACATCCGGATGATCCAGAAGCACCTGAATCCCGACCTCACGATGTCGACGATCCTTCTGACGATGTTCGACGGACGCACCCGACTCGCGCAGCAGGTTGCGGAGGAGGTGCGCGGACATTTCCCGCACGAGGTGCTGGACACCGTGATTCCTCGTTCCGTGCGTGTCTCCGAAGCGCCGAGCTTCGGGCAGACCGTGATCGCGTACGACGGGCAGTCGGTAGGCGCGGTCGCCTACCGAGAAGCAGCAGTCGAGATCGCCCGCCGGGCGACCGAAGACAACGAGAAGGGGCACTGATGGCCAAACGCACGGGACTCGGCCGGGGGATCGGCGCACTCATCCCCACTTCGGATGCCACGGAGCGCCCCGTGGACGTGTTCTTCCCCGGCGCACGCATCGATCCGGTCCCGGAGACCGCGCCTGCTGTACAGCCCGCCGAGCCGGCCGAGGATCTTGTCGCCGTTCCGGGTGCCCGCCTGATTCGTGTGAACCCGCACGACATCGTTCCGAACCCACGACAGCCGCGCGTCCACTTCAACGAGGACGATCTCGCGGAGCTCGTGCACAGCGTGCGCGAGTTCGGGGTGCTGCAGCCCGTGGTCGTGCGACAGAACGACGAAGGCAAGTACGAGCTGATCATGGGGGAGCGGCGCACCCGCGCCGCTCGGGAAGCCGGACTCGATTCGATGCCGGCGATTCTACGGGAGACCGCAGACGAAGATCTGCTCCGTGATGCGCTGCTGGAGAACCTGCACCGGTCGCAGTTGAACCCGCTCGAAGAGGCCTCCGCGTACCAGCAGCTCCTCGAGGACTTCGGTATCACCCAGGAGGCCCTCGCGAACCGCATCGGTCGCTCCCGTCCGCAGGTCAGCAACACGATCCGGCTACTCAAACTGCCTGTTCCCGTCCAGCAGCGGGTGGCGGCAGGAGTGTTGTCGGCCGGCCACGCCAGGGCGATCCTCTCGCTCGACGACACCGAACTGATGCAGCGGCTCTCGGACAAGGTTGTCAACGAGGATCTCTCCGTCCGCGCAACTGAAGAAGCGGCGAAGACCATCGCCGCAGCGGGCACCGTACCCAAGTCCGTCAAGCCGCAGGCGGGCGCGCGCCGCGCGTACCTGGACGACGTCGCCGGCAAGCTCGGCGATCGACTCAACACCCGGGTGCAGATCGCCCTGGGTGCACGAAAAGGCCAGGTCAAGATCGAATTCGCTTCTATCCAGGACCTGAACCGCATCCTTTCGGAGATCGGCGAAGAAGGTTTCGGTTCCTGACGGATTCGGAGCGACCGCTTTCAACGGGGCCCGGGACGATCTGCGTACGCGGATCCTCTCGGGCCCCTGTTCATCCACCGCCGCGTAGGCTGGAACGGTGAAAGAATCCCCGACCCGTCGAGCCAGCCTCGAAGTGCTGCGCGCCGAAGCGGCGGATGAGCTCGCGGTGCTGGTCCAGGAGCGTCTGCTTGGGGGAGAGGACCCCTGGGCCTTCATGGAGGAGCTCCCCAGCGTGGATGAGCTGGTCGTCTTCCTCCTGCGAGCCGATGAGATCGTCGAAAGCGGTGGCGTACGCCCCGACGAATCACGCAATTTCGATCTGCTCCGTCGCATCGCCCTCGACTACCCCGAACTCACCCCGATCGTCTGGGGGCTGCTCGGAGACGGCCCGAAGTATCGTCGCTGGGACCTGCTGGCGGACGACGCCCGGCCCTGACTCACCCGCGATGTTTCACGTGAAACGTCGCCCAGACGAGGTCTATCCCCCACCAGGGGCTATCGTGGCGCGCTCGGACTCCGGGGTGGCATGGTCACACACAGAGCGGTTTCCTTCCCTCCGCGCTCTCCCCCCCCCCGGGTGCGCCCGGGCTTCGGGGGGGGGGGGGCTTCTCCGAGCGCAGAGCGGGGTCCTTCCCGCTTCGCGGGCCCCTCCCGATGCACTCGGAGAACCCACCCCTGCGCCCTTCGCCGCAGAGTTTGCGCCCGCCGCTCCGTGGAGTAGCGACGCCCGCGTGCAGCCGATGCGTGTGGGCGTTTCACGTGAAACGTGTCGCCGCCGCGCACGTACAAGGGCCCATGACCCCGCCACCACCATGTGCATGGTGCGTGGCGTGTATGGCGGGTAGACACCTTGTCGTCTGAGAAGCGTTGGGGTTAGACCATGGCCTCTGGTTGGCTGCTGACTGGCCCGTTTCACGTGAAACGGTGCTGTCGTGGAGCTCCGACCGGGGGCAGGTCAGGGATCAGAGCTTCCCAGAGTTTTTCGGTAGGGGAGCGCGGCGCCCATCGATCCGTCGCCTGTGCTGGCGCAGCACGCGGAGCCGGAGTGCGCCGCGGAGTATGATCCGGAGCCGCTCTGAACAGGATCGATCCGCGAACGACGAAGCCCGCCCTCCCGGAGGAGAGCGGGCTTCGAGGCCGTGTGGGCGGGATCAGCCGAGGAAAGCGGCCAGATCCTGCTCGAGGGCGAACTTCGGCTTGGCGCCGATGATCGTGGTCTTGACCTCGCCGCCCTGGAAGACCTTCATCGCCGGAATCGACGTGATCTGGTACTTCATGGCGAGATCGGGGTTCTCGTCCACGTTGAGCTTGAGGATGGTGATCTTGTCGCCGTTCTCGGACTGGATCTGGTCCAGCACGGGCGCGACCATGCGACACGGACCGCACCACTCGGCCCAGAAGTCGACCAGAATGGGGCCATCGGCCTGAAGCACATCCTGCTCCCAGGTCGCCTGGCTGGTTGCCTTGGCAGTCATGATTCTCCTTGTTGTGAAAGCGTGAAACGCTCAGAGGCGTCAACAGCGGTTGGGGCTGAAGTGTTCCCGAGGCTCAGACGAGAGCCGACTCGGCGGTGGTTCCATCCGAGAGCGCGGCGAGGAAGTGCTCGACGTCCAGCGCTGCGACCGTGCCGGATCCGGCAGCCGTGACCGCCTGACGGTAGGTCGGGTCGATGACATCGCCGGCAGCGAAGACACCCGGAACAGAGGTGCGCGAACTGCGGCCGTCGACCCAGATGGTGCCCTCTGCGGTCAGGTCGAGCTTGCCGTGCACGAGATGCGTGCGCGGGTCGTTGCCGATCGCGATGAACAGGCCGTCCACGGGGAGCTCACTCGTCATGCCGTCGACCGTGTTGCGCAGCAGCACGCCGGTGGTGGCGTCCTCGCCGAGCACCTCCTCGACGGCGCTGTTCCAGATGAACTCGATCTTGTCGTTCGCGAAGGCGCGCTCCTGCATGATCTTGGAGGCGCGGAGCGAGTCCTTGCGGTGGATGACGTACACCTTCGAGGCGAACTTGGTGAGGAATGTCGCCTCCTCCATCGCCGAGTCACCACCGCCGACGACGGCGATGGTGCGCTCCCGGAAGAAGAAGCCGTCGCAGGTCGCGCACCAGGACACGCCATGACCGGAGAGACGCTCTTCGCCCGGGATGCCGAGTGTGCGATAAGCGGATCCGGTGGCGTAGATCACGGACGCGGCCTCGAGCACGGTGCCGCTGCCGAGCGTGACCTTCTTGATCTCGCCGTCGAGCTCGAGCTCGGTGACGTCGTCGTAGAGCACCTCTGTGCCGAACTTCTCCGCCTGCTCCTGCATCTTGGCCATCAGGTCCGGACCCTGGATGCCCTCGGGGAACCCGGGGAAGTTCTCCACCTCGGTGGTCTTCATCAGCTCGCCGCCGACCTCGACCGAGCTCGCCACGAGCACCGGATTCAGGTTCGCGCGGGCCGCGTAGATCGCCGCGGTGAATCCCGCAGGTCCCGAACCGATGATGATGACCTGTCGCATTGCTTCTCCTTGCTTTCGCACGCTTCAACACATGGTACCGGCGCGGCATTCCGCGGGCCTGGGCGTTACCCGCCGTTCCTGGGCGAGGGCGTGGCCCCGCTGTGGTGAACGTGGCGGGATCCACGCATCACAGCGCGGGTCGGCTGAACCGTCAGGACTTCCGAGGTCGGAGCAGAGCGGGCTCGGAGGGCAAGGTGGTGGCGCGTGATCCCGGGTCAGTCGCCTGGGACGTCCACGATGCGCGTCGAACCGTAGACAGGGAGGAGGGATCCGGCCGACACCGCGGCGAGATCAGCGGCGAACTCCTCCTTGATCGCGGGCGGGATCCAGAGAGCGAAGGAGGCCGAGGTGCCGTACGTGACATCGCCGAAGGACGCACCGTGGGCCGTGGCCCATTCGCGCAGAGCGTTGTCGATGCGGCCGGCATCGGCGTGCGGCACGTCGACACGCGCCTCGAGCAACTCACGGCGGTGCAGCAGCGCGGCGTCGTCCAGCGCCTCGGAGACCGCAGTCGAATAGGCGCGGATCAGCCCGCCGGCGCCGAGCTTCACGCCGCCGAAGTAGCGCGTGACGACCGCGACCAGGTCGGTGAGTCCGCGGCGGCGCAGGACCTCGAGCATGGGGATCCCGGCCGTGCCCGAGGGCTCCCCGTCATCGGAGGACCGCGCCTGATCGCCGTTCAGCCCGGTGACCATCGCGCTGCAGTTGTGGCGTGCGTCCCAGTACTGCCTGCGGACAGAGGCGATGACCTCCTCCGCCTCCGCGACGGAGCGGACCGGGACGAGGTGGGCGATGAAGCGCGACTTCTTCACCACCAGCTCACGCGTGATGGGGGTGGCGATCGTGTCGGGGTAACGGCTGGGCGTGGTCATCTGAGGCGAGGTCCGGATCCGTGACGGCTCAGCGCGAGGGCACGAAGCGGCGCACGAGACCCTTCAGGGCGTCGAGCTCCGGTGCACGCAGCAGGGCGAGCAGACCGATGTAGACGACCATGACCACCGCGGCAATGATCAGACAGCCGACCGCCGCCGGGATCCGGTCTGCCGTCGTCCATCCGTGTGGGCCGCCGAGGAGAAGGAAAACTCCCCACCCCGCGGCGGTGGCGGGAATGGCGGCGAGCACGAAGCGCCCCAATGCGAGGATCCAGCGACTCGTCCCGATGCCGTCGAGGCGGCGGTGAAGCAGCACGGTCGCGACGATGGTCTGCAGCACGCTGGCAACGGATTGGCCGAGCGCCAGCGTCGCCGCCAGAGCGGACAGGGGAATGATGCCGGCCTGATGGAGGAGTTGCGTCCCGAACGCCGTGGCGGCGATGAGGATGCACTGGAAGATCGTGAATGCGAAGGGCGTGCGAGTGTCTCCAAGGGCGTAGAAGGTGCGCTGCACGATGAAGAGCACTGCCAGGGGGAGGAGTGCGACCAGGTAACCGACGAGAACGAGGGCCGCGGCCTGGGCCTCATCACGGTTGTCGGTGAAGATGCGCGAGGCGGGAACGGTCGCGGCGACCACCGCGGCCAGCGCGCCCGTGAGGAAGAAGCCGAGCGTTCGGATGCTGCGTGCGATATCGCCTCGCAGATCCTCAAGGCGTCCGGCGTGAGCGTGCTCGCTGAGTTGCGTGAAGTACGGCGTCCCGATCGACAGCACGATCACCGAGTAGGGGAGCATGAAGATCAGCCATGCGTTGTTCATCACGGTCAACGATGCGTTGGAACCCGATGCGGCCAGGGCGACACTGTGCTGGTAGAAGCCGGCGATGAGGCTCGACAACGCCATCAACATGGTCCAGCCGGCCAACTTGCCGACGTTGCCGAGACCGACCCCCCGCCAGCGGAAATCGATGCGCAGCGCCAGCTTCGTGCGTGGCCAGAACGCGAGGAGGACACCCGCCTGTACGGCGATACCCAGGGTGGCAGTGGCGCCGAGCCAGGCGATCCGGTCGGCGGGCCAATCGGAGACCTCGGTGAGCGGAGTTCCGAACAGGAACCCGATGACGAGGAATCCCGCGATCGAGACCACGTTGTTCACGACAGGCGCCCACGTGAACGGGCCGAAGATCTTGCGCGCGTTCAGCGTCTCACCGATGAGGGCATAGAGGCCGTAGAAGAAGATCTGAGGAAGGCACCAGTACGCGAAAGCGAGGGCGAGTTGCTGTTGCTCGACGCTCGTGCCCGCCTTCATGATGACGCTGATGATCCAGGGGGCCGCGAGCATGGCGGCTGCCGTGGCTGCGAGCAACACGACCGTACCCGCGGTGAAGATCTTCGAAATGAAGGCACTGCCACCGTCTTCCCCGGCAACGGCCTTGACGATCTGGGGCACGAGCACGGCCGTCAGCAGACCTACCGAGATGATGGAGAACACGTCGTTCGGCAGCTGGTTGGCGAGCGCGAAGGCATCGGGCGCTTTGCCGACCGCACCGATCACGCCCACCAACACGATCGTGCGCAGCAGTCCCGTGATGCGCGACACCATCGTGCCCGCCGCGAGCAGGGCGCTGGCGCGACCGAGGCTACTCATTCGTCTCCTTGTCGGCCGAAGCGGATCCGGTCTTCTCGGTGGGGATGTCCGCGACCGCGAGTTCTTCCCGGTCGCTCTCGTCCGCCGCGCCGTCGGATCCTTCCATGCCGTCTGCGGCATGCTTTGCGGCGGTGATCCTGCGGCGGCGGATCGTGCGGAAGATCCCGGCGCCGATGAGCAGCAGGCCCAGGCTTCCGAACACGATGAGCCCGATGGTCTCCCACTCGGCCCGGATCGTGAGGCGCGCGGTCTGCGCCGGGCCGATCGCGACGCCCGTCGGGCTCGTCAAGGTCATGGTGAGTGTGAGCTCGGTGTTGGCCACGTGCGACTCGAGGGGAAGGCGCACGCGCGTGGTGCTCGAAGGCTGCGCCTCGACGTCCGTTGCCGCGGGCACGTCGATGCGGCTGTCGCTGGATGAGACGTTGAGCCTCACGCGGACGGGATAAGGGAGCTCGTTGCGCACCCACACCGGAACGTCGACCTTCGGGCTGATCAGGATCGGATTGGACGGCTGGATCCCGACTGCTTCCATGGTCTTTCGCGTCACGGCGCGATGCGACGCGAGAGCCGTGCCGAAGTCCTCGGCAGTCGTGTGCACGCCCACACCGAGCAGGCGCAGCATGGAGATGCGCTCGCGCACCGTGAGATCGGCGGGGCGCTCGAGGATCGTGGCGAACTGTGCCAGGCGACCGGCGTCCTCATTCAGGACGGTCACGGCCTCTGCGCGGTCCTGGGCGGACCCCATGGCGACCGCGAGTTCGGTCGCAGCGCCGGACAGCACGCGATCCAGGCGCCCGTCCTGCCCGCCGCTGAATGCGGTGACAGCGCTGGACAGTCCCTCCTCCGATCGCGTCCCGGTGCGGGAGAGACCGGCGAGCACCGTGGACCCGGGCGCGTCGAACCACAGCATCGCGTTCGCCTCGGTCAGTGCGTCCCCGCGGGCCGCCGCATCGGACTGCTCGGCCGCGGCGCTCAACGCCTCCGAGACGGCCTCGTCACTGACGAGCACGGCCGTGCCGCCCACGGCACCGCGCGACGAGACCGGGGCATCCTGCGCACCCGCGGTGAAGGATGTGGAAGGCAGGATCGGCACGGTTCCGGCACCCGCAGGGCCGTAATGCGACATCGTCGCCACCTGCCCGGCGGTGACCTGGCCGCGCGGCCACAGGATGTCGGTGCGGGCGCCCGCGATCGCGTCGGGTGCGGCAGGGTCCTGCGAGGGGCTCGCGGTCGATGTCGATGTCGGCGCGGGTGTCGTCGAGGTCTTGCCGGCGGGGTTCAGGAACGGCTCGAAGTCGTCGACGGTGAGCGGCGCGGTCAGCCCGGCTGCCGCCTGCGCCGTGGCGTCCGCGTCGCCGAACTGCAGGGCGAAGCGCTCGTTCGGCAGCGCCTCGAGCCGCGCGAGCCACGCTGTCGCCGTGGCGGGTGCCCCCGCACCGAGCACGCGGATCGCGGCAGGGATGGACGGGTCCACGGCGAGCACGGCAGGGGTGCCGGCGACGCCGTTCAGCTGCGCCGTGAGCGCCCCGGCCGGCGCGGTGAGAGCGGTGAGTTCGGCAGCGCTCAGCAGGTCGCCGGTGGGGTTCGCCGTGATCGGCACGACAGTGACGACGGTGGCGGGCGCCCCCTGCGCGACCACGAGGGCGCTGCGTGCGGGAGCCGGCGCCTTTGCATCGGCCGCCGCCGGGGTCGCCTCGAACCGTGCCTGCAGCGGGTAGACGCCGGGGGTGAGCGCGCCGACGTCGCCCGCCGGCACCACGACCTGGGTGCGTGAGGTGCCCTCGGCGTCCAGCACCGTGGTGCGCACGTCGCCGATCGGGCTGAGCGCGGGTGCGTCGCCGGATCCGTCCAGCCAGGCGCTCACGGTGCGGCGATCGCCGAGCGGAGCACGCCCCAGCTCCAGGTGCACCGTGCCCGCGCCGAGACCGGTGGTGGCATCGTTATGCAGCGTGAGCGTCGCGGTCAGCGGTGATCCGGATGCATAGGATCCGTTTCCGTCCGGCTGCAGCGAGAGCTGCACACCCGCGTGCTGCGGTGTCTGCGTCGGGCTGGGGGTGGGGGTCTCCTCCGCCGCGGCAGGTGAAAAAGCGGCAAGGGGGAGCAGCAGGCCCAGCGCGACGGCGAAGGCCCCGGCGGCGCGTCGCACGCGCAGGCGCAGGGGGGCTGATTCGGTCTGAGTCGCAGTCATCGGGGGATCCGTCGGGCGCGCGGGGCGCAGGGGAGTGCTGGCCCTGAGATTCTAGGCGGCGCACAGGCCCGATCCCTGGAGGCGGGCAGGGTGCGGGACATCCGATGCGCACCATCGAGCGCGCCGCGGAGACCGCGCAGCGCCCCGCGTAGGCTGGCGCCGTGGTCCGACACCTGCTGCCCCTTCCCGACTCCGTGCTGTGCGCGGCGCTCGCCGCCGATCTCGACGCCGCCGACCTTCGCTCGGAGCCGTTGCGCGCCGCCTGGGGCGCGGAGGCCGACGACGCTCTCGCCCGGGGCATCCGCTCGCCGCTGCTCGCGGCGGTCGAGGGCCGCACCGATGCCCTGGCCACGCTCGGGCGCCTCTTCGTACTGGGCATGCCGCAGCCGGAGGCCCACGTCGCGGCAGCGCTCGCGCGCACCGGCCTCGACGGGCTCGAGGCGCTGGGCCTCGGCTACCGGGAGGACGGCGCGGTGGTGCCGGCCGCCCTGATCCGCCCGCAGTCGTTCGTCGATGCTGACGGAGTCGGCGAATGGTGGATCGCGAGCGACCTCGACGAGCTGGCCCTGCACCACATGGAAGGCGGCGGCGCGTTGCCGTCCAACCATGTGCTCGGCGTCGGCGGCGCCTCGCGCACCCTGGCATCTCTGGTCATGCCGGTCGAGGTCGAGCGTGCGCTGGATCTCGGCACGGGCTGCGGCATCCAGGCGCTGCTGGTCTCCCGGCACGCCGGATCCGTCATCGCCACCGACATCTCGGCGCGCGCCCTCGCCTACGCCGAGCTGAACGCGATGCTCGCGGGCGTGCACAATATCGAGTTCCGCCAAGGCAGCATGTTCGAGCCGGTCGCGGGCGAGAGCTTCGGGCTCATCGTGTCGAACCCGCCGTTCGTGATCACGCCGCGCGGCGCGGACGTGCCCGAGTACGAGTACCGCGACGGCGGGCTCGTGGGCGACGCGCTCGTCGAGGCATTCGTGACGCAGGCCCCCGCACACCTCGTCCCCGGCGGATCCGCGCAGCTGCTCGGCAACTGGGAGTCCCGCGGTGCCGTTCTGGGGCTCCGCCGCCTGGAGTCGTGGATCGCCCCGGAACTGGACGTCTGGGTCGTGCAGCGCGAGACGCTGTCGCCGCTCGGCTATGCGGAGCTGTGGATCCGCGACGGCGGTACGACGCCCCGTGACGCTGCGTTCGAGCCGCTGCTGGACGCCTGGCTCGCCGACTTCGCCCGCCGCGGCGTGACCGAGATCGGGTTCGGGTACGTGCTGATCCGCCGGCCCGTCGGGGCCGACTCCGGTGCCTCGGTGAGTCCGCTGCGCCGCTTCGAGACGCTCACCCAGCCCGTGACGAGCGCCGGAAGGGCGTTCCGCGACGGGCTGACAGGGCACGACGCTCTCGCCGACGGCATCCCCGAGGTACTGCTCGTCGCGCCCGACGTGACCGAGGCCCGCCATCACCTGCCCGGTCAGGAGGCGCCGAGCGTGATCGAGCTGCGCCAGGGCGGAGGGTTCGGCCGCACGATCTCGGTCGACCCGGCGCTCGCCGGCTTCGTCGGCGCGTGCGACGGCGACCTCACGGTCGTCCAGATCGTGTCCGCGCTCGCCGACCTGTTCGAGGTGTCCCTCACCGACCTCTGGGCCGACCTCGAGCCGCGTCTGCGCGCACTCGTGACCGACGGCTTCCTGATCCCCGCCGAGCACTGAAAGGGAATGCATGTCCGGATCCATGCGTTTGAATAAATCATGAAGGCTTTCGGATTCCTCTCGTTCGGGCACTACGGCGATGTGCCGGGGTCGACGACCCGCACCGCCGGCGACATGCTGCGCCAGACGATCGAGCTCGCGGAGGGCGCCGACGAGATCGGCGTCAACGGCGCATATGTTCGCGTGCATCACTGGGCGCGCCAGGCGGCGTCGCCCATGCCACTGCTGAGCGCGATGGCCGCGCGCACGAAGCGCATCGAGGTCGGCACCGGCGTCATCGACATGCGCTATGAGAACCCTTTCCAGTTCGCCGAGGAGGCAGCGGCTCTGGACTGGATCGCCGATGGGCGCATTGCGCTCGGCGTCAGCCGTGGTTCACCCGAGACCGCGCTGCGGGGCTACGAGACCTTCGGCTTCCATGACGAGGAGGATCCGGAGCGCGGCGGCGTGATGGCCCGCGAGAAGTTCGACCTGTTCCTGCAGGTGATCGACGGGGCGGGCGTGGCGCCCGGCGACCCCCGCTTGGTGGGCGCCGGCCGCTACCTGGCGATCGAGCCCCAGTCCCCGACGCTGCGCGACCACCTCTGGTGGGGAGCGGGTTCCCGCGCTACGGCGGAGGAGACCGGACGCAAGGGCCTGAACCTGATGAGCTCGACGCTGCTCACGGAGGCGACGGGCCAGCCGTTCCATGAGCTGCAGCGCGAGCAGATCGACCTGTTCCGCGCCGCCTACAAGGAGGCCGGTCACACCGGCGCACCACGGGTGTCGGTGAGCCGCAGCGTGTTCCCGCTCATCACGGATCAGGATCGGGCCTACTTCGGGCTGCGCAGCGAGGAGAACGGCGACCAGATCGGCGTGATCGACGGGTTCCGCTCCACGTTCGGCAAGACGTATGCCGCCGAGCCCGACGTGCTCATCTCCCAGCTGAAGCAGGACGAGGCCGTCATGGCCGCCGACACCCTCATGCTGACGATCCCGAACCAGCTCGGACCCGAGTACAACCTGCATGTGCTGCAGGCGTTCGCCGAGCACGTGGCGCCGGCGCTGGGCTGGAAGCCCAACACCGAGGGCCTGGTGCAGGGGGACGCTGTCTGAACCCCCGGCTACATTCGGGAGCCATGCAGACGCGAGCCGAGTTCGATCAGCTGTCCGAGAACTACGCGAAGAACCGCTTCCCGGCGGACGCGACCGTTCAGGAGATGAGGGAGGCGTTCGAGCAGGGCGCGGTCCCACCGCCGACCGGGGTCGCGTCCGCGCGCCGGCAGCTGGGCGGACGGCCCGCGATCGAGCTGCGTCCCGACGGCGCCGGGGACGGGATCCTGCTCTACCTGCACGGCGGCGGATACGTGATCGGATCCGCGGAGACGGGCGTCGGTATGGCAGCGGGCCTCGCGGTGCGCACGGGCACGACGGCGTACTCGCTCGACTACCGGCTCGCGCCGGAGCACCGGTTCCCGGCGGCGGTGGACGATGCCCTCGCTGCCTACGGGGAGCTCGTCGAGAGTCACGGTGCCGACCGCCTGCTCATCGCCGGCGACTCGGCGGGAGGCGGACTCGCGGTGGCCACGCTCCTCGCCGCGCGGGAGGCGGGTCTCGAGATGCCGGTCGCGGCCGCCGTGTTCTCCCCGCAGACGGACCTCACCCTCAGCGGCGCCTCCTTCACCGCGAGGGACGGCGACGATCCGCTGTTCCAGCCGGACGACATCGCCGGATACGGGCGGCGGTATCTTCCGGAGCACGACCCCGGAGATGCGGCACGCTCGCCGCTCGCGAGTCCCGTGTTCGCGGATCTGGGCGGGCTTCCTCCGCTGCTAATCCAGGTGGGCAGCAGAGAGCTGCTGCATGATGACGCTCTCCGTCTGGCGGTGAACGCCGCCCACGCTGACGTCGATGTCACGCTGGAGTCCGCCGCGCGGGCACCGCACAACTATCAGACGGCGGTGGGAAGGCTTCCTGCTGCCGATCGCGCTCTCGATCGCGCCGGCGTCTTCCTGGCCGAGCGGCTCGGAGAACGCGTCGTCGTCCCCACCGCCTAGTCCGGGTCGCGGGGCCCTGCGGGGTCAGTCCTCGTCCGGTGCGCCGAACAGTCCCTTGCCGTGCTTGTGCAGCAGGTTGTAAGCGTCGATGAAGGTCTGCGGCTGCTGGTCCTCCGGTAGGCCGTAGCGGGCGAGCAGCAGGCCCAGCAGGCCCTGGGCGGGCGGGGTCAACGGCTTTCCCGCATGCGCATGCGCAGGATGCGGCGGCTTCGCCTCGGGGTTCGGGGGCGTGTACAGCGACTTCGTCACGGGCCAGTCCGACGGGTGGCGGGGCTTGTCCAGGTTGATGATCTGGAACAGGTCGTTGGCGGTCGCATCGCGGCGGGTGAGCGGCTTCAGGCCGTGCAGGCGGGTGAGCGTCGCGATCACGGATCCGTGGTGCATCTGGTCGTTCACGATCGTGCCCTTGCGCGTGTAGGCGGACACGGCGATCGCCGGCACCCTGCAACCGAGGCGGTCGAACTCGAACCCCATCTCGCCCGTACCGGAATCGTCGGGCGGAGTCGCCTTCGGCGGGACGACGTGGTCGTAGGTGCCGCCGTGCTCGTCGAAGGTGATCAGCAGCAGCGTGTTGATCGCATTGGATCCCTTCGTGGACTTGCTCGTGCGGATCGCGTCATAGATGTCGTGCACGAGGTCGTCGCCGGCGCGGACATCGGAGAACGCGCTGTTGATGATGTCGGATCCGTCCACGTCGCTCTCCCGTCGCGCCCCGAACGGCGGGTGGAAGTCGTTGTGGTTGTAGATCATGCGCGGCTCGATGAAGGAGTACGCGGGAAGCTCTCCGTGCTCGACGTCGGCGTAGAAGTCGTCCATCGTGCCGAAGTGCTCGGTGCGCCAGAACTTCTCCAGCACGGGTGCGTGCAGCACGCCGGTGAAGGAGACCATCTGCAGCTCGTCGAAGTAGACCTTCCATTTCAGGCCCGCATCCTCGAGGCGGTTGAAGATCGTCGGCGACTTGGGCGCGTTCAGCCACTTGTCGTAGTCGCCGCCCTCGTGGTTCGTGACGAAGCCGTGCGAGGTCGACGCGTTGAAGAAGGTGCGGTTGCAGAACGTCTGCGAGGGCACGGCGCAGAACCAGTGGTCGAACACGGCGAACTCGCGGGCGAGCGTCGACACCGTCGGCAGCATCTCGGGTGAGAACGAGCCCATGATGCGCTTGCGCTCGTCCTCGCTCGGCTCCTTGCCGTGCTTGAGGCGCATGAGGTTCACCTGGTAGTCGGTGACGAAGCCGCTCATGGTCGGCTCCTGGCCGTCCTCGGGATGGTTGTACGGGGGATGGAAGCCGCCGTCGTACAGGTCGGCGTTCTCCGCCGGATTGATCACGTTGTACAGCTGTGTGTTGACGTGCGGATACATCTCGCCGGGATCCGGATCCGGCCACGTCATGATCTGGTCGGTCGGGCCCTCGTAGACGTGCGCGTCGTAGCGCACGCCGTCGAGCTCGTTGTGGTACTCCCCGAAGGCGAGGCCCTCGAAGTCCTTGCCCTCCGGCAGGTTCTCCTTCGTGTACAGGTAGCCGAGCAGGTTGTCGAAGGACCGGTTCTCGCCCATGACGACCACGATGTGGTCGAATCCGGGCGCGTGCCGGGGTGCGAGGGCGCCGTAGTCGTCCAGCGCCTCCGCGAAGCCGTTGTGCTGGCCGAGCGCATAGCCGGCCGCAGCCCCTGCACCGCCGCCGACGACAGCCCCTGCGGCCGTCAGCCCGCCGAGTCGCAGGAAGTCGCGGCGAGACCGGGAGCGGCCCTTCCCCGCCGAGTCACCCGTGCCGTCGTCCGAACTGGCGGCCGTGTTCTCGGGTGCACCGGCGGGATCGCCGGCCGGGTCGGATGATCCGCCGCCCGGGGCAGGGGAGTTCTTGCGTCTGACCATGCCGCGATCCTACTGAGCGACCGAGGGGCGCCCCGACCGCGCGCTCGGCAGCGGCTGAGCCCACCCCGGTACCCTGGAGACCATGCTCAACATGGCCGATTCCCTTGCGCGCCTGGGCGCCCTCGCCGAGCATCCGGTCGTGCGGACCCTGGCCACGGCGTTCGCCGACGCCGGGTTCGACCTCGCCGTGGTCGGCGGCCCCGTGCGCGACGCGCTGCTCGGCCGGCCCACGCACGACCTCGACTTCACCACGAACGCCCGCCCCGACGACATCCTCCGCATCGTGAAGCCGATCTCCACCACGCAGTGGGACATCGGCCGCGAGTTCGGCACGATCGGCGCCAAGGTGCCCTCGCCCGACGGTCCGTCCGAGCAGGTCGAGATCACCACGTACCGTGCCGACGCCTACGACGGCGTCACCCGCAAGCCCGTCGTCTCCTTCGGAGACGACATCGACGGCGACCTCGTGCGCCGCGACTTCACCGTCAACGCCATGGCCTTCCTCGTCCCGCAGCAGAGGCTCGTGGATCCGACCGGGGGAGTGGAGGATCTGATCGCGGGACTCCTGCGCACTCCCACCACCCCCGAGGTGAGCTTCGGCGACGATCCGCTGCGCATGCTCCGCGCGGCCCGGTTCAGCGCCCAGCTCGGCTTCGGCATCGAGGAACGCACGATCGCGGCGATGGCTGAGCTGCGATCGACGCTGAGCATCGTGAGCCCGGAGCGCATCCAGTCGGAGCTGATCCGCCTGCTGCAGTCCGACGACCCGGTGCGCGGCATCCGCGTGCTCGTCGACACCGGTCTCGTCGACGAGTTCCTGCCCGAGGTCAGTGCACTTCGGCTCGAGGTCGACGAGCACCACCACCACAAGGACGTCTACGAACACTCGCTCACCGCGCTGGAGCAGGCGATCGCGCTGGAGCACGCCCGTCACCCCGGCGAACCGGCCGACGCGGTGCTGCGTCTCGCCGTGCTGCTGCACGACATCGGCAAGCCGCAGACCCGCAAGCTCGAGCCGGGGGGTGCGGTGAGCTTCCATCACCACGACGTGGTGGGCTCCCGTCTCGCGCGCAAGCGCATGCAGGCGCTGCGGTTCGACAAGGAATCGACCGACGCGGTGGCGAAGCTCATCGAGCTGCACCTGCGCTTCTTCGGTTATGCGGAGGGCGCATGGACAGATTCGGCGGTGCGCCGCTACGTGCGCGACGCGGGAGACCAGCTCGAGCGTCTGCACATCCTCACCCGCGCCGACGTCACCACCCGCAACAAGCGCAAGGCCTCCCGCCTCGCCGCGGCCTACGACGACATCGAGGCGCGGATCACGGCACTCCGCGAGCAGGAGGAGATCGACGCGATCCGCCCCGAGCTCGACGGTAACGACGTGCAGCGCATCCTCGGCATCGCCCCGGGCCGCGAGGTCGGCGAGGCGTACCGCTTCCTGCTCGAGCTGCGCCTCGACGAGGGCGTCATCGGCCCCGGGGCCGCCGAGCAGCGTCTGCGCGACTGGTGGGCCGCGCGGGGCTGAGGTCGTCGCCCGCGCGTGTCTAGCGCTGGGCCTGCAGGCGGAGCCCGGCCAGGAGCAGGTCGAGCCCGCCGAGGAACTGGTCGCGGTCGTCGTGGCCGTCGAACTCGTCCAGGATGTGGTGGATGAAGGGGAACTCGGCCGCATCGAGTGCGCGCCACTGCGCGGTGGCCTCGGCCATGTACTGCTCGCGGCTCACTTCGCCCGACACGACGGCGGCGGGCGGCTCCTGGCCGAGGTCGGCGGCGGTGCCGATCACGTAGCCCACGACCGCCGAGGTGGCATGGAACGCCTGGCGCGGCGTGAGGCCTAGGCGCATCACGTGCTCCCCGATGCGCTCGTAGAGCTGCAGCGAGTGGATCTGGCTCGTCGTGTCGCGGAGCGCGTAGGCGCCGAGCCAGGGCCGATCGACGATCGCATCGAACATGGCGAGCGCGATGGTGTGGAGGTCCTCGATCGGGTCCTCGCCGCCGACGTCCGCCGTCGCTTCGAGTACGCCGCCCAGCACAGAGTCGGCAGCCAGATCCAGCAGTTCGTCACGCCCTGACACGTACCAGTACACGCTCGCGACGCCGCCGCCCAGCCGTGTGGCCAGCGCACGGATCGTCAGTCCCTGCGCACCGGACTCGTCGAGGATCTCCACCGCGCCGGCGAGGACCGACTCCAGGGAATGGGACGCGCGGGAGCGGGTGCGCGGACCGCGCTGGCGTGCGGGCCCGTCGGCCTGCTGCGGTGTGGTTGCCATGGCTCCATCCCACCATGCGAATCGTCCCGGCGCCGGAGGCGCTTGCACATCATCGAACATCGTTCTATTCTATCGAACGGCGTTCGGTCATCGAACGTCGTTCGATTAGCTGTCGATCGGAGGAATCGCCATGACCGACGCACCCGTCCTCGTCCCCTCACGCACCTACTCATCCCTGCGGGCCGCATGGATCCCGCTCGCCGCCCTCTGCCTCGCCTTCTTCGTCGAGATGGTCGACAACACGCTTCTCTCGATCGCGTTGCCGACGATCGGACGTGAGCTCGGGGGAGACACGACCTCGCTGCAGTGGATCACCGGCGCCTATTCGCTCACCTTCGGCGGTCTGCTGCTGACGGCCGGCTCGATCGCAGACCGCTTCGGGCGCCGCCGCGTACTGCAGATCGGCCTCGGCCTGTTCGGACTGATCAGCCTGGCCGTACTGCTCGTCGCCAGCACGGGCGAGCTCATCGCGTTGCGTGCCCTGCTCGGGATCGCCGCAGCCGCCATGGCGCCCATCACCAACTCGCTGGTCTTCCGGCTGTTCGACGACGACAAGCTGCGCATGCGCGCCATCACGCTCATGATGGTCGTCGGAATGTCGGGCTTCGTCCTGGGTCCGCTCCTCGGCGGCACGATGCTCGCGCATCTGCCCTGGCAGTGGCTGCTGCTTGTGAACGCGCCCATCGCCCTGATCGCCGCCGCCGGCGTCCACTTCGGCGTGCCGGCCGACGCCCCGGACGGCCTCACCAAGGACCGGCTCGATCTGCCGGGCGCGGCACTGAGCATCCTCACGATCGGTCTGGGCTGCTACGTGCTCACCAGCGGCATCGAGAACGGGTGGACATCTCCGATCACCGTGGCGGTCGCGGTCGGCGCCGTAGTCTCGCTCGTGCTCTTCATCCTCCGCGAGCAACGGGCGGTGGCGCCGATGCTGGATCTGGCCCTGTTCCGCCGTGGAACCGTGCGCGGCGCGGCGATCGCCCAGATCGGCACCTCGGTCGCGATGGCGGGCGTGATGTTCGCCCTGATCCTGCACTTCCAGTACGCGTGGGGATGGTCGCCGCTGCAGGCGGGCCTGGCCAATCTGCCGCTCATCGCGACGATGATCCTCGCCACACCCCTCACCGAGTGGCTGGTGCGCAGGTTCGGGCACCGCATCGCATGTCTCATCGGCGCGGGCCTGCTCGCGGCGGGCCTCGGCATCATGGCCTGGGCGGTCGAGCAGGACTACCTCGCTATAGCGCTCGCGATGGTGGTGATGACGGCGGGCCTGCGCACGGTCATGACGATCTGCGCGGTGGCACTGGTCGGCGCGATGCCCGAGAACCGCACCTCGATGGGCGCCGCCATGAACGACACCGCACAGGAGCTGGGCACCAGCGTCGGTACGGCCGTCGTCGGCACGCTCATCGCCGCCCTGGTCACCGTGACGCTCCCCGTCGGCGCATGGGATCCCGCCCTCGTCGCATCCTTCTTCCACGGCGAGCAGGTGGTGTTCGCCGTGCTCGCCGTGGCGGTCGGCATCATCGCCGGCATCGGCGCGCTCAGCCTGACCGACGCGCGCACGGTCGACGAGCACGAAGCGCCGGCCTGACGCCGCGGGGAGCCGCAATGCTCCGATCGCGGCACTGCCGAGTCCGGTCGCCGTACACTGGACCCACTCCGTCGCCGACGATCGGAGACCCTGTGTCCTCTGGCTGGCAGCCCTCCCGCGAGCCGGCGCCCGCGCGCCTGCTCATCGAGCGCGCGCACGAGGAACTCGTCGCGGGCAACATCGACGACGGCCGTCTGCAGAGCGTGCGCTCACTCGTGCGGGAGTCGTGGGAGCGGTCGTGGCGGCAGCGCGTCGGCGCCGAGGGTCTGCCCCCGCTCGACTTCACCGCGGACGCCCTCGACGCCTACCGGCTCGCGCACCCGCTCGCCGGGGCGATGGACACGATCCGCTCCCTGCTGCTGCCCGGATCCGCCGACGATTCGGGCGTCATCGTCGCGGTCGGCGACCACGCGGGGCGTCTGCTGTGGGTGGAAGGGGATCTGAATCAGCGGATCCTGTCCGGTGAGATGGGCTTCGTGGAGGGCGCGAACTGGTCGGAGCGAGCGGTCGGCACCTCCGCTCCGGGCACCGCGCTCGAACTCGGCGCCTCTGTGCAGATCCACGGGGCCGAGCACTACAACCGTCTCGTGCAGCCGTGGTCATGCACCGCGGCCCCCGTGTTCGATCCGGAGGACCGGCGCATCCTCGGAGTGATCGATGTGACCGGCGGCGCCGAGGCGGCGAGCCCGCAGGCGCGCATGCTGGTCGACGCCACCGCCCGCGCCGTCGAGGCCGAGTTGCTCGTGGCACGGCTGCGAGCCCGCGCCGAGCCGGTGGCCCCCGTCGCCCCGGCCCCGCGGCGGCGTCCGATTCCCGAGCGCGCCGCCCTGCGCGTGCTGGGCCGTGATCGGGCCAGGCTCGAGGTGTTCAGCGACGACGGCGAGCGCTCGGTCGAGCTCAGCGCGCGGCACGCCGAGATCCTGCTGCTGCTGGCCGTGCACCGGCAGGGGCTGTCCGCCGAGCGTCTCGCCGAGCTCGTGTACGGCGAAGGATCCTCGGCCGACACCCTGCGCCCGGAGATGGTCCGCTTGCGCAGGGCGCTCGAGCGGATCTGGCCAGCGCTCGTTCCCGAGTCGCGTCCGTACCGGCTGACCGTGCCGCTGGAGACCGACGCTCAGGACGTGCTGTCGCTGCTCGACCGGGGTGCGCACCGGGTGGCGCTTTCGGCGTACCGCGGCCCCGTGCTGCCGGATTCGGCGGCGCCGGGCGTGGAGGAGTATCGCGACTCGGTGCGCTCGATCCTGCGCGAGACCATGCGCACCGAGGCCAGCATCGACGTACTGCTGTCGTACGCGGAGATCCCCGAGGGATCCGAGGACGCCGAGATCCTGCGTCTCTGCCTGGAGCTGCTGCCTGCGCGCTCGCCGAAGCGCGCGGGTCTCGTCAGCCGCATCGAGCGCCTCGAGCAGGGCTGACGCCGCCGTTCCCGGCGTTTCGTCTCACTCGCCTCCGGCGTGCTCGCTCAACGACCCCCGGGGTGCAACCCGATGCAACGTGACGCATCCGGGTGCAACGTGCACGCGCCTACCGTCAAGGCACACATCAACCCGCGCGGCATCGGAGCCGCGGTACGTCGAAGGAGACGCGATGACCATCATCGAGGAGAGCGTGTCGACCGCCTATGCGGCACCCGGGCAGCCGGGCGCGCTCGCGAACTACCGCCCGCGCTACGGGCACTACATCGGCGGCGAGTTCGTCGAGCCCGTCAAGGGCCAGTACTTCGAGAACATCAGCCCGGTCAACGGCAAGCCGTTCACCGAGGTCGGCCGCGGTACCAGTGAGGACATCGATCGCGCCGTCGACGTCGCCTGGAAGGCGTTCGCGAGCTGGGGCAAGACGAGCCCCACGGAGCGCGCCAACGTCCTGAACAGGATCGCCGACCGCATCGAGCAGAACCTCGAGATCATCGCGATCGCCGAGACGTGGGAGAACGGCAAGCCGATCCGCGAGACGCTCGCCGCCGACATCCCGCTCGCCGTCGACCACTTCCGCTACTTCGCCGGCGTGCTACGCGCCCAGGAGGGCGGCATCAGCCAGCTCGACGAGAACACGGTGGCGTACCACTTCCACGAGCCGCTCGGCGTGGTCGGCCAGATCATCCCGTGGAACTTCCCGCTGCTGATGGCCACCTGGAAGCTCGCCCCGGCGCTCGCCGCGGGCAACTGCGTCGTCATCAAGCCGGCCGAGCAGACGCCCGCATCGATCCTGTTCCTGTTCGAGATCATCGGCGACCTGCTCCCAGCCGGCGTCGTGAACATCGTCAACGGCTTCGGCATCGAGGCGGGTGCGCCGCTCGCCCAGCACAAGCGGATCCGCAAGGTCGCCTTCACCGGCGAGACCACGACCGGGCGCCTGATCATGCAGTACGCGTCGCAGAACCTCATCCCGGTGACCCTCGAGCTCGGCGGCAAGAGCCCCAACGTCTTCTTCGAGGACGTCGCGAGCTCCACCGCCGACCCGTACTACGAGAAGGCGCTCGAGGGCTTCACGATGTTCGCCCTGAACCAGGGCGAGGTCTGCACGTGCCCGTCCCGCGCCCTCATCCAGCGCTCGATCTACGACGGATTCCTCTCCGACGGGCTCGAGCGCGTGAAGAAGGTCGTGCAGGGCAACCCGCTGGATCTCACCACGATGATCGGTGCGCAGGCGTCGAACGATCAGCTCGAGAAGATCCTCAGCTACATCGACATCGGCAAGCAGGGCGGTGCGCGCCTGCTCACCGGGGGCGAGCGCGTCGACCTCGGTGGCGACCTCAGCGAGGGCTACTACGTCGCCCCGACCGTGTTCGAGGGCACCAACGACATGCGGATCTTCCAGGAGGAGATCTTCGGGCCGGTGCTGTCGGTGACGAGCTTCGCCGACTTCGACGACGCGATCTCGATCGCGAACGACACGCTCTACGGCCTCGGCGCCGGTGTGTGGAGCCGCAGCGGCGACACCGCCTACCGGGCCGGCCGGTCGATCGAGGCCGGCCGCGTCTGGACGAACACATACCACCAGTACCCGGCGCACGCCGCGTTCGGCGGGTACAAGCAGTCGGGCGTCGGCCGCGAGAACCACAAGATGATGCTCGACCACTACCAGCAGACGAAGAACCTCCTCGTCTCCTACGCGGAGGGCCCGATGGGCTTCTTCTGATCCGGATACCCACCACCGGTCGTTGAGCGAGGACGCCGAAGGCGACCGAGACGAAACGCGGGGAGCTCGACAGGGCGCCGCGTTTCGTCTCGTTTCGCTCGCTCAACGACCGAGGGGCGACACACGAGAGGAGCGGGCCATGCCCGAGTTCCACCGCGTCGAGGTCTCGGCGGAGGCGGCGGCGCTGCTGCGCGAACTGACGGCGCAGCACGGTCCGCTGATGTTCCACCAGTCCGGAGGATGCTGCGACGGATCCGCACCCATGTGCTATCCGGTGGGGATGTTCCTGACGGGATCCGGCGACGTGATGCTCGGAGATCTCGACGTCGGCCTCGAGGAGTCCGTGCCGGTCTACATGTCCGCGTCGCAGTTCGAGTACTGGAAGTACACGCACCTCACGATCGACGTCGTGGACGGACGCGGATCCGGATTCAGCGTCGAGGCGCCGACCGGCAAACGGTTCCTGACCCGCTCGCGGATGCTCGATCAGGCCGAGCTGGAGCACTTCGCCTTGGCCTGATCCGGCGCATCACCCCGGCCAGGAAGTTCTCCTGACCAGGTTACGTCTCGGCGTCGGAACTCCCGCGAATCGCCGACCCATGCCTACAATCGGGTGTCCCGTGCGCCGTGAACCCTGACGGCCATGGATGTTGCGGCCGCGCTGAAGCGCGGTCTCGGAACCGATACAGAGGTGTATATGTCATTCCACAGCACTCGAGGCCGTCTCGGCCTCGCCATCGGCGCGCTCGGCGCCACGGCCCTCGTTCTCGCGGGCTGTGCGACGAGCAGCACGGGCGGCGGGGGTTCGACCGGGGGATCCTCCGGCAGCACGATCACCGTCGGCACGACCGACAAGATCACGTTCCTCGACCCGGCCGGCTCGTACGACAACGGGTCGTTCGCGGTGATGAACCAGATCTACCCGTTCCTCATGAACAGCAAGTACGGCACGGCCGAGGTCACCCCGGACATCGCCGAGTCGGCGGAGTTCACCTCGCCGACCGAGTACACGGTGAAGCTCAAGAAGGGTCTGAAGTTCGCCAACGGCGACCCGCTGACCTCGGCGTCCGTGAAGTTCTCCTTCGACCGCATGGTCAAGATCAACGACCCCAACGGCCCGGCCTCGCTGCTCGGCAACCTCGACAGCACCGCGGCGCCTGACGCGACCACGGTCGTCTTCACGCTGAAGAACGGCAACGACCAGATCTGGCCGCTCATCCTCTCCAGCCCCGCAGCGCCCATCGTCGACGAGAAGGTGTTCTCGGCCGACAAGGTCACCGACGACGACGCCATCGTCAAGGGCAAGGCCTTCGCCGGTCAGTACGAGATCACCGACTACAAGAAGAACCAGCTCATCTCCTACAAGCCGTACGCCGGCTACCAGGGCGAGCTGGGCAAGGCCGCCAACAGCCAGGTCAACGTCAAGTACTTCGCCGACGCCTCGAACCTGAAGCTCGCGATCGGCAACGGCGACATCGACGTGGCCTTCCGCAGCCTGTCGGCCACCGACACCGAGGACCTGGGCAAGAACAAGAAGGTCAAGCTGGTCGAGGGCCCCGGCGGCGAGATCCGCTACATCGTCTTCAACTTCAACACGCAGCCGTTCGGCGCGACGACCCCCGAGGCCGATCCAGCCAAGGCTCAGGCCGTGCGCCAGGCAGCGGCCGACCTCGTCGACCGCGAGGCGATCGCGAAGGACGTCTACAAGGGCACGTACAGCCCGCTGTACTCCTTCGTCGCCGACGGCATGGCGGGTGCCACCCAGCCGCTGAAGTCGATGTACGGCGACGGCAACGGCGGCCCCTCGCTCGACAAGGCGAAGAAGGTCCTCGCCGACGCCGGCGTCACCACGCCGGTCACGCTGAGCCTGCAGTACAACGGCGACCACTACGGCCCGTCCTCGGGTGACGAGTACGCCGCGGTCAAGGCGCAGCTCGAGCAGGGCGGTCTGTTCACCGTCAACCTGCAGAGCACGGAGTGGACGCAGTACTCCAAGGACCGCACGGCCGATGTGTACCCCGCGTACCAGCTGGGCTGGTTCCCGGACTACTCCGACGCCGACAACTACCTGTCGCCGTTCTTCCTCACGAAGAACTTCCTCGGCAACCACTACGACAACACGGCGGTCAACGACCTCATCGTGAAGTCGCAGACCGAGACCGACAAGGACAAGCGCATGGCCGACCTCGCGCAGGTGCAGGACATGGTCGCGAAGGACCTGTCCACCCTGCCGCTGCTGCAGGGCAAGCAGGTCGCCGTCGTCGGCAAGGACGTGAACGGCACCACGCTCGACGCGTCGTTCAAGTTCCGCTACGCGCCGCTGACGAAGTAACACACCCTCAGACGGGGCACCGCCGCACACGCGACGGTGCCCCGTCCTCGTTCCAGGGCAGATCCGGTCCCTGAGCCACGACAGGCTCGACACCCCGTCACGGGGTCTGGATCCGCCCGATTCCGGTTCGCAGTGAAGCGACCGGATCCGCTCCATCCTCACGAAGGTTCCTCATGGCCGTTGATGTCCTCGCCGCAGATCCCGTGGCGACGCGTCCCAAGTCCTCCGGAGGAGGACTGTGGCGCTACATCCTGATCCGCCTCGTGCTGATCATCCCCACCGTCCTCATCCTGATCACCCTGGTCTTCTTCCTGATGCGGGTCACCGGCGACCCGATCACCGCGGCCCTCGGCGGCCGCCTGCCGGCTGAACAGCTCGCTCAGCGCGTGCACGAGGCCGGCTACGACCGGCCGGTCCTGATCCAGTACTTCGAGTACCTCGGCAACATCCTGCGCGGGGACTTCGGCACGACCATCACCGACGGCCAGAAGGTCACCACGGTGCTGCTGACCTACGGATCCGCCACGCTCGAGCTCGCGATCTACGCGCTCATCGTCGCGTTCGCGGTGTCGATCCCGCTCGGCCTCGTCGCCGCGCACCGCCGCGACAAGTGGCAGGACGCGTCGTTGCGCATCATGGCGATCCTCGCCTACGCCACGCCGATCTTCTTCGTCGGCCTGCTGCTGAAGCTCGTCTTCTCGGTCTGGCTGGGCTGGATGCCGGTCTCCGGGCGTGCGAGCACCCAGACCGAGCTGCTGATGAGCGGTGTCAGCACCCCCACCGGCATCTACCTGCTCGATGCGATCCGGCTCGGCAACGGTCCTGCCATCCTCGACGTGCTGTGGCACGCGATCCTGCCGGCCCTCGCCCTCGGCCTGCTGACCGCCGGCATCTTCCTGCGGCTCATCCGCACGAACGTGATCGGCACGCTCGGCCAGCAGTACGTCACCTCCGGTCGCTCCCGTGGCGTGAGCGAGTACCGTCTGGTCACCAAGCACGCGTTCCGGCCGGCGCTGATCCCGATCATCACGGTGATGGGTCTGCAGATCGCGCTGCTCCTCGCCGGCGCGATCCTCACCGAGACGACCTTCGAGTGGAAGGGCATCGGCTTCATGCTGAGCGAGTACCTGAAGGCGCGCGACTTCGTGGCCGTGCAGGGCATCGTCGTCATGATCGCGGTGATCGTCGCCGTCACCAACTTCGTCGTCGACATCGTCGCCGCCATGATCGACCCGCGGGTGAGGTACTGAGATGAACGTCGACAACACCCCCGACCCCGTGATCGACCGCGACCTCCCGACTCCGAAGACCGAGGCGCTCGCCGCCCAGGCGCCGCGCAAGCGACGCTGGCGCGAGCGGATCCCCGTGGTCTCGCAGCTGCGCCAGAGCGTTGGGCTGCAGCGCGGCATGCTGGTGACTGGTCTCGTCATCACCGGCATCTTCGTGCTGGTCGCGATCCTGGCGCCGTTCATCGCCCCGTACTCGTGGGCGCAGCAGTCCGTGAACGGCGTGAAGTTCGGCACGCAGCAGCCGCCGAGCGCCACCAACCTTCTCGGCACCACCGTCAGCGGCTTCGACGTCTTCTCCCGTGTGATCTGGGGATCCCAGACCGCGCTGCTCGTGATCCTCGCCGCGATCGCCTGCTCGATCTTCATCGGCATCGCGCTCGGCCTGGTGTCGGGCTACTTCGGCGGCTGGCTCGATCGCACGCTCGTCGTGATCGCCGATGCGATCTACGCGTTCCCGTCGCTGCTGCTCGCCATCGTGATGTCGATCGTGATCAGCCACGGGCAGTCGAACCTGTGGTCGGGCATCATGGCCACGGCTCTGTCGATCACCGTGGTGTTCGTGCCGCAGTACTTCCGCGTGATCCGCGCCGAGGTGGTGCGCGTCCGGGCCGAGCCATTCGTCGAGTCGGCGAGAGTCATCGGCGTGCCGACCGGGCGGATCCTGACCCGCCACGTGCTGCGCAACTCCACGCGCTCGCTGCCGGTCGTGATCACGCTGAACGCCTCCGAGGCGCTGCTGACCCTCGCCGGGCTCGGCTTCCTCGGCTTCGGCATCGAGGCGACCTCGGCCGCGGAGTGGGGCTACGACCTCAACCGCGCCATCGCGGACGTCACCAGCGGCATCTGGTGGACGTCCATCTTCCCCGGCCTCGCGATCGTGCTGGTGGTGCTCGGCATCACCCTCGTCGGCGAGAGCCTCAACGACCTGAGCGATCCGCGACTGCGCACCCGCCGTCGCGCGGGAGGTGCGGCATGACCGGCACGACCATGAACACCGGCCTGCCCGATGTGGCAGAGCTCCGCGGTCTCAAGGTGCGCTTCGCGACCGATGCCGAGCCCGTCGACGCGGTCAAGGGCATCGACATCCAGGCGCATGCGGGTGAGGTTCTCGCGATCGTCGGCGAGTCCGGATCCGGCAAGACCGTCACCGCCAACGCCCTGCTCGGCCTGCTGCCGGAGACCGCGACCATGTCGGGCGCGGTCATCGTGCGCGGCCGCGGCGGCGAGACCGACGTCGTGCACGCCTCGGCCGCGAAGCTGCGCGCGATGCGAGGCCGCGACGCGGCGATGGTGTTCCAGGAGCCGTCCACGGCGCTGAACCCCGTCTACACCGTCGGCTGGCAGATCGCCGAGGGGCTGCGTGCGCATCACGACGGCCGGCTCTCCAAGAAGGAGGCGCGGGCGAAGGCGATCGAGATCCTCCGCAAGGTGGGCATCCCGGATCCGGATCAGCGCGTGGACGAGTTCCCGCACCAGTTCTCCGGCGGGCAGAAGCAGCGCATCGTGATCGCGATGGCCCTCGTGCTGAACGCCGGGCTCATCATCGCCGACGAGCCGACCACGGCCCTCGATGTCACGGTGCAGGCCGAGATCCTCGAGCTGCTGCGCGCCTGCCGCGACGAATTCGGTGCGACGATCGTGCTCATCACGCACAACATGGGCGTCGTCGCCGACCTCGCCGACCGTGTGGTGGTGATGCTCCGCGGCGACATCGTGGAGCAGGCCCCCGTGCGTGAGCTCTTCGCCAACCCGCAGCAGGAGTACACGCGCGAGCTGCTCGCCGCCGTGCCGCACGTCGGCCAGGGCAAGTCGATGCTGGAGGCGGCGGCGGTGACCAGCCCGGCCTCCGGCGTCGCGGACGAGGCCCCGGAAGGCAGCCTGATCGTCGCGCGGGCGTGCGAGATCGGGTATCCGGGCCGCTTCGGCCGCGGCGGCGTCGTGGCGGTCAAGGGCGTCGACTTCCACGTCGGCCCCGGCGAGGTCGTGGGCCTGGTCGGCGAGTCCGGGTCGGGCAAGACCACGATCGGCCGCGCCGTCGTCGGCCTCACCACGGTCGTCGGCGGGTCGCTGCGCGTGCTCGGCCAGGAGATGAACGGCGTCAAGCAGCGTCAGCTGGCCCCGCTCCGCCCCGAGATCGGGTTCGTGTTCCAGGATCCGGCCACCAGCTTCAATCCGCTGCTGTCGATCGCCGAGTGCATCGCGGAGCCGCTCGTCGTGCACGGCAGGGCATCGAGTGTCGCCGCCGCACGTGCGCGCGTGGACGAGTTGCTCGATGCGGTGCGGCTGCCGACGAGCTTCGGCGACCGCTTCCCGCATGAGCTCAGCGGTGGCCAGCGTCAGCGTGCCTCGCTCGCTCGCGCTCTGGCCCTGGACCCGAAGCTGCTCATCGCGGACGAGCCCACCAGTGCCCTGGACGTCTCGGTGCAGGCGAAGGTGCTCGACCTGTTCGTACAGCTGCAGGCCGAGCTCGGCTTCGCGTCGCTGTTCATCAGTCACGACCTCGCCGTGATCGACGCCGTCTCCGACCGCATCATCGTGCTGCGGCAGGGACGGATCCAGGAGCAGGGCACGACCGCGCAGGTGCTGAACGATCCGTCGAACTCCTACACGAGGGAGCTGCTCGCGGCCCTTCCCGTGCCGGATCCGGTGGAGCAGGCCGAGCGCCGCGCTCTCTGGCAGGCGGTGCGCCGCGGCGCCTGATCGCGCCCTCGGTGCCGTCGCTCGGCGGGCCGGTGCGGCGTTCGCGTCGCCCGTGAAGGTCGCCCGTCGTGATCGCCCGTAAAGATGGAATACGTCGCTGCAGACCACTCTGCAGCGACGTTTTCCATCTCTGGCGTGCGCTCAGCGGCCCACCACGAGAAGGGTGATGACGCCGAGCGCGCTGATGAAGATCACCGGCACGCCCAGCACCACGCCGAACACGATCGCGAGCGTCACCCACGGTCCTCGCCGGCGCAGACGCTGGCCTGGCGGCGCCACGTCGGGCGGCGGCGGGGTGAGCAGGTTCACGGGCGCCGCGAAGGGCAGTGCGTGCCCGGCGGTCGGCCCCGGGGACGGCGAAACCACGCCGACGGCGTCGGCGGAGCTCGCCAGGGCAGGAGCGGTCGCGTCCGCGGGAGCGCCCAGCCGCAGCCGGTCATCGCGCCAGCGCTCCCACTGGTCGAGCTTGCCGAGCACGGCGGCGACGGCACCGAACAGCCAGCCCCAGCTGTTCGGATCCAGGGTCGACACGGGGCGCTGCGTGTACAGGAACAGCCAGTCGTCGACGATCTCCACGTCGAGCAGGGCCGCGCTGTCCATGAACCGAACCATCACGTCGGGCGTGAACAGGTACAGCGCATCGGTTTCGTAGCCGGCCGGGCAGTACAGCGTGAAGTAGCGGTCGAAGTCGCCCTCGAGCGAGAGCCGCTGATGCTTGTCGAACGACGCGGGCAGGCTGCTGCCCAGCGCGTTGTTGCCGAGCGCGTCCAGCACGATGTGCGGGAGGGGCACGTCGAGCTTGACGGCGATGTACCCCCACTGGTGCGTGTGGGCGTCTTTGCCCGAGCCGGTGGTGTAACGGTAGTTGCCGAACTCGACGAACCTCGGCTGCGTGCCGCGCACCGCGTCGGTCGTTGCACGCCCCGAGCCGTGCCCGAAGATCATGCCGGGAAGGGGCGGATCCGCGATCGTCCCGATGTACGACATGCCGTTCGCCGCGGCGAAGCAGGCGATGCGGTACTGCGCGATCCGTCGATCGCGCTGGGCCCTGGCGATGAGGAGACCGGCGCCGGTGCCCATCCCCCCGATCAGGACGAGCATTCCGAACCCGCCGATCGCGGCGCCTGCGCTCGCGCCCGCGCCGTGGCCCACTGCGGAGCCGATCGTGAGGCCGATGCCCATCGCGATCACGAACATGACCGGAACCACGAGGATCGCCATCACGACCGCGGCGATCACGATCCCGACGATCGTGCCTCCCGACGTGGGGTGCTGCGCACGCTGCTGCCGCGCGAACGCGGCGACGGCACCGGAATCGACCGGGTCGGTCAGCGGCCGGGGATCGAAGTATCCCGGGGGCAGTGGGGTGCTCACGCCCCCACGCTAGCCCGAACCGCCGCAGGATCCGCGGGGTCCTCGCCGAGGGTGCGGTGACCGGGTCAGCGCCCGAACAGGAGCACCCGGAACACGAACCATGCCACGGCGATGATGCCGAACATGAGCACCGACACCCAGGGGAACGCGCGCTTGAGCCGGCGCCCGCCGGGAGCGACACCCGGGGGTGGCGACCAGGGCTGGGCCGGATCCGCCGGCGTTGGTGCGGCGAAGCCGGTGGCGTCGGCGCTCGGTGCCGCAGCGCCGGCGAGGAATCCGAGCGGGGCGACCGGCACGCCAGGGGACGTGGCCGGCACCGGGGACGCGGACGGGGCGGCCGCGGGGCCGGCGCCGGGGCTCGCGCCCGCCGCGCGCAGCCGGTCGTCGCGCCAGCGCGCCCACTGCTGCAGCTTGGTGATGACCGCCCCCACGGTGCCGAACAGCTGCGCCCAGACCGCCGGATCCAGGGTCGTCACCTCCGCCTTCTGCGCGTACAGGAACAGCCAGTCATCGACGATCTCGATGTCGAAGGAGGCGGCGTTGTCGATGAGGCGCGCCATGACGTCCGGGGTGAACAGGTAGAGCGCATCGCGCTCGTAGCCTTCGGGGCAGTACAGCGCGAAGTACTGATCGAAGTCGCCCTCAAGGGACAGGCGCTGATGCCTGCCGTAGGACGCGGGCAGGTTCGAGCCGAGGAAGCCGTTGTTCGCGAGCGAATCGAGCACGATGTTCGGCAGCGGCACGTCGAGCCGGATCGCGACGTAGCCCCAATGGTGGGTCTCGGCTTCCTTGCCGGATCCGGTCGTGTACTGATAGTTCGCGAACTCGACGAAGCGGGGGGTGGTGCCGCGCACCAGGTCGCGGGACACCCGAGCATGACCCAGGTCGAAGATCATGCCTGGAAGCTGCGGATCGGCGAGCTCGGGGAGGTACCTCATGCCGTTGGCGGCCGCGAATGCGGCGAGGCGGTAGGCCCGGATCCTCCGGCCGCGCACCCAGAACACGACCCCCACCGTGATGGCCGCCGCGAGGACCAGGATCAAGAGCGGCGTGATGATGAGACTGACGCCGACGCCCAGGGAGGCGCTCAGCATCGCACTGAAGATGCTGCCCGCGACGCCGAGGATGAAGACCACGGCGATGGCGCCGAAGACCATGCCGATGATCTGGGGCGCGCTCGCTCCGGAGCCTCCGGCGGGCGCCGAACGGGCGAAGGCGGCCAGCGCGGCGCGGTCGATCGGCGCGGTGAGCGGGGTGGCATCGAAGGGATACGAGCCCGCTGGTCGGTTCGTCGGCACGGTCACGCGTCCACGCTAACCCCCATGGCTCGCATCCTGGCCGGACGGCGGCGGGCGTTCAGCGGTTCAGCTCGTCGGCGTCCCACTGCAGGTTCGCGCCCTCGGCGAGGGGCAGAGCCTCGATCCGCTCGTCCGCGCACAGTGCGGCGATGAGAGCAGCGGATCCGGCGACGACCGTGGAGTCGAAGTCGATCTCGCTGACCAGGATCCAGGCGCGGTCGGCCGGCCAGATCAGGCTCGGGTGCTGGGCGCTCGGCGGTGTCCCGAACTGCTCGTGCCGGGGGTCGCGCCAGGGTGCGAACGCCACCCAGTCCGGATCCGCGAAGGCCTGCGGCGGGGCGGCGAAGAGCACGTGGTCGCGCATCGGCAGTTCGAGGCGCGCGCCCTCGGAGATCTCGCGGGACAGGATCCCGTCGTGCCACACCGCCTTCTGATACGGGTTGTTGAAGGGGTCATGGATGCTCTCGGCGAGCATCGCGGCGTGCGCGCTCGCCGCGTCATCGGTCGCCGTCAGCGTCACGAACCCCGAGGAGCCGTACCCGCCGAGCAGACCGCCCCACCCCTCCCACACTCCTGCGACGCCCTCGCCGGGCGTCGTCGTGTGCGCGACAAGGTGCTCGGCCGCATGAGCCAGGATCGCGGGCGGCAGATCGCCCTCGATCGGCGCGCTGAACTCTCGCCCGTCGGGGGCGTGCCGGTGCCGCCAGTCCTCGCCCGCAGGGGTGCGCACGATCCGGCTCCACTGCGCGAACGGGTGCAGCACCGTGCCGAAGGCTGCGGCCGTGTCCGCCCAGGTGACGACCTCGTCCCGGAACGATGCGACGGTGCGGTCGAACTCGTCGTCCGACATCGCGCGCAGCTCGTCGGAGGTCGGAACGACGCCGCCACCGAGGAGGCTCCGCACCGACGCCGGATGGAAGATCCTGGCGTACGCCTCGAACCCGTGCGGCACGACGCCGTGCATCGTCGTGAAGCCGGGATCCAGACGATCCCGGATCCAGCTGCCGACCTCGACGTCGTTCTCCCACCGCATGCCGCCAGGCTACCCGGCGGGGTAAGACGGAAGCGGTCCGCCGACCGGCCGGTTCGCGGCACCCTGTCGGATCCGCTAAGCTGTTCAGGTTGTCTGGGTACATCTGTGCCCTGACACGTGCACAACACCCTCCTGCTTCCGGGAAAGTCCCGGAAGCCGTTCTAGTCCGAAGGAGGTGGGTAAGTGACGCACCAGTACGAGCTCATGGTCATTCTGACCCCCGAGCTGGACGAGCGCCAGGTTGCCCCCAACCTCGACAAGTTCCTGAAGGTCATCACCAACGATGGTGGCTCGATTGACAAGGTCGACATCTGGGGCAAGCGCCGTTTCGCCTACGAGATCAACAAGAAGACCGAGGGCATCTACGCCGTCGTGAACTTCACCGCGAGCAGCGACGCCACCAACGAGCTGGACCGCCAGCTGAACCTGTCGGAGCTCGTGTTCCGCACCAAGGTTCTGCGTGCCGAAGAGGCGCAGGCGATGGTCGCAGCCGAGGCCAAGCGTGCCGAGGAGAAGGCCGCCCGCAAGCCCAAGGCCGCGAAGGTCTAAGGATCATGGCCGGCGAGACCGTCATCACCGTGGTGGGAAACCTCACTGCCGACCCCGAGCTGCGCTACACGCAGAACGGGCTGCCGGTGGCGAACTTCACCATCGCTTCGACGCCGCGCACCTTCGACCGCCAGGCGAACGAATGGAAGGACGGCGACGCGCTGTTCCTTCGTGCGTCCGTGTGGCGCGAGTTCGCCGAGCATGTGGCGGGATCCCTGACGAAGGGCATGCGGGTCATCGCGACCGGTCGTCTGCGTCAGCGCTCCTACCAGGACCGCGAGGGGCAGAACCGCACCGCGATCGAGCTGGAGGTCGACGAGATCGGCCCCTCGCTCCGCTACGCGACCGCGCAGGTCACCCGTGCCGCCTCCAACGGCGGCGGCAACGGCGGTGGCTTCTCCGGTGGCAACAGCGGCGGTGGACGTCCGCAGCAGCAGTCCTCGAACGAGCCGTGGTCGACCCCCGGTTCCTCGAGCGCTGACGCGTGGAGCACTCCCGGCAGCTTCGGCGACGACACGCCTTTCTGAGGCCGTCGTCGGTCCCGCACAGGGGCCGGAGCATCAACAAGATTGCGGATCCTGACGGATCCGAAAACCATTTCTCGTAAGGAAGACTCATGGCTGGAAAGTCGAGCGGCGACCGCCGCAAGCCGCGGAAGGGTGGCAAGCCCACCGCTCCCGCGAAGTCCATCCGCGTGGGTGTCATCGACTACAAGGACGTCGCGACCCTCCGCAAGTTCATCTCGGAGCGTGGAAAGATCCGCGCCCGTCGTATCACCGGTGTCTCGGTGCAGGAGCAGCGTCTGATCGCCAAGGCGATCAAGAACGCGCGCGAGATGGCGCTCCTGCCCTACGCCGGCGCTGGCCGCTAAGGGGTACCGACATGGCAAAGCTGATTCTCACGAATGAGGTCGCCGGGCTCGGTAGCGCCGGTGACGTGGTCGAGGTCAAGAACGGGTACGCCCGCAACTACCTCGTGCCGCAGGGTTTCGCTGTCGCGTGGTCGCGCGGTGGCGAGAAGCAGGTCGAGCAGATCCAGGCCGCCCGCAAGGCGCGTGCGATCCATGACCTCGACGACGCGGTGGCGCTGAAGAACGCCATTGAGGCCGCCAAGGTGCGCCTGGCCGTCAAGGCCGGCGCCGAGGGCCGTCTGTTCGGTTCGGTCAAGACCGCCGATGTCGCCGCCGCCGTCGAGGCTGCCGGCATCGGTGCGATCGACAAGCGCAAGGTGCACATCACCTCGCCGATCAAGTCGGTCGGCGAGCACGAGGCCACGGTTCGTCTGCACGACGACGTGACCGCTGTGATCACGCTGCAGGTCGTCGCCGCCAAGTAATCCGGCAGGCGCTCACGCGCCGACTGCCTGTCAGGGGCCGTCTCCTTCGGGAGGCGGCCCCTTTCGCGTGTCTGGATCCGCGGTGCCGCTCCTTCAGGGGTGCTCTTCGATCCATTGCCCTCATACCGGAAGATCGGTATCGTCAGTCCCAAAGGTTGCACGGGCTGGGGCGTGGGCAACCGTCGACGGGGTGGGACCCGGTGATCTTGGGGATCGGCGCGGCGCAGTGCACTCCGCAGACTTCCGCGCACCCGGAGCGTGTGATCATCACCGATCACCGAGCTGGGGAGCTGGGGACATGTCTTCTGTCAACAGGGGCGCTGGGGTGCTCCGCAAGGCCGCGTACGCGGCGGGCGCGATGTCGCTCGCGGTCGCGGGAATCCTGATCACGGTGCCGGGCGCGTCTGCAGACGACGCCGCGCCGTGCACGCCGATGGCGGCGTACGACGAGACCGTCGTCGTGACGCCGGCCGTTCCCGGGGCCCCGGGAACGCCTGCGGTTGAAGAGGTCTGGCACTGGGGCAACTTCCAGCGCTATTCGTGGACCGGCGGTCCTGACGGTCCGGCCCCCGGGGATGTTCCGCCGGGGGAGAACTGGCAGGCGAACACCACGAACTACGAGGGCGCCGGGCATGGAACGGATCCGATCAACCAGATCTTCCAGGCGGGTACGCCCGGGAAGGCCGACTGGTTCTACTGGTCGGCTGAGAAGATCATCGACGTCGAAGGCCAGCCTGCCGTCCCGCCGACCGAGGGCACGCCGGCGGTGACGAAGACCGTTCACCACGACGCCGTGGCCTGCCCCGTGACCGTCGTCACACCGCCGGTCGTGGCCCCACCAGTGGTCGCGCCCGCACCCGAGCCCGAGACGCACACCGTGCCCGCCACGGTGCAGACCGACGCCGATCAGACCGCGGTGCTCGTGCTCTCGGGCGGCCTCGGCCTTCTCGCGGCCGGGGCGCTGACCGGCGCAGGACTGCTCGCCCGTTCGCGTCGCAACTGAGTCGCGCTAATCACTCCACGCCATGAACGACAGGGCCACCGCGCGGCGCCGCCGCCTCGCGGTGGCCCTGCTCGTCGTCGGGCTCGTCGCCGGGGCGGCCGCGGTGCTGCTGTGGAGCGCGACGCGATCCGCCCTCGGTGGCGTACCGATGTCCACCGCGCCCGTGTCGGCGCCGACGGCCGCGCCCGTCACGCCGACCCCTTCGCCGAACCCGGTTGCTTCGCCGGCCGCGCCGACTCCCGCGCCGCTGCAGGACATCGCCGGCATTCCCGTGCACGTGACCGTGCTCCAGCAGGGAGTGCCGCTCATCGACGCGGATGTGAACCAGATCCAGCTCAACGGCGACGGCTGGCTGAGCCCCGACGAGGGGCAGGCGGGGTGGTATGGACCGCCGCAGTGGGAGACGGTGCCGGGCGACCTCTCCGATTACCGGGGCATCATCGTCGGGCACAACGTGACGGGCTATGGCACGAAGGACGTGTTCTACGATCTCGGGCAGGTGCGGGCCGGCGACAGCGTGGTGCTCACCTATGCGCTGCAGGTGGGCGGATACGCCACCGCGGGTTTCACGGTCACGCAGGACGCCCGATCCGCGCCGAAGCAGGATGTCGTGGCACAGGCGGCGACCACCTACAAGTGGGTGTGGCAGTCGGATGCGCCGGAGCGCGCGCTGTCGCTGTTCTCCTGCGACCTCGACGCGCCGCACATCGACGGGCACTCCGTCGACAACTGGATCGTGACCGCCGAACGCGTGTCGTGACCGGTCGCCCTGGCGCGCCCGTCGGGGGTCGCCTCCTCCTGGAGAGGCGACCCCCTTTCTCTGCCGGCCGGCCGATGCTGGGGACGGGGCCGACCCGGCGGGGCCCGGCGGCGCTGCGTGCACCCTCCCTCGGACGCCGCACCGCCGAACCGGTCATCGGGCGAGTGCGCGCCGGGTGAGGATCCCGCCTCCGATCATCACGAGCAGCAGCGCCACCAGGATCAGCGGCGCCGGGGAAGCCTCGCCCGTCTGTGCGAGACGCGGCCCGCTCTGCGCGGCGCCCAGGTTCGACACGGGAATCGACGCGGCACCGTGACCGCCGGAGGTTCCGGGCGTACCGGGGGCTCCTGGCGTTCCCGGAGTGCCCGGGGTCCCGGGGGTTCCGGGAGTGCCCGGAGTTCCGGGGGCGCCGGGTGTGCCCGGGGTGCCGGGTGTTCCCGTGGTCGTCGTGCTGGTGCCGCCCACCGCGATGGCGTTGCCGCCGATCGTGATCGGAGCGGTGATCGGGGCGACGATCTGCGTGCCGCCGAGGATGGATCCGATCCCTGAGGTCGTCGCGCCGGAACCGCTACCGGCTCCGCCCGTCATAGGACTGGATCCCGTCGTGGTGGCGGTGCTGTCGCCGAGGACGGCGATGGCATTGCCGACCGCGGTGACGGGCGCGGTGATCGGGGCGACGACCTGCGTGCCGCCGAGGATCGCGTCGTCGCCGCTGGTGCTCGGACCGGTTGCCGCGGGCGGGGTGCCGGCGGGTGGCGTCGTGCCGGTGGTCGGCGAGCCCGAGGTAGCGGTGCTGTCGCCCAGCACGCTCACCGCGTTGCCCGTGACCGTGATCGGCGCCGTCACCGGGACGACCGCCTGCGTGCCCGAGAGCACTCCGTCATCGCCACTGGTCGTCGTGGCCGGTGCCGGTGCCGGTGTCGCTGCCGCTGGCGCGGCGGGTGGCGCAGTCGCCGTGCTGTCGGACTCTCCCAGCACGCTGATCGCGTTGTCGGCCACGGTGATCGGCACGTTCACGGGGACGACCGCCTGCGTGCCGGACGCTATGGCCTCGTCTCCGGAGGTCGTAGCCGGTGCCGGGCCGGGTGCGGGTGCGGCGGTCGGGGCGGGACCGGTCGCCGTGGAGGATCCGAGGATCGAGATCGCGTTTCCGGTCACGGTGACAGGGACCGAGATCGGGGCGATGATCTGTGTGCCGGATCCGATCCCGTCGTCTCCGGAGGTGTTGTCGGCCGCGTTCGCAGCCGAGGCGCCGAGCAGGGTGATCCCGCCGGCGATGAGCGTGCCCCAGAGGGCGTGCTTCACGAAAGTGCGCATGGTGTTTGTTCTCCTGACAGTGAATCGATGAGGGAACGCGCGGAAACGCGCGTCGGTTTCCTGCCCCTGACGGGCAGCCCGGACCGATTCAGTCGGGAGAGACGTCGGTGGGGAACACCGGCGAGGAAGGCAAGGCGTCGTCGGCAGCGGCGCCGAACGGCGCGCCGAGGGACGGCGCAGCGGCATGCAGCGTCGAGAAGGCCGCGAACCAGGAAGCAGAACTCCCGCCGGATCCGGCGGAGGATGATGCCAACCCCGCCCCGGCCGCCCAGGGCTCCGGCGCGCGGGGAGGCGGCGGCGCGGACGGGAGCGGAGGCGCAGTACTGCCCGCTCCGGCTCCCGCAACGTCATGGGAGACACGGTGGGAACGGTCGTCGAGTCGCAAGGGCGGACCGGCCGCGGAGCCTGAGACGGTGATCGGAGCGGGAGGGAGCGGATCCGTTCCGCGCCCACCGGCACCGTCGGTGCCGCGCCCGACCACAGGGGAGACGACGAGAGGATCCGAGGGAATCACACCGCCCGATGGGGGAGTAAGGGTGCCCGTGACGCCGTCGATGGTGTCGCTGAGCCGGCCGAGCAGAGCGGGGACGCTGAGCTCGCCGCTCACGACACCCACGATCGGGACGGACGTCACGGCGTCGGCGATGGGGGCGGTGAGCGACGACAGCGGCGACGATGCGAGCACGGAGGACACCGGCGCGAGCACGTCGGGGACGACGCCCGAAACGGTGCCGCCGGGATCCGTGACAGCGTTCTCGACCGGACCAGGGCCGGCAGGCGCCGATGCGACGCCGTCGAGCACAGGCTGTGACGCATCCGCGGCGTCGGAGACCGCCGGTGCGGCCTCCTGGACGATGCTCTGCACCGGCGCGACGATCGCATCCGCGGTGCCGGCGACGGCGGTCGCCGTGTCGCTGACGGTGGACGCGATCACGGTGGAGGTGCCGCCGAGCAGACCCCCGGCATCGCCGAGCAGGCTCCCGGAATCATCCGCGTGGGCCGGCGAGGAGCCGAGGATCACGGAGAGCGCCGCCCAGCCCAGGGCGAGACAGGCGCCCGAGAGCAGACCGACACGGAGCCGGTGACCGCTCCAAACGGTCACGTCCACGGTCACCTCCCCAGGATCCCGAGTGACGTCGCGGGGACGACGTTCGCTTGGCGCCGACTGTACGCTCGCCGGCGCCGCACGTCCAGGGGGTGGCGGCACTCTTGTGCGCCGACGAGGAAGGGCGCGCTACTGTCGAGGCGTGGGGGGAGCATGAGCACGGATGCCCGCGGGGTGCTGCCGTATCCGCTGCCCCGCAACTGGCAGGACAGGGGGATGGGGCCGATGCCGGTGACGGCGATCGCGATCATGACCGTGGTTGCCGCGGGACTGCTGGCGTTCGGCGCCCTGCGCGCTCTCGGCGGAGACGTGCTGGGGGCCATTCTGGCCAGCGTGTTCTACGGTGCGCTCATGGCCGGCGTCTCGGTCTCCCGTGAAGGCGGCCGACGGCGGATCAGGGGCCCCGTGCTGATGAACGCGGTCACCCTCACGCGGGCGGATTCGGCCCCTCCGGACTCCTGGGTGCACTTCTTCCGCGAGGGGCTCGGGTCATGGACTCTCGGCTGGGGGCTGCTGCTCGGCGGAGCCGGATCCGCGGTGCTTCTGGTGATGGCGGGCGCACGTGCGGTCGCCGTCGACGCAGGCGGATGGTTGCTGCTCGTCGTTCCTCTCGGGCTGTGCGCGGCCGTCCTCGTGCTGTGCGGGGTGATCGCGCTGATCATCGCGTTCCGCAGCGCGTCGTTCGCCCGCATCCCGATCGGGCTCTCGATCGGTCGCAACGGCATCTCCCGGTATTACCTCGACGCGATCGAGTCCGTCCGCTGGGAGGACATCCGCGCGATCACCGCCGTGGGACGGGAGGATTCCGACACCGAGGGTTCCCGGAGCATCTTGATCGAGCGCGAAGGCGAGGACCTGTGGCGGATCGGAGTCGACGAGTATCCGACGCCGCCGTGGGTGATCTACTGCGCGCTGCGGTTCTGGCTCGAGCATCCGGCGCACCGGGGCGAGCTCAGCAGCACGTTCGCACAGCGACGTCTGGAGCAGTGGTGCGACGCGGCGAAGGATCCGGCTGTTTGAGCGCACGCGCCGCCTTGGAGTGCGCGGATGAGCAGCGCCACACCCGCCGAATGGCCGACTTGACAAAAGGCGGCCCACGTGGGGGGTGTCCCCAGGTTGTGCACATCCCACCACGCGACGGCGAACCTTAAAGGGGGACTTTAAACAGATTCTCATCCACAGGGTGGGGAGGAGAGAAATGCCTGATCAGGCTGAGCAAAAAAGTTCCGAAGGCGAACGTTCCCCACAGTTATCCCCAGGCACTCTGCACAGACACTCCGGAGTTACCCGCAACCTCTCCACATAGTTATCCACAGGCTCCCGAGCGCTGCAGGTAGCGTTGTCGAGCATCCCGATGTCGGACCCTGGTGGTGTGCTTTGTGCTGCGGGATGATCATCCCGCCCGAGGCGCGGATCCGACGGTGATGTGCTCGGCAATCGGTGGAGGAAGAGGGGGCGCGCGTGTCGATCGCGGACATCGCGGAGGAGCGGCTCGGTTCGGGACGTGGGCCTGAGCGGACCCCGCCGCACGACCTCATGGCCGAGCAGAGCACCCTCGGCGGCATGCTGCTGTCGAAGGACGCGGTCGCCGACGTCATCGAGTCTCTGCGCGGGGCCGATTTCTACATCCCCAAGCACGAGCTGATCTTCGACGCGATCCTCTCGCTGTACTCGCATGGCGAGCCGACCGACGTCATCGCCGTCACCGACGAGCTGATCAAGACCGGCAACCTGTCGCGCGCGGGCGGGGCCGACTATCTGCATTCGCTGACGTCGATCGTGCCCACCGCCGCGAACGCCGGCTTCTACGCGGGGATCGTGTCGGAGCGTGCGCTCCTGCGCAAGCTCGTCGATGCAGGCACCCGCATCGTGCAGATGGGCTACGACGGACAGGGTGACGCCACCGACCTCGTCAACAGCGCCCAGGCCGAGATCTACGCGGTCACCGGCACCGAGGCCGCCGAAGACTACGTCCCGCTCACCGTCGCCGTCGATGCCGCCGTCGAGGAGATGGAGGCCGCGAGCGGCCGGGACGGATCCATGACCGGCGTGCCGACCGGGTTCCGCGAACTCGACGAGCTCACCAACGGCCTGCACGGCGGCCAGATGATCGTCGTCGCCGCGAGGCCGGCGATGGGAAAATCGACCTTGGCTCTGGATTTTGCTAGGGCAGCTTCCATATCCCACAACCAGCCCTCCATCTTCTTCTCGCTCGAGATGGGCAAGGCGGAGATCGCCATGCGCCTGCTCAGCGCCGAGGGCGCGGTGCCCCTGCAGAACCTCCGCAAGGGCAAGCTCGACCAGCGCGACTGGACGACCGTCGCCTCGACGCGCGGGCGCATCAACGACGCACCGCTGTACATCGACGACAGCCCGAACATGACGCTCGTCGAGATCCGCGCGAAGTGCCGTCGGCTCAAGCAGCGCGTCGGTCTGAGGATGGTCGTCATCGACTACCTGCAGCTGATGACCAGCGGCAAGAAGGTCGAATCGCGTCAGCAGGAGGTCTCGGAGTTCTCCCGTGCCCTGAAGCTGCTCGCAAAGGAGCTGCAGGTCCCGGTGATCGCGCTCTCACAGTTGAACCGTGGCTCTGAGCAGCGCCAGGACAAGAAGCCCGCGATCAGCGACCTGCGTGAGTCGGGCTCGATCGAGCAGGACGCCGACATGGTGATCCTGCTGCACCGCGACTCCGTCTACGACAAGGACGTGCGTCCTGGCGAAGCCGACCTCATCGTGGCCAAGCACCGTAACGGTCCGACGGCCACCATCCAGGTCGCATTCCAGGGCCACTTCTCCCGCTTCGCCGACATGGCCAGCGACTTCCAGGGGGGCGGCGACTTCAACTGACCTGAGGGCGGAACGGCACTCGGTCAGCGGTGGAGCGCGACGGCTCCGCCCCACAGCGCGCCGGGGTTGAGCCGATCCGGGTATCGGTCGAGTATCGCGGTGAAGAAGTCGAGGGCGTTGTCGTGGATCGCGAGAAGCTCGCCGACGGCGACCAGATACTCCCGGGTCTCGCGGATGGTCCGTCCCTCTCCGATCGTCGAAGGCCGTTGCCTGGTCAGGCGAGGAGGAGACAGGTCGCGATGGCATGGGCGATCACGCGGCCCGATCCATCGGTGATCCGGGCTTCGGCGCTGGCGGTGCGTCGCCCGATCGTGACGACCTCCCCTCGGCAGCGCAGGGTTCCGCTGTCGAGGGTCGCGGGGCGGGTGAACTTGATGGTGAGGTCGAGCGAGGTGTAGCCGACGCCCGCCTTGAGCTTCGTGTGCACGGCGCAGCCGAGCGCCGAGTCGGCAAGGCCCGCGAGCATCCCGCCGTGCACCGTGCCTAGCGGGTTGAAGTGCCACTCCTCGGGTGTCATCTCGAAGATCGCCCACCCGTCGCCGACCTCGACGGGGTGGATCCCGGTCGTGACGCCGGCGGGCACTTCCGGCAGCTCGCCGGATCCGATTCGGCTGAGGAAGTCCAGCCCGTCCGACTCGCGGGCCGCTCGGGCCAGCACCTCGGCGTCACCCCATGAGTACGTGCGAGTTCGGCTCATGCCCGTGCGAGGGTCGAGCCCACGGGCAGCAGGTCCGGATAGAGCGCGGTGATCGGGGCCGCCAGTCCCGCCTTGACCTGTCGGCTCAGGTCGTCGGCGAGGATCTCGTACTCCCGTGCTTCGATGCCGTCGTACGCGTCCCGCACGACATCGGCCGGGGCGAGCTTCGGCGCGTCGACGCCCGCGGTCATCGGGGTGTCGGCGTAGCCCAGGTGCAGACCCGCAACGTGGACGCCGAGAGGTGCGAGCCTGAGGCGCTGCGTGTTGGTGGCCGACCAGAGCGCGGCCTTAGTGGCGCTGTAGGCGTCGCCGATCGCCAGCCAGCTCAGCACGGAGTGAACGTTGAGGAGCGCGCCCTTCGTCGCGGTCAGCGCCGGGAGAAAGGCGTTCGCGACCGCCAGCGGTCCCCAGAAGTTGGTCTCGAACAGTGCCCGGGTCTCGGTGAGGTCGGCGTCGAGCAGGCTCGAATGCGGACTGGTCGCGCCGGCGTTGTTGATCACGACGGTGACGTCGGGCGCGGCGGCGGCCGCGGCGGCGATCGACGCGGCGTCGGTCACGTCCAGAGCAAGTGGGACGATGCGCTCGTCGCCCCACTCCCGTGGCGTGCGTGCAGTGGCGTAGACCTTGCGGGCGCCTCGCTCGAGAGCCTGGCGCACGAACTCGGTGCCGAGCCCTCCGTTGGCTCCGGTGATCAGGACGACGGCATTCTTCAGGGTGGGTTCTGCCTGACTCTTGAGATCCATAGTCAGGACGATACACCGCTGACTACGTAAAACCATAGTGAGAGGTAGAATGTCTGCATGGCCACACCAGGAGCGGACGTCATCAACCTCGAAGGCGCCTTCGCCGAGCGCGACCTCTGGCCGTCGACCGGCTGGTGCCGGATGGAGCGCGCGCTGGAGGTGGTCGGCACGAAGTCGGCGATGCTGATCGTGCGCGAGCTTTTCTACGGCGGATCGCGTTTCGACGAGCTCGCGCGTCGCACCGGCTTGAGCGACGCGGTCGCGAGCGGTCGGCTCAAGCAGTTGCACGCGGACGGTCTTGTCGAGCAGCGCCCGTATCAGGATCCGGGAAAGCGCACCCGCAAGGAGTACGTCCTCACCGAGCGCGGCAGGGCGCTCTACCCGCTCCTCGTCGCCCTCATGCAGTGGGGTGAAGGGGTGCGTGACGACCACGACACCGGTGTAGAGCTGGTGCATGTCGGCTGTGGCGCGTCGCTCGAGGCGACGGTGCGCTGCGCCGACGGACACGACGTGTCCTTGGGTGAGGCCGGCGCCCGGCTCAAGGATGAGCGGCTCGCATCCGCGCTGCGGGGAAGAGCCGCGACAACTGCGCGGGCGTGAGACGCTCTGATCCCGACGACGGACGCCGAGCCTGGGACCGGGACCTCGTGTGAACGTGCGCGCCGGTCGCATCGGGCAGGATCGACATGAGCGCCGACCCTCTCATGCGGCGCACCAAAGCCAACGTGTGCGACGAAAGCGGAGACGATCCATGACTGCCGATGCCCTGCGCGAACCGGTGCTGGAGTTCGCCTTCGAGATCCGCGTCGCGGTCGCGGAGGATCTGCCTGTCGGGCGAGGTCCGGACGAACGCCTCACCTTCGCGCCGATCGTCGGCGGCACGGTCGACGGGCCGATGCTGCGCGGGGAGGTGCTGCCCGGTGGGGGCGATTGGTATGTCGAGCGGGGCTCCACCTGCCAGCTCGACGCTCGCTACCTCCTGCGCGCAGAGGGCGGAGCGGTCATCGACATCGTGAACCGCGGGTACTACCGCCCCACGGCGGATCCGGAGGCCCCGTACTATCGCACGGCGCCGGTGTTCCAGACCGATGCGCCCGAGCACCGTTGGCTCGCCGAGCACCAGTTCCTCGGTCTCGCGCGCGAGGAGGACGACCAGATCTGCATCCGGGTCTTCGTCGTGCGCTGATCCGCTTCGGCGCGGGACAAATCGTCTGACCTCGCGGCGGACGTGCCCGGCACCCGCGGGTCCTCGCATCGACCCGGATCCATCGGGCTTGACGATGTATTTCGTGCTCGCGAGGATGCCAGCATGGCTGCAGACAGTCACCAGGACGAAGCGGAGCGGTTCGCCGCGCTCTTCATGGAGACGTACCTGTCCTTTCACCGTCGGACAGGGCCGAGGAGCGCGCTCTCCGGTCCATCGCGGGCCGTTCTCCTGCACCTGGCGGCGACCGGCCCGGTCACGATCGGGGAAGCCGCGCAGCACCTGAAGCGTACGCAATCCGTCGTCAGCGAGATCGTCACCCGCCTCGAACGCCGCGGCCTGCTCGAGCGGGAATCGGATCCGACCGACCGCCGACGCACCTTCGTCTGGCTCACGGCGGAGGGCATCCGCAGCGTTCACGAGGAACAGCAGGTGCTCGACGTCAGCAGGCTGCGAGACGCATTCTCGCGGCTCCCGGCCGGCCAGGCGCACGCGATGCTCGAAACGCTCTCCGAGCTGCTCGTCGATCGGTCGGCCTCTCCGCAATCACCACGAAAGGATGGATCATGAACACCGAATCCGCGCACTGCGAAAGCTGTGGAATGCCGATCGAGACGGGTCGGTACTGTGAGCACTGCACCGATGCCGCCGGCAACCTGACGTCGTTCGACGAGCGGTTCGAGCGCATGGTGTCATGGCAGACGCGGCGCAACCCCGGCGCGTCGCGCGACCAGCTCGAACGCGAGACCCTGGACTACATGGCGACGATGCCGGCCTGGCGCGACCACCCGCGCGTCGTCGCCCGCGGCTGAGCACCGCCGATTCCGACCTGCCGGCACCGGGCTTCCTCAGCGGCGCCCTTCTATCGTGCTCGGGCCGACGTTCTCGTCCAGCCACTGCACGAGCGGACGTGCGGCGCGCAGTACGGCGACCACGTGCTCGGCGGCCTCGGGGGAGTGCAGCCACGGCGTCTCCTCGCCCCAGTGCGATCGGGCGACGAGGTCCTTGTTGCGCAGCAGCGCGATGCGCGGATGATCCTTCGCGTATCCGCGGGGCGCGGTGGCGAGGCGGTCGTGCGAGGTGACGTCGATGCCCGAGGCCTCGAGCTCGCCGATGACGGCCTCGAGCCGGGGGCCCGTCACCTCATCGGCGACGGCGGTCCGCAGCCGCGTCAGCTGGTCCGGCGCCAGCATGTGGCAGCCCGCGCCCGTGCCGATGCCGCGCGCCGAGAACTCGATGTATCCCTGGCCGAGTGTCGCGGCGATCGAGGTCTTGTAGGGCGACTTGTCCGCGCTGAAGCGGATGTCTCGGTTCGGGCGGAAGATCCTTCCCTCGCCGAACTCCGTGGACAGGTCATCCAGCAGGGCCTGCATCGGGGCGAGCACCTCGGTGTCGTAGACCGCACGGTTCCGGGTCCAGTAGTCCTTGGTGTTGTCGGCTTCCAAGCCGACGTAGAAGGCGCTCGCGCGCTCCGACCACCCGGGGAACGTCGCGCTCATGGTCATGCCTTCTTCCGTGGGGCGCGCGTCTTGGGCTTCTTGGGTGGGAGGGCCCCGACCTGCTCGAGCGCGGCGGTGACCCATTCGGTGACCCGCTCCGGATCGTTCCGCCACTCGCCGGGCAGAGCGAGGTAGCCGCCCATCGGTCGTTCGGCGGGGCCGAACGGGCCCGTGCCGGGAACGGACCGCAGGGCGCTGAGCGAGCTCTCGTCGATGAGGCGCACACCGAGGTCATCGCCGAACAGCCCGGCGAACATGTTGCCGTTCACGAAGGCGCCCAGGTTGCCGAACATCGGCTTGACCTCGACACCGGGCGTCGCCGGGATGACGGCGTGGAAGAACTCCTTGGAGTCCTCTGAGGGTCGCGGGATCTGCATGGCTCTGTTATCTCACGTTCGCCCGGAGACCGTAACCCGCCGACGGCTTCCGCCGGCACCCGCCGCAGCCTAGACTCCAGCGCGAAGCCTCCGCACGCACCGGAGATCCTCGGCGCCCCGGCGGAGCGGGAGGAGAAGACATGCAGAACCTGACGATCGACTTCATCTGCTCACTCGACGGCTACGGCGCTGCGGAGGGCTGGCCCGGGCTGTGGGGGATGGGCGGGCCCGAGTACTTCGAATGGCTCGCCACCGCGCCCGACAAGGACTATCCGATCCTCATGGGCGCGACGACCTACCGGCTCATGTCGGCATTCGCCGCCGCCGGCGAGGAGGGCATCGACGTGCTCGACGGGATCACCAAGTACGTCTTCTCGTCGTCGCTGGACGAGCCGCTGACCTGGGCGAATTCGATCCTGGTCCGTGACGACGCCGTGGAATTCGTGCGGCGTCTCAAAGAGGACGCGGATCGTCCGCTGCGCACGCTCGGCAGTCTGGCGCTGTGCCGGTCGCTGCTGAACGCCGGCCTGGTCGACCGCTATCGCGTGGTGCTGTTCCCGGTGATCACCGGGGCGACGGGACAGGATCGGATCTTCGACGGATACCCCGATGTGCGCCTCGACCTGATCGCGTCGCGCACCTTCGACGGCCGTCTGCAGCTGCTCGAGTACGTGCCGACCGTGCTCGAGGGCCCACCCGGACGCTGAACGGTCCCGCATCGCACCCGTCCTGCTTGTCCTGGCGCACAGAACCCGTGCTTTCCGCGGGCGGGAGGAGCATGCTGACCTCAGGCGCGCAAGGCGCGAACCGGCGCTGCGCATGATGACGAGCGAGGGATCCGATGGGTCACGACAAGAATGACGAGCTGCGCGAGGAGCGAGAGTCTCAGGAGGAGCATCGGCAGCACCGTCGCGACGAAGCCTTCGATGAGACCGGCGGCGTCGACGACGAGGGCTCGCAGGACGAGCGTCGTGAAGAGGGCCTCGATCGGCTCTGACCGATTCCCGAGGTCCGATGCGACGAGAGCGGCGGGGGTCCGAGACCCCCGCCGCTTCGACGTCACTCGGCGAAGAACGCGAGGATGTCGTCGTCCAGGGCGACCTGGTAGTCGCCCCAGATGCCGTGCGAGGCGCCGGGGTAGACCTTCAGCGTTCCCTTTGAGACGAGGGTGATCGCCTTCTCCGCAGCCGCCGCGATCGGGACGATCTGGTCGTCATCGCCGTGCGCGAGGAAGATCGGGACGTCGAGCGCCTGCAGATCCTTGGTGAAGTCGGTCTCGGAGAAGACCTTCACGCAGTCGTAGGCGGCGTTGAGGCCGGCCATCATGCCCTGGCGCTGGAAGTCGTCGACGAGGCCCTGCGAACGCTTGTCCGCCTGGTGGTTGAAACCGAAGAACGACTCCGCGAGGTCCTTGTAGAACTGCGAGCGGTCGTTGAGCACGCCCGCGCGGATGCCGTCGAACACCTCGAGCGGAGTGCCCTCGGGGTTCGTGGCCGACTGGAGCATGATCGGCGGGACCGCACCGGCCGTCGCGACCTTCGACACGCGTCCTGCGCCGAGGGTGGCGGCGTAGCGGACGACCTCTCCGCCGCCGGTGGAGTGGCCCACGAGAAGGACGTCCTGCAGGTCGAGCTGCTCGACGAGCGAGGCCAGGTCGGCGACGTAGGTGTCCATGTCGTTGCCGCGGTAGGTGCGCGAGGAGCGGCCGTGACCGCGGCGGTCGTGTGCGATCGCGCGGTACCCGGCGTCGGCGAAGATCTTCAGCTCCTTCTGCCAGGCGTCCGAGCTCAGCGGCCAGCCGTGGCTGAAGATGACGGGGCGGCCCTCGCCGAGCTCGGTGTAGTAGATCTCGGTGCCGTCGGGCGTGGTGATGTAGGGCATCGTGTGTCCTTTCCTGGGGGAGGGGGCGCGACGCGGACGGCGACGGATCGCCGCGCAGCCGCGAGACACACGCTAGGCCCGGCCGGCACCGGAGAGGGAGGCCCGCGTAGTACTACCCTCCGGCGGACGTCGCGCTCGCCGGAGGGATCGGGCTCGTCGGAGGGGCTGAGGGGATCGTCCCCGTCGAGAGCGGCACAGACGCCGCGATTCCGGCGAAGAGCGTCTCGGCCTTGCCTCCGGGGCCCGCGGACAGCACCGTGAGCTGGTAGCCCGGGAGGCTGCGCACGGCGAAGTTGTGCGCATCGATGGCGACCTCGCCGAACCCCTCGATGACGATGTGGAACGTGGTGTCCTCCGGTCCGGAGACGTCGTGCCGCGCCCAGATGCGGACGAAGTCCGGATCCGTGGACAGCTCGCGCACCAGCGCGGCCAGGCGCGGCGAGTCAGGATGGGAGTCCCGGCGGAGCGTGGCGACGGCTGAGCGCGTCATGGCCTCCCACTCCACCAGGGTGCTCTTCATGCGGTCGTTGAAGAGCCCGGCGATCTGATTGGAGCCCACGGCGAGTCCCCCGTGCCCCAGCGCGGTGGCCAGCGCGTTGGCGGCGACGATGTCCCGGTGCGGGTCGGAGATGTACGCGGGTGTGCGGTACCAGCGGGACAGCGTGCGCGCGAGGCGCTCCGCGACCGCGGGGTCGGGCTCCACCTGCTGGGGCGGCCGTCCTGCGACGAGCCGGTGCAGGTGCGCGATCGACTCGTCGTCGAGGCGGAGCGCACGGGCCAGGGCCGAGAGGACCTGCTCCGACGGGCGCCCGATGCGCCCCTGCTCGATCCGCAGATAGTACTCGGCGCTGATCCCGGCGAGCTCGGCGACCTCCTGCCGGCGGAGCCCGGTGACTCTCCGCCCCGGCTGTCGGACCAACCCGACGTCCTCGGGCAGCACGACCCCGCGTCGTGCGCGGACATAGCGGCCCAAGGCGTTCAAAGAGTCGCTCACGCAGATCCTCGGTCGGGGGAGAAGAGGGGATGACTCAATTCTCCCGCACGCCGCACCCGCCCCGGGCATATCGCCCGTAACCCCGACGGCGCGTCGGCTCAGGCTCCGCGGTGCTGCGCGATGCGGGTCAGTTCGAGGCCGTACGACGCGGCCGAGAGCTCGGCCATGTCGCTCGGGCGCGTGAAGCTGCGCCCGGTGAGCTCCTCGATCCGCCGCAGCCGGTACCGCACCGTGTTCGGGTGGCAGTGCAGCAGCGCCGCGGCGTCTGCTGCCGATCCGCCGGTGTCGATGTAGGTCTCGAGCGTCTCCAGGATGACATCGCGGTCGCCCTCGGGCAGGTGCAGCACCGGCCCGAGCACATCCTCGGTGAGGCGTTCGGCCTCGTGCGGATCCGCCGCGATCATCGCGGCGATCGGGCTCGGGCTGAACACGCGCACGGCGGACGTGCCGCGTGCCGTCATCGACAGCGCGGCACGGGCGAGCCGCAGTGCGCGTGGCGCGTCGGTGCGCACGGGGAAGGGCGGACTCACGCCCACCCGAGCTCCCGTGTAGCTGCGCAGCACGGTGAGCACCTCTTCGAGCGCCTCGGGCCGGGTGAGGGCGACCACTCCGAGCTGCAGGGCCGGGGTGAGCCGCCACCCCGAGACGCAGCCCTGTTCGGCGAGCCGACGGGCGATCCCCGGCAGCGACTCCGCGGCCACCTCGTTGGTCTGCGCGGCGACCACGATCAGGTCGGCGTCCGAGGGGAAGCCCAGCAGCGAAGCCGCCTCCCACGGCCCGGCGTCCCTGCTGACATGCCCGGTGAGCAGCACTTCCACCAACGCGGCGCGGCGATGCTCCTGCGCGATGATGATCTCCGCGGTCGCTGCCCGGTACGCCTCGGTGAGGACGGTCGCGTGCTCCTCGGCGACGTCCCAGATCCGCGTCGAGGTGCTCAGCAGGCGCGTGAGCGTCTCGGTGCGCGGGTCCTTCGTGGCGCGCTCCACCAGCGCTCCCCACAGGATCCCGAACCCGATCCGGTACACCTGGAGCACCTCGGGCAGTGGCACGCCCTGGTGCGCCCTGCGCCGTCCGGTCTGCTTCGGCACGGTCGGGTCGAGAGGAGCTTCCGGGTGCCCAAGAGCGTGCACGAGGAAGCGCAGATTGTCCTCGATGGAGCGCCGCAGCTCCCCGGTGGAGACGTGCTTCTCGTCCTGATAGACGGCCAGTGTTTCGACGCTGCGGGCGTAGACCCTCTCGATCAGGCCGGGCAGGTGGTGTTCGACCCAGGCGATTCCCTCGTCGCGATCGCTCGTGCTCATCGCACCCCTGCGCCGGATGCGTCCGCCGCCGTGAGGTCGGTCATGTCCACTCCTGTCGATCCTGCGCGGCTTCCGTCCTGCCTTCAGCGCGTCGCTGACAGCGAGGTTACGCCGCGAGCCCGTCCGCGTGATCCGGTCGCCCCGAGGGAGCGGCGTGTTCGGTCAGCTCTGTCCGCGGCACAGGGCCTCTTGTGCCCGCGGACAGGTCCGTGGCCGGACCCCTGCCGAGGGGGCGCCGGGCGGGCTAGCGTGGCGTGCCACAAGGGGGTTGCCATGACCATCGCGACACGACGATGATGAGCCCGGAGACGTACACCGCGGAGTTGCGCGACCGGCCCTTCGGCCCCGTGGTGGAGCGGCTCGAGGGACTGCTCCTCATCGAGCGACGACCCGACGAGGTGCTCCGTCGCCACGTGGAGCAGGACGGCCGGCGCTGGATCAAGGTCTACGAGGTCGAGCCGGAGGAGCGCGAGGGGCAGCTGTTCTCGTATGTGCTCTCCTACGAGGTGCCCGAGGACATCGCCGCGGATCCGGGATCGGATGACGAGGAGGATCGATGAGCGTGCTGCTGACCGGCGCGACCGGTTTCATCGGGCAAGCGGTCCTGACGGCGCTCGTCGCCGCGGGCTACCGGGTGACCGCCCTGGTCGACGACCAGGACGACGCGGATCAGGTCCGCGCCGCGGGAGCGGATCCGTTCCTCGCGTCGGAGGAGGACACCCGCACGATATCCGAGCTCGCGCTCGAGTCGGACGGGGTGATCCATACGGCGACCTCGCGCGCGGACGATGCGGACTTCATCGCCGCAGTGATGCCGGGCCTGCTCACGAGCGACAAGCCGTTCGTCTACACGAGCAGTCTGTGGACGTACGGATCGGGACTCGACCTCACCGAGGAGTCGCCCGCTGCGCCGCCCGCCGCCGTGGCCTGGATGGACGAGACCGCGCGCCGGCTCCTCTCCGACGACAGCGAGGGCATGCGGGTGGTCGTGGTCGCGCCGGGCATCGTCTACGGGCACGGTCAGGGCATCCCGCGCCGGTTCGTCGACGACCTCGACCGCAGCGGTCAGGAGCCGGTGCTGCCGTCGATCGGCGACGGATCCCAGCATTGGGCCACCGTGCACATCGACGACCTCGCCGACCTGTACGTGCGGATCATCGGCGCGGAATCGCACCAGAACGACGTCTACATCGCGGCATCGGAGGCAGACGAGACGGTCGCCGAGCTCGCCGCCGCGGCGGCGTCCGCGGCCGGAGCGACGGTGCGCGCCGAGTCCGCCGAGGAGACGGCCGAGCGCCTCGGCGCGGCGCTCGCCGGGGTGCTGCTGCTCGATCAGCACGCACACGCCGACCGCGCCAGGGATCGGCTGGGCTGGCGCACGACACGTCCGGCGCTGCGCGACGAACTGAGGGCGGGCTACCTCGACGTGCCCGGCGATCCGCTCCTAGGATCTCCCGCATGACTTCCGAACCGACGTCTGCGGACGCGAACGAGATCCATGACTGGTCGAGCCTGGTCGCCGACCGCACCTACGAGCTGCGCAGCGGCGCGGCGCGCCACGCCGCCGTGTTCCTGCGCACCCTCACCGACGACGAGGCCCTCTTCCAGGTGGACGGCGCCGACCTGGCGGAGCCGTTCCTGCGCCCCGAGTGGAGCGTGTTCCCGGCGGATCCCGGCGCCGCGCACACCGTGCGGATGCCCGATGGCGAGCACTCGTACTGGTACAACTCCCGCACGGGTGCCGTGGAGTACGGCCTCGAGTCCCCGTCGCTGGTGCGGGTCGGCCCCTTCGCGACACGCGAGGAGGCCGAGCGCGCGCCCGAGGTGCTCCGCGCCAACAGCGAGCGCTGGGCAGCGGAGGACGACGAGGCCGAGCGGTGACATCTGCGGGCCGGGCAGACCGGAGGGAGCGGGGCCGATGATCGGGGACGCGACGGCGGTGGATGCGGGGGTGCTGATCCTGCGGCTGCTGCTGGGCCTGACGCTGACCGCGCACGGGCTCGACAAGTTCTTCGGCAAGGGTGGGATCCGTGGACGGGCCGCCTGGTTCGAGAGCGTTGGCATGCGCCCCGGCCTGCTCAATGCCGGAGCGGCGGCATCGCTCGAGGTGCTCGCGGGCCTCGGGCTCGCGGCGGGCGTGCTCACCCCGCTTCCGGCGGCCGGATTCGTCGCCCTGATGTTGGTGGCGATCTGGACGGTGCAGGGGCGCAAGGGGTTCTTCGTCACGACCAACGGCTGGGAGTACAACCTCGTGCTCGCCGTCGCTCCGGTCGCGATCGCGACGATCGGGGCCGGCCGCTACAGCGGGGACGGCCTCCTGCTGGCGCACACCCCGCTGGCCCCGCTGCTCTCGGGCTGGCCCGCGCTGGCGATCGCCGCCGGACTGGGGGTGGCGGGCGGTCTCGGCCAGCTCGCGCTCTGCTATCGGCCGGCGAAGAAGGCCCCCTCCGGAAGCGACGGGTGAGGACGCTTCCGGGGGAGGTTCCGCACGTCGCTCGCCCTGTGACAGGCACCAAGGCCACCTGACGCAGGCGACAACCGGCTTGAAGCGGATGCGAGCCCGTGACAGGCTGACCGTGCGTCGCGAACGCGCGCGGAGGGGACGGATCCGGTGGTCACTCAGCAGTTCGTCGCACCACCCGCTCGCGCGGCGCTGTTCCTCGTGCTCACGGTGAACGAGGGCAGCGAGGAGGTCGTGCGCGACGTGCTCGCCGACCTCTCCAGCATCACGCGATCGGTGTCGTTCCGCATCCCCGACGATCAGCTGAACTGCGTGCTCGGTATCGGCGCCGAGTTCTGGGACCGGATGTTCGCGCTGCCGCGTCCGAGAGGTCTGCACCCGTTCGTGCCGCTGGACGGCCCGCGCCACCGCGCCCCGGCCACGCCCGGGGATCTGCTGCTGCATGTGCGCGCGCATCACATGGACATCTGCTTCGAACTGTCCCGGCAGGTCATGGACCGGCTGCGCGGCCACGCCGTGGTCATCGACGAGACCCACGGATTCAAGTACTTCGACGAGCGCGATCTGCTCGGCTTCGTTGACGGCACCGAGAACCCCGAGGGCGCCGCCGCCCCGGCCGCCGTGCTCGTCGCCGACGAGGATCCGGAATACGCCGGCGGCAGCTACGTGATCGTGCAGAAGTACACGCACGACCTGGAGGCGTGGGGAGAGCTGTCGGTCGAGCAGCAGGAACGCGTGATCGGTCGCAGCAAGCTCGAGGACGTCGAGATGCCCGATGCGATCAAGCCGGTCAACTCCCACGTGCACCTCAACACGGTCATCGACGCCGACGGCGTGCAGCGGCAGATCCTGCGCGACAACATGCCGTTCGGCCGGCTCGGCACCGAAGAGTTCGGCACCTACTTCATCGGCTACGCGGCGGATCCCGGAGTGATCGAGCAGATGCTGCGCAACATGTTCCTGGGCAGCCCGCCCGGGAACACCGACCGGATCCTGGACTTCTCGACCGCCCGCACGGGCACCCTGTTCTTCACGCCCACCCTCGACTTCCTCGACGACGTGCCGCCCGGGCCCGGTTCGGCATCGGCGACGATGGAGGCCGAACCGGCGGTCGCTCCGGTGGGCGCTCCGGCGGATGCCGACGCGAAGGCGGACCTGGGCATCGGCGGGCTCCGCAGCGCCGCCGCGCACTGACCCCCACCCAGCGAAAGGTCGCAGACATGGACAACCTCCACCGCAGGCTCGCGCCGATCTCCTCGGCCGCGTGGGACCAGATCGACGACGAGGCACGGCGCACCTTCATCACGCGGATCGCGGGGCGCCGCGTCGTGGATGTGCCGGAACCGGGTGGCACCGCGTTGTCGGCCGTCGGCACGGGGCACCTCGAGGCCATCGACGCTCCCGCCCCCGCCGTGCAGGCGCGGCGCCGGCGAGTGCAGCCGCTGATCGAGCTGCGCGCAGAGTTCACCGTCACCCGTGCCGCCGTCGACGACGTCGACCGCGGTGCGCAGGACTCCGACTGGCAGCCCGTGAAGGATGCCGTGGAGGCGCTTGCCACCGCCGAGGACACCCTGGTGTTCGCCGGCTCCGACGCGGCGGGCGTGCAGGGCATCGTCGCGAGCAGCTCGAACGCGACGATCCCGGTGCCCGCGGATCCGCGCGAGCTGCCGGCGGCGGTCGCGCGGGCGCTCACGGTGCTCCGTACTGTCGGTGTGCAGGGCCCGTACGCGCTGCTGCTCTCGGCCGAGCTGTACACCGCGGCCTCCGAGACCGTCGATCACGGCTACCCCGTGCACGAGCATCTGCGCCGGCTGCTCGGTGACGACGGCACCATCGTGTTCGCGTCGGCGCTCGACGGTGCGATCGTGCTCACGATGCGCGGCGGCGACTACGGGCTCACCCTCGGCCAGGACGTGGCGATCGGCTACCTCTCACACGACGCGGACGGGATCCGGCTGTACGCGCAGGAGTCGGTGACGTTCTCGGCGTACACGTCCGAGGCCAGCGTCATTCTCCGGTGAGGGGCGCTGAGCCCGTCTGTCGCTGAGCTTGTCGAAGCGCCCCGCCACGGGATCCTGCCGACACACTCAGGACCGCATCAGAACGGCGCGGTTTCGTCGATGAGTGGTGGATCCGGTTCCGGGTCTTCGGTGGTGAAGGTGACGGGTGCGGGTGGTTTGTCGATGTAGGTGGATCCGGCGGGGCTGGTCCATTCCAGAACCCCGGCTCCCCGTTGCTTCACTTTCCACGCGGTCTGGTGTTTGAGGACGTGGTGACGTCGGCAGAGTCCGCCGAGGTTGCCTTCTTCGGTCGCGCCGCCGTAGGCGGCGTCGATGGTGTGGTCCAGGTCCTGGGCGGCGGGTGGGAGCCCGCAGGTCGGGAATCGACAGCGGGAGTCGCGGGCGTGCAGGAGCCGTCGCAGGTCGGTGTTGGGCCGGTAGTGGTCGACGGCGAGGATCGCCCCGGTGATCGGATGCGTGAGCACGCGTTCCCAAGCGACGGCGTTACCGGCAAGGATCCGGGCGGTGTCCGTGTCGATGGGTTGTCCGCCGGCGAGCTCTCCGGGTTGCTCGGTGCGGACACCGAACGCGGCTCCGAGGCTCGCACCCGTGGTGTCCGTGCCTGCGCCCGTCCCTGACCTGTGCTCGCGTGCGCCAACCACGTCGGCGGCCATCGCGGTGAACACGGGGATCGTGACCTCGACCCGTGCCTGGATCGCGGCGAGCAGGCCCGCGGTCGTGTCGTGCCCTGACGGGGCGCCGGTGAGGAGGGTGTCGGCGCAGAGGTCGGCGCGGAGCTGGTCGATGCTGCGGTCATCGTCCGAATCGCCCAGAGCGTCCGGATCCGGTGTCCGTCCCGCAGTGGCGTCTTTCACGGCTGCCGTGTTCGCGACCTGCACCGCCCGGGCCTGCTGGGTGAGCCGGTCGTAGATCCCATCGATCACGGCGGCCGCATGGATCAGTCCGAGCATCTTCTGCCCGTCGGGGAGTTCTTCGCGCCACACGGTGCGCTTCTCCTGCGCCTCCCGGTGCCGGTCCGTCAACGACCGCGGGGCGAGCCGCTCGGCGACGCGTTCCACGACCCGCTTGGCCCGGTGCGGCGTCTCACCCTCGCATGCGGCGACCGCCGCCTGTTCGAACTCCGCCCGCACCGCATCGTCCAGCCGCGCCCCCGCGTCCTGGATGAGGCGCACGTGGGCGGCGTTGATCCGCGCGTCGGTGAATGCCTGCATCGTGGCGGGGAACTTCGTCATCAGTTCCGCGGCCCGCACCATCCGTCCCTGCACGACCCGGTCTGACATGTGCAGCACTGCCGCGAGCTCGGCGGCGACGGATCGTGATGCGAGATCGGCTGACTCGCCCCGTATCCCGGACGCACCGTCCACGGCGGCGAGGTCCTCGGCGAGCCGCTGCGCGACGGCGAGGTGCGCTTCCTTCAACGCCTGCAGGCGGGTGATCGTCGCCTCGGTGGTCGCCAACCCGTCCACGAGCGCGGCCAGCACGGCGGCCGGATCCACCGGGTCCACCCCAGGATCCACCACCGTGCTGGTCGAGCTCGTCATACCTCCCATTCAACCCGGGGGCACCGACATTCCAGGGCCGAAAAGGACCAGATCAGATCCAGAAAAGATCACGAACAGATCACAAGATCCAGCCGTCGGTGACGTCGGTCGCGGAAGCCTTCGAAGCGCCCGACCCGCGGGCCATTTGTCTCACTTCCTCGCCTCGCTCAAGGACCACCGTGGTGCCGGAGTCGGTCCTTCAGAACGCGTCCCTACTTGCGGACGTCGCCGCTGTCCGGCTCGAACTGCTCCTCGAGCCGCTCGTCGGATTCGAACGAGGCGTCGTCCGTCTCGCTCTCCTCGACCGCGGCCGCAGCCTGCTCCTTCGCCTCTGCGAGCGCCGCCTCCTCGCGCTTCTCCTCGCGTCGCTTCTCTCCGAACATGACGTCTCCTCAGCATTCGTGGGCTTCGCCGTCACCCTACGCCCGACGGCCCGTGGCGGTAAGGCTCCTCGGATCCGGCGACAGCGTCGGCTGTCCGCGCGAACAGGGTGGGACCGACGGATATGCTGGCCCGAGCGTCGCGTGCTGGTGGCAGACCGTGTCAGGCATGGAGGCGCCGGATTGAAGGAGCGTGACGATGCTCTCGTCCCACCCTTCGTTCTCGCGTGACTGAGCGCGAGACGACCAGGCTCATCGCCTGGAGCAATGAACTCCGACAGGCGCACGCCCGGCTGCGAGAGGCCCTCGGGGTCGTGCGCGCCGGCGTGCACGGACCGGATCCGCAGCGGCCGGCCCGGGATCTGCTGCTGTACTGCCGCGGATTCTGCACCGCCCTCGACCAGCACCATCGCGGCGAGGATCGTGCGCTGTTCCCGGCGATCGAGGCCGCGCATCCCGAGCTCGCCCCGGTACTGCGCAAGCTCTCGGAGGATCACGCCATGATCGACGTGCTGCTCACAGCGCTGAGCACGGCCGTCGACGGCGGGGTGCCGCCGGACGACATCGATCGCCACCTCGACGGCGTCGGCGCCATCATGGAGAGCCATTTCGCCTTCGAGGAACGGCAGCTGCTCGGCGTGCTCGAGACGCTCGCGCTCGACGCGGATCCGCCGGACGTGCTCGGCAGGCTCTGATCCGGCGGCGCCCTCAGCCGAGAGCCGCCTGGAGCTCGCGGATGATCGATCCGAGCTCTCCGGAGGCGAGCAGGCCCTGTCCGAGCGGGCCTGCGCCGTCTTTGCCGACCGGAGGGAGCCGGCGCAGAGCGGCCGCGATCTCAGCAGACATCCGGTCGCACTGCCACGCGAGTTCGGCCGCGACCGCCCCCGCGCGCTCCTCAGCCGCACCAGCCGCACGTGCGGCGTACGCCGCGGCGCCGAGGGCGTGCGCTCCCATGTGCGCGACGCCCGCAGCCTGCGCCGCAGCCCGGGCGGCAGACACGGCCCCGACCGAGGAGACCGCGCGCGCTGCCCGGCCAGCGACGAACCGGCGCCGGATCTCTCCCGCGGCGTCGAGCTCGCCGCGCGAGAAGGCCCGCGCGCGTGCGATCGCGTCACGGGGGCGATCGTCGTCCGGTGCCTCCGCCCCGAAGAGCGGCAGCACATGCTCAGCGCAGGTCGCGGCCCACCCCGCGAGGAGGCGCCGGTCCTCTTCGGACAGCGTCTGTGCGGAGAGTGCCCGGCTCATCGCCCGCCCCGATCTCGGCGCTCTGTGCGGGCGCGAGCGGCATCGTGCGCCTCGCGCAGCAGCGTGAGGACCAGCCCCGCCGTCCGGGATCCGGGGTTCACCACGCTCACCCAGCCGGCATCGCCGTACTGCGGGTGCGGTGCGAGGGCGTCGCTCGCGGCCGGATCCTCTCCGAGCGCGAGCTGCGCGGCACGCTCCCTGCCGACTTGGATGTTGACCCGGAAGCGAGCGGGCGCGTCCAGCGCGGATGCCCGGTCTTCGGGATAGTCCTTCGTGACGATCGTGCCGTAAGGCTGGGTGCGCTCCGGCACGGCGCCATCGGGCGCGTAGTAGAAGAACACGTCACCCCACGCGATCTCCGGATGAGGGCCTCCGGGTTCCGGGGCGAGGACGAGGACGCCCTCGAACGTCCTGACATGATCCACGATCTGCTGCATCTCCATCCTTCCATCGTGAGGTTGACGTGCTTATGTGGACTCATGCATCCGGGACGCGGGGATTCATCGGGGCGAAACGCGGTCAACCCTCCAGAGCAGATGTCGACGGCGGACGTCGGGCGGCTCGCCGGATACTCCCCGCAGCAGGTGCGCGATCTCGAACGCCTCGGGGTGCTCCCACTCGCTCCGCGTGCCGCCAACGGCTACCGCCGCTACGACGCCCGCCACGTGATCGCGGCTCGCGCATATCGCGCCCTGGCCGAGGCGATCGGGCCGGTCGCGGCGCGGACCCTGCTGCCCGCCCTCGCCGCCGGACCGGTCGACACCGCGGCCGCCCGCATCGACGAGCTGCACGGCGACCTCGTCCTCGAGCGCCGCAGGGTGCACGAGGCCCTCCGTGGCCTCGACGCCGTGCTGGCAGAGGCCGCGGAGGAGTACGACGACAGCGACGCCATGACGATCGGCGAGCTGGCACAGGCGCTCGGCGTGCGGTCCTCCGCGCTTCGGCACTGGGAGCGCGAGGACCTCGTCCGCACGACCCGATCCGACGGGTCTGGCGCGAGGAGCTTTGGCGCCCTCGCCATGACGGAGGCACGGATCGCCGCTGCCCTCCGTGCCGGCGGGTACGGGATCCCTGCGATCCGGAGCATCCTCGAGGAGGTGCGCGCGCACGGGGATGCGGGGGATGCGCAGCGGATCCTGCAGCAGCGGCTCGCGGACCTCACGCGCCGCAGTGTCGCCCTCCTGGCCGCGGCGGGTCTGCTGCACGATCTCCTGACGTCGATGCCGGCCGAGACGCACCGGGACTGATCCTCGCCCTCCCGATCCGGCCCGTCGCGGAGGAGGATGTCGATCGGCGGATCCTTCGATCGTCACCATGATGTCGATACCTACGAAAGGACGGATCATGCGTTACACGCTTCTGCTGCAGTACCCCGAGATGAGCGCCGAGGATCTCGGGCCGGAGGTGCTCGCCGAGGGCATGCGCGCCTTCGACGTCTATGCCAAGGCCCTGGATGAGGCGGGCGTCCTGCGCAGCGCCGAGGTGCTGCACCCGTCGACCGCCACGACGACCGTGCGTGTGCGCGACGGGCAGCCGGTCATCCAGGACGGGCCGTTCGCCGACACCAAGGAGCAGCTCGGCGGCACCTTCGTGATCGAGGTAGACGACCTCGACGCGGCGCTCGCCTGGGCCGCGAAGGCGCCGTCGGTCGAGTGGGGCGCGGTCGAGGTGCGTCCCGTCGCGACACGGTTCGCGGACGGAGCATGGCAGGGAGCTTCGCCGGTCCGGTGAATGCCGCAGCGTGTGGTCGGCGCCGCCGTGAGGCCGCGAGACCGATCCTGTGTCCCGAGACCGCCGATGGTGTCGGCGGTCTCGGGACGGAAGTTCGGTCTCGCGGTTCTCGTGCGGATCCGGATCCCGCACCCCAGGAGGCGAAATGAGCGCGGCAGAGGAGGCGCGGTCCGCCGCCGAGCGCGCGGTCCGCGCCTCCTACGGACGGCTCGTCGCACTCCTCGCGGGCGGGACCGGCGACCTGGCGCTGGCCGAGGACTGTCTCGCCGACGCCCTCGAACGTGCACTGCGCACCTGGCGCGACGTCGGAGTGCCCGACAACCCGGAAGGATGGCTGCTCACCGTGGCCCGCAACAGACTCCGCGACGTGTGGGGCTCCGCGGCGCGTCGCACCAGCACCCCGCTCGACGACGAGTGGGGCGACGGCGCGGATGCGGGGATCGACGTCGAAGCGCTCGTGGAACGCGGCGAGACGATCCCGGACCGGCGCCTGGAGCTGCTGTTCGCATGCGCGCATCCCGCGATCGACCAGAGCATCCGCACACCGCTCATGCTGCAGACCGTGCTCGGCTTCGACGCGGCCCAGGTGGCGCGCGCGTTCGACGTCGAACCCGCGGCCATGGCGCAGCGCCTCGTGCGGGCCAAGCGCAAGATTCGCGACGCTGGGATCCGCTTCGTCCTGCCGACGCGCGGCGACATGTCCGCCCGCACCGCCGCCGTTCTGGAGGCGATCTACGGCGCCTACGCGCTGGACTGGCTCGGGCGGCACGACGACGTGCGCACCTCGCTCGCCGACGAGGCCCGTTGGCTCGCCGTGCTCACCGCGACGCTGCTCGAGACGGATGCAGAGGCGTGGGGCCTGGCGGCGCTGCTCACGCTCGCGCAGTCGCGGGCGCCCGCTCGGGTCTCCCCGGCGCCCGGCGAGCCCTGGCCCGCGCTGGACGAGCAGGATCCGGCGCTCTGGGACGCCGCGCTCATCGCCGAGGGTGAGGCGCTGCTGCACCGGGCGGCGCGGCTCAGCGGCGTCGCCGGGGGAGCGGAGCCGGGCCGGTTCCAGCTCGAGGCGGCGATCCAGTCGGTGCACTGCGACCGCGCCCGCACCGGTGTGACCGACCGGGCCGCGCTGCTGCGGCTCTACCGCGGGCTCGTGCGGATCGCCCCGACACGCGGTGCGATCGACGCGCTCGCCGCGGTCGAGAAACGAGGCGAGGGCTACATCTAGCGGACCACCTCAAGGGGTCCCTCCTCGGGCGTCGGCGGCTCGAACCGCTCGAAGTATTCCGTCGCCGTCTGGGCGGTGAGCGGCCAATCGTCCGCCTGCCTGCCGTGTCGGTCACCGACTCGGCTCAGGATGGTCTCAAGACTCGTCGCGATGTAGACCGTCTCCGGCACGATGCCCTGAGGGGCGAGCAGTGCGCGGAACTCATCGCGTTGTCGCCGGAACCAGAATCCGAAGTCGAGCACGACATCGTTCCCCGCCGCGACCTGGCGCAGCAAGCGCGCCTTCAGATCTGCCGCCACCTCGGCGACCACTTCGGCGGAGGGCATCGTCGTGATTCCGCGATCCCAGAACTCCACCTCGAACGACAAACGCGTCCAGCCCTCGCGCTCCAGGCGCTTGGCGTAAGTGGTCTTGCCGGCACCACCTGGCCCGCACATCATCACGACGCGGGGCCCTCGAGTCTTGTGCACTGTCACCGGGTCGAGGTTACGCTCCGCGCCTCGGCCACGTCGATGAGCGCGGCTTCAGGGGATCAGCAGATACAGCGCACCGAGGACAGTGAGGATCAGCACGATCCGATCGAACAGCGCCTGGTGGATCCGGGGGATGAGCCACCGGCCGAACAGCGCGCCGATCACGACCATCGGCACGAGCGCCAGATCCATCAGCAGCACCGGCACGGTGATCAGCCCGAGGCCTGCGAGCACCGGCACCTTGACGATGTTCACGATGGCGAAGAACCACGCCGCCGTGCCGAGGAACACCTTCACCGGGGTGCGCATCGCAAGGAAGTACATCGACATGACCGGTCCGCCCGCGTTCGCGACCATCGTGGTGAAGCCGCCCAGCGCGCCGTAGCCGAGCGTGGTGCCGAGGTGCGCCGCGCCCTCAGGAGCGGCAGCCGTCCGCCGGCGCCGCCGGAGGGTGATCCCCACCATCGCCAGCAGGATCACGCCGATCACGGGGCGCACCACGGCGTTGCCGGCGAAGGCCAGGAACACGGCGCCGAGCACGAGCCCCGCGACGACCGCGGGGGCGAGCCTCAGCAGCGTGGGCCAGTGCGCGTGGCGGCGCCAGGTGAGCAGCGCGAACAGGTCGCCGACGATGAGCAGGAGCAGCAGCGCCCCGGTCGAGGTGCGGGCGGGCAGCAGCGCGGCGAAGATCGCCACAGAGACGGTGTTCGCACCCGGCAGCGCGGTCTTGGAGAGCCCGACGACCGTGCCTGCGACCGCGAGCAGGATCCACGCCCACGGCGCGAGATCGATCATGGCCGGGACCCGCGGCGGCTGACGCGGACGGGCGCGAGTCGGATCGAGCGCATCATCGAAAACTAGCAGCCGCTCCTCGACATCGCGGCGACTCGGAAGCGCCGTTGCCGGATGCCCAAGGCGTCGGGTCTCTCAGCGCGTCGTGTCGAGCAGACCCCGCCGGAACCCCTCGGCCACTGCCGAGGCGCGATCGCCGACCCCGAGCTTCGCGTAGATGCTGAGCAGGTGCGTCTTCACCGTGCCCTCGCTGAGGTGCAGGCGGTCTCCGGCGGCGCGGTTGGTCGCGCCGTCGGCGACGAGGCCGAGGACCTCGAGCTCGCGCGGGGTGAGCAGACTCGCCTCCGGGGCGCGCACGCGGTCGACGAGGCGTGAGGCCACCTCGGGCGCGAGCACCGTCTTCCCCGCCGCCGCGCCACGGATCGCCGCCAGCAGCTCGTCGCGGGACGCGTCCTTGAGCAGGTATCCGGTCGCGCCCGCCGCAATCGCGGGAAGCACGTCGGCGTCCGCGTCGAACGTGGTCAGCACCACCACGCGGCTGTCGATGCCGCGGCGCGCGAACTCCCGCAGCGCAGCGACCCCGTCCATCCGTGGCATCCGCAGATCCATCAGCACCACATCCGGCGCGAGCACCTCGGCTCGGGCGACCGCCTCGGCGCCGTCCGAGGCCTCGCCGACGACCTCGATGTCCTCGGCGGATCCGACCATGCCGACGATGCCGTCGCGTACGACCGGGTGGTCGTCGACGACGAGCAGGGTGAGTGCGCTCATGCCGGCACCTCCGCCCGCACGACCGTGCCGCGTCCGGGACGGGCCTCGACGACGAGCCTGCCGGCGGCCGCCTCCAGCCGCTCGCGCATCGCGATGAGTCCGTAACCGCCGGATCCCTCCGCTGCACGCTGCACGCGCTCGACGGCGTCGAAGCCGCGGCCGTCGTCGCGCACCTCCAGGCTCACCCCGGCGGCATCCGTCCGCAGTGCGATCGTCACCCGGCGTGCGGCGGCGTGCTTCTCGATGTTCGTCAGAGCCTCCTGCGCCGTGCGCAGCAGTGCGACCTCGGTCTCCGTCGGCAGCGGGCGGGCCGTTCCGGTGGCGGTCACTGCCGCGGGGATGCCGGTGCGCGTCGACCACGAGTGCGCGACGCCGGTGAGGGCGTCCGCCAGCGAGGTCTGCTCGAGCGCCGTGGGGCGCAGCGCCTGCACGGAGCGACGCGCCTCGGCCAGTCCGTCGCGGGCCAGCGCGAGAGCCGACTCGGTGTGCCGTCGGCGAGCCGCGTCGTCGGATGCCTGCTCGGCCGCCTGCAGCTGGGTGATGATGCCGGTGAAGCCCTGCGCCAGCGTGTCGTGGATCTCGCGGGCGAGGCGGGCGCGCTCGTCGTGCACCGCCGTGCGCTGCAGGTTCTGCTCGGCGCGGTGCAGACCGAACGAGAGCCCGCACATCACCACGATGTTCAGCAGGATCACCGCGATCGTCCCTGCGACGCCGGCCGGATCCGCCCGGAAACCGGAGCTCTGTGCGAGGCCGGCGACGACGGCGGTCCCCGCCACCGGGAGCAGCTCCCACGGCCATTCGGCGAGCGAGTAGGCGAAGGAGAACGTCGCGATCGCGAGGAATCCGAAGGAGCCCTCGCGCAGCACCAGCAGGAGGTTGAGCACGATCGCCCCGGCGAGGAACACCGCGATCGCGGAGGGACGGTCGCGCCAGCGGAACGGCAGAGTGCGCATCACCAGCACCCATAGCCCGTAGGCCGCGCAGAGGGCCAGGATCGGCGTCAGCCGCGCCCACTGGCCCCACTGCGCGAGCAGCATGAATGCGACCAGCAGCCCCAGCACGATATACGGAGTGACCGCCAGCACGGTCCGCCAGCGCGAGTCCACCACGCGCCGACCCTACGCCTTCCCAGCGAACAGCGCCCTCATGCGAGGCAGGTTCACCAGGATCGCGACGGGCAGGAGCAGGAGGCCGCAGACCGCCTGCTCGATGCGCACCCAGTCGGGCAGGAAGCCGGGGATGGACACGATCACGACCACCGCGACGACGATGACGGGGCTGATGATCCGCAGGCGCACCCAGGCAGCGCGGGAACCGCGGGAGGCGGAGGCGGCGATGGCCAGCACCACGACCGCGCTGGCGAGCACGAGGGAGCATCGCACCCAGATCGCGCTCTCGAAGCCGATGCCGGTGGCGCTGGCGATGCCGAGGAAGGCGATCATCACGGCGCTGACCGCCGCGAAGGCGCCGCCGAGGAGGAGGACGGGACGGAAGGCCGCGCGACGGGCGGGAGCGAGGGCGCGGTCCGCGGGGAGGGAGAGTGTCTTGGTCATGTCTCCAGATTCCTCAGGGGAGACGCCGCCCGGATCCACCGATCGGTCAGGCTCGACCACCGATCGGTCGGAGAGTCGTGACCCGGCTCCTTCGCCGATTCACTTGTCGCGAATCGCGGTTATCCGTGCGCCATAGCCGCAAGATGCGACCAGCGAGCCCCAGGAGCAAGCCGGGGAACGGACCGGCTCGACGTCAGGGGCGCACTCGCACCGTGCGCTCATCGAGCGTCACGAGGTCGCCGGCGACGAGCTGACGTCCGCGGCGACGCTCGACCTCGCCGTTCACGCGCACGTACCCATCGAGGATCGCGCCCTTGGCGTCCCCGCCGGAGTCGATCAGCCCGGCGAACTTCAGGAACTGGCCGAGCCGGATGCTCTCACCGCCGATGGCGACGTCGTCGTTCACGCTCATCCCGCCACGCTATCCGAGTTCTCGGATCGGATCGGATCGGATCGGCCCGGCGCCGGATCCGCGGCGTTGCGGCATCGCCGGCAACACCGCTGACCGCTTTTCCCTCCCCGCAGCGTCTTTCCCCTTCTCATTGACGTCCGCCCGAGGGGGGAAACACGGTCAGGGGAGGGAAACACGTCGACCGACGGCGCAACCGCGCAGCCTACCCCCGCCGATCCGGGTGAGGATCCGCGCACCCGGAATCCGCGTCGCGTGGCGTCACAGAAGCCGTCCGCGGCGTCACACGATGTCGAAAAGCGACACACAACGGCAGTGGATCCGGCGGGCATGTGAGTGTGGGCACACGCCGCGGCCGCCCGTTCCGTCGGCGCATCGCCGGGCGTCGTACACAGCACGTCGTCCGGACGGCACCGACCCGCGGTGCGAAGACCCGAAGGAGGCCCCCATGGCAAGGAACACTCGACGCATCGCATTCGCCGGGATCATGGCGACCACCGCAGCCCTCGCGCTCGCCGGATGCAGCCTCTCCGCCTCGGCCAACGGGCCGTCGGCGGGCGCCTCCGCAGGCAGCACCGTGTACTTCGGTGTCTCGTCCGCGACTACGGGGCAGTACGCCCAGTACGGCGAGCAGTTCAAGAAAGCGTTCGACCTGGCCGTCGAAGAGGTCAACAAGGACGGCGGCATCAACGGCCACCCCGTGGCCCTCAAGTACGAGGACTCGCAGTCCGACCCCAAGCAGTCGGTCACCGTGGCGCAGAAGTTCGTCAACGACCCGCAGATCTCGCTGGTGTTCGGGGACTACTCCTCGGCCGCGTCGATCCCGGCCTCGCCGATCTACACGGCCGGCAAGCTGCTGCAGTACGGCTTCAACAACTCCAACCCGGACTTCACCGCCAAGGGCACGCAGTACCAGTGGTCGAGCGCGATCACCACGAGCGCCAGCTACACCTGGACGGCCGACTACATCAAGAAGCAGGGCATCGACTCGATCGGCGTGACCTACCTGAACACCGCCGACTGGGGCATCCCCGCGTTCCAGGCGTTCAAGGCCGAGGCCGACAAGATCGGCCTCAAGATCACCGACGCGGAGGCGATCGACCCCACCTCCGACGACTACCGGCCCTCGCTCACCAAGGCCGTCGCCGGCAGTCCGAAGGCGTTCGCGCACGTCGGCTACGGGCCGGACGCGGCGAAGCTCGTCACTCAGCTGCGCGCGATCGGCTTCACCGGCACGTTCTACGGCGGCCAGGACGAGGAGTCCTTCGACGGCACCCCGGATGCGGCGGGCTCGGTCATCGGAACGGAGTTCGTGTCGACCAGCAGGGCACCTGAGGTGCAGGCCTTCGTCAAGGCGTTCAAGGCCAAGTACCCGGAGGAGAAGGAAGTCACCCTCTTCGAGGCCGGCGCCTATGATGCTCTGCACGTCGCCGTGGCCGCGGCGAAGAAGGGCGGCACCGACCGCGCCGGGATCCTCAAGGGCTTCCAGCAGATCACCGACGTGCCGAGCGTGGTCTACGGCAAGCTCTCGTTCGACAAGGAGACCCGTCGTCCTGCCTCGCCGCAGCTCACGCCCACCGTGCTGAAGGACGGCGCCTGGGTCGCCATCGAAGGCTGATCCCGCTCCATGCTCGACACTCTGATCGCCGGCCTGCTCCGAGGGAACGTCTACGCCCTCGGAGCGGTCGGCATCTCGCTCGTCTTCGGCGTCATGAACGTCGTGAACTTCGCGCAGTTCTCGTTCTTCGGGCTCGGCGCGATGCTGGCCTGGTTCTTCGTGGTGCAGCTGCAGCAGCCGTTCTGGATCGCCCTGCCGCTCGTGCTCGCGATCTGCGCCCTGCTGGGCCTGGTGATCAACATCGCCGTCGTGCGTCCGCTCGCGAAGTACCTGCCTCTCGCGGCCATGCTGTCCACGTACGCGGTCGCGCAGATCCTCGACAACGGATCCCAGCTCGCGTTCTCCGCGCAGTTCCGCTCGTTCCCGCAGGTGCTGCCCACCTCGAACCTGCACATCGGGAACATGCGCTTCGGCACCTCGGATCTGGTGATGCTGGGCATCACGGCGGTCGTCATGATCGCGATGTCGCTCTTCCTCAAGTACGGCCGGGCGGGGCGGGCGATCCGCGCCACCGCGCAGGACCAGGAAGCCGCCCTGCAGATGGGGATCCCGGTCGGATCCGTGCAGAACATCTCCTTCGTGATCGCATCGGGGCTCGGCGGGCTCGCCGGCATCTTCTTCTCGCTCTACATCGGGGTCGTGAACCCCGTCTCCGGTCTGAACATCGGCATGACCGCGTTCGTCGCGGCCGCGCTCGGCGGCCTCGGATCCCTCGTCGGCGCCGTCGTCGGCGGATTCGTGCTGGGGATCCTGGAGGCGTTCGGGATCTACTGGTTCGGCGACGCCGCGCGCCAGATCATCGTGTTCGTCGTGCTGCTCGTGGTGCTGATCGTGCGCCCCGGCGGCCTGCTCGGCAAGGTGCCGCTCATCTCGACCGAGCCGCTCACGGGCACGTTCCTGGGCAAGGGGCGCCCGCTGCGGATCCCGCGGTGGGTGTGGATCGCCGCGTTCGTCGTGCTCGGTGTGCTCGTGCCGATCCTCGCCGACACCTACGTGCTCACGACCGGCACCCAGGTGCTCGTCTACGCCATCATCGCCGCCGGCTTCACGGTCACGGCGGGACAGGCGGGCGTGCTCGCGCTCGGGCAGGCAGGCCCCATCGCCATCGGCGCCTACCTCTCCGCGCTGCTCAGCGTGCACCTGCACCTCTCGTTCTGGCTCGCGCTCCCGATCGCGGGCATCGGCGCAGCCGTGATCGCCTCGATCCTGGTCTCGCCGATCTGGGGCGTGAAGGGCCACTACATCTCGATCGCCACGCTCGGACTCGGCATCGCGATCGTCGCCCTGATCCAGCTCATCGTGCCGCAGGGCATCTACGGCATCCCCGTGCCGTCCATCGCCGGCATCGACCTGAACACCCCGCTCGCGTACTACCTCATCGACTTCGTCGTGCTGGTGCTCACCCTGCTGGTGATGTGGCGGATCCGTCGCTCGCATCTCGGGAAGGTGATCTCCTCGGTCGGTTCCGATGAGGTCGCCGCCCTCGCCTCGGGAGTGCGGGTGCGCGACTACAAGGCCCTGGCGTTCGCGATCTCGGCGTTCTTCGCCGGTATCGGCGGATCGCTCCTCGCGCATCAGTACACCTACATCGACACCACGATGTTCACGATGCTGATGTCGCTGCTCGTCGTCACGATCGTGATCCTCGGCGGCGTCGGTCTGCCCTACGGGGCGGTCGTCGGATCGATCGTGCTGATCGGCGCGATGGAGCTGCTGCGGTTCACGCCGGAGTGGCGGATCATCGTGTACGGCCTCGTGCTCATCCTCGTCGTGCGCTTCCGGCCCGGCGGCGTCCTGGTGAGGAACTCATGACCGCCCTGCTCGACGTCACCGGCCTGGAGCGCCACTTCGACGGCGTGCGCGCCGTCGACGGCGTCACGTTCCAGGTGCAGCCGGGAGAGGTCGTGTCGATCATCGGACCCAACGGATCCGGCAAGACCACCACGCTCAATCTCGTGACCGGCACGATCCCGGCGCACGGCGGCACGATCGCGCTGGACGGAGCACGCATCGACCACGCGAGCACGGTCGACATCGCCGAGCACGGCATCGCGCGCACGTTCCAGAACGGCCGCGTGTTCGCCACCCTCTCGGTGGCCGACAACATCGAGGTCGGGATCCATTCCCAGCTGCGCGCGCACCGGCCGTTCCGCCGTCTCTCGCACGTCTTCCTGCTGCGCTGGATCCCGCTCCTCGCCGAGCTGTTCGTCGCGGTGTTCGGCGCCCCGGCGGCACGGCGGGAGCGGGCCGAGATCGACGCGGTCATCGACCTCGAGGTCGATCGCTTCGAATCCCGGCTCGGGCCGCGGCGCGATGACCCGGCGTACACGCTGAGCTACGCGAACCGGCGGCGCACCGAGATCGCGCGTGCACTCGCCCTGCAGCCGAAGCTGCTCGTGCTCGACGAGCCGACGGCCGGCATGAACCAGTCCGAGACCGCCGAGGTGCTCGCGCAGCTGCTCGAGCTGAAGGCCTCGGGGCAGGCGATCCTGCTCGTCGAGCACAAGCTCGATCTGGTGATGACGGTCTCCGACCGGGTGATCGTGATGGACGGCGGCCGGATCATCGCCGAGGGCGACCCGCAGAGCGTGCGCAACGACCCCGCCGTGATCGAGGCCTATCTCGGGCGGCGGCGGGAAGAAGCTCCGGGGTCGTTGAGCGAGGACGGCGAAGCCGACCGAGACGAAACGCGGCCACCACGCGGGCGCGACGTTTCGTCTCGCTCCGCTCGCTCAACGACCCCGGGCGCGGACTCCGGCGAGGAGGGATCCGCATGACCGCCCTGCTGAGCCTGGACGCGGTGGACGTCTACTACGGACCCTTCCACGCGCTGCGCGGGGTGTCGATCGAGGTCGGCGAGGGCGAGATCGTGTCGCTGCTGGGCGGCAACGCGTCGGGCAAGTCCACGACCATGAAGTCGATCCTCGGGCTGAACAGGGTCAAGGACGGGCGTATCGCATTCGCGGGCGCCGACATCACCCAACGCTCCACCGCCAAGCGCGTGCGTGCGGGGATCGCGAGCGTGCCCGAGGCGAGGCGCGTCTTCCCGCAGATGACCGTGGACGAGAACCTGTATGCCGGGGCGTACACGCGCCGCGACCGTGCCGGGATCGCCGAGGACCTCGAGCGGATGCGCGAGCACTTCCCGCGGCTCGCGGAACGCCGCCGGCAGGAGGCGGGCACGCTCTCGGGCGGCGAGCAGCAGATGCTCGCGTTCGCGCGGGCCCTGATGAGCCGGCCGCGGCTGATCTGCATGGACGAGCCCACGATGGGACTCTCGCCCAAGCTCGTGGACCAGGTGCTCGACGAGATCGCCCGGCTCAACCGCGAGCTCGGCGTCGCGGTGCTGCTGGTGGAGCAGCAGGCGGAGCTCGCCCTGTCGATCGCGTCCCGCGGGTACGTCCTGGCGACGGGCGAGATCGTCGCCGAGGGGTCGGCGCAGGAGCTGCTGCACGACCCCCGCATTCAAGAGGCCTACCTCGGAAGGAGCGGCTCATGACCGCAGGCTCTCGCACGCAACGCGTGCCTTCGACACGACCCAGACTCGGATTCTTCACCCGGGTGCTCGACGACGCCCCGGCCGCCGAGCGCTATCGGCTCGCCCTGGAGCAGATCCGCACGGCGGAACGGCTCGGCTTCGACTCCGCCTGGGTGGCGCAGCACCACTTCCATGAGGCGGAGGGCGGGCTGCCGTCGCCGCTGGTGTTCCTGGCGCACGCCGCCGCGCAGACGACGAGAATCGTCCTGGGTACGAGCATCGTGACGCTGCCGCTGGAGGAACCGCTGCGCGTCGCGGAGGACGCGGCCGTGCTGTCGCTGCTCAGCGACGGACGCTTCGAGCTCGGTGTCGGCAGCGGCGGCACGCCCAGCTCGTTCCCGCCGTTCGGGCACGACCCCAAGGAGCGCGGCGCCATCTACGGGCGTCATCTCGCCCGCCTGCACGAAGCCCTCCGCGGAGACCAGCTGACCGCCGACGAGGGCAGCCTCTACCCGGCCGTGCCCGAGCTCCTCGACACGCTCTGGCAGGCCACCTTCTCGCCCGAGGGTGCCGCGCGCATCGGCGCCGCCGGATCCGGCCTCATGCTGTCGAAGTCGCAGCCGCACACCGCCGGATCCGGTGCGACCGCACTCGCCGACACGCAGCGGCTCGTCATCGACGCGTACGAGGCGGCCCTGCCGGACGGTGTCTCGTCGCGCACGTTCGCCTCGCGCGGCCTCGTCGTGGTCGACGACGAGGCCGACGTCGCCGCGCTCCTGGCACGCGGGATCGAGCGCTCGCTGCCCGCGGCCCGCCCCATGGGCATCGCGATCCCGGACGGGGCGAGCGACGAGGAGCTGCGGATCCTGTTCGACCTGCACGTCGGGACTCCGGAGCAGATCATCGAGGAACTCGCGCAGGACCACGTGCTCGCCTCGGCCACCGACATCGTGTTCCAGTCGCACCCGGTCGATCCGCCGCACGCCGTGCTGCTGCGCTCGCTCGAGCTGATCGCCACCCGGGTCGCCCCGGCGCTGGGGTGGAGCCCGGCGGTCCCTGAGCCCGTCGAAGGGCCCGAGCCGCTCGATGCGGACGACGCCATCCTGACCATCCCGGAGGAGACCCATGTCTGATCTCATCGACGACCTCGTCGGCATCGTCCCGGGCAGCCCGCTCGACGCGCTGCGCGCCAAGCGCCCCGTCGCGCGCAGCGACGCCCAGGCCACGTACGACGGCCTCATCACAACGCCCGCCGACCTCGACCGGGCGACTGTGGCGGAGCGCGCGGCCCTGGGCTACTGGGTCGCCGCGCTCAGCCGTGCGGACGCTCTCGCCGGCCACTACCGAGCGCTGCTCGAGGCCGCGGATCCCGGCGTGCGCGCGGCGATCGACGCGGCGCTGCCGGAGGCGCTCACGACCGGTCCGTACGGGGCGTATCCGGAGGGACCGCTCAGCGTCGAGGATGAGGACGGCCTGCACTGGGTCGCGCCGCCCTCGCTCCGCGACGCGATCGGATCCCGCCTGAGCGCGGCCCTCGAGCACGCGCACCTGCTCACATACCGTCCCCGCGATTCGAGTCCGGACGCGCTGCAGACGCTGCTGGATGCGGGCTGGAGCACCGACGGCGTCGTCACGGTGTCGCAGCTCGTCGCGTTCACCCACTTCCAGCTCCGCGTGATCGCAGGACTCAGCGTGCTCAAGGAGGCGATCTGACATGGCAGAGCAGGTTCTGCGTCACCCCGAGGTGACCCCGCCGCACGTCTTCACGCAGGAAGAGCTCGGCTGGGTGCCGTGGCTCGAGCCGAAGCCTGAGGCCGAGCTGACCGAAGACGACTACACCGCCCTCGTCGAGCGCTCCCGCGCCGCGAGCCCGTACTTCCGTCTGCTCGTGCGCGATCCCGTGGTGCTCGGCGCGCGCACCCGCGCCGACAACGACATCTTCTACAACACCGACGCCGGTCTCGGCCGGGCTGAGCGCGAGATCTCCGCCGCCGCGGCCTCGCGGGTCAACGGCTGCCTGTTCTGCGCCTCGGTGCACTCCCGCTTCGCGACGATCCAGGCGCCCTCGCGCCGCGACGACGTGCAGCGGCTGCTGGACGAGGGCATCGACGGCGAGCAGGACGAGCGCTGGACCGCGATCATCGAGGCGGCGGCCGCGCTGACGGCCACCCCGTCGCGGTTCGGGGAGGCGCACGTGCAGGCGCTGCGCGCGGCGGGCCTGGACGACCAGGCGATCGTCGACGTGGTGCAGAGCGCGTCGTTCTTCAACTGGGCGAACCGCCTCATGCTGTCGCTCGGCGAGCCGACGCCGCCCGCGCCGAAGGCCTGACCGGGACGGCGTTCCGGATCCGCGTTTCCCTCCCCGCATCGTCTTTCCCTCCCCGCAGAGGCGGCTCTAGGGGGAGGGAAAGACAGCACGGGGAGGGAAACGCAGGCCAGCCGGGCCGGGCCACGACGGATCCGGGCTGCAGGGCTACTTCTTCTGCGGGGCGAACGGCGTGCCCAGCGTCGCAGCGAGGGCCTGGAAGATCCGGGTCGCGGGGGAACTGCAGGGCAGATCCGTTGGGTTGTCGGTGAGGGTGCGGGCGTCGCTCGGGCAGTCGCCCGAGGGGATGTCGCTGTTCACCATCGTGATGATCGTGGTGTCGTCCTTGGTGTTGTAGAACATGGCCGTGTTGTAGCCCGGGAGTTCTCCGGTGTGGCCGACCCAGCCGTTCTGGCAGCCCCAGCCGATGCCGTAGCCGCCGTTGCCGGGACCGTTGAACTCGCGGAACGACGTGAGCCGCTCGATCTGGTCCTTCGCCGGTACGAGTCCCGCTCCCGTCGCCTCCGCACGGCCGTACTTCAGCAGGTCCGGTGCGCTGGAGATCAGCTCGCCGGCCGTCCAGCCCCAGGAGGGGTTCCAGTTCGTCGTGTTCGCCGGGTTCTCCGGGGTGCCGTGTCCACCCTGCAGCGTGAAGCCCTGGGCGTGCGGATCCGGGAATGCGGCGGATCCGGCCGGGAAGATCGTGTGCGTCAGGCCCAGGCGAGTGAGGATCTTCTCCGCGAGCACCTCCTGAAAGCTCTGGCCCGTGACCTTCTGGATGACCAGGCCCAGCAGGATCGTGTTGGTGTTCGAGTAGTCGAACGCGGTCCCGGGCGCGAAGTCCTGCGGCGGCAGTGAGATGCCCGCCTTGAGCAGCTCCTCCGGCTTCCAGACCCGGTCCGTCTCCGAGAAGAAGATCTTCTGCCAGGCCGGGTCCTTCGTGTAGCTGGTGATCGAGCTGGTCATGTCCGCGAGCATGCGGATCGTGACCTCGTCGCCGCGCGGGACGCCGTCGACGTACTTCGAGATCGTGTCGTCGAGGCTGAGCTTGCCCTCGGCGGCGAGCTGCGTCGTGAGGGTGCCGGTGAAGGTCTTCGTGATGGATCCGACGCGCTGGTAGACGTCGGTCGTCATCGGAGTGCCGGCGGCCGGATCCGCCACGCCGTACGCCTTCAGGAACAGCCCCTTCGGCGACTGCACGGCCACGACGGCCCCCTTCGACGAGGTCTGTGCGAAGGCGTCCTGCGAGGTCTTGTCGATCGTCGCGGTGAGGTCGTCGGGAAGCACCGACGACGGGAGGTCCGCGGTGCGCGCCACCACGGCCGAGGGGTCGGCGACGCAGGTCGAGACCGCCGGCACCGTCGATGAGGGGGTTCCGGCGCCGGTCGAGGTCGGTCCGGTCGAGGGCTGTGCGGAGCAGCCGGCGAGCACGAGCAGGGCGGCCGCGAGCGCGATCGGCCGTGCGAGACGAGCGGTGACCATGGCGGAGCTCCTTCGGGCAGATCGATCCTTCCCCCAAGGAGACCCTGGCACCGGCGGCACCCGGGAGGAATAGACGTAGGCCCATTCCGCCGCAGGCGCGGCCCCGGGAGACTGGTGGTCGCATGGGGATGCTCGAGGGGGAGAGACGAGGGTCGGATCCGCACGCGCGGTGGACCGGGTGCGCGATGAGGAGGCTCACGATGGCGGCTGACGAGATGCGGCCGGGAGCAGCGACGCGCGTGCGCCCACCGCAGGGCGATGACACCGCGACCTACGGCGTGACGCAGCTGCGTGGATCCGTCCCCGTCTCTCTCGACGACCACTTCCGGATCGGATCCCACACGAAGACGATGACCGGAACCGCCGACGGGCGCCCGCCCGCCGCCATGATCGCCACATCGCTCATGAAGAGCATCTACATCTACGGAGGTTGAGACGATGCCGTCCTCCCGCACGGTCCCGCCGGCTCTGCGCCGGGCGTTCGCGCTCGCCGCGGTGACCGCGGCTCTCATCCTGGCCGGCTGCTCCGGTCCCTCCGGCGCCGCACCTGGAACCGCCTCGCCGTCGCCGTCCACGTCCCCGGCCGGATGCGTCGCGGATCCCGCCCGGACCATCGCCGCGAAGCCCGGCGCGAAGACGATGTCGCCCCTGTCCGCGGAGACCGTCGCGAAGCTCGACGCGGTGGTGGCGAAGGCCTTCGCCCTCGGCGCCTCCCCGGGTGCGGTCGTCGGCGTGCGCACGCCCGAGGGCACCTGGACCAAGGCCTACGGGAACGCCGATCTGGCCGGGACCCCGATGCAGGTCGGCATGCACACCCGCATCGCGTCGCTCACGAAGATGTACACGGCGACGATCGTGCTGCAGCTCGCACAGGAGGGCAGGCTGAAGCTCGACGACACCATCGGGAAGTACGTGGACGGGATCCCGAACGGCGACACCATCACACTCACGCAGCTCGCCGACATGACCAGCGGTGTCGCGAGCTACACCATGAACGCGAAGCTCCTGGAGAAGTACTTCGCGGATCCGGCCGCGGTCTACACGCCCGAGGAGGTCATCCAGGCGGGTGCCGCCGTCTCACCCCTGTTCCCTCCGGGGGAGGGGTTCGCCTACTCGAACACCAACACGGTGCTGCTCGGGAAGGTGATCGAGAAGGTGACCGGCCAGGACATCGGCCGGCTGATGCAGACGCGGATCTTCGATCCGCTGCACCTGGCGCACACGTCATGGCCCGGAACCTCGGCCGCGCTGCCGGAGCCGTACGCCCGCGGGTACACGCTGAACGGCAACAGTGCGACCCCGGACGCGCCGGCCGACTCCACGGACTGGAATCCGTCATGGAGCTTCACGGCCGGCGAGATCATCTCCGACATCGACGACCTGCTGACCATGGGGCGCGCACTCGGCACCGGCCAGGGGCTGGTCGATGGGAAGACGCAGACCCTGCGACTGACCTCGTTCTCGGACATCGGGTACGGCTTCGGGCTGAGCTGCTCGCAGGGGTGGGTCGGCCACACCGGCGACCTCTCCGGCTACAACACCTCGCTCTTCTACGACACGGCGACGGACACAACGGTCGCCGTGCAGACCAACAGCGACATCGCGTCGGGCGGCTGCACGACCTCGCCCACGCTCACCGATGATCCCGGGGACGCCATCTGCCAGACGCCCGCCGTGCGGCTCCTGGTCGCACTCACCGGTGAGCTCGGCACCGCCTACGTCCCGCCGCCCCGGAAGTGACGCCCGGCTGCGTCGTCAGTGCGGGCCCTGCGGTCGTTGAGCGAGGACGGCGAAGCCGACCGAGACGAAACGCGGTGCCCGTCGGTGAGGGCCGTCCGTGAGGGCACCGCGTTTCTCTCGCTCCTCGCGATGCTCGGTGCTCGCTCAACGACCCCGAGGGGGGAGGGACTCCTCCTCACCGGTACTCCTCCGCCACCGAGGCGAGGAACCGCAGCACCGCGAGCACGCGACGGTGGTCGTCGCCGTCGACCGACAGCCCGAGCGCGGTGTAGATGTGCGAGGTGTGCTGCACGACGGCCTTCTCGGAGAGGAACAGATCCGTCGCGATCCGCGCGTTGCTGCGTCCCTCCGCCATGAGCGAGAGAACCTCGAGCTGGCGCGGGGTGAGGGATCCGACGGCTCCACTCGCGCGGCTCGCCCGCGTGACCAGCACCGACACGACCTCCGGATCCAGGGCCGTGCCGCCCGCGGCCACCCGGCGGAGGTCGGCGGTGAAGGTCGTGACGTCGGCGATGCGCTGCTTGAGCAGATACCCGAATCCGCCGCTGTTCTGATCGAGCAGCTCCGTCGCATAGCGGCGCTGCACATACTGCGAGAGCACGACGACCGGGATCGCGGGATGGGCCTCGCGGATCCGCAGCGCGGCGATCAGCCCCTCGTCGGTGTGCGTCGGAGGCATCCGGATGTCGGTGATCACCAGCTCCGGCGCGAGCAGCTCGACCTGCTCCAGCAGCGCCTCGGCGTCGCCGACGGCCGCCACGACCTCGAAGCCGTCCTGTGCGAGCAGGTGCCGCAAGCCCTCGCGCAGCAGCACCTCGTCCTCGCCGATGATCACGCGCATGGCAGCTCCACTTTCACCTCGGTGCCGTGTCCCGGATCCGATCGCATCCGCAGGCTGCCGCCCAGCGCGTCGACGCGGTCGAGAAGGCCGTGCAGGCCCGCACCGCGGTCGACGCTCGCCCCGCCCACGCCGTTGTCGCGGACGAGGATGTGCAGCAGGCCGCTTTCGACGTGCAGGGTGACCCGCACCAGCGACGCCTTCGAGTGCTTGACCGTGTTCGTCAGGGCCTCGGCGATGATGAAATACGCGGTGTGCGCGGTCGTCGACGAGATCGTTGCGTCGTCGATGTCGGCTTCCAGCGTCGCGGGGATCGCCAGCCGGTCGACGAGGTCCTCCGCGGCGGCGGTCAGCCCGCGCTCGGTGAGGGTGACCGGCAGCACGTTGTGCACGAGGCGGCGCAGATCGGCCGCGGCCTCGTCGATCCCGTGCCGCAGCCGCGCCGACGCCTCGCTCGTCGCGGGGCCGGCATCGGGGGCGTTCGCGATGGTCTGCGCGGCGAGGGCGAGCAGCACGAGCTGCACCTGGATGCCGTCGTGCAGATCCTGCGCGATCCGCGAGCGCTCCCGGTCGGCGGTCTCGACGAGGCGGATCCGCGACTGCGTGAGCGCATCGTTGCTCGCGAGCAGCTCGGCGGTGAGTCGCTCGCGGTCGATCGCGATGGCGAGCACGTCGCCCGCACGCCGCACGGGTGCCGGATCCGCGGTCATCCGGGTGTCGTAGACGATCGCCCCCACGAGTCGCGAGTCGACGCGGATCTCGCACCAGCCCCGGTCCGGTCCGCGCTGGGCGGGGTCGACCGGCGCGCCCGTCTCGTCGACGTACTCGCCGCGCTCGGCGGCCCAGTACACGACGCGCAGCGAGTCGTCACCGAGAGTGCCGGCCAGGGCGCGGGCGACGGCGGGTCCGCCCGCGCCGGTGATGCCGAGCCAGGCGCTCAGCGGCTCCAGGTCGCCGGTGCGGCGGAACCCGCCGAGCAGCACCCCGAGCAGGAAGGCGATGGGGATCGCCGCCGAGACGATGAGCTGCGTCACGCCGCCGATCGCCGGATCCCACCCGAATGCGCCGACGATCGTGGGCGCGAAGGCGAGCAGCAGCACGGCCACGATGCCGTAGCCGAACAGGGGCAGCAGCGCGCGCCGGTGGCCCGGGTCGGCGACGACGAGACGCCGGGTCAGTACGACGGCCGTGAGCACCATCACCGTGATCCCGAGCGTCTTCTGCACGGCGGCGACGATCGGGACGGCGGCCGGCGCGGACGCCGAGAGCAGCACGAGCGCGAGCTGGAAGACGGGACACGCCACCCAGCCCAGCACCACGGTCGTGATCGAGAGCCGCCCGCGCAGGCGCCCGGACGGGAACGCATGCAGCAGATGCATCGTCATGGCGAGCGGGCTCGTCGCGAAGATCGCGCTCACCACCGAGAGCGCGTCGACGCCGAGGTTGACGAGCCCGGCGAGGAACAATGCGATGCCGCCGACCACGAGCAGCTGCCCGGTGTTGTTGTGCGGGCGGCGCCACCAGGCGAGCACGCCCGCGGCGACCCAGATCCAGAACACGCCGGTGAACAGCGCGACCACCCAGAGCGTGTCAGGTGTGCGCAGCCCGATGCCCAGTTCGACAGCGCCGAGGAGGAAGGCGAAGACCGCGATCATGACGAGGGCCGCGGGCAGCGGGCGGTCGGAGCCGCCTCGGTGCACGGTGGAGGACGAGTCGACGGTCACCGGATCCGCCATCGCCTCTCCTTCTTCACCGCTCCTTCTTCGCCGCTCGCGGCGTGCACGACGCGCACACCCCATGATGGCGCGCGGCACGGTGCGGTGACCATGGGCCTGGGTCCCGTGCGGGGAGGGGCGCGCGTACCTGCTTGGAGTGGCGGCCCGCTGCGTTCACCTCCCCGGAGCGCCTTCGCCCCCTCGTGCTGACGTCCGCCAGAGGGGGTGAAGACGGTGAAGGGGGGTGAAGAGATACCGGGAGCAGACCTCCTCGCGGTCAGACGAGCAACGACCGGATCCCCTCGCGCTCAGGCGAAGCGAACGGTCTGCTGGATCCGCGTGCGCAGGTCGAACAGCTCGGTGCCGCCGATCGTGCGGGATCCGGGTACGCCGGCGCGGAGCAGCGGGCGCAGCGCGCTGCGGCGAACGACCACGACGGTCGTGCCGCGGATCGCACCGAGAGGCGTGGTCGCCTGCGCCAGGTCATCGTCGGGGAGCACCAGGATCGCCCCGCCGAAGCGCACCCGGGCCGCGCGCGCGATCGTGCGCACCTGCGTCACGAGGGCGGTGATCGGTGCGCGGGACCTGGCGCCGGATGCGATGACCTCGCCGGCGCGGAAGCGCGCGATCTCGCCGAAGTCGGCCGACATCAGGCCGTAGAGCCCGCTCGGCCCGAGCACGATGTGGTCGAGGGTATCGGGCGACGGGGCCTCGCCGCCGACCGTGGCCGCGCCGGTCGGGACGGCCACGTCGTGCCAGGCCGTGAAACCCATGCCCAGGTCCGCGACGGCGCGCGCGGTGTGCTCCTCGGCGAGGGCGTTCGCGAGTATCCGGCGCAGCTCGCGGGGGACCGTGCGCACGAACGCGGGGTCGTACGGATCCGGCACTTCGGATCCGGCCCAGGCATGCACCTGCGCGACGTAGTGACGCCGCCGGCTCGTGCCCGCCTCGCCGTAGGCCTTCGCACGCGGGCGTGTATCGGTGCGCGCGGCCGGAGCGCGCCAGCCGTCCCACGCGACCTCGTCGATGGCGAATCCGTGCCCGCGGTCGTAGGCGGCGCGCAGCTCCGGGGTGCCGACGAGCTCCCAGGCGCGCTGCACCTGGATGAACACGGTCGCGTCGCCGCCCGTGTCGGGGTGCGTGCGGCGCAGCTGCAGTCGGTAGGCGCGGCGCAGCTCCTCGTGGTCGACGCTCGCGCCGACGCCGAGCACCTCGTACGCGGAGGCCGAGAGCGGACTGTCGAACATCGCCCTCCTCAGGTGGTCCGCGGCGGTGGAACAGCGGAGTACAGAGTATCCGGTCCGATGTCGGAGGCTGCTCGTAGCCTCGAGAAGACGACGAGAGGATCCGCCATGGCGATGATCGACCCAGCGACGCCCACCGGCCACACGACCGTCGCGCCCTGGGTGGTGACCGACGACACCGGCGCGCTGCTCGACTTCATCACGGGCGCCTTCGAGGGGGAGGAGCTCGCCCGTGTGCAGACCCAGGACGGCTCGGTCGGGCACGGCGAGATCCGCGTCGGTGACACCGTGGTGCTCGCCTTCGACCGGCGTGACGAGTGGCCGGTGATGCCGAGCCTGCTGCGCGTCTGGGTGGCCGACGCCGACGCGGCATTCGCCCGGGCTCTGGATCGCGGCGCGACGGTGGTGACCGAGCTCGGTGACAATGCGTTCGGGCAGCGCGGCGGGCGTGTGAAGGATCCGTTCGGCAACATCTGGTGGATCACCGCCCAGGTCGAAGACGTGCCGGAAGAGGTCATGTGGCAGCGTCTGCAGGAACCGCGCTATGCCGAGAACATGCGTTATGCGCAGGAGTCGCTCGACGCCGCGCTGACCGGGTCGGCGTCCGGCTGGAGCAGCGCCCCGGTGCGTTCCGACGACCAGGGGTGAGTCCCCGGTCGCGGTGGGTCGATGTGGGAGCGCAGGCCTGGACCGCCGCCGGGTAGCATTCCCCGGGTGAGATCCCCGATGAGCCCGGACCATCCGCTGCAGCAGGACTACGAGGTGCGCTTCGACTGGGCGCGCGAGGGCCTGCGCTCGATCGCACAGGGGGCAGGCGTCATCGTCGTGATCGACGCGATCTCGTTCACGACGACCGTGGAGCGGGCCGTGACCGAGGGGCTCGAGGTGCAGCCGTTCCCCGGCACGCGCGTCGAAGCCGAGCGCATCGCGGCTGAGCACGGCTTCGGAGAGGCCCGTCTTGCGGGACCGCGCGGGGGAGCGGGGGTGACGCTGTCGCCGTCGAGCCTCACCGCCGAGAACGTCGCAGCCTTCGGTGCGACCCGAGCCGTGGTGCCGTCGTTCAACGGCTCGCGGCTGTCGGCGGCGGCCGCGGGGTTCGGTGTGCCGGTGCTCGCCGCATCGCTGCGCAACCGCTCCGCCGTCGCGCAGTGGATCCTCGACCATCAGCACGCCGTCGGGCGCCGGGTCAAGGTCGCCGTGGTCGCGGGCGGCGAGGTGCGCGACGACGAGACGGTGCGGTTCTCCGACGAGGACATGCTCACCGCCGGCGCCGTGATCGATGCCCTGGGCGCGCTCGGCATCGACGCCTGCTCACCCGAAGCCGCCGCGGCTTGCGCCGCGTACACCGGCCTGGCCCGGGCGACCCGGCACCTGTTCACGGCCTCGTCGAGCGGCGTCGAGCTGCGTGACGAGGGGCAGGGCGCGGACGTCGAACTCGCCGCGCAGACGGATGTGTCCACGACGGTCCCGGTGCTCGTGGACGGGGTGTTCCGGGCGGTGGATCCGGCGGCTCGCGCCTGACCCGATCCCCCGCTCGTCCTCGATCCCCGATCCGCGGCTCATCCCCGATTCCGCCGCGTTTCCCTCCTCGTAGCGCCTTTCCCTCCCCGCAGAAGCGCCTCTCAGGGGAGGGAACGACGGCCAGGGGAGGGAAACGCATGGATGGGGGCCAGACTGGAGACACCCCGATCCGCCGAGGAGTAACCGCATGCCCGCCACTCTGACCTCGCCGTTGGACGAGGCCGCGCTCGGGCCCGACGTCCGGATGGCCTCGCGCACGATCGACCGGTTCGCCCGGGCGCACGACGCCTCGCACTACCTCCTGGTGCCCGACGCGGTGCTCGTTCCCCAGGACGCGGCGGCCGTCGCCCGGGTCTTCGCCGCCGTGCGTGCGGCCGGGCGCAGCCTCACCTTCCGCTCGGGTGGCACGAGCCTCAGCGGTCAGGGCGTGACGGGGGACGTCATGGTGGACACGCGCTCGGCGTTCCGCGGCATCCGCGTCGCCGCCGACGGCACCTGGATCGCCGCGCAGCCCGGTGCCACCGTGCGCCAGGTGAACACGCGGCTGGCTCGCTTCGGGCGCAAGCTCGGGCCGGATCCGGCGAGTGAGATCGCGTGCACGATCGGCGGCGTGGTCGCCGACAACTCGAGCGGCATGGCCTGCGGGATCGTGGAGAACTCGTACCGCACGATCGAGTCGATGCTGCTGGTGCTGCCGAGCGGCACGATCCTCGACACCGCCGCGCCCGACGCCCTGGCACAGCTGCGCGATCGAGAGCCCGAGATCGTCCGGGGTCTGCAGCACCTCCGCGACCGCCTCCGCGGGGATCCGGCCCTGAGCGCCGAGGTCGCGCGCCAGTTCTCGATGAAGAACACCATGGGGTACGGCCTCAACTCCCTCCTCGACTTCGACGATCCGGTGCGGATCCTGGAGCACCTCGTGATCGGATCCGAGGGGACGCTCGCGTTCGTGGCGGAGGCGCGGTTCCGCACGATCCCGATCCAGCCGGCGATCTCGACCGGGCTGCTGGTGTTCGACACGCTCTCCGACGCGATGGCGGCGCTGCCCGGCCTGACCTCGCTCGGACTCGCGACGATCGAGCTCCTGGACGCGGCGTCGTTGCGGGTCGCGCAGGGACTGAGCACGGTGCCGGAGGTGATCGCGGGGATCGACGTGCAGGGGCACGCGGCGCTGCTGATCGAGGTGCACGCCGCGGATGCCGACGCGCTGACCGCGGGCACGGCGGCGGCGCTCGCGCATGTCGCGTCTCTGCCGCTCACGACACCGGCACGCATGACCGAGGATCCGGTCGAGCGCGGGGAGCTCTGGACCGTCCGCAAGGGGCTGTACACGGCGGTCGCGGGAGCCCGCCCGTCGGGCACGACGGCGCTGCTCGAGGACATCGCGGTGCCGGTCGAGCGCCTGCTCGGCGTGTGCGAGGGCCTCACCGCGCTGTTCGAGAAGCACCGCTATGAGGGTTGCGTGATCTTCGGGCACGCGAAGGACGGCAACGTGCACTTCCTCATCAACGAGCGCTTCGACGATCCTGAGGCGCTGCGCCGCTACGAGGCCTTCACCGAGGACCTGGTCGCGCTCGTGCTCGCCCAGGGCGGCACGCTCAAGGCCGAGCACGGCACCGGGCGCATCATGGCTCCCTTCGTGCGCCGGCAGTACGGCGACGTGCTCACCGACATGATGTGGGAGATCAAGGGGCTCGTGGATCCGGACGGGATCCTCAACCCGGGCGTCATACTGTCGGACGACGCCGGCTCGTACCTCGCCGATCTCAAACTCGTGCCGACGGTGGAGGGCGAGGTCGACCGCTGCGTCGAATGCGGGTACTGCGAGCCGACCTGCCCCAGCAAGGACGTCACGCTCACCCCGCGGCAGCGCATCGTGCTGCGTCGCGACATGACGGCCGCTCTGCACCGCGGCGAGGTCGACGTGGCCGCCGAGATCGCGCGGGACTACGACTACGACGCCGTGCAGACCTGTGCCGTCGACGGCATGTGCGGGGTCGCCTGCCCCGTCGACATCAACACCGGCGATCTCGTGCGTCGGCTGCGGGCCGAGGAGGCGAGCCGGCTCGAACAAGGCGTGTGGAACGTCGCCGCGAAGGGTTGGGGCGCGATCACCCGTGGCGGCGGGCTCGCGCTGAACGTGGCCAAGGCGCTCCCGGCGCCGCTCGTCACCGCCGTCACCCGCGCCGGCCGCGCCGTGCTCGGCGCCGACACGGTGCCGCTCTACGACGGAGGGCTGCCGGACGGCGGCACCCGTGCGCTCGCCGCGACGGATCCGGCCGACGCGCAGGCCGTGCTGTTCGGATCCTGCATCGGCACGATGTTCGGCGCGGAGCAGGACGCCGACGGCGTGCACGGCGAGGGATCGCGTGAGGCCGTGCGGCTGCTGCTGGAGCGTGCCGGGATCGCGTACGTTGTGCCGCCGGATGCGGGCGGGCTCTGCTGCGGCACCCCGTGGAAGTCCAAGGGCCAGCTCGATGGCTACGCCACCATGACCGAGCGCGTGCTGCCGGCGCTCTGGGCAGCGAGCCGCAACGGTGCCCTGCCCGTGGTCTGCGACGCCGCCTCCTGCACGGAGGGGCTGCACGTGATGCTGGCGAAGGCCGTCGCGGAGCGCCCGGAGTACGCCGCGCTGCGGATCGAGGACGCAACGACCTTCCTCGCGCGGGAAGTCCTGCCGAAGCTGACCGTGCGGGAGCGGATTCGCTCCGTCGCGGTGCATCCGACCTGCTCGACCACGCAGCTCGATGCGAACGATGCCCTGCGCGCGCTCGCCGCGGCCATCGCCGACGAGGTGTACGTGCCCGAGGGCTGGGGCTGCTGCGCGTTCGCGGGCGACCGCGGCATGCTGCACCCCGAGCTGACCTCGAGCGCGACCGCGGTCGAGGCCGCCGAGGTCGCGACGGCCGGCGCCCTGCGCGGTGGCTTCGACGCTTACGTCTCGGCGAACCGCACCTGCGAGCTCGGCATGAGCCGCGCCACCGGCCAGCCGTACCGGCACGTCGTCGAGGTGCTGGAGGAGCTCACCCGGCCCTGAGGCTCCACCTGGGATCCTGATCCGGGCTCCGGCCGGCCGATGGCGGTTGCGGTTGCGGTTGCGGTTGCGCCTCATGCCCCAGGATTTCTGCGACTCTGCAGGATGATTCCGCGCGGATCATCCTGCAGAGTCGGATCCGTCCTCCAGACGTTCGGCGCGGATCGGGCGTTCGATGCGGATCTGATCAAATCCCGAGCTGCGCGCCGCTGCAGTCGAGCCCGCGATAGATGCGGGGCGCGCCGTCGAGGGTCAGGGCCACCGTCCCCGCGCCGACGCCGAGGGGCGTCTCCTGCCCGATGCAGTCGATCTGCGTGACGCTCGCGCCCGTCGCCGTGACCGTCAGTGCGGTCTTGGTCGGCCACGGATCCAGCCAGAGCTCGGGCGCGGGGAACGTGCTGCCCGCAGGGTCGTGGTCGGCGTTCAGGATGTAGCCGTCGGCGCGGTTCCACAGCACGGCGAGTTCGCCCTCGGGGGTATCGAAGAGGAGGCCCTTGTTCTCCGGGTCCGCGAAGCTGAGCCAGCGGACGAACGTGGCGCGGTCGAGCAGCCGTGCCGCGTTCGCGTAGGCGAGTAGAGACGGCTTCGCGCTGGTGTCGCGGTTCATCAGGCCGTAGTGATACTCGGCGTCGGCGGGGTTCGCGACCTGTGGATTACCGAGGACGCTGTCGTGGAACTGGTACCAGCACACGCAGCGGACGCCCTCCGCCTTCGCGAGCGCAAGGCTCAGGAACACGTTCTCCGCGGCGTGCCGGTAGGTGTCGTACCACCACGCGTTGGGTTTGGTACAGGCGTACGCCTCGGTCATCCAGATCTCCTTCGGCCCGTACTGCGCGATGAGCGCCTTGAGCCGGCGGAGGCCACCGAGGAAGTTCCAGTAGGTGCCGTTCGCGCCCGCGTCCACCGGGCCCTGCGGCTCGTAGTCGGGGGTGAAGTTGCCTCGACCGGGGTGGAAGGCGATGCCGTCGATGAGGTCCCAGCCGCCGCCGGCGTGGAAGTTCTGCACCCAGGGCTCGTCCATGCCCGCGAGCCCGTTGTTCAGAAGCTTCAGCGATGCTCCGGTGGCGACCACCCGGTCGTGCACCGGACGCAGCGCCTTGTCGATGTACGACTGTGCGGCGGTGCCGGTGTTGAAAGGACGGTTCAGCTCGTTGCCGACCTCGAAGTACTCGGCGCCGGCCGCGACGGCGGTCGCCGTGTTCGTGTCCGCCCAGGCCGTCGCCTCGGCGGCGGTGGCTGTGAGCGAGGGCTGCAACTCGATGTTGTGCGACATGCCCCGGGCGTCGAAGGCGGAGGGCGGCAGCCCGGGCCCGCCGTCGTACGAGATCCGCACCCGGTCCACGCCGATGCTCTGCCAGAGGTCGAGCACGGCGGACGCGGAGGGCACCTGGAGCCAGGGGTAGTTGGCCATTCCGAACATGCTGTCCGCCGTCGCGGGGTGGTCTCGGGGCGGGACCGCTGCCAGATTCGTGCGGGCGAACGCCTCGATCCCGCCGGAGACCGCGGCGACCTCGGTGACGACGAAGCCGGATCCCGGCGCGGTCAGGGTGAAGGCGTGGTCGAGGGTCCCGGTGGCGGGAACGACCACGGAGTCCGTCTGGCTGGCCAGCAGGGTCCCATTGAAATCGCGCGCCCACCAGACCAGATCGACGGCGCGATCGGTCGCCGCGCCGTTGGCGACCTGGGCGGAGATCGTGAGCTGCTGCCCGGCCGTCGTCCACAGCCCGAACGGCCGATCGGTCCGGACCTCGATGCCGAGATCCTGCCCCGTGCCGATCGAGGCGACGGCCGAGGGCCGCTTGTCGCTGAAGAAGAAGTCCGCCCGGCTCACGACGCTGCCGTCGGGCTGGAGCACACCGGGCGCGTGCACCCAGGTGGAGTTCGTCCAGGCCTGACGGGAACGGTCGAGGATGAGCAGTCCGTGCAGCGCGCCCCAAGCCGAGGTGTGCGCGACGCCGACCGCGTCCTCGAAGGGGATTCCGCCGGCGGCATCCCTCTTCCACTCGGTGAGGGCGACATAGCCGTCCGGCTCGGTCGCCGAGAGGATCGCGCGGCTGAACAGGAAGCCCTCCGGGGTGAAGGTGCTGGAACCCGAGGCATGCCACTCGAGCCGCACGTGACGGGTGCTGATCGAGAAGAGCCCGTACACCGCGATCGGCCCGGCCGCGGCGGGCATCACGTAGTCCATTCGGATGGCGGGGCTGCCGTCGGCGAGCGTCACGAGCGTGGGCGTCCCGCCCGTCGACACCTGGATTCCCGTCACGGTGTCCTTGGTCTGGAACTTGGAGCCCTGGAGGCGGATGGTGCCGGAGCCGTCCCTGATCGCGACACGGCCGCCGGGGCTGGCGACGATGCTCACACCGTCGGCGCTGAGGGTCACGTCGCCCGCGGTCGCATTCGCGCGGATGGGGCTCTGCGCCGCCACGAGCAGCGCGCCTGCGGCGAAGGTCGCGCCCAGGAATCCTCGGCGCGTGAAGCCCGCGCCGGCATCGTTCGGTTTCGTCATCGGATCTCCCTTGATCGTGATAATGCGCATTAGCGCACGAACGGGCTCCAGTCTGATCCCTCTTCATCGTCGAAGTCAAGAAGACTTGCGCTTCGTGAAGATACGCATTAGCGTCGGGGCATCGCCTTGGTGATAGGCATTATCAGACGCGGAGGGCGCACATGTCGGGGAAGACGGGCAAGCCGACCCAGAAGGAGATCGCACGGATCGCCGGGGTCAGCCAGACGACGGTTTCTCTCGTGCTCAACGACCGGGACGGCACGAACGTGCGCATCCCCGAAGCCACGAGGGAGCGGGTGCGTCGCGCGATCGAGCAGACGACGTACGTGGCCGATCCCGCCGCGCGCAGGCTCGCCGGGCTCGACAACAAGATCCTCGGCGTCTTCACCTACGAGTCCGCCCTGACCGCGGAGAGCATGGACTTCTACGGACCGCTGCTCAACGGGATCGAACGCGCCGCCGAGCAGTACGACTGCGACCTCCTGTTCTTCACGAGCTCGCCTGTCGAGAACGGTTCGCGCCGCCTCTTCCACCGGAACACGCGCCTGCGCCTCGCCGACGGCTGCATCCTGCTCGGCCAGCACATGGACGGGGAGGAGCTGGCCCGTCTGGTCAGCGAGGGCTTCCCCTTCGTCGCCGTCGGACGCCGCGACGAGGCCGAAGGCGTGCCCTACGTCGGGATCGACTACCGCGCTCTCACCCGCGATCTGATCGCACGGGCGGTCGAGCTGGGCCACACGTCCGCGGTGTACGTGCACGGCGACCGGAACACCCCGTCGTCCCGCGATCGGCTCGCCGAGATCGAGGCGGCCCGCGCGAGCGGACCGCTGTCCTTCCGCTCGCTGCCGGAGGTCGGCGGGGATCTCGCCGCCACCGCGCGCACGATCGTCGAGAGCGGCGCGACCCTCGTGGTCGCCGAAGACGCCTTCGCCGCAGAAGACCTCGCGCTCGCCCTCGAGCGGCAGGGTGTCGCACTGCCGGTCCAGGTCTCCATCGCCGCGCTCGGTGAGGTGCAGAGTCACACCGTCGAGGGCCTGCGCCTGTCCGGCTTCCACACCCCGCGTCAGCGCATCGCCTTCGAGGCGCTGGGCCTGCTCAGGGAGCTGATCGCGGCCGACCCCGAAAGCGCGGGAACGATCGATCGGCAGCGCCTTCTGCAGGGGTCCTTCGAACCCGGCGAGACGCTGATGGCACGTCGGGCCGACGCATGAAGGAGCTTCGCGCCGACATCGCGATCATCGGAGGCGGGCTCGGGGGCGTCGCCGCTGCGCTGGCCGCTCTCGGCCGCGGCAAGCGCGTGATCCTGTCCGAGGAGTACGCGTGGCTCGGCGGTCAGCTCACCTCTCAGGCGGTTCCGCCGGACGAGCACATCTGGGTCGAGCAGTTCGGCGTCACGGCCCGGTATCGCGCGCTGCGCGAAGGGATCCGTGCGTACTACCGCTCCTTCTACCCGCTCACGGACGCCGCCCGCCGCGACCCGAGGCTCAACCCCGGACTCGGACGGGTGAGCAGGCTCTGTCATGAGCCCAGGGTCGCCGTCGCCGTCATCGAGCAGCAGTTGGCCCCGTACCTCTCCAGCGGACGGCTCACCGTCCTGCAGCCCTATGTGCCGGCGGCGGCCGTGGCGGCCGACCATGTCGTCTCATCCGTGACCCTTCGCCACATCGAGGACGGCACGGAAGTGCAGGTGGAGGCCCCGTTCGTCCTCGACGCCACCGAGACGGGCGAGCTCCTCCCGCTGACCGGGACGGACTACGTCTCCGGGGCCGAGGCGCGTTCCGAGACGGGGGAGCCGAGCGCGCCCGAGCAGGCGGATCCCGGCAATCTGCAGGCGATCTCGTGGTGCTTCGTCTTCGACCATGTCGAGGGCGCCGACTTCACGATCGAGCGGCCGGAGAGCTACGACTACTGGCGCGAATACGCCCCGGACTTCTGGGGCGACCGGCTGCTGTCGTTCACCGCACCGCAGCCGCGCACCCTCGAGCCCGAATCCCGCACGCTCCATGTCAACCCGCCCTACGGCGCCGAACGTGCGGAGCAGGATCCCCGGGAGGATCCGGGCGACCTCGACCTGTGGGAGTTCCGCCGGATCATCGCCCGTCAGAACTTCCAGCCCGGCGCCTACGAGAGCGACATCGTCGTGGCCAACTGGCCGATGCTGGACTACCTCGACGGATCCGTCTTCGACGATCCCGACGCCGAGGCGCACCGTGCGGCCGCGAAGGAGCTCTCCCGCTCCTACCTGTACTGGCTGCAGACCGAGGCCCCGCGCCCCGACGGCGGCACGGGCTGGCCGGGACTGCGCCCGCGCGGCGATCAGACCGGCACGGCGGACGGATTCGCGCAGGCGCCGTACGTCCGCGAGTCGCGTCGAATCCGGGCGGTCACCACCGTGGTCGAACAGGACATCTCGGTCGCGTCCCGCGGTCACGCCGGTCCGGCGACCTTCCCCGACTCGGTCGGCGTCGGCATGTACCGGATCGACCTGCACCCCTCGACGGGCGGCGACAACTACATCGATGTCGAGTGCGCACCGTTCGAGATCCCGCTCGGTGCGCTCGTCCCGGTCGACACGCGCAACCTCATCCCCGCCGCGAAGAACATCGGCACGACCCACATCACCAACGGCGCATATCGCCTCCATCCCGTCGAATGGAACATCGGAGAGTCCGCGGGCGAGCTCGCGAGCTTCTGCATCGACGAATCCACGCTTCCGAGACATGTGCTCTCGGACCAGGAACTGCGACAGCGGTTCCAGAGCCGGCTCGTCGAGTCGGGCATCGAGCTCCACTGGCCGGAGATCCTCGGCTACTAGCGAGTCCCCTCCTATCAAGAAAGCCCCTCATGAACACAGCAAAGAAGCTGGTCGGCGCTGCTGCCCTGGCGACGGCCGCGATCGTCGCGATCACCGGATGCAGCGCCACCCCGACCGCCCCCGCGCCCACCACCGCCGCCCCGAACAGCGTCGCCCTCCGCATGACGGTGTGGACATCGAACGAGGCGCAGCTCGCGCTGTTCGCCTCGATCGCCGACAGTTACAAGGCGACGCACCCTGAGATCAAGTCCATCACCTTCGACAGCCTGCCGTTCGCGGACTACAACACGACCCTGACGACACAGATCGCCGGTGGCAACGCCCCGGACCTCGCGTGGATGGGGGACCTGTCCAAGGACCTGATCGCCTCCGACGCGCTGCTCCCGCTCACCCCGGTGCTCAAGGACACGAAGGGCTGGGGGTACGACGACCTGCTGCCCAGTGCGACCGCGGAGTTCTCGAAGGGCGGGCAGCTCTACGCCTATCCGTTCTCGAACTCGCCGTACGCGCTCTACGTGAACAAGGATCTTCTCGCCGCGGCCGGCCAGACCCTGCCCGCGTCGGGAGCGACCTGGGACGAAGTCTCGAAGATCGGGGCAGCGGTGAACGCCGCGACAGGGAAGGCGGGGTTCGTCATCCGCGACTTCGATTACTCCGCCTGGAACACCCTGGCCACGGTCTGGACCGGGTGGGGCGCGAATGCCTGGAACGCCGACGGCACGAAATGCGCCTTCGACGACGACAAGATGGTCGGCGCCTTCACCTTCTTGCACGACGCCGTCTTCAAGGACTCCGCCATGCCAGGCCCCGGCACCAGGGCCGACTTCTTCGCCGGCGACTCCGCGTTCACCGTCGCTCAGGTCTCCCGGGCCTCGCTGCTCACCGGCAACTTCGGATACGAGGTCATGCCGCTTCCCGCCGGACCCGCCGGGTCCTACTCGGTGATCGGGCAGGCGGGCATGGGAGTCCTCCGCACGAGCGCGCATCCGCAGGAGGCGAGCTCCTTCCTCGCCTATCTGACCGGACCGGAGAACAGCGCCAAGCTCTCTCAGTTCTTCCCCTCGGCGCGCAAGTCTCTGCTGACCGGCGAGAAGCTGGCGGCGAACAACACGAAGCTGACCGCCGAGCAGCTGCAGACGGTGGTCGTGGATCAGATCCCCGGTGCCGTCACCCTGCCGAATCACACCAGTCCTGCCGAGATCGCGCAGAAGGGCAAGACCGCCCTCGACGCGATGTGGAAGCCCGATGCGGACGTCAAGAAGGTGCTGGGCTCTGTCTGCTCGGCGATCTCCCCGCTCCTGGTGAAATGACGATGACTGTCAGCTCCACCATGCCCCGGGAGGCGTCACCGGACGCCTCCCGGGGCGCCGGAGGGCCGGATCCCGTGCGCAGGCGCGCGACCCGATTCTGGACGATGCGCCGGCGAGACGCAGCCGCGGGCTACCTCTTCATCGCGCCCCAGCTGGCGGGCGTCGTGCTGTTCGTCCTGATCCCGGTCGGCCTCGCGATCGTCTACAGCCTGAACAAGTGGAACATCTTCACCGGGCAGCTCAGCTTCGTCGGCGGGGCGAACTACGCCGCGCTCGCCGCGGATCCGCAGCTGCCGAGCGTGCTGGGCGCCACCGCGGTGTTCTCCCTCGGCGTCGTGGTGCTCAACATCGCTCTCGGGCTCGGTCTGGCTGTGATGCTCAATCGCCGTTTCCGAGGGGTGACGTTCTTCCGCACCCTGTTCTTCTCCCCGGTCGTGATCTCGGTCGTGGCCTGGACGCTGGTCTGGGGTTTCCTGCTCCAGGACAACGGCGGGATCAACGCCCTGCTCGCGCAGATCGGCATCCACGGCCCGAACTGGCTGCAGGAGGGGCCCACTGCCATGGGCGCCGTGATCGTGACGCAGGTCATCCGCAGCGTCGGGGTGAACATGGTGCTGTTCCTGTCCGCGCTGCAGGGGGTGCCCGGAGAGCTGTACGAGGCGGCGCGCATCGACGGGGCAGGCAGCCGCACCATCTTCACGCGCATCACGCTGCCGCTCATCTCCCCGACGCTGCTGCTCACGGGCATCATCACGATCGTGGGAGCGCTGCAGGCGTTCGCGCAGATCGCGGTGCTCACCGAGGGCGGCCCCGCCCTTTCCACGACGGTGCTCGTCTATTACGTCTTCCAGCAGGCGTTCACCTTCAACAACATCGGCTACGGCTCGACCCTCGCGCTGATGCTGCTCACGTTCGTGATGCTGCTCACCGTCTTGCAGTGGCAGCTCCGAAGGAGATGGGTCTTCTATGAGAACTGAGACACTCGCGGAACCGCAGTTGGCCGGACGGGCGACCCCCTCGCAGATCGTGACCCCTCGACCCCGGCAGGGGCGGATCCTCCGCCGGATCGTGCTCTACGTCGCCCTCGGTGTGCTGGCGCTGCCGTTCGTCGTGCCGACGATCTGGATGGTCGCATCCTCGTTCAAGCCGCTCGATCAGATCTTCGCCGCGCCGCCCACGATCTTCACCGCGTCGCCGACCTGGGACGCGTACGTGCAGGCGTTCGGGTTCCAGCCCTTCGCCCGCCAGTACGGCAACAGCGTCTACATCGCCGTCGTCGTGACGCTCATCGCGCTCCTGGTGTCGAGCCTCGCGGGCTACGCCTTCGCGCGCATCCGCTTCCCCGGGCAGAACGTGCTGTTCCTGGTCGTGCTGATCGGCCTGCTGGTGCCCGGAGAGGTGACGATCGTGCCGCTCTTCCAGATGTTCAAGAGCGTGGGGCTGATCAATACGCACTGGCCGCTGATCCTCGTGACGGCGCTCGCCGCGCCCTGCGTGCTGGCGACCTTCATCATGCGGCAGTTCTTCATCGCGCTGCCTGTCGAGCTGGAGGAGGCCGCCCGCCTCGACGGGCTCGGACGGCTGGCGATCTGGTGGCGGATCTGCCTGCCGCTGGCGAAGCCCGCCCTGTCCGCCGTCGCGATCCTCACCTTCCTGGCGTCCTGGAACCTCTATCTGGAGCCGACCGTCTACCTGACATCACCGGACCTGTTCACGCTGCCGCAGGCGCTCACGCGCTACACCGACGCATACGGCGGCGAGATGTGGAACACGCAGCTGGCCGCGGCGACCATGACGGTCGTGCCGGTGCTCGTGGTGTTTCTGATCGCGCAGCGGCAGTTCGTCGAGGGGCTGGCCCACTCCGGGCTGAAGGGCTGAGGGCTGAAGAGCGGAGACGGTGCGCGGCCGCGATCGGGTGCCGCTTCCGCAGGACTTCTGCAACTCTGCAGGATGATTCCGCGCGGATCATCCTGCAGAGTCGAATCCGTCCTTCAGGACTCGACCGGCGCGACCTCGAAATACAGGTCCGCGTGCAGCGCGCATCGCGGGTTGAACGCGGCCGCGCACAGGGGGCAGGCGGTGACTCCGAGGTACTCGCGGATCTCGAGCTCGTGGCCGCAGACGCCGCAGAGCACGGCCTTGGCGTCCTGCTCGGCGAGGGGCCACGGCCGGGACGGGTGTCCGGCCGTCTCCTCGTGGCAGAGGTGGCAGGGGTAGTACTCGCCGCAGCACGCGAAGCGGATCGCCACGACGTCGAGCTCGGTGCGGTAGTGCACGCAGCGGGTCTGCCCGTCGACCGGGCGGCCCTTGATCTCGACCTGATCGATGCCCATGGCAACGATCCTAGGCAGGGTGCGTGTTCAGCCGCGGTGCACGTCCACGGGCACGATCATCGGCGTGCCGGCGACCGGATCCGGGATCACGACGGCTTCGAGGTCGAAGACCTCGCGCAGCAGCTCGACGGTGACGACGTCACCCGGAGCGCCCTCGGCGACGATGCGGCCGTCGCGCATCGCGACGAGATGGTCGGCGTAGCGTGTGGCGAGGTTCAGCTCGTGCATGACGACCACGACCTGCGTGCCGCGCTCGTGCGACAGCCGCACGAGCAGCTGCAGCAGCTCCACCTGGTGCGCGAGGTCGAGGTAGGTGGTGGGCTCGTCGAGCAGCAGGATGTCGGGCTCCTGCGCGAGCGCCATCGCGACCCACGCGCGCTGCCGCTGCCCGCCGGAGAGCTCGTCGATGGAGCGCTCCGCGAACTCCGTCATGCCGGTCACCTGCAGGGCATCGGCCACCACCTCGTCGTCGCGGCGGTCGCGCCCGCCCAGCCAGCCGCGGTGCGGGGTGCGACCGCGGTCGACGAGGTCGGCGACGCTGATCCCGTCGGGGGCGATCGGCGCCTGCGGCAACAGGCCGACGATCCGGGCGACCTCTTTGGTGGGCAGCTGCGAGATCGCGGTTCCGTCCAGCAGCACGGATCCGCTGCGCGGCTTCAGCAACCGGGCGAGCGTGCGCAGCAGGGTCGACTTGCCGCAGCCGTTACCGCCGACGATCATCGTGATCCCTGACGTGGGCAGGGCCAGGTCGAGGCCGTCGATGACGGGCGCGCCGTCGTAGCCGACGGTCAGGTCGTTCGCTTCGAGGGTGTGCGAGCTCATGCGCGCGTGCGTCCTCTCATCAGGAGCCAGAGCAGGAACGGCGCACCGATCGCGCCGGTGATCACGCCGACCGGCAGCGTGATCGGGAAGGCGTGCTGTCCAACCGCGTCGCCCGCGAGCACGATGATCGCGCCGAGGAGCGCGGAGACCAGAGGGAGTGCGGCGTCGCGCCGGACCAGCCGCAGCGCGATGGGCCCGGCCAGGAAGGCGACGAACGAGATCGGTCCGGTCAGCGAGGTCGCCACCGCGGTGAGCAGCACCGCGCACAGGATCAGCAGGATCCGGGAGTGCTGTGGGCGTGCGCCGAGCGCCGTCGCGGAGTCGTCGCCGAGTCGCAGCACCGGCAGCGTCCGCGCGGCCAGCAGGGCGACCACGAGCAGCACGGCGAGCACGGGAGCAGTCGGGGCGAGCTGGTCCCAGAGGCTGCGGCTGAGGGATCCGGCCATCCACACGGTCGCCTGCTCGGCGGCCTTGACGTCGGAGCGGGTGAGGACATAGCTGATCACGGCCTGGAGAGCCGCGGCGACGCCGATGCCGACCAGCACGAAGCGCAGGCCGGAAAGGCCACGGCGGTAGGCGAGCGCCCAGATCAGCAGCGCGGTGGGGAGCCCTCCGGCGACGGCCGCGCCGGCCACGACGAGCCCGGAGGCGCCGAAGAAGGAGATGGCCGTGATCGCCGCGGCGCTGGATCCGGCGCTGACGCCGATCACATCCGGGCTCGCGAGCACATTGCGCAGCAAGGTCTGGAACAGCACACCTCCGAGCCCGAACGCCGCCCCGGCCAGCAGCGCGCCGAACGCACGGGGCAGGCGCAGCTCGACCACGGCGAAGCTCACGCCCGGCACCGTCTGGCCGGTGAGCGCGCGCAGCACGTCGGGCAGGGCGAGGGTCTTCGCGCCGAACATGAGGGCTGCGCCGAACAGGAGGACCGTGACGACGGCGAGACCCGCGATGAGCACGGCGTCGCGGGCCTCGCGGTGGCGCCGAGCAGCGCGGAGCCGATCAGCGGGTGCGGACGTCGCGTCGGGTCGTGCGGTGTCGAGGACGGTCACAGGCCCACCGCCTTGCGCCGGCGCAGGAGCGCGATGAAGACCGGAGCGCCGATCACGCCCGTCACGATGCCCACCTCGAGCACACCGGGCCGAGCCAGGATCCGCCCGATCACGTCACAGACGAGCAGGAACGTGGCTCCGGCCGCGGCCGACAAAGGCACGATCCAGCGGTAGTCGCTGCCGACGAGCAACCGCACCGCATGCGGGACGGCGAGCCCGACGAACCCGATCGGACCCGCGAGGGCCGTCGCCGTGCCGCACAGGAGCACGACCGCGAGCACCGCGGTGAGCCGGGATGCGCCGACGCCCACGCCCAGCCCGCGAGCGACGTCGTCGCCGAGCGCGAGCGCGTTGAGTCGGCCGGAGCAGGCGACGGCGAGCACGGCGCCCAGGGTGAGAAAGCCCCCGAGCTGCGCCAGCGTGGAGAACGACGCCGCTGTCAGGGATCCGACTTGCCAGAACCGGAAGCTCTCCAACGTCGACTGGTCGACGATGAGGATGCCCGTGATCACGGCCGTCGCGATCGCCGTGACCGCCGCGCCCGTGAGCGCGAGCGTCACCGGGGTCGCGCCACCGGGACTCGCCGCGGCGGCGCCGTAGCCGAGCACCACCGCCACGGCGGCGCCGGCGAGGGCGCACCACACGATCGCGAGCGGCGCCTGCCACCCGAACAGCGTCATGCCGAGCACCACGAACAGCGACGCTCCGGCGTTCACGCCGAGCAGGCCGGGGTCGGCGAGAGGGTTGCGAGCCATGCCCTGCATGAGGGCACCGCCCATGCCCAGTGCCGCGCCGACCAGCAGTCCGGTGATCGTCGTAGGCACCCGGGAGAGCACGGCCGCCTGGTCCGTGGAACCGTCGGGGCGCAGGAACGCATCCCACACGGCGCCGGGCGGCACGATGCGCGCACCCAGCGCGAGGGAGAGCCCGCTCGCGACGAGAAGCGCGACGAGGCATACGACGAGCGCCCACGTCGGGGACAGACGCACGCGACGGCGTGCCTCGGATCCCGGCGCGGGCGGCGTCGGTGCAGGGGCGAGGGTCATCAGGCCTTGGCGGCAGCCTCGCCGAGCATCTTCGCGTAGGTCGGCAGCGCCCACGGGATGGACAGCACGGTGGGCGCTGATACCGCCATCAGCAGGGCTTCGTCGTTCATGAGCGCGACGGAGCCCTTCTTCACGGCGGGGATCCGGCTCAGCAGCGGGTCGTTCTGAAGGGTGGACAGGTCGCCGCCCTGCACGTAGACCACCGCGACGTCGGCGTCGAGCTTGTCGGCCTGCTCGGCCGAGATCGTCGCGACGAAGCCCTTCTCGTTCTCGGCCAGGTCGGTGATGGACTGCGGCGTGGCGAAGCCGAGGTCGTTCAGGTACTGCACGCGGGTGTCGCTCGGCGTGTAGTACTGCACCTTGCCGAGATCCTTCGCGTCGACCCACATGACCATGCCGGTCTTGCCCTTCGCCGCGGGGTACTTCGCCATCTCGGTCGCCATGGCCTTCTCGGTGTCGGCGATCAGGGTCTTGGCCTCTGCGGACTTGCCGAGCGCTGCGCCGACCATCGTGGTGGAGTCGCGCCACGAGGTGCCCCAGGGCGTGCCCGGGTAGGCGACGGTGGGGGCGATCTTGGCGAGGGTGTCGTACTCCTGCTTCGTGAGACCGGAGTTCGCGCCCAGGATCAGATCCGGCGAGGTGTCCGCGATCTTCTCGTAGGGGATCCCGTCGGTCTCGTCGTGCAGTGGCGGAAGCTTCGCCTTGTCGGCGTCGATCGCGTCCTTCGTCCACTCCAGGTAGCCGTCGCCGTCCGCGTCGCCGAAGGTCGACTTCGGGATCGTGACCGGGATCGTGCCCAGGGCGATCGCGGCATCGAAGCTGCCCCAGCCGATCGTGGCGACGTTCTTCGGTGCCGATTCGATGACGGTCTTGCCGTAGACGTGCTCGGTGGTCGCGGGGAAGGCGCCGCTCGAGAATCCGGTTCCGGTCGTGCTGGGCGCGGACCCGGCTGAGCACGCGGACAGCACGAGGGCGCCGGCGGTCAGGAGGCTGAGGACGGCCGCGCCACGGCGCAGACGGAGGGAGGGCATGGGATCTCCTCGAAGAAAGACAGCGGGTAGATAGGTAAGCCTAACCTATGTGCCTGATCCCTCGAGAAGGGCCGGAGTCGGCCTGCGCGGCGGGTGCTTCAGAGTCCGTTGAGCAGCCCCAGGCACGGCCCGATCACGACGAGCCACGCGGCTGCGGAGATGATGAGCACGCCCACGCCGATGCCCCTGGTCTTCGCCCAGATCAGCAGCACCGCGCCCAGGATCAGCGGCAGTACGAGCGCGCCGATCGAGAACGCGGTTCCGAGGTTGGCGAGGCTGAAGAACAGCACCAGAGCGATCAGCATGGATCCGCAGCCGACCGCGGTTCCGACGCCGATCCCCGCGCCGAAGCTCAGTCCCGAGCGCGGTGGTGGTCCGCCGGCCGGACCGGCATACGCCGCGTAGCCGCCCGGCGCTGCGGGGGTTCCCGACGCTCCCGGATATGAGCCCGGCGCGCCGGGATAGGCGCCGGGCGCGGCACCCCCCGAGGGAGGACCGGTGGGCGCCACCGGATCGGGCGGCGGAACCACCGTCCGAGCCGGAGGGATCTCGGCGCCCCCCGGAGGGATCGCGTCGCCCGTCGGCGTTGGGCCGCCGAGCGGTGGGGCGAGGGGAGGGGCGGCCGGCTCCGGGAGGGGAGCCTGAGGAGGCGCGGGCGGACCGGGCGGTGCAGGTGCGGGCGGCGCCGCCGGCGGGCTCGGCGGCGCGGGTGGCCGGGGCGGGCCCGGCGGCTGCTCGGGAGCGCCGGGTGCGGGTGCGGGAGGATCCGGCTGGACCACCGGCTGCTCCGGATCCGGTTCGGGCGGGTCCTCAGGCGTGCTGTTCACTCGGGATCCTCCTTGGGATGAGCGGGAAGGCGCCTCGCCGCGCCTTCCAGACGATGCGGGCGAGCAGGAGCGGGATCGTGACGATGAGGAACAGCTGCGGTCGGGTCAGGCCGAGCCAGGCGACGTCGTTGCCGCGCACGAACTCCACGAAGAAGCGGAAGATCCCGTATGCCGCGATGTATAGCGTGAGGGTCTCGCCGGCGGCGATGTCGCGGTGGCGCAGCCAGAACCAGAGCAGGCAGAACGCGGCCGCGTGGAACGCGATCTCGTAGATGAAGCTCGGGTGCAGCGGCACTCCCGCCGTGGATCCGACCCGCGCGGCGGCCGCGGGATCCAGCACGATGCCCCAGTCCGCACCAGTGGGGGTGCCCGGCCGCTCGGTGAACAGGCAGCCGAACCGGCCGATCGCCATCGCGATCGCGACCGCCGGGGCGAAGAGGTCGCCGCTGCGCTCGCGGTAGCCGACGATCTTCTTGGCGACGTGCACGCCGAGCCAGGCTCCGACCAGGGCGCTCAGGATCGAGGCGTTGCCGTGCGTGAGCTGCGAGACGAGGTCGCGGTTCTTGGTGAGGTCGATGTGCTGAGCCCAGGTGCCCAGACGGCTCAGGATCGCTGCGCCCAGCAGCGCACCGAGCACGAGATATGCCACCCGCGGATCCGTGACGCCCCGCCGGCGACGCTCGATGAGGAACACGATCCCCGCCGCGCTCAGTCCGAGCGCGACGAAGAACCCGTGCGTCTCGAGCGGAGGCGCCCACGGTCCGAGCAGATCCTGCAGCGTCGGGAACATCAGAACCGCCCGATCCAGAACATCACCCAGAACGGGGTCGCGACAGCGGCGAGCACCGCGAGAGCAGAGAGATACGTGAGCACGAGGCGGGTGTCGCCGAGCTTGCACTTCGAGCGCAGCAGACCCTGACGGCGGGCGCGCGCATATCCGGCGATGGCGACGAGTGCGAAGCCCAGCACGGCGATCGGACCGAGCAGGCACGCGATGAGTGCGACTGTCGTGAACACGCACAGCCGCAGGGGATCGAACGGCGGTGCGGCGGATCCGACGGTCTCGTCGTAGCGGTTCAGGCCGGACAGGTCGAGCTCACCGGGCGCGCCCGTCGCGCCCTCGCCCTGAGGGGCGGGGGACGGATCCGGAAGCGCGGCGGACACGGGTCAGTGCCCCACCGAGAGCGGCAGCCGGGCGCGGTCCCCGACGTCGACGCCCGCCTCTGAGGCGGCGCCGCCGGCGCGAGCACCCGCGGATCCGGTCGCTGTCGAGATGCGCGTGCGGGAGAGCGGCGCCCACGCCTGCACGGCGCAGAACGGCGCGCACTGGTGCGCCGACGTCTGCTCGTTGACCGTCGCGACATGCACGCAGCACTGCGTGAGGCGCTCCTCGATCATGGTGTTGATGTCCATGAAGGGCTTGACCGTGATGCGCTTGACGCGTTCGCCGAGGAACTGCCTCAGCCGCTTGTGCTGCCCGGGCAGCGCCGCGGTGGCGAGCTTGCTGAGCGTGCCGATGCCGAGGTCGCAGCCCGTGCAGATGTCCTTCCAGAGGGATCCGATCGAGGGGTGCGACAGCGACGACTGCTCGCTGAGCAGGTCGAGCAGTGATTGCTTGACCGAGTCCTTCAGCTTCTGATTGATGCCGCTGTCGGCGATGCGGTTCGCGATCAGGTCCGGGTTGAGGTCGAGGAACTCCTTGAGCCGGTCGTGCCCGACGAGCTTGGTGAGCGAGTTCCAGGATCCGGAGTCGTCCTTGAGCAGGTAGCCGACCGAGCAGCAGTGCGGGTGGCTGCAGGGGAGCGCGGTGAGATCCTTCCAGGTGACCTCGCCGTCGGTCTGCGGCTCGAGCCGGGCGAGCACGCCCGTGTGCGTGAGACGGTCGTGCGGGTCGATCCCCGCCGAACGGCCGGATCCGAACACGGGCTGGATCGTGACGCCGCCCACGTAGGGCGTCTCCATCGCGCGACGGATCACGGCGCCGATCTCGCCGTCGTTCACGCCGAGGGCTGCGGTCATGGTGAGGGTTGTGAACACCCCCGCCTCGCTGAGTCGTGCGAGCGCGCGTTCCTTGAACCGGCGGATGTCCGCGCCACGGTGGTAGGCGGACGCCCCGGCGCTCTCGCCGTCGTACTGCAGGTAGACCTCGACCCGCTCGCGGTGCTTCTTGAGCGTCGCGACGAGTGCGTCGTCCTGCGCGATGCGCAGACCGTTCGAGTTGAGCAGGATGCGTACGATCGGGCGCGCCACGAGGTGCTCGAGCAGCTGCTCCAGCCAGGGGTACAGGGTCGGCTCGCCGCCGGAGAGCATCAGCACGTCGATGCGATTGTTCTCCTTGGCGAGCCGGGCATCGACCGAGGCGAGCACTTCCGCGAGCGGGGCGATGGCGCTCGCCGCAGGGCTGGATTCCGCGAAGCACGTCGGGCAGCGCAGGTTGCAGTGGTCGGTGAGGTCCTCCAGCAGGATGCAGGTGTGCTGCGTCTGCATCTCGGGCAGGCCGTCCTCGTAGGCCGAGGGCACCGGTTTGAAGTTGCCCGCGAGGTCGGGTTCGTGCACTTTCGTCGGTGCGGTCCACTGCTCGAGGTAGGTGAGGATCTCGGCCGACTCGTCGTAGAGCGTGCGCTGCAGTCCGTGCTCGGGGCAGCCTCGCTCGAGCCAGACGCGGTCGCCTCGCACCGCCAGCCAGCCGCTCAGCCGGCGGACATCCGCGAGCGGACGTTCCGGATCCTCTTCATGGCACGTGGGGCAGAACGCGTTGACGTAGCGGTGCACGCGGTAGTCGCGGAGGGGCTGTCCGGATCCGGCGGTCTTCGCGCGGACGGGGGCTCCCGCCGCACCGGGGCCGAAGCCTGCCGGGTTCTCCACGGTGGGGGTCATGCGCTCACCCTAGCGGCCGGGTGGTTCCGTGTCGGGGGTGCGGACGGGGCGTGTGGATAACCGCGCGGTCGCGAAGTCCGATCGTGCGGCGAGGACGTTCGTGCCGGATGTATGCGCACACAGGAGCGGAGGGCCGCCCGCAAGGACGGCCCTCCGCAGTGAGGATTTCAGCGGCGCTCGACGGCCTTCGCCACCGCGCCTGCGGCAAGCAGGAACAGTCCGGCGAAGAGCAGGAACGGGTCGTAGAACCCGGTCTGCGCGAGAGAACCCGTCCTCGCGGTGGCTGCGTGCAGGCTGCGCACAGCCCCGTTCAGACCGTGCGTCACGTGAGACACGACCTGAACGCCACCGTTACCGGCGGCCGGGGTGGTTCCGCCATTGCTGGTTCCCGGCGTGCCCGGAGTTCCGGTGCCCGGGGTGCCCGGGGTGCCCGGAGTTCCGGGAACGGTGGGCAGGCCGGGCAGCGATCCAGTGAGCCCTCCGATGACGCCGGGGAGGGATCCGGTGATCCCTCCGATGACGCCGGGGAGGGATCCGGTGACGCCGCCGATGACGCCGGTGACCGCCGGAACGGTTCCGGTCACGCCGCCGATGACGCCGCCGAGGTTGGGCAGGCCCGGGAGGGTCCCGCCGTTGCCCGGGGTGCCACCGGTTCCGGGAAGACCGGGGATCGTGGGCAGGCCGGGGACGGTGGGCAGCCCCGGAAGGCTGCCGGTGATTCCGCTGAGGACGCCGCCGAGGTTGGGCAGGCCGGCGCCGGGGTTCGGCTCGCCGGGGAGGACGCCCGCGAGGGCGCCCGTCAAGCCGCCGAGGTTCGGCAGACCCGGAAGGATCCCGCCGTTGCCCGGGGTTCCCGGGTTGCCGGTTCCGGGGAGGCCCGGGACGGTGGGCAGGCCGGGCAGGTTGCCGGTCAGTCCGCCGAGGATCCCGCCGATGTTGGGCAGGCCCGGGAGGGTCCCTCCGTTGCCCGGGATTCCCGGGTTGCCGGTTCCGGGGAGACCCGGGAAGGTGGGCAACCCCGGGAGGTTGCCGGTAATTCCGCCGAGGACTCCGCCGAGGTTAGGCAGACCTGGCAGGGTGCCCCCGTTGCCAGGGGTTCCGGTTCCGGGGAGGCCCGGGACGGTGGGCAGGCTGGGCAGGTTGCCGGTCAATCCGCCGAGCGCACCGGTGATGGCACCGATGGGCAGGTTCGGCAGACCCGGGAGGGTTTCCCCGTTACCGGGAGTTCCGGGGTTGCCGGTTCCAGGGAGGCCCGGGATGGCGGGCAGCCCCGGAAGGCTGCCGGTGATTCCGCCGAGGATCCCGCCGAGGTTGGGCAGGCCCGGGAGGGTTCCGCCGTTACCGGGGGTTCCCGGGTTGCCGGTTCCCGGGAGGCCCGGGATCGTGGGCAGTCCGGGGACGGTGGGCAGCCCCGGAAGGCTGCCCGTGATTCCGCCGAGGACGCCGCCGAGGTTCGGCAGGCCCGGAAGGGTTCCCCCGTTACCGGGGGTTCCGGATCCCGGGAGACCCGGGATCGTGGGCAGACCGGGGACGGTGGGCAGCCCCGGAAGGCTGCCCGTGATTCCGCCGAGGATCCCGCCGAGGTTGGGCAGGCCCGGAAGGGTTCCCCCGTTACCGGGGGTTCCGGTTCCCGGGAGGCCAGGGATCGAGGGCAGCCCCGGAAGACTGCCCGTGATTCCGCCGAGGACTCCGCCGAGGTTGGGCAGGCCCGGGAGGGTTCCCCCGTTACCGGGGGTTCCAGTTCCCGGGAGGCCCGGGATCGTGGGCAGTCCGGGGACGGTGGGCAGCCCCGGAAGGCTGCCCGTGATTCCGCCGAGGACGCCGCCGAGGTTCGGCAGGCCCGGGAGAGTTCCCCCGTTACCGGGGGTTCCGGTTCCCGGGAGTCCCGGGACGGTGGGCAGGCCGCCGGTCAGGTTGCCGAGGACCGGCAGGGTGACGGAGGCGTGCGGTGCGGTGGTGCCGGTGGTGGGCAGGGCTGCGTCGACGTAGACGTTGGTGCTGTCGGTGCCGATGCGGTCGGTGGTGCTCACACCGTTGGGGCCTGCGGTGAGGTCCCAGACGTCCTTGATTCCGAGGACGTTCAGGTTCTTACCGACGTTCAGGCCGTTCGGGGTCGTGCCGGCGTGAACCGAACCGCTCCCCGGGAGGGGAACCGTGACCACGCCAGGCGTGCCGCCGTTGCCCGGGAGACCCGGAACAGAGGGCAGACCCGGGAGGGATCCGGTCAGACCACCCAGGACTCCACCGAGGTTCGGCAGGCCCGGGAGACCCGGGGTTCCGCCGTTACCAGGCAGGCCAGGCACCGTGGGCAGGCCGCCGGTGATCCCGCCGAGGTTCGGAAGGGTCACCCCGGCGTGCGGGGCCGTGGTCCCGTTCGTCGGGACGGCTGCGTCGACGTAGACGTTGGTGGCGTCTGTGCCGATGCGGTCCGTGGTGGATACTCCGTTGGGGCCGGCGGTGAGGTCCCAGACGTCCTTGATTCCGAGGACGTTCAGGTTCTTACCGACATTCAGGCCGTTCGGGGTGGTGCCGGCGTGAACCGAACCGACGCCGGGAACCGGAATCGTGACCACGCCAGGAGTGCCGCCGGTGCCGGGCAGGCCCGGAACCGAAGGGAGGCCGGGGACGGCCGGCAGCCCGGGGAGCGTGCCGGTGATTCCGCTGAGGACTCCGCCGAGGTTCGGCAGAGCCGGGATCGAGGGCAGCCCCGGAATGGTTCCTCCTCCATTACCTCCGGGGGTGCCGCCGGTGCCCGGAAGCCCGGGCAGGGATCCGCCACCGGGAAGACCCGGGACGGTGGGGAGGCCGCCGGTGATCCCGCCGAGGTTCGGAAGGGTCACGCCGGCGTGCGGGGCCGTGGTCCCGTTCGTCGGGACGGCTGCGTCGACGTAGACGTTGGTGGCGTCTGTGCCGATGCGGTCCGTGGTGGATACTCCGTTGGGGCCGGCGGTGAGGTCCCAGACGTCCTTGATTCCGAGGACGTTGAGGTTCTTACCGACGTTGAGCCCGTTCGGGGTGGTGCCGGCGTGAACCGTGCCGACTCCGGGAACCGGAATCGTGACCACACCGGGGGTGCCACCCGTTCCCGGGAGACCCGGAAGGGATCCGCCCGGCAGGCCCGGAAGGCTGCCGGTCAGGTCGCCGAGGACTCCGCCGAGGTTCGGCAGGCCGGGGAGGGTTCCGCCGTTGCCCGGGGTTCCCGGGTTGCCGGGCAGGCCCGGGAGCCCGCCGGTGATGCCGCCGAGGTTCGGCAGCGTGACCGATGCGTGCGGTGCGGTGGTTCCCGTGGTGGGGACGGCTGCGTCGACGTAGACGTTGGTGCTGTCGGTGCCGATGCGGTCCGTGGTGGACACGCCGTTGGGGCCTGCGGTGAGGTCCCAGACGTCCTTGATTCCGAGGACGTTGAGGTTCTTACCGACGTTGAGCCCGTTCGGGGTCGTGCCGGCGTGAACCGAACCGATCCCCGGGAGGGGAACCGTGATCTCGCCCGGAGCTCCGCCAGTCCCGGGCAGTCCCGGAAGGCCGGGCAGCGAACCGCCCGGAAGCCCCGGAAGCCCCGGAAGTCCAGGAAGGCCGGGGGTGCCGCCGTTGCCCGGGAGGCCCGGAACGGAAGGCAGGCCCGGAACGGAAGGCAGGCCCGGGAGATGCCCGGTGACCCCGCCGATGGTGCCGTTGACGCCGGATGCGACGGAGTCGGTGACCCCGTCGACGGTGTCGCCGACTCCGTTGCCCGCCGCCGTGACGACCGAGCTGACGGTGTCTGCAGCGCCGCTGGCAGCAGCGTGCGTGACGTCGTCGACCGTGTTCGTCACGCCGGTCGTGGCTGCGTCGGTGACGCCGCTGACCGTGTCCGCAGCTCCGTCGGTCGCCGCCTCGGCGGTCTGGACGATGACGTCCGGGACGGACGGCACGGAAGGCAGACCCGGATCCGTGCCGCCTCCTGACGGGACCGTGCCCGTGACTGTGCCGAGCGTGTCGCCGACGAGGTCCGAGACGTCCTGCGTGACCGCGGGAAGACCGCCGGTTCCTCCGCCTCCGCCGCCCTGCGACGGGTCGCAGGCGCCGGCCACGAGGTTCGTGACTGCCGTGAGTGTGCTGTTGACGACATTGCAGCCGCAGTCGGCGCCATTGGGTGGCGCCTCTGCGGCATTTGCCGCCGTCGCGCCGGCGAGAGTGATCCCGCCCGCGATGAGCATGCCCCAGAGAGCACGCTTGACGATGCGATTCATGTTCTCTTTCCTTCTGATCTGGGGATGCGCGAATGCGCGATGACACGTGCCGCCTCAAGGGCGGCCGTGCCCCGATCAGTCGGGAGAGGAGTCGTGGTCCGCGACCGGCGAGACCGGCAGGCGGTCGTCGCCTGCAGATCCGGTGCGGACGGCCAGCAGACGGTCGCCTGCCGACAACGAAGAGATGGTGCCGAAGAGGCGCACGTCGCTCGTGCTGCCACCGGATGCGGATCCGGTGCCCGGCACCCCGAACTCAGAGGTCGGGGAACCCGACGGGTGCTGCGCGGGCGTTGCGGGCGCGGTCGCTGCCGGAGGCGCGGAGAGCGCCGCCGATACGAGCTCGTCGAGGGTGGGAAGCGCACTCTGCGCCCCGTCCCGCGCCGAAGCGAGCGTGACGGGGCGCGGTGAAGCGGGGGAGACCGGGTCTAGGGCGCCGTGAAGACCGGGAATGGCGGGAGATCCGGCCGGATCCGCGACCGGGGAGACCGGCGGCACGGTCGCGGTCGCGCCGCGCACCGTCTCGGTCACGGTTCCGACGGTGCCGTCGATCGAGACGGCGATCCGCGGGAGCGCATCGGTCACGGCGCCGAGCGTCGTGGGCACGCGGTGCAGAACGGCGTTGACCGGCGCGAGCACGGGGCTCAGCGCCGGGACGACCGTGTCCGTGGTCGTCGTGACGACGTCGATCGCGGCGCCGGCGGTCTGGTCGACGCCCTCCACGACCGGGAGGACGGCTTCGACGATCGGCGCGACCAGCGGTGCAACCGGCACTGCGGCCTCTGCGGGCGCGGGTGCCGCGTCCGTCACCGCGTCGACGACGGGTGCCGGAAGCACCTCGGAAACGGTGGTCTGCACGGCCGAGAGCGTGCTCTGAACGGTGGCCGGCGCCTCGACGATCGTGTCCTGAACTGCGCCGACCGTGCTCTGCAACGTGCCGAGGAGGCTCGGAGGCGGCGGGGGTGCGGTCTCTGCAGCCTGCGCGGATCCGGATCCGAAAGCGATCGACAGAGCCACCCAGCCGAGGGCGAAGAATCCGCCCGCGACCGCAGCGGGGACGAATCCCCGTAGCGACCGCGTACGACCCCGCATGAATACCCCCCGATATACCGCCGTTACGGCACAAGGTATTCCCTGCGCAGAGCATCTGTCTAGAGCCACTTGCGGTTGTTCCCGCGGCGTCACCGGATCGAGACCAAGCACTGTCGGACGGATCCCAGGGGGTCGGCACTGACGTAGCGTTGATGTGTGAGTTCTCCCGCCCTCGATGTGGCCGCCGTCCGCGCCGACTTCCCCCTGCTCGCCGAATCCGTGAACGGGGCTCCGCTGGCGTACCTCGACTCCGCGGCGACGAGCCAGAAGCCCTGCGTCGTGCTCGATGCCGAGCGCGACTTCCTGGAGCGCTCCAACGCGGCGGTGCACCGCGGGGCGCACACGCTCGCCGCTGAGGCGACGGAGCTCTACGAGGACGCCCGTGCGACTGTGGCCGGCTTCGTGGGCGCGCACCAGGACGACCTGGTCTGGACGCACGGCGCCACCGAGGGGCTGAACCTCGTGGCGTACGCGATCGGCAACGCGACCCTCGGCCGCGGCCTGCCCGAGAGCGCCCGTTTCGCGCTGCAGCCCGGCGACGAGCTCGTCGTGACCGAGGCGGAGCACCACGCGAACATCGTGCCGTGGCAGGAGCTGGCGGCCCGCACAGGCGCCGTCCTGCGCGTGATCCGGATCCGCGACGACGGATCCCTCGACCTCGATCACGCCGCCGAGGTCATCGGACCCCGCACCCGCGTCGTCGCCTTCACCCACGTCTCGAACGTGCTCGGCATCGTCAACCCCGTGGCGGAGATCGTCGCCCTCGCGCAGGCCGTCGGCGCGCTCACCGTGCTCGACGCGTGCCAGTCGGCGCCGCATCTGCCGCTCGACCTGCCCGCGCTGGGCGTCGATCTGGCCGTGTTCTCCGGCCACAAGATGCAGGGTCCGTACGGGATCGGTGGTCTGTACGGACGTCGTGAGGTGCTCGCCGCGCTGCCGCCGTTCCTCACCGGCGGCTCGATGATCACGCGCGTCACATTCGAGCGCACCGAGTTCCTGCCGCCCCCGCAGCGGTTCGAAGCCGGCACGCAGCCGGTGTCGCAGGCGATCGCCCTCGCCGCCGCCGTGCGGTACCTCGACGACCTCGGCATGGATGCGGTGCACGCGCACGAGAAGGACCTCGAGCAGCGCCTGCGCACCGGTCTCGGCGCGATCGACGGCGTGCGGCTTCTCGGTGCGGCCGACGGGGCCGAGCGCGTGGCGCTGCAGGCCTTCGTCGTCGACGGGGTGCATGCGCACGATGTCGGCCAGTTCCTCGACTCCCGCGGTGTCGCCGTGCGCGTCGGCCACCATTGCGCGGAGCCCGTGCACGCCCGCCTCGGCGTGACGGCGTCGGTGCGCGCCTCTGCGGCGCTCTACAACACGGCCGACGAGGTCGACCGGATGCTCGACGCCGTTTCCGGTGTGCGTGCGTTCTTCGGCGTCTCCGGATCCTCCGATCACCAGGAGGCGCACGCATGAGCGGCCTCGAGGACCTCTACCAGGAGCTGATCCTGGACCACTCCAAGCGCCCGCACGGCAAGGGCCTGCTCGGCGCGGAGGACGATCCGCACACCGCCGAGTCGCACCAGCGCAACCCGATCTGCGGCGACGAGATCACGTTGCGCGCCCGCGTCTCCGACGACGGCGAGCGCATCACCGAGGTGAGCTGGGAGGGATCCGGCTGCTCGATCTCGCAGGCCTCCGCGTCGATGCTCACCGAACTCGTGGTCGGTCACTCGCGGGAAGAGGCGGCGGGACTCATCGACGGCTTCCGCGAGGCGCTGCGCTCTCGGGGCGCGATGGAGCTCGACGAGGACGTCTACGGCGACGCGGCCGCCCTGACCGGCGTCTCCCGCTACGTCGCGCGCGTCAAGTGCGCGATGCTCGGCTGGGTCGCCCTGGAGGATGCGCTGCGCCGGGCCTGACGCGGGGTTCTGCCGTTTCGAAGCGCGCAAATGACCCCTTTCCGGGCCTGGATGGAGCCATTTGCGCTCTTTGAATCCAGGAGGGGAGTCGGCGAACTGTTACGCGGGCTGTTGCGGCCGAGTCTTCGGATCCGGATCCGGTGCTGTACCTTGACACTGTGGCCCTGACCTGTCGTTGTTGTCTCTGAGCGCGATCCGCGCTTCTCCGACGACCACAGACAGCCCTGCGCCCTTCCGGCGCGACCACCGTTCAGGACAACTTCCGTGCGCTACGCCAGCCATGTCGCCGACCTCGTCGGCGCGACGCCCCTCGTCCGTCTCTCGTCCGTCACCGGTGCGACCGCCGAGCGCGGCGCGATCCGCGCGACCGTGCTCGCCAAGGTCGAGTACTTCAACCCCGGCGGATCCGCGAAGGATCGCATCGCACGGTCGATCGTCGATGCCGCAGAGCGCGAGGGACTGCTCCAACCGGGCGGCACGATCGTCGAGGCCACGAGCGGCAACACCGGGGTCGGCCTCGCGCTGGTCGCGCTGCAGCGCGGCTATCGGATGGTGTTCGTGGTGCCGGACAAGTTCGACGGGCCCAAGGTCGCCACGCTCCGCGCCTATGGCGCCGAGGTCGTCGTCACACCCACGTCGGTGCCGCCCGAGCATCCAGAGTCGTACTACTCGGTCGCCGCTCGGCTGGCCCGCGAGATCCCCGGGGCCTTCAACCCCAATCAGTTCGCGAACCAGAACGGCCCTCGCGGGCACTACGAATCCACCGGCCCGGAGATCTGGTCCGACACGGACGGCCGGGTCACGCACTTCGTCGCGGGCATCGGCACCGGCGGCACGATCAGCGGCACCGGCCGCTACCTCAAGGAGGTGAGCGCCGGACGCGTGCAGGTGATCGGCGCGGATCCCGAGGGCTCCATCTACTCCGGCGATGAGATCCACTCCTATCTCGTCGAGGGCGTCGGGGAGGACTTCCTGCCGGCCACGTTCGATCCCGCCGTGGTCGACGGCTACGAGCGGATCTCCGATGCGGAGTCGTTCGCGATGACCCGTCGGCTCGCGCGCGAGGAGGGCCTGCTCGTCGGCGGCTCCAGCGGCATGGCCGTGGTCGCCGCGCTGCGCGTCGCCGAGGGCCTCGGGGAGGACGACGTGGTCGTCGTGCTGCTGCCCGACCACGGCCGCGGCTATCTCGACAAGCTCTACGACGACGACTGGATGACCGGGCACGGGTTCGCCGTGCCCCCGGCCGACCTCGCCGCGGACACGACCCGCGCGCACGACTGAACCCGAGAGGATCCCACCATGACCATCGAGACCGACAAGACCGCCACCGCCGCCATCCACGCGGGCCAGGCCGCCGACCCCTACACCGGCGCGGTGATCCCGCCGCTGCACCTCTCGACGACGTTCGTGCAGGACGGGATCGGCGGCCTCCGCCAGGGCTACGAGTACGGCCGCAGCGGCAACCCGACGCGGGACGCGCTGCAGGCGCAGCTCGCCGCGCTCGAGGGCGGCACGCACGCCTACTCGTTCGCCTCGGGCCTCGCCGCGGAGGACACCCTGCTGCGTGCGATCCTGCAGCCGGGCGACCATGTGCTGCTCGGCAACGACGTCTACGGCGGCACGTTCCGGCTCATCTCCCGGGTGCTCGGCGGCTGGGGGATCACGGTGCAGGTCGTCGACATGAGCGACACCGAGGCGGTTCGCGCGGCCGTCGCCGCGAAGGCCCCGCGCGTGCTGTGGGTCGAGACCCCGTCGAACCCGCTGCTGCGCATCTCGGACATCGCCGCGCTCGCGGAGATCGGACACGAGGCCGGATCGGTCGTCGTGGTCGACAACACCTTCGCCACCCCCGCGCTGCAGCGCCCGCTCGCACTCGGAGCCGACGTGGTCGTGCACTCGACGACGAAGTACCTCGGCGGGCACTCCGACGTGGTCGGCGGCGCGGTCGTGCTGCGCGACGCCGAGCTCGCCGAGAAGGTCGGCTTCCTGCAGTTCGCGGTGGGAGCGGTGTCCGGGCCGTTCGACGCCTGGCTCACCACGCGCGGCATCAAGACCCTGCCGGTGCGGATGCGCCAGCACAACGAGAACGCGCAGGCCGTGGCCGAGTTCCTCGCCGCGCATCCCCGCGTCACGGGCGTCTACTACCCGGGCCTGCCCGAGCACCCCGGCCACGAGCTCGCCGCGCGGCAGATGTCGGGCTTCGGCGGCATCGTCTCGGTCGCGCTGGAGTCGGGCGAGGCCGCCCGTCGCTTCGCCGAGTCGACGCGCGTGTTCCAGCTGGCGGAGTCGCTCGGCGGCGTGGAGTCGCTCGTCAACTACCCCGACGCGATGACGCACGCCTCGGTGCGCGGGACCGAGGCGGCCGTGCCCGTGGAGGTCGTGCGCCTCTCGGTCGGTCTGGAGGACATCGCCGACCTGCTCGCCGACCTGGAGCAGGCCCTGGCCGGCTGAGCGGCCCGCGCCACGGACAAGGGGTTCGGCTCACGCCCGGACGGCGGCCTCCAGCGCCGCCAGCCGGGTGGCCGGATCGCCTGCGAGCTCCAGGATCCGCGCCGCGCCGGTGAGCTCCTCGTCATCGGTCAGCGCGCGCAGCGCCTCATCCATGGCCTCGCGCAGCTCAGGGTCTTCCTCCTCGGGCACGGTGATGCCGTCGTCGAGCCCGAGGAGCACGAGCAGGTCGACCTCCGCCATCGCTTCCGCGGCGAGCGGGGCCTCGCGCCGGAACAGCTCCGCGGCTCGCGAGGACCGGCCCAGGTCGTCGAGCGCGGCGAGATAGGCGAGGAAGTCGAGCGGCCCGCGCTCGGCGATCACGGATCCGGCGAGCTCCGGGTCGAGGAGCCGCTCCGCACTGATCCGCAGCTGCGCGACGAGAGATCCGGATCCGCTTCCCTCGTCCACGAACTCGAACGGATCCGGGAGGACGACGAACTCGGGATGTGCGAGGGAGAAGTCGGAGATCAAGGTGCTCTTGCCGGTGGCGTGCGTGCCGGAGACGACGATGCGCATGTCCGGAGTCTACGGATCCGCAGGTGCTGCAAGGGCCGCTGCGGGCTGCCGCAGGGGTCGCTGCGGTTACCGCGGGGGTTGCAGCGGCCGCGGGGCGCGGGGCTGCAGGCGGGATGCCGCCGGGGCCGTAGCCTGAGGAGATGACGGACATCGCCTGGTCGGACGGACGCTGGACCCACGAGCCCGCAGCGCTCGCCGAGGATCAGGGCGACCTCGTCGTCACCGCCGTCGAAGGCAGCGATGCGTGGCGGATCACGTCGTACGGGTTCGTGCACGACAGCGAGCACGCGCTCGTGGTGCCGTTCGCCGTGGACACGGCCGTGGAGGTGGAGTTCACGGCGGCGTTCTCCGCCCAGTTCGACCAGGCGGGGGCGTTCGTGCGCGTCTCGGACGAGCGCTGGGTCAAGGCGGGCGTCGAATTCGCCGACGGGCGGCCGCAAGTGGGCGCCGTGGTCACCGACGGGATGTCGGATTGGTCACTCGCCCCGGTACCGGAGTGGGTCGATCGTCGCATCCTCGTGCGGGTGAGCCGTGGTACGGACGCGCTCACGGTGCGCGCCGGAATCGTCGGCGAGCCGCTCCAGCTCGTGCGCGTGCTGCCGTTCGCGTCGTCGCTCGTCGCGGAGGCGGGCCCGTTCGTGTGCGCGCCGACGCGGGCCGGTCTTGCCGTGCGACTGCACGCCTGGCGTGTGGTCGAGGCCGACGGCTCGCTGCACTGATCCGTTGCCGGCGCGAGACGCGTCGGTGCGGCCTTCCGATCGGCGGGAACGTGATTCCTCGTGGGGCGCGGAATACCCCTGGGGGGTATATGGTTGTGACCATCGGATACCCGGACGGGGTATCGAACGGAGGAGATGACATGACCACCACCGAGTACCAGGTGACCGGGATGACCTGCGGGCATTGCGAGATGTCCGTGCGCCGGGAGGTCGGCAAGATCGCCGGCGTCGAAGGCATCGAGGTGAGCGCGTCGACCGGCCGCCTCGTGGTGACGTCCACGACGGGTCTCGATGACGCGAGTGTCTTCGCCGCGGTCGACGAGGCCGGCTACCGGGCGGTTCACGCCTGATGAACGCCGCGGGACGACTGGGCCTCTACGGCGCCGGGCTCGCGGCGGCGTTCGCCGTGGCGTTCGGCGCCGCGGCACTCGTCGCCCCGCGCGACGCCGCACCGCAGAACACCATGCACGAGGAGGAGACCGAGATGGGCCAGCACGACGCGCACGGATCCGGCGCACAGGGATCCATGGACCACAGCGCGCACGCGGCGGCGGGGGAGAGCCTCGCAGGCGTGTCCCTCTCCGCCCGCGGGTACACGCTCCCTCCGGTCTCCGCGCCTGGCGCTGTGGGGGAGCTGGGGGCGCTGAGCTTCCGGATCCTCGACGCCGCAGGCGCCCCGGTCACGGCCTACACGCCGCAGCACGAGAAGGATCTGCACCTGATAGTCGTGCGCAGCGACGGCACCGGGTTCCGGCACGTGCACCCCGTGCTCGACACCGCCACCGGCACCTGGAGCATTCCCTGGGCGTGGGACGCCGCCGGGACGTACCGGGTCTTCGCGGACTTCGCGGCCGCGGGTGCGGATCCGGTCACCCTCACCCGCACGATCGACGTCGCCGGCCTGTTCGCACCCGTCGTCCCCGCGACGAGCACCCGAGCGAACGCCGACGGCTTCGACGTCAGCATCGACGGCTCTCTCGAGCCCGGATCCGCCTCCGTGCTGACCGTGACGGTCCGTCGCGACGGCGCTCCCGTCACCACGTTGCAGCCCTACCTCGGCGCCTACGGGCACCTCGTCGCGCTGCGCGAGGGCGACCTCGCCTACCTGCACGTGCATCCGGAAGGCGCGGCTCCGACGCCCGGCGCGACGTCGGGACCCGACGTCCGTTTCTCCGCCCACGTGGGCACTGAGGGCCGCTACCTGCTCTACTTCGACTTCCAGGTGGAGGGAGCCGTGCACACGGCCGCCTTCGTCCTCGACACGACGACGCGCGCCCACTGACCCGGCGCGACCGACCTGCAACGAAAGGAGACGCACCCATGAACGCGAACAGCGTGGAGCTCGAGATCGGCGGGATGACCTGCGCCTCCTGCGCGAACCGCATCGAGAAGACCCTGAACAAGCTCGACGGGGTCACCGCTGTGGTGAACTACGCGACCGAGAAGGCGAAGGTGTCGCTGCCGGACGGGTTCGACCCGTCCACGCTCATCGCCCAGGTCGAGGACATCGGCTATTCCGCCGTGCTCCCGAAGCCCGCGCTCCCCGAGACGGCCGAGGGGCCGGATCCGGAGGCCGATGACCCGGAGCTGCGCTCTCTGCGCACCCGGCTGCTGGTCAGCACGATCCTCACGGTGCCCGTCATCGCGATGGCGATGATCCCCGCGCTGCAGTTCACGTACTGGCAGTGGGCGTCGCTGGCGCTCGCCGCACCCGTGATCGTGTGGGGCGCGTGGCCGTTCCACCGTGCCGCGTGGCTGAACCTGCGTCACGGGGCCGCGACCATGGACACGCTCATCTCGATGGGCACGCTCGCCGCGTTCGGGTGGTCGCTGTACGCCCTGTTCCTCGGCGCCGCGGGCATGCCGGGGATGCGGCACGAGTTCTCGTTCACCCTTGATCCTTCGACAGGCTCAGGAGGTGACGGCAGCGGCAACATCTACCTCGAGGTGGGTGCGGGCGTGACGGTCTTCATCCTGGCCGGACGGTACTTCGAGAAGCGCTCCAAGCGGCGTGCGTTCGCGGCGCTGCGCGCACTGCTCGAGCTCGGCGCGAAGGATGTGGCGGTGCTGCGGCCTTCGGCGGGCCCCGGGACCGGGGCGGGCTCCGGGACAGAAGAGGTCCGGATCCCGATCGCGCAGCTCGCAGCCGGTGACGAGTTCGTCGTGCGTCCGGGTGAGAAGATCGCCACGGACGGTGTCGTCGTCTCCGGATCCTCCGCGGTGGACGCGTCGATGCTCACCGGTGAATCCGTGCCGGTCGAGGTCGGCGCGGGCGACGCGGTGGCCGGAGCGACCGTCAACGCCGGCGGGCGCCTGGTGATCCGCGCGACGAGGATCGGATCCGACACGCAGCTCGCGCAGATGGCCCGACTCGTCGAAGACGCCCAGACCGGCAAGGCCGAGGTGCAGCGCCTCGCGGATCGGATCAGCGGCGTGTTCGTGCCGATCGTGATCGCGATCGCCGTGGTGACGCTCGGCGCCTGGCTCGGAGCCGGCTTCCCCGCCACGGCGGCGTTCACCGCCGCGGTCGCCGTGCTCGTGATCGCCTGCCCGTGCGCCTTGGGCCTCGCCACGCCGACCGCGCTGCTCGTGGGTACAGGGCGGGGCGCCCAGATGGGGATCCTGATCAAGGGTCCGGAAGTGCTGGAATCCACCCGCCGCGTGGACACGATCGTGCTCGACAAGACCGGCACCGTGACGAGCGGGCGCATGGAGGTCACGGGCGTCATCGCGGAGGAGGGAACGGATCCGGCCGAGCTGCTGCGTCTCGCAGGTGCGCTGGAGAACGCGTCGGAGCACCCCATCGCGCAGGCCGTCGCCCGCGCCGCCGTGGCGGCTTCGGCCGCTCGAGCACTCGACGGGACGACCGCGGATCCGCTTCCCGAGGTCGAGTCCTTCCAGAATCTCGAGGGCCGCGGTGTGCAGGGCATCGTCGACGGGCACGCCGTGCTCGTCGGCCGGGAGGCGCTGCTCGCGGACTGGGCGGAGCGCCTGAGCCCCCGGGTTGCGGCCGCGAAGGCCGAGGCCGAAGCGGGAGGCAAGACCGTCATCGCGGTCGGGTGGGACGGATCCGCCCGCGGCATCGTCGTGATCGCCGACACCGTGAAGCCCACGAGCACCGACGCGGTCGCCCAGTTCAAGCGCCTCGGCCTCACGCCGATCCTGCTCACCGGCGACAACGAGGCGGTCGCCCGACAGATCGCCGCGGAGGTCGGCATCGAGGAGGTGATCGCCGAGGTGCTGCCCGAGGGCAAGGTCGACGCGGTCACCCGGCTGCAGGCCGAGGGTCGCGTGGTGGCGATGGTCGGGGACGGGGTGAACGACGCTCCGGCGCTCGCCACCGCCGACCTCGGCATGGCGATGGGCACGGGAACCGACGTCGCGATCGAGGCGAGCGACATCACGCTCGTGCGGGGCGACCTGCGCGCCGCGGCCGACGCGATCCGGCTCTCCCGGCGCACGCTGGACACGATCAAGACGAACCTGTTCTGGGCCTTCGCGTACAACGTCGCCGCGATCCCGATCGCTGCGCTGGGCCTGCTGAACCCGATGCTCGCGGGGGCCGCCATGGCGTTCTCCAGCGTGTTCGTGGTCGGCAACAGCCTGAGGCTGCGCCGATTCCGCTGAGCGCCCCTCCTTCATCGAGTCGTCCCCCTGAGCACGACCTATAGACCGTGCTCAGGGGGACGACCCGTAAATGGGGGCGCCGGGCGACCGGTCAGGCGCCGTGCCAGAAGATCGCGATCCCGGCGTTCAGCACGGCGAGGGCGCCGATCGTCCAGAAGGCCGTGGCGGTCGGCCGGCCGGCGCGCTCCCGCGTGATGACGACGCCGAAGGCGCCGCCGATGGCGAGGGCGACCACCAGCTTCACCCCGAGCTTGAGGTAGTCGAGGTGCACGCCGGCGGGGAAGGGGATCGCGAGCAGCAGTCCGGACGCGATCATCACCCCCAGCCCCGTGCGGAACAGGGTCGTGGTGACGTAGCGTCGCCGCACCGCCTGCGCGGCCCAGCCGCCGAGCAGCAGAGCGAAGCCGACGAGGTGCACGAGCACGAGGAACTCGCGCAGCAGGGTCAACAGGTCCATGAGGTCTCCGTTCGGATCGGTCAGAGCGCGGCGGTCTTGCCGCCGTCGACGGGCAGCACCACGCCGGTCACGAAGGATGCGGCGGGTGAGGCCAGCCACGCGATCGCCTCGGCGACCTCCTCGGGGCGCCCCATCCGCTGCATCGGGATGAACCGGCCGATGCGTTCGCGCACCTCCGCGGGCTGGTCGAGCACCGAGCCCGACGCGATCGGCCCCGGCGCGACGGCGTTCACGCGCACGCCCCGGGCGGCCTCGTCGAGCGCCGTGGTGCGGGTGAGGCCGACGACGCCGTGCTTGGCGGCGGCATAGGCCGACATGCCGGGGGCACCGCCGAGGCCTGCGGTGGAAGCGACGTTCACGACGGCCCCACCGTCGCGGATCGCAGCGAGCTCCGCGCGCAGGCACCGGGACAGGCCCAGCAGGTCGACCGCGAGCACCTGGGCGAACTCCACGTCGTCGATCTCGGTGAGCGGACGAGGCAGGTGCGCGATGCCGAGGTTGTTCACTGCGACGTCGATCCCCTCCGGGGCGTGCACGGCCAGGAACTCCGCCAGCGCGCCCGCCTCGGCGGCGTCGAACGCGACCGCTTCCGCGTCGTGACCGTCGCCGCGCAGCGCGTCCGCGAGTGCGGCCAGTGGATCCGGTCGGCGCGATACCAGGAGGATCCGATGCCCTTCCGCAGCGAGCCGGGGTGCGACGGCCTCGCCGATGGCGCCGTTCGCGCCGACGACGAGCGCGGTGCTCATGACGCGTCCTCCGCGGCCGCGGTGCGCGGACCTCGCCGCGGCCTGTCCCGGGGCAGCAGGAACGTTGCTGCGATCAGCCAGGCTCCGCCCCCGAAGCGCACGATCGGCAACAGCGCCTGCAGCGGGTCGATCACGAGCGAGAGGAACGACAGCTCGCCCACGGCCGCGAGCACGAGCCCGGCCAGCGCGAGCCAGCGCGGGATCAGCCGCAGGATGAACGCCGGCACGGCGATGCCGGCGATCAGCAGTCCCATGCCCACGGCGTAGCCGACACCGCCGAGCCCGAAGGCGAGTCGCCCGAGGGTCGCGGCGCTGCCGGGATCGGCGGCATCGGGACCGGAGGCGAGCGCCCAGGTCACGAGGGCCGAGACGAGCAGCAGCAGTGAGGCGCCGATCCCGCCGTACAGGCCGATGACCGGGCCGGGCACGCGCACGCCGAGGCGCAGCTGGCGGGCGTAGATCGAGGCGGCGAGGATCCCCAGCGGCACGGCGGCGCCGAGTTGCAGAGTCGCCGCGATGCGGATCGGCAGGGCGTGGGCGGTGTACCAGCTCGCGACGTCGGCGGCGGAGGCGAACGGCGCAGGAACCGACCCGGTGCCCACGAGCAGCACCACGACGCCGGCGATGGTCAGGGCGAAGGCGACGATCGCGAGCGGGCCCAGCGGGGGCCCGCCGGGGCGACGGGAAGCAGGCGAAGAATCGGTCATGACTGAAATGATGCATGGCATGAATCATTCTGTCAAGAGGACTATGCTGGACCCATGGATGCCGCTCGCCGACCCGCACGCACGGGGTTCCTGCTGTCCCAGCTCGGCGCATTCGCCTCCGCGCGATTCGCCGAACTCGTGAAGCCGGCCGGCCTCACCCCGGCGACGGCCGGCGTGCTGCGGATCCTGATGCAGAACCCCGGGCTCAGTCAGCGGGCGCTGGCGGACCGGCTCGGCGCCGTGCCCAGCCGGGTGGTCGTGCTCGTCGACACTCTCGAGGCGGCCGGCCTGGTGTCGCGGACACGCGATCCCGACGATCGCCGCCACCACCGCCTCGATCTCACCGAGGACGGCCGTGCCACTCTGCGGACCCTCCGCGCGGCGGCGGAGCAGCAGAACGCCGACGTCCTGAGCCCTCTGGATCCGGCCGAGCGCGAGGCGTTCGCCGCCCTCGTGACCCGCCTCGCCGCCGCACACGGACTCGATCCCGATGTGCATCGCGGATACGGCGGCGGAGGTCGCACCGACTGACCCGACCCGGCAGAAAGTTCCCGCACCCCCTACCGATTCACCGAATCGATTCGATACCATGGGAAACGGCCTGCCGTGACCGATCACGGCGGGCCTTGCTTCGTCCCCCGCCGATCCCCGCCCGAAGAGTTCCGCATGTCCACGTCCCTCACCACCGGCCGCCCCTGGCGCGTCATCCTGGCCTTCGCCGTCCCCCTGCTGATCGGCAATGTCGTGCAGCAGCTCTACCAGTTCGCCGACGCGATCGTCGTCGGCCGCCATCTCGGCGTCGACTCGCTCGCCGCCGTGGGCGCGACCGGCAGCCTGATCTTCCTGCTGATCGGCTTCGCATGGGGACTCAGCAGCGGCTTCGCGATCCCGACCGCGCAGGCATACGGCGCGGGCGATCACGCCGCGGTGCGACGGTCGGTCGCCACGGGCACGCTGCTGACCGCCGCGACGAGCATCATCATCTCGGTCGGCGCCCCGCTCGTGACCGCGCCGCTGCTCGCCCTGCTGCAGACGCCCGAGGTGCTGATGCCCGAGGCGACCGTGTTCACTCAGGTCACCTTCATCGGCGGCAGCACGATCATGTTCTTCAACTACCTCTCCGCGGTGATCCGCGCGATCGGCGACTCGCGCACCCCACTCGTGTTCCTCACCGTCTCCTGCGCGCTGAACATCGTGCTCGTGATCCTCATGGTCGGCACGTTCGAATGGGGCGTCGCGGGCGCCGCCTGGGCCACCGTCGTCGCGCAGGGCGTCTCGGTCGTGCTGTGCCTCGTGTACGTGTGGCGCAAGCTCCCGGTGCTGCATGTGCACCGGGCCGACTGGCGGGTCACCCGCGACGACATCGTCCAGCACCTGCGCCTCGGCCTCCCGATGGGCTTCCAGGCCTCGATCATCGCGATCGGCACGATCACCGTGCAGGTCGCGCTGAACATGCTCGGCCCCGTCGCCGTCGCCGCATACACGACCGCCTCCCGCGTGGACAGCATCGCGGTCGCGTTCCTCGCCTCGATCGGACTCGCCGCCTCGATGTACGCGGCGCAGAACCTCGGCGGACGTCGGCCCGACCGCATTCGCCGCGGCGTGACGCAGGCGATCTGGATGGCCGTCATCACGGCCGTCGTGCTCGGAGCGCTGCTGGTGCTGTTCGGATCCTCGATGGTGCGCGTGTTCATCGGCGACGGATCCGACGAGGTCGTGCGCCTCGCCGCCCTCATGCTGCTGATCAACGGTGTCAGCTACACCGCGCTCGGAGTGCTGTTCGTGCTGCGCGGCGTCCTGCAGGGCCTCGGGCACACGCTCATCCCGACCGTCACCGGCGTGATCGAGCTCGTGATGCGCGTCGGGGCCGCCGTCGTGCTCGGTGCCCTCATCGGCTACCCCGGCGTCGCGCTGAGCAACCCGCTCGCGTGGCTGGGCGCGGCGGCGCTGCTCATCCCCGCGTACGTGAAGGCGCATCGCGAACTGGCGCGGATGCCCGTGGATCCGATCGAGGTCACCCCGACCACCGCGATCCCGGTCATCGGCCCGACCGACGGTTCCATGGTCGTCGACGCCGTCATCACGGCCTCCGTTCCGGTGGTGAGGGCGAAGCCTCGGCTCAAAGTCGGACGGCGCTGAGGGCGGACCGGGGCTGACCGCGAACCCCGCACGGTGCTCCGATCTCCGCCGGGCGCTTGCGGTGAGAGCGTGCGGTCGAGCACTCTGGAGTTCTTGGGGGGACCGTCGGCGTGCGAGGAGCTCCCCCATATGACCCAGCGGATCACCCCCAACATCTGGTGCGACCATGCTGCCGAGGAGGCCGGGGCCTTCTACGCGTCGGTGTTCGACCGCACCACTTCGCGGGTCGTCGCGCGCTACCCCGTCGACGGACTGCCGGAGTTCCAGCGCTCGTTCGCCGGGAAGCCGCTCACCGTGGACGTGGAGATCGACGGCTACCGGATCACCTTGATCAACGCCGGATCCGAATTCGCGCCGAACCCGGCGATCTCGTTTCTGTTGAGTGTGGATCCGCGCCGCTTCGACGATGAGAATGCCGCGCGGGCCTGGATCAACCGCACCTGGACCAGACTCGGCGAAGACGGCCTCGTGCTGATGGACATTGGGGAGTACTTCTTCAGCGGCCTGTACGGCTGGGTCGAGGATCGTTACGGGGTCAGCTGGCAGCTGAAGCTGATGGACCGCGATGCCGAGCCCGCGCCGCTGATCACCCCGATGCTCGTGTTCGGCGGGCCCGTGCGGAACAGGTCGCAGGAGGCGATCGGGCTGTACGGCGAGCTGCTGCCGCCGTCGGGGATCACCCGTCAGGTCGAGTATCCGGTGACCGAGCCTCCGCACGTCGACGAGCCGATCATCTACTCCGAGTTCCTGCTCGCCGGGCAGCGCTTCGCGGCTTTCGATTCTCCCGTCGACAGGGACTTCACGTTCACTCCCGGGTTCTCATTGCAGATCGACTGCGACGGACAGGAGGAGATCGACCGGATCTGGGAGGCGCTCAGCGCCGTGCCGCAGGCCGAGCAGTGCGGCTGGCTCGTAGACCGGTTCGGCGTGAGCTGGCAGGTCGTGCCCGCGAATCTCGGCGAGCTGATGCAACGGCCGAACGCGTACGAGCACTTGATGCGTATGGGACGGATCGTCATCGCCGACCTCTGAGCCGCCCGGACCCCGGCCGCTCCGCCGGCGCCGGATCCCCTCGTTCGGGTCGCGATGACATCGTTCAGGTCGCAATATCTGCTGTTTCCGGCGGCTGGGAACAGCAGATAGTGCGACCTGAACTCGAGGATCGCGACCTGAGCCGGATCCGGGAGCGCGGCGAGCGGGTTCAGCGGATGGCGAGGAAGCCCAGCACCGCGCTCGCCACGGCCAGCACGGCGAGGACGATCGCCGGGGTCGCCGTCTCCTTGCGGCGCAGGTGCACGACGACGGCGCCGAGCATGATGACTGCGAGACCGGCGCCGGCGAGCGGGGTGAGGATCGGGGCGATCCCGGTCGCGAGCGGCAGGATGAGCCCGATCGCGCCCACGACCTCGAGGGCGGCGATCGCCTTGATCGAGCCTGCGGAGAAGTCCTCGGTCCAGGCCATCCCGCGCTCGGCGAGCACCGGCTTCGGGGTGATCAGCTTCATGCCGCCGCCGCCCAGCATGGCGAGGGTTAGCAGCGCGTTGACGATCCACAGGGCGATCAGCATGAGGTTCCTTCTTGTTATCGATCGTCACCTTGTTACGATCAGTAAGTAAAGGATGGAGCATCGTGGAGACGCGTACAAAAGGCACATCGGTGTCACCGGCGCACAGGGGCAGAACCGTGAGCGAGCCGGCGCCCGCCGCGCCTGCGGATCTCTCCGAGTACGAGCGCTCGTGCGAGGGGCAGCCAGGCGGTCCCGAGGTGGGGCGCATGATCCGCGACGTTCTCGACCGGGTAGGGGACAAGTGGTCGCTGCTGGTCGTCGCCACCCTCGGCGACGACGTGATGCGGTTCAGCGACCTGCTGCGGCACATCCCCGGGATCTCCCAGCGCATGCTCACCCTGACGCTGCGCCAGCTCGAGCGCGACGGGCTCGTGATCCGCACCGCCTACGCAGAAGTCCCGCCACGGGTGGAGTATCGGCTCACGGCTCTCGGCAGCACCTTCGTCGAGATCGCGCACACGATCGCACAGTGGGCGATCGCCAACCACGCCACGATCGAGCAGTCCCGCGCCGACTACGACGCGCGCTGACGTCCGCTCGCAGCCCCTCAGGGTTTCGAAGCGCGCAAATGGCTGGATCCGGGCCGGATCCACAGCAAAGTGCGCGCTCTGAAACGACAGGGGAGCGGCCCGGTCAGCGGTGGTCGCGGTCGTGGTGCTGGCCCGACTCGTCGCCGCTCGCGATGCGCTCGGCCTCGCGAGCGCGCAGATCCACGCGGCGGATCTTGCCGGAGATCGTCTTCGGCAGCTCCGGCACGAACTCGATGATCCGCACCCAGAGGTGCGGGGAGAGCTGGCCTCGGGCGTAGGCGAAGATCGAGCCGGCGGTCGCGGTGAGGTCGTCGTGCGCCGACGCGGTCAGCAGCACATACGCCTTCGGCACCGCGAGGCGGGTCGGATCCGGGCTCGGCACGACCGCCGCCTCCATGACGTCCGGGTGCTCGAGCAGCACCGACTCGAGCTCGAAGGGCGAGATCTTGTAGTCGGACGCCTTGAACACGTCGTCCGCGCGCCCGACGTACGTCAGGTACCCCTCGGCGTCGCGGGTCGCGATGTCGCCCGTGTGGTGGAAGCCGCCCTCGCGTGAGCGCGCGGTGGCATCGGGATCCGCGTAGTACCCGGCCATGAGCCCGAGCGGGCGCTCCGCGAGGTCGAGGCAGATCTCGCCCTCGGCCACGCCATCCGCGTCGCCGTCCACGCGCGCCCCGGTGACCGGATCCACCAGCACCACCGGGTATCCGGGCAGCGGGCGACCCATGGATCCGTCCTTCACGACCTGGCCCGGCGAGTTGCCCACGCAGGCCGTCATCTCGGTCTGCCCGAAGCCGTCGCGGATCGTGCCGCCCCAGGCCTGACGCACGCGACCGATGACCTCGGGGTTCAGCGGTTCGCCGGCGCCGACGAGTTCGCGCGGCGGGTGCGGGAGCCGGCTCAGATCGGCCTGGATCAGCATGCGCCACACCGTCGGCGGGGCGCAGAACGTCGTGACGCGGTGCTGCTCCATGACCTCCATGAGCGTGTTCGCGTCGAAGCGGTCGTAGTTGTAGACGAACACGGTGGCCTCGGCGAGGAACGGCGAGTAGAAGCTCGACCAGGCGTGCTTGGCCCAGCCGGGCGAGGAGATGTTCAGGTGCACATCGTCCTCGCGCACGCCCAGCCACCACATGGTCGACAGGTGCCCGACCGGATACGACACGTGCGTGTGCTGCACGAGCTTCGGCCGGCTGGTCGTGCCCGAGGTGAAGTACAGCAGGCTCGTGTCACCGGCCGGGGTGGGACCGTCGGGTTCGTAGTCGTTCTCGGCGTCGTTCGAGCCGGCGAAGTCGTGCCAGCCGGCGGGCGCCGCCGCGCCAGACGTGTCGGGCACGGCGATGCGCTCGATGTCTTCGGGCAGCTCGGAGACGCGGTCGGCGAGGGATCCGAGCGTCACGATCGCGCGTGCCTCGCCCTTCTCCGCGCGGTAGGCCAGATCCGCGGGGGAGAGCAGCGTCGAAGTGGGGATCGCGACCGCCCCGACCTTGGTGAGGCCGAGCATCGTCTCCCACAGATCGATCGTGTTGCCTAGCATCACGATCACGTGGTCACCGCGGCGGATCCCGAGGCCCTGCAGCCAGTTCGCGACCTGGTTCGAGCGGCGCGCGAGCTCGCCGTAGGTCCAGCTTCTGCTCGTCAGATCGGCCGAGACGATCTGCACCGCAGGCCGGTTCGGCGTCTCGCCGGCCACGACGTCGAACCACTCCAGGGCGAAGTTGAACTCGGACAGCGCGGGCCAGTGGAAGACCGCGCGGGCGCCCGCGTAATCGGAGGCGTGCGCGAGCAGCAGGTCGCGGGCGGAGCGGATCGCGGCGGTCGCGGCGGTGGCGGGGCGGGGCTGGCTCATGGAGCCATCTTCGTCCGGATCCCGCGGATCCGCGCGCCTTGATCGCCGTTTCGAAGCGCGCGAATGACCCTTCCCGGCCTCGGGTCACGGCAATTCGCGCGCTTCGAAACGGGGCGGCCCGCCGCGGCGACGCTCGATACGCTGGCAGGGACCCTCTGCATCCGCTGAACGGAGACCCATGAGTGCCCCCTCGAGCCCGCTGTTCGTCCCCATCGGCAATGAGCCGCGTGACTACGCCTGGGGCCGGTTGGACGGCGTCGCGGGCGTGCTCGGGACCGCGGGCACCGGCGGCCCGGAGGCGGAGCTGTGGCTCGGCGCGCACCCCGGATCCCCGGCGCGCACCGTCGCCGGCGAACCCTGGGCGACGCTGCTGGACTGGGAGAACGAGAGCGGCTCCCGCCTGCCGTTCCTGCTCAAGATCCTCGTGTCGGGCGCGCCCCTGTCGCTCCAGGCGCATCCCACCCCGGCCCAGGCCGAGGCCGGATTCGCCGATGAGAACGCCCGTGGCATCCCTCTCACCGCCGCGCACCGGAACTACAAGGATCCCTATGCCAAGCCCGAGCTGATCGTCGCCCTCGAGGACGGCTTCGAGGCGCTGTGCGGCTTCCGTCCCGTCGCCGAGATCCTCGCCGATGTGGACGCCCTCGCGGCGCGATCCGGATCCGACTCGCTGGCGCCCTGGCGCGAGGAGCTGGCCGGCCCCGACGGGCTGCGCGCCGGGTTCTCCTGGCTGCTGGCCGGCGGTGCGGCCGTGGACCTCGCCGTCGCCGCGCTCGTGGCCGCGGCGTCGGGTGACGGCCGCTTCGAGCTGATCACGCGCCTCGCCGAGGCCTACCCCGGCGACCCCGGCATCGCGGTCGCCCTGATGCTGCACCACATCACGCTCGCCGCGGGGGAGTCGCTCTGGCTGCCCGCCGGCAACATCCATGCCTATCTGCGCGGAGCCGGCGTCGAGCTCATGGGCCCGAGTGACAACGTGCTGCGCGGCGGGCTCACCCCCAAGCACGTCGACACCGCCGAGCTCGAGCGCGTGCTGACCTTCACCGCGTCGGACGACGACCACCTCGTCCCCGTCGAGGTCGCCGAGAACGTGCTCGGCTACCGCCCGCGCATCCACGCCACCGGCGCCGAAGTGCCGTTCGAGCTGCTCGCGGTCACCGGCGCGGCCGAGATCGCGCTGGCCGGCCCCTCGATCGCGATCGCCACGGACGGATCGTTCACCCTGTCCGCCGGCGACGAGACAGCGGACGTGCCCCGCGCCGCCTCCGTGTTCGTGAGCCGGCCGGCGCACGTGCAGGTGACCGGATCCGGCCGGCTCTGGATCGCCACCGCGGAGTCCACCGCCGGCTGAGCGCACGCGCTCGCGCATGCGGCACCGCCCGACCCCGTAACGTATTACCGTGAATCGCCCCGTCTCCCGTCGCCTCCTGGGACTGTCCGTGCAGGAGTGGGCCCTCGTCGGGATCACGATCATCTGGGGCGGCACGTTCCTCGTCGTGCACACGGCGATGCAGCATTCCGGGCCGTGGTTCTTCGTGGGGTTCCGGTTCCTCGCGGCGGGAGTGTTCGCCGCGGCGGTCTTCTGGCGCTCGCTGCACGGGATGACGTGGCGCGAGTTCGGGGCCGGCGCGGCCATCGGCGCCGCCATCTACGGCGGCTACGGTCTGCAGACCGCGGGCCTGCAGACGATCGACTCCAGCACCAGCGCGTTCATGACCGCGTTCTACGTGCCGCTCGTTCCGCTGCTGCAGTGGCTGGTGCTGCGCAAGCCGCCGAGGGCGCTGACCCTGGTGGGGGCGGGCCTGGCGTTCGTCGGCCTGCTGCTGGTGGCCGGCATCGGATCCCGCGGCATCCAGCTGGGCGAGGGCGAGATCCTCACCCTCATCAGCACGCTGCCGATCGCGGGGGAGATCATCCTGATCAGCCTCTTCGGCGGGCGCTTCGACGTGGGGCGGCTGACGGTGGTGCAGCTGCTCACCGCGTCGCTGCTGGGCTTCGCCACCATGCCCGCCGTCGGCGAGGCGATCCCCGCCTTCGACCCGGTCTGGCTGTTCGCCGGTCTCGGCATGGGCGTCGCGAGCGGTCTGATCCAGCTCACGATGAACTGGGCGCAGCGCTCGGTCTCCGCGACCCGCGCGACCATCATCTACACCGGCGAACCGGTGTGGGCGGGCGTGGTCGGGCGCATCGCGGGGGAGCGGATCCCGCCGCTCGCCATCCTCGGAGCGGCCCTCATCATCGCGGGCACCCTGCTCAGCGAGCTGCAACCGCGCCGCAAGGACGGACGCACCGCCGAGGATCCGGATCCGGATGCGGATGCGGGCGATCGGGATCCGGATGCGCCGGAGCCTGCCTCCCGAGCGGGCGCCTAGGATCACGCGCGTAGACTGGCAGGGTCCGCCCGTCCATCGGGGCGGCCGTAGAACCCGTCGAAGCGGTTACTGAGGCCTGGTCCCCGAGACCGCGCGACGGGCTCGAAGCACAGGGACCCGAGGATCCGTCATGCCCGCCACCCGCACGTTCCAGCTGCGCACGATGTCCATGGGCACCGTGCAGCTCGCGCGCGCCGTTTTCGCCGCCGTCGCGGCGCTCATGATCACGTTCACCGCGAACCACTCGGCGGTCGTCGGGCTCTCGGTGTTCAGCGGTTTCGCTCTCGTCACGGCGCTGATCCACATGCTCGCCGCATGGCTGGTGGCGCCCGCGGGCTGGCGCTGGCCGCACGTGCTGCTCGCCGTGATCTCCGTCATCACCGGCATGGCCGGGGGAGTGCCCGCGTGGCGCTCCACGCCCCTGTTCTTCGTCGTCGTGATCGCGTGGGGTGCGCTGAGCGGGCTCGTCGAGCTCCTCGCCGGACTCCGTGCCCGCCGTCAGGCCCGCGCCGGGACCGCGCCGGCGGTCGTCGCCGACGGCGCCCGCGACGCGATCCTGATCGGATCCCTGAGCCTGGCGCTCGCGGTCGGTCTGCTGTGCGTGCCGACGACCTACGCACTCAACTACTCCATCGCCGAGGCCGGCTCGTTCACGCTGACCGGGATCACCCTGGCCGTGGGCATCTTCGGCGCGTACGCCGCCGTCGTCGCGGTGTTCCTCGGCATCGCAGGGCTCAGCCCCCGCTCCCGCTCCACTGGTTCGGGCATCGACACCGCCGGCACGGCGCCGGCCGAGAACGAAGGATCCGCATGACCGAGAAGACCAGGCGCAGGGATCTGTTCCGGCCGGTGCAGCTGATCGGGCTGTCGCTGCTGTGCGGCGTCTTCGCCGGCGTCGTCACGCTGATCGCCACGGGCGCCTTCACCGACAAGGTGATGCGCGCCGTCGACAAGGGCACCTACGCGGCCATCCCGCCGTGGAACCTCGCCTTCATCGTGACCGGCGGGATCTTCATCGCGGCCCTGCTGATCCTCTCGATCCTGATCCTTGCGGTGGACCCTGCGGACTTCACCAAGACCCACGACCGCCCGGTGCTCTATGACAAGGTCGACGACACCGCAGCCGCACCGGGAACGACGGGCACGGTCGATGCCGACTCGGACGACGCATCCGGATCCGCGGAGGGCGACGCGCCGAAGGCGTAGTCGACCGGGAATAGCCCGGATCCGGAACGCCTTGACCCCAGGGTGAGCATGACGATCGATCGCGCCTCTGTCGGACTCCGATCCGATCGCGGCCCGGTGCTGCTCTCGCTCATGCTCGCGATGGGTCTCATCGCGATGGACGCGACGATCCTGGCCACGGCCGTGCCGAGCGTGGTGCGCGATCTCGGCAGCTACCAGCAGTTCCCCTGGCTGTTCTCGATCTACCTGCTCGCGCAGGCCGTGAGCGTGCCGATCTACTCCAAGCTCGCCGACACGGTCGGCCGCAAGCCGATCGTGCTCTTCGGGATCGCCCTGTTCCTGGTCGGATCCATCCTGTGCGGACTCGCGTGGAGCATGACCTCGCTCATCCTGTTCCGATTGGTGCAGGGACTCGGCGCAGGGGCCGTCGGGCCGATGGTCGCGACCATCGTCGGCGACATCTACACGCTGTCCGAGCGCGCCGTCGTGCAGGGATACATCGCCAGCGTCTGGGCGCTGTCCTCGGTGATCGGCCCGGCGCTGGGCGGGTTGTTCGCCCAGTTCGACGCCTGGAGGCTGATTTTCTTCATCAACATCCCGCTCTGCCTGATCGCGGGATGGATGCTGGTGAGGCATTTCCATGAGCAGATCGACAAGCATCGGCATCGGATCGACTACCTCGGCGCGGGGCTGCTGACGATCGGTCTGACCGGCATCATCCTCGGCATCCTCGAGGGCGGCAATGCCTGGGCCTGGCTGTCGGTCCCGAGCCTGGTCTGCTTCGTCGGCGGTGCGCTGGCGCTCGTCGCCTTCGCGCTCGTGGAGCGCCGCGCGGCCGAGCCGATCATCGACCTGCGGCTCATCTCGCGCCGCCTCATCCTCACCACGACGCTCGCCTCGCTCGCGATCGGCGCCCTGCTCACGGGCATCACGAGCTTCGCGCCGGCGTATCTGCAGGGTGCGATCGCGGTGCCGCCGCTGCTGGCAGGGCTCGCTGTGGCCGCGCTCACCCTGGGCTGGCCGCTCTCGGCCGCCAACGCCGGGCGGCTGTATCTGCGGCACGGGTTCCGCTTCACCGCGCTGATCGGGGCGTCGATCGCCGTGCTCGCCGCGATCGGGCTGGCGCTGATCGGGCCGTATCCGAACGCCTACACGCTCGCCGCGGTCGCCTTCGTGATCGGCTTCGGCCTGGGCTGGACCGCCGCGCCCACGCTCATCGTCGCGCAGGCATCCGTCGGCTGGGGCGAGCGCGGCGCGGTCACCGGGATGAACACGTTCGCCCGTTCGGCCGGCAGCGCCGTGGGCGTGGCCGTGTTCGGTGCGATCTCGAACGCGATCATCGCCTCCGGTGGCGGATCCGAGGACCCGGCGACCGTCGTGCACGCCTCGACCTGGGTGTTCATCGCGGCGGCCGTGACCGCAGCGCTCATGCTGGTGGCGATCCTCGCGATGCCGAAGGACCGCGCCGGCGAGCACTCCGGCGCGCCCGCAGCCGCACCCGCCGAGGCCTGAGCCCGGGGCATCGGGGCCCGGAACCAGCCTCACGAACAAAGGACGGATGCACGTCCACAGGACAGGATCCGAGGATCCGTCCTGCAGAGTTGCATCCGTCCTTTCGGCGTGAGCGAGTTCCCTACTTCGCGAGCGTCTCCGCGAGCCCCACGTACGTCGCCGGGGTCAGCGCGAGCAGGCGCTGCTTCGCGGCGTCGCCGATCTCCAGGCCCTGCACGAACTCGGCGAGGTCGGCCGCGCCCACACGGTGACCGCGGGTGAGCTCCTTGAGCAGCGCATACGGATCCTGGATCGTGGAGCGCCCGGCGACGACCTCCGCGCGGATCACGGTCTGGATGGCCTCGGCGAGCACCTCCCAGTTGTGGTCGAGGTCTTCGAGCAGCACGTCGCGCGAGAGCGAGATCTCGTTGAGGCCGCGGCGCAGATTGTCCAGGGCGAGCAGCGAGTGCCCGAAGGCGACGCCGATGTTGCGCTGCGTGGTCGAGTCGGTGAGATCGCGCTGCATCCGGCTCGTGACGAGGGTCTGCGACAGGGAGTTCAGCAGCGCCCCGGACAGCTCCAGGTTCGCCTCGGCGTTCTCGAAGCGGATCGGGTTGATCTTGTGCGGCATGGTCGAGGATCCGGTCGCGCCGGCGACGGGGATCTGCGCGAAGTAGCCGAGCGAGATGTAGGTCCAGATGTCGGTCGCGAGGTTGTGCAGGATCCCGCCCGCATGGCGCACGTGGTCGTACAGCTCGACCTGCCAGTCGTGCGACTCGATCTGGGTGGTGAGGATGTTGAAGTCGATGCCGAGGCCCTCGATGTACTCGCGGGCGATCATCGGCCAGTCGACGTCGGGCTCGGCGGCGAGGTGCGCCGACCAGGTGCCGGTCGCGCCGGAGAACTTGGCGAGGTACTCGGATCCCTCGATCCGCTTGACCACGCGCTCCAGCCGCCATGCGAACACCGCGAGCTCCTTGCCCATGGTCGAGGGCGTTGCCGGCTGGCCGTGCGTGCGGGACAGCATGGCGGCGTCGGCGTGCTCGACCGAGAGCTCGCGGAGCTTGGCGATCACGTCCTGGAGCGCGGGCAGCCACACCCGCTCGACGGCGCGCTTGACGGTGAGGGCGTAGGAGGCGGAGTTGATGTCCTCGCTCGTGCAGGCGAAGTGCGTGAGCTCGGCGATGGCGTCCAGGCCCAGCGCCGAAAGGCGGTCGCGGACGAGGTACTCCACGGCCTTCACGTCGTGGCGGGTCACCGCCTCCTTCTCGGCGAGCCAATCGATCTCGGCCTGGCCGAAGTCGCGGTACAGGCCGCGCAGACGGTCCTTGTCGGCCTCGGCGAGCGGCGCGGTGCCGAACAGAGCGCGGTCCGTGAGGGCGATCAGCCACTCCACCTCGACCTCGACGCGGGCACGGTTCAGGCCGGCCTCGGAGAGGTAGTCGGCGAGCGGGGCGACCGCGGCGCGGTAGCGGCCGTCGAGCGGGCTGAGAGGCTGGACGGGAAGCGAGGCGGTCACGGGGTGTCCTCCGGAAGAGTCGTGGATCATGCCGTCGGTCCGATACTCCGCGGTGCCGTCACGGGCGAGGGACGTCACGGACGCGGCGGTCGGATGGCGGGTTCGAGCTGGCCGAACAGGCCGTGGCTCGCTCTCTCGATCATACCGAGCACCTCGTCGAACACCCGGGCGTCGGCGTAGTAGGGGTCCGGCACATCCAGCACGGTCGGATTGTGCTCGAACGAGAGCAGCAGGGTCACTTTGCCCTCCTCCGACTCGTCGCGCGCCCACTGCTTCAGGATCCGCTCGTGAGTGCGGTCCAGGGCGACGACGAGGTCGTTCTCGGCGAAGGAGTCGTAGGTGAACTGGCGCGCGCGATGCTTGGTTCCGTCGTAGCCGCGGCGGGCCAGGGAGTCGATCGTGCGACTGTCGGCCTGCTCGCCCACGTGCCAGTCGCCCGTCCCGGCGCTGGTCGACACGATCCGGTCGCCGAGGCCCTGCTTGGCGGCGATGTCGCGGAAGACGACCTCCGCCATGGGGGACCGGCAGATATTGCCCGTGCACACGAAGATCACGCGGAACGGGTCCGACTCGGTCATGGCTCCATTGTGCCGTAACGAGTCCGTGCCGTAACGAGTCGGGCGGCCGAGCGCGGCGCGGCGGAGCGGGGCGGCGGAACGCAGGCGGCGAAGCGCGGGTGGCGAAGTGCGCGCCGTTCGTCCTCCACAAGGCAGGGGATCCGCGGGCTCTGCACGGGTCACGGGAACCTCGTCCTGCGCGGACTCGGCCTCCGGCAGAGTCGCTGTCATGTTCGCCATCGCTCCCGTCACTGCCGAAGGATCCTGGATGCTCGCGGAGGCCATGCTGCGCTGCGACCGCGCGCGAGAGCGGCTGGATCGCGCGATCGCCGATCTGTGCGCGCTCGCGGCCGACTGCGCGTGGAAGGCCCGCGCGATCGAGCTGATGCTCGAGCGATGCGCCGCGCAGCAGCGTGAGCTCGTCGGCGTGCTCGACCAGCTGGAGTCGATCCAGTCCGGGTTGCGGGCGGGGTGACGTCAATGGGAAGCGACGTGGAGATCACGCATGGCGGGATCGTCGCCGTGGATCCCGACGACCTGCGGGCGATGGCGGGCCGCATGCGCGCCGACTCCGCCGCCGTCCAGGTCGCCCGGGAGGAACTGCTGGAGATCCCGGCGATCCTGCAGTCGTCGGCCCTGCCGCCAGGGTCACGGTATGGCGCGACCATGCCGGTGTGGCCCGCGGCGAACCGCCTGGACGCGGTCGGCGCCGAACTGGACGAGCTCGCGAGTGAGACCGCGACCATGGCCGACATCTTCGAGATCGCCGAGCTCCGCGCTCAGCGTGAGATGTCGGGCGTGACGGATCCGGAACTCGTGAAGCGCTCGCAGCATCGGATCGAGGAGATCCTCGCGCAGAACCCGCGCCTGGTTCAGGCCCGGCGCGAGCTGTTGAAGACCTGGGCCCAGGGGGCATTCGAAGGCTTCACGGCGACGCCGGGAAGCCCGCTCAGCGAGACCAGCGGGACGGCCTGGGACATCCTCTCGACCTTGAGCCCGGCCCTGCGCCTCGCGCTGCTGAACGCAGGGGCGGCCGAGGCTGAGCTCTCCCAGTGGGCGCTGCTTCTGCTGATGTCGGTGGCGCCGAGGATGGGACAGACACCGCGCGTGCCGCTGATGCCGACACCGGGGGTGGTGCTGGTCGACGGCGCCGCCGGTCCCGGTGCCCCCGGGAGGGGCGCAGCGGGACCGCGCCCCGGAGACCTGCTGCTCAGTCGCACGCGCACCCCCGGATTCGTCGCGAGCAGTTCAGGGGGTGCGGGCGCGAGCCCCGGTGCACTCCCCGTTCCGACGGCGCCGGCGACCCTGGGCGACGCCGTCGCCCGCATTCCGTATGGCCAGGCGCCCCAGGTGCGCGTCGAGAAGTACGCGCTGGCCGACGGATCCTCGCGGTTCGTCGCCTACGTCGACGGCACCCGACCAGGACAGCCCGCGTCGGAGCCCTGGGACATGAACTCGAACGTCCAGGCGTACGTCGAGCGGAAGGAGTCCGATTCGTACAAGGCGACGGTCGCGGCACTGCATGCGGCGGGTGCTGACGAGACGACGCCGGTCGACCTCGTCGGATATTCGCAGGGCGGCATGAACGTCGATCTCGTCGCGCAGTCCGGCCAGTTCGATGTGCAGGGCGTGTACACGGTCGGGTCGCCGACGGAGCCCGCGCTGCCCGAGAACGTGGACCACGTCGCGGTCCGGCACACGGACGATCCGGTCGCCGGGCTCGCCGGAGGGGGACGGCCCGACGGGTTGGGATCGTCGCAGGGGCTGGTCATCACGCGCACGACCCTGCCGGGGCATGGGATCGACCTGACCATGCCGGCGCATCAGCTCTCGGCGTACCAGGAGACGGTGCGCCTGGCCGAGCAGTCCGGGGATCCGCGGATGGACGCGATCCGTGAGCACTTCTCCGTCTACGAGGGCGCCGCGCTGACCGACTCCACCGATTTCACGGCGACGCGTGTGCCCGGAGCGAAGTGACCGGCGGGCGACTGCCGAGGCGAGGGCGGGGCCGCCCCGGGGGCCGCCTCAGCGGTCGCGGTCGCGCTGGCGCTGAGGGCGCAGGATCGCGTTGAAGACCGCGTTGATGATGGCGATGAGCAGGGCGGCGACGATGGTCCAGCCGAACCCGCCGACGTGCAGCCCCCAGCCCCAGAAGCCGGTGATCCACGCGGCCAGCCAGAGCAGGAATCCGTTGATCACGAGCGAGATCAGCCCGAGGGTCAGGATGTAGAGCGGGATCGCCACGATCTTCACCACGGTGCCGACGATGGTGTTCACGATCGCGAAGACCGCTCCGATCGCGAGCAGCGTGACCAGCAGGGGCACCATCCCGCCGGGCGGGTAAGGGGTGACCGTGACCTCCAGGATGGTGATCAGGCTGACGACCCAGATGGCGAAGGCGTTCACGATGACGCGGATGAGAAACCTCATGATGCCGATTCTCGCATCCGAACCCGGGATCCGCCGGGGAGATTCGGACCGGCCGCCCGCCGACGGATCCGCCGGCAGAATCGGCTCGACGCCGGCGTCTGCGGCAGCGGGGACCCCGGTGTCCCGCCCGTCAGGAGATCTAGACTCGACCCGTGAGCGAAGAGATCCTGCCCCGCATCCGCGAAGAGATCGCGGCCCTCCCGCCGTACCGTCAGGGCAAGCAGGCCGGTGCCGACGCGTTCAAGCTCTCCAGCAACGAGAATCCCTTCGAGCCGCTGCCCTCGGTCCTCGCCGCGCTCGTCGACGCGACGCCGATGAACCGCTATCCCGACGCGACCGCGGGAGCACTGCGCGCACGGCTGGGCGAGCGCTACGGCGTCGCGCCCGATGCGGTGCACGTGGCCTCGGGCAGCGTCGCGATCCTGTACCAGCTCGTGCTGGCTGCGGCGACGGTCGGCGACGAGGTCGTCTATGCGTGGCGCTCGTTCGAGGCCTACCCCGGGCTGCCGCTGGTGGCCGGGGCGACCGGGGTGCAGGTGCCGCTCACCGCAGATGCCCGTCACGATCTCGACGCCATGGCCGCCGCCATCACCGAGCGCACCCGCGTGGTGATCGTGTGCACGCCGAACAACCCGACCGGTCCCATCGTGACCAGCGCCGAGTTCGCGGCGTTCGTGGCGAAGGTGCCGCGGGACGTGCTGATCGTGCTCGACGAGGCCTACGCCGAGTTCGTCACCGCGCCCGATGCCGTCGACAGCCTGGCCGAGCGCATCTTCGAGGCACACCCCAACGTGGTCGTGCTGCGCACCTTCTCCAAGGCGTACGGACTCGCCGGCCTGCGCGTCGGCTACGCGATCGGTCACCCGCGCGTGCTGGACGCGGCCCGCACCACGGCGATCCCGCTGTCGGTCACCGCTGCCGCCGAGCGCGCCGCGATCGCCAGCCTCGACGCCGAGGACGAGCTGCGCGCCCGCGTCGCAGTGATCGTCGAACGTCGCACCGAGCTCGTCGAGGGCCTGCGTGCACAGGGCTGGGACGTGCCGGACGCCCAGGGCAACTTCGTCTGGCTGCCCACCGGCGAGGCGACCGCCGACGTCGCTGCGGCCTTCGAGGAGGCCGGCCTCATCGTGCGGGCGTTCCCCGGAGACGGGATCCGCATCTCGGTCGGCGAGGCCGAGTCGCTGCCCCGCGTGCTCGCCGTGGCCGCTGCCCAGCGCTGATCGTGAGGGCGGCGCATCCGCGGACCGGATGCGCGGGATCCGAGGATCCGAACGATGCAAGGCCGTCCATGTAAAAAGCTAGGGGGACCTGGCATTAATACGTGGGACACCTGGATATCCGCGCGCCCGCATGCGTCCGTGGGGATCGTCACACACGCCTCGGGATCGTTTGTGCGCACCCTCCACTGCAGACGGGGAAAGCTCGGTTACCGTAGACAAGGTGACTGACGCCGATATCCCCACCGTCCGCGTCCTCGATGCCGACGGCCGCTTCGCTCCGAACCCCGCCGCGGAGGAGTACCTGCCCCTCATCGAGGCCCTGCCCGACGGCGAGCTCGAGCAGCTCTACCGAGACATGGTCGCGATCCGCGCGATCGACACCCAGGCCACGAACCTGCAGCGCCAGGGCCAGCTCGCGCTGTGGCCGCCGAGCCGCGGGCAGGAGGCCGCCCAGGTCGGATCCGCCCGCGCCGCGCGCCCGCAGGACACGATCTTCCCCTCCTACCGCGAGCACGCCGTCACCCGCATCCGCGGCGTGGATCCGGTCGACATCATCAAGCTCATGCGCGGCACCTCGAACGGGGGATGGGATCCGACGGATCCGCGCAACGGCAACACCCGCATCTACACGCTCGTGCTCGGCTCGCAGACCCTTCATGCGACGGGCCTCGCGATGGGGATCGTCTTCGACGGCAAGTGCGGATCCGGTGACGTCGACCGCGACCAGGCCGTGATGGTCTACTACGGCGACGGCGCCTCCAGCCAGGGCGACGTGCACGAGGCGATGGTGTTCGCGGCGAGCTACCAGACCCCCGAGGTGTTCTTCCTGCAGAACAACCACTGGGCGATCTCCGTGCCGGTGTCGACCCAGTCCCGGGTGCCGCTCGTCCAGCGCGGCGCCGGATACGGCATCGAGTCGATCCGCGTCGACGGCAACGACGTGCTCGCGAGCTACGCGGTCACCCGCCGCGCGCTGGACGAGGCGCGCACCGGCCAGGGTCCGCGCGCGATCGAGGCCGTCACCTACCGCATGGGAGCGCACACCACGAGCGACGACCCCACGAAGTACCGCGGCAGCGACGAGGAGCAGGAGTGGGCGCTGCGCGACCCGATCGCCCGCATGCGCGCCTACCTGGAGCACCGGGGAGCCGCCGGATCCTTCTTCGCCGACGTCGAGTCCGAGGCCGCGGACGCCGCCGAAGACCTGCGCGTGCGCACCCTCGCTCTCGGCTCTCCGACGGCCGAGGCGATCTTCGACAACGTGTACAGCGACCCGCACCCGCTGATGGCCGAGCAGAAGGCCTGGCAGGCGCAGTACGAGGCTTCGTTCGGGGCCGGCGCATGACCGCTGGCGTCTCGGAATCGAGGATGATTCGCACTCTGCAGGAGATTGAGGGCGGATCCATCCTGGATTCCTGCAATCGTCCTGCAATCGTGAAGGGATCCCGCGCATGACCACCGTGGACACGACCCGGACCGGCATCGAGACGATGCCGTTCAGCAAGGCTCTGAACGCGGGTCTTCGCAAGGCCATGGAGGACGACCCCCGGGTGCTCCTCATGGGCGAGGACATCGGCGCACTCGGCGGTGTCTTCCGCGTCACCGAGCACCTGCAGCGCGACTTCGGCCCGCAGCGCGTGCTGGACACCCCGCTCGCCGAGTCCGGCATCGTCGGCACCGCGATCGGCCTGGCGATGGGCGGGTTCCGCCCCGTCATCGAGATCCAGTTCGACGGCTTCGTCTTCCCCGCCTTCGACCAGATCACCACGCAGCTCGCGAAGATCACGGCCCGGCACGAGGGCAGGGTCTCGATGCCGATCGTGATCCGAATCCCCTACGGCGGGCACATCGGCGCCGTCGAGCACCACCAGGAGAGCCCCGAGACCTACTTCGCGCACACCCCGGGCCTGCGCGTGGTCTCGCCGTCCACCCCGAACGACGCGTACTGGATGATCCAGGAGGCGATCGCGTCGAACGATCCCGTGATCTTCCTCGAGCCGAAGAGCCGGTACTGGCCCAAGGGCGAGGTCGACCTGTCCGCCCCGGCGCTGCCGCTGCACGCCTCGCGCGTCGTGCGCCGCGGATCCGACGTGACCCTGGTCGGGCACGGCGCCATGGTGTCGACCCTGCTGCAGGCCGCGGCGCTCGCCGAGGCCGAGGGCACGAGCTGCGAGGTCGTCGACCTGCGTTCCCTGTCGCCGGTGGACTACGGCCCCATCCTCGATTCGGTGCGCTCCACAGGCCGCATGGTCTACGCGCAGGAGGCGCCGGGATTCGTGAGCCTCGGCAGCGAGATCGCGGCGACCGTCATGGAGCGGGCGTTCTACGCCCTCGAAGCGCCGGTGCTGCGGGTCTCGGCCTACGACACCCCGTTCCCGCCGGCGAAGCTCGAGAGCACCTACCTGCCGGATCCGGACCGGATCCTCGAGGCCGTCGACCGGTCTCTGGCGTATTGATGACCTCCTCCGGGGGTTCCGAACTCAGTCGATCTGGTCGGCTTCCGCCCGTCGCGGTCGAATCCGCACGATACTGACTGAGTTCGGCACACTCCGACCGAGAGATTCCCTCCGAAAGGAACTCTGATGAGCACCCAGACCTTCACCCTGCCGGACGTCGGCGAGGGCTTGACCGAGGCCGAGATCGTCACGTGGCGGGTCGCCCCTGGCGATGCCGTCGCCGTCAACGACGTGATCTGCGAGATCGAGACGGCCAAGTCGCTCGTGGAGCTGCCTTCGCCGCACGCCGGCACGGTCGGCGAGCTGCTCGTGCCAGAGGGGAAGACGATCGACGTCGGCACCCCGATCATCACGTTCCTGACCTCGGCTGCCGAGCCGGCCGCCCCCGCCGCGGCTCCCGCTGCTGCGCCGGCGGAGGAGGGATCCGGATCCGTGCTCGTCGGTTACGGCTCCGGTGCGGAGGCGACCTCGCGCCGCCGCCGTCCCGCCGAGCGCCCGGTGCGCTCCTCGGTCGGGGTGATCGCGAAGCCGCCGATCCGCAAGCTCGCGCGCGATCTCGGCGTCGACCTCACCCAGGTCACCCCCTCCGGGGCGGACGGCGAGGTCACCCGCGACGACGTGATGAAGCACGCCGAGCAGGCCAGCGTGTTCCGCAACATCCAGACCCCGGAATGGGGCGACGTGCGCGAGGAGACCGTGCCCGCGCCGCAGCCGGCACCCGTCGGTCTGGCTCGCGGGATCGCGCCCTCGCCCGCTCGCGCCGGCGCCGACGAGAGCCGCACCGAGTCGATCCCGGTCAAGGGCGTGCGCAAGGCGACCTCCTCGGCGATGGTGCAGAGCGCCTACTCCGCCCCGCACGTGACAGTGTGGAAGGAGGTCGACGCGACCCGTACCATGGAGCTCGTCAAGCGGCTCAAGGCCTCACCCGACTTCGCCGACATCAAGGTGTCGCCGCTGCTGATCGTCGCCCGCGCCGTGATCTGGGCCGTGCGCCGCACCCCGATGGTCAACGCCGCCTGGATCGACACCGCTGACGGCGCCGAGATCGCGGTGCGCCACTACGTGAACCTCGGGATCGCCGCGGCCACCCCGCGGGGCCTCCTCGTGCCGAACATCAAGGACGCACAGGACTTGGGCTTGAAGGACCTCGCGCGCGCTCTGAACCGGCTCACCCTGACCGCGCGCGACGGAAAGAGCACCCCGGCGGACCAGCAGGGCGGCACCATCACGATCACCAACATCGGCGTGTTCGGGATGGACGCGGGCACCCCGATCATCAACCCGGGCGAGGCCGGCATCGTGGCTATGGGCACGATCAGCCAGAAGCCCTGGGTCGTCGACGGCGAGGTGCGCCCGCGCTGGGTGACCACGGTCGCCGGATCCTTCGACCACCGCGTCGTGGACGGCGACGGCATGAGCCGGTTCATCGCCGACGTCGCCGCCGTGCTCGAGGAGCCCGCGCTGCTGGTGGACTGACGCGGCCGCAGCCGTCCCGGCTCGCCTCAGCCGTGCAGCCTCTGCGCCACGAGCTGGGGCAGGCCGACGGCGCGCGCTGAGGCGAGGGCCGTGGAGACCGCGCCCGCGAGCACGATGTCGGCGCCGAGGCGTGAGCGCAGGATCGCCGGCGCCGGCAGGTCCAGCAGCGGACGCAGCACGTCGCGCGCGGCGTCGAGCACCGGTTCGATGTCCTCGGCGATCGCCCCGCAGATGATCACGCGCTCGGGGTCGTAGGTGCTGCCGAGCACGGCGACCACCCGGGCCAGATAGGCGCCGGTCTCGCGCACCACCCTCGCCGCGTCCGGATCCCCGGTTGCAGCGAGGGCGAGGATGCGATCCGCCCGGAGCCCTTCCGTGGCGAGCGCGGCGAGAGCGCCGTCGGCCTCGGCGTCGCCGGAGTCCAGCAGCTCGTCCGCGATACGCGTGATCGTGGGGCCGAGGCCGTGCGCGGAGTCCACCCCGCGCACGTGGTCGAAGAGCACCATCTCGCCCACGCCGCCGTGTGCGCCGTGCAGGATGTGCCCGTCCACCACGGCGCCCGCGCCGAAGCGCTCGCCGGCGATGAGCGCGATGTAGTCGCGGCACCCGACGGCCTCGCCCAGATCGCCCTCCGCGGCGGCCGCGAGCACGGCGTCGTTCTTGATCTCGACCACGGGCGCCCATCCGGCGAGAAGCTCGGCGAGGCCGGGGTTGGTGCGCTCCCAGAAGCCGTCGGGGTGGGGCGGGGAAGAACCGTTGCGTGCCACGGGAGCCGCGACGCCGGCACACAGGGCGAGGATGCCGTCGCGGGGGACGCCGCTCGCGGACAGCGCCGCGTCGAGGTGCTTCAGGATGGCGGTCCGGCGCTGACCCACCGTGTGCTGGCGATCCAGGTCGGTGCGCACGTGCGCGAGCGGGGTGCGCGCGAGGTCGGTCACGGTCACGCCGAGGTGCGTGTCGCCGGCGTCCAGGGCGATCACGGCGCCGAGGTCGGCGGGCAGCTCGAATCTGCGGGCGGGGCGTCCGCCCGAGTACTCGCCGGCGTCGCGGGCGTTCGGGAGCTCGCGCACCACGTCCGCCGCGACGAGGGTGTCGATCGCGTCGATCGTGGTCGAACGGGTGAGCGAAGCACCGGCCATCGCCTCCGTGGCGGTGAACGGCCCGCGACCCCACGCGAAGTCGAGCACCTGGCCGAGGCTCGGCCGGCTGACGGCGGGCGTGGCGGGGGCGTCGCGGCCCGCAACGAGCGCGACTTCGGGACCGGCGTCGGGGGCGACGTCGGGTGCCGTGTCGGGCGCGGCGGATCTCGGCATTCGTGCTTGACCTCTCGGGTGGACCTCTGTCAGAGTATCCCTTGCCCGAGTTGATTCGGGAACAAAATCTAATCTCCGGAACAAGGATCGCGCCGCCGGCTCTCAGGCCGCGGAGCGGTGGATCCGCCGGAAGGGACGAGGACGATGGTGTCTGGGAAGAGAACGCGGACGGCGAGAGTGCTCGCCGTCATCACGGCATTGACGATCGCGGGCACCGCCCTAGCCGGCTGCGCGCCGGCAGACGGTCGCGAGACGGTCCGCTTCACGTTCAGCAAGCGCGAGGCGATCGACTTCATGACCAAGGTCGTGAACGACTACAACGCCTCGCAGAGCAAGGTGCGGGTGGAGATCGACACGTCGGGCGTGGACGTGGTCTCGGCCAGCTTCGTCCGCGGCAACCCGCCGGACCTGATGCTGGCGAACTACAACTTCGAGGTCGCCCGATTCGTGCAGCGCTGCGCGCTGACCGACCTGTCAGACACGGAGGAGGCAGGACGGATCCGCAAGGATCTGCAGCCGCTGCTGGACCAGTACGGCATCTGCCCCGGCAAGACGACGGTGCTGCCGTATTCGGTGATGGCCGCCTCGGTGATCTACAACAAGGAGATCTTCGCGAAGTACGGCATCGAGGTGCCGAAGACCTGGGACGAGCTGATCGCCGCGAGCGACACCCTGAAGGCGGCTGGGGTCACCCCGTTCTACGGCACGTTCAAGGACAACTGGACGATCGGTCAGGGCTGGTACGACTATGCCGTCGGCGGTGAGGTGCCGGTCGTGGACTTCTTCAAGAAGATGAACGAGGAGGGCACGAACGTCGGCCCGAACTCGCAGACGTCCTTCTCCAAGGACTTCGCGAAGCCGGTCGACCAGATGACGCAGCTCATCAAGAACTACACCCAGCCCAACGCAGGGAGCCAGGCCTACGTCGACGGCAACCTCGCGTTCGCGAAGGGTCAGGGCGCCATGTATCTGCAGGGGCCGTGGGCGTTCGGCGAGATCGCCAAGACGTCCCCCGACCTGCAGCTGGGCACCTTCCCGCTGCCGATGACGAACGATCCGAAGGATCTCAAGGTCCGCGTGAACATGGACCTCGCCGCGATGATCCCCACCGGATCCAAGCACCAGAAGGCTGCACGCGACTTCCTCGCCTACCTCTACCAGCCGTCCGTGATCGACGCATACAACGCCGCGCAGCTCGGCTTCGCACCGACCACCGACGCCACCATGCCGAACGATCCGCGGATCGCCGGGATGATCCCGTACTACGACCAGGGCGCGGTCTACCAGGGGGCTTCGGTGCTGGTGCCGAAGACGATCCCGGTCTTCAACTACGTCCAGGCGATCGCCCTCGGGGGCGACGTCAAGGACACCCTGAGCACGATGGACGCGGACTGGGCGCGCGCCGCCTTCCTCGCCCCGAAGCTTCCGAGCGACACGAAGGGCACCGCGAAATGAGCACGACGACGACCATCGTGACGGGCGGTGACCGGAAGATCCGGCGCAGCAGCCGCCGGATCGAGCCGATCTACTATCTGTTCCTGCTGCCGACGCTGGTGCTGTTCACGCTGGCGATCACCGTCCCCGCCGTCATGGGCATCTTCTTCAGCTTCACCGACTCGATCGGGATCGGCACCTGGAGCTTCAACGGGTTCACCAACTACATCGCCGCGTTCAGCGATCCGGCCATTCTGCAGAGCTACCTGTTCACGTTCGGGTTCTCGATCGCCACCGTGATCGTCGTGAACGTGCTCGCCTTCCTGCTGGCCGTCGGGCTCGTCTCGCGGATCCGTTTCAAGACCGGCCTGCGGGCGATCTTCGTGATCCCCATGGTCATCTCGGGCATCATCATCGCCTACGTGTTCAACTTCCTGTTCTCGAACTCGATCCCGGCTCTCGGGACGGCGACGGGGATCCCGTGGCTGTCGACGAGCATCCTGGCGAATCCGGATCTGGCCTGGGTCGGCATCGTGATCGTGACCGCCTGGCAGGCGATCCCCGGCACGCTGCTCATCTACATCGCGGGCCTGCTCTCGATCCCGGGGGACGTCTACGAGGCGGCGGACATCGACGGGGCGAGCAAGTTCCAGCAGCTCACCCGGATCACGGTGCCGCTCGTGGCCGGGTACTTCGTCATCAACATCGTGCTCGGATTCAAGGGCTTCCTGAACGCGTACGACATCATCAAGGGCCTCACCGACGGTGGTCCCGGCACCGCGACCCGCAGTGTGGCGATGACGATCATCGCCGGCTTCAACGGCGGCGACTACGCCTATCAGATGGCCAACGCGACGATCTTCTTCATCGTCGCGATCCTGATCTCCCTGCTGCAGCTGTCCGTGACCCGCGGAAGGAACGCACTCTGATGTCCACGCAGACTCTTCTCACCACCGAGGCCCTCACCACCGTCGGCCGCAAGCCGCGCGTGAAGATCGAGCGGGTCAACTGGTCGGGAACCATCATCCTGATCCTGTGCACCGTCACGGTGCTGATCCCGCTGTACGCCACGATCTCCATGGCGTTCAAGACGTCGAAGCAGGCGGTCGACGGCAACGCGTTCTCGCTCCCGGCGCCGTTCAGCGTCGACGGGTTCACGCAGGCCTGGGACCTCACCAAGTTCCCGGTCGGGGCCGGGGTCTCGCTGCTCGTCACCGCGGGCACCGTGTTCCTGACCGTGGTGCTGGCCGCGTTCGCGTCGTACGCGATCGTGCGCAACTGGGACCACCGGCTGTTCCGGTACTCGTTCTTCTACCTGCTGGCCGCGATGTTCATACCGTTCCCGGTGGTGGCGCTGCCGCAGATCCAGCTCACCGGGCTCACCCATCTGGACAATCCGTTCGGCGTGATCCTGCTCGCCACGATGTTCCAGCTCAGCTTCAGCGTGCTTCTGTTCACCGCATTCCTGCGCTCGATCCCGCTCGAGCTCGAGGAGAGCGCGCGGATCGACGGCGCGAGCACCTGGCAGACGTTCTGGCGGATCATCTTCCCGCTGCTCGGCCCGATGAGCGCCACGGTCGGCATCTTCGCGTTCCTCTACGCCTGGAACGACTTCATGATGCCGTCGCTGATCATCTCGGATCCGGCGCTGCAGACCCTCCCGGTGCGGCAGAACCTGTTCCAGAATCAGTTCAGCAGCAACTACAACGTGGCCTTCGCCTCCTACCTGATGGCGATGGCTCCCGCGATCGTCGCCTACCTGTTCACCCAGCGCTGGGTGATGGAGGGCGTGACCCAGGGCGCCGTCAAGGGCTGACAGACCCGCCGGCCCGGACGATCGAACGGCCGATCGCCCGGGCCGGCGCCTCCGCGTCGGGCGCACCCGCCCGTCAGACCGCAACACCGAAGGAGCTCCTTTCCATGACCGATGCAGTCCTCGCCACCGCAGTTCCCGCGCTCGGATCCGCCGACGCCGCCTGGTGGCGCCAGGCCGTCGTCTACCAGGTCTATCCGCGCAGCTTCGCCGACTCGAACGGCGACGGGCTGGGCGACATCCGCGGCGTCACCGACAAGGCCGACTACCTGGCCGGGCTCGGCGTCGACGCCGTGTGGCTGAGCCCGTTCTACCCGTCGGCGCTCGCCGACGGCGGCTATGACGTCGACGACTACCGCGACGTGGATCCGCGCCTGGGCACCCTCGACGACTTCGACGACATGATCGCGGCGCTGCACGCCCACGGGATCAAGGTGATCGTCGACATCGTGCCGAACCACTCCTCCGACCGGCACGCGCTGTTCCAGGCCGCGCTCGCCGCCCCCAAGGGGTCGCCCGAGCGCGACCGCTACATCTTCCGCGACGGACTCGGCGAGAACGGCGAGCTGCCGCCCGCCGACTGGACGAGCGTCTTCGGCGGCCCCGCCTGGGAGCCGGTCGGCGATGGCCAGTGGTACTTCCACCACTTCGCGACCGAGCAGCCCGACTTCAACTGGGACAACCCCGACGTGCACGCCGAGTTCCTGCACACGCTGCGGTTCTGGTCGGACCGCGGTGTCGACGGCTTCCGCATCGATGTCGCGCATGGCCTCAGCAAGGATCTGCCGGCGGTGCTGCCCAGTCAGGCCGAGCTCGACGCGATGGACCGGACGACCGGCCAGCACCCGCTGTGGGATCGCGACGCGGTGCACGAGATCTACCGCGAATGGCGTCGCGTGTTCGACGAGTACGACCCTCCGCGCATCGCCGTGGCCGAGGCGTGGGTCGCAACCCCGGAGCGGCGCGCCAAGTACGCGACGCCCGAGGGGCTCGGCCAGGCGTTCAACTTCGACCTGCTCGAGGCCGACTTCGACGCCGCGCAGTTCCGGCACATCGTGACCGACAACCTCGCGCAGAGCGAGGCGACCGGATCCAGTTCCACCTGGGTGCTCTCCAACCACGACGTGGTGCGGCACGCCACCCGCTACGGCCTCGAGCCGCTCAACGGTCGGCAGGTCAAGCAGGGCTCGGCGTGGATCCTCGCCGGCGGACCCGCGGATCAGGTCGATCTGGAGCGGGGCGGCCGCAGGGCGCTCGCCGCATCCCTGTTCCTGCTCGGCCTGCCCGGCAGTACCTACCTGTACCAGGGCGAGGAGCTCGGCCTGCACGAGGTCGCCGACATCAAGGCCGAGGACCGGCAGGATCCGGCGTTCTTCAGGGGCGCGGATCCGGAGCGCGATGGCCTGGGACGTGACGGCTGCCGTGTGCCGCTGCCGTGGGCGAGCACCGGGTCATCGCTCGGATTCGGCACCGGCAGCGCGCACATCCCGCAGCCGGCCTGGTTCGCGAGCTACGCGGTCGAGGCGGAGGATGCGGATCCGTCGTCGTCGCTGAACGCCTACCGTCGGGCGCTCGCGCTGCGCCACGAGCTGCAGACCGGCGAGACCCTGGAGTGGATCGAGACCGGCCGTGACGACGTGCTGCGCTTCGCCCGCCCCAACGGGTGGCAGGTCGTGACGAACTTCGGCACGGAGCCGTTCGCGCTCGCCGCCGGGGAGGAGCCGGTGCTCGGCGCGCTCGTCGACGGTGCGGTGCCGGGGGAGAGCACGGTCTGGCTGCGGGGCTGATGCGGACGACGGAGCGCGGCCCCTCGCGGGGTCCGCGCTCCGTCCTCGCCTGCACTCACGCGATGCGCAGGTAGCGCAGCAGCAGGCAGCCGCCGGACCGATCGACCGTGTCGAGCTCGAAGCGCTGCAGCACGCCGTCCGGATCGTCTCCGAACAGTCTCTTCCCGCGTCCGGCCAGGCTCGGAGCGACGATCAGCCGCATCTCATCCACGAGCTCGGCGGCGATCAGTTCACGTGCAAGGGACAGACTGCCGTGAATGCCGATGTCGCCGCCGGCCTGATTCCTGAGATCGGCGACGAACGAGGCCGGTGATCCGGTGACGTGCGACGAGTGCGACCATGCCGGCTCCAGGGGTGAGGAGCTGAACACGTACTTCGGTGTGCCGTTGATGAAGTCCGCGAAGGGCTGCACCGTCGAAGTCGGCCAATACGGCGCCCACTTGTCGTAGGTGCGCCGCCCGAGCAGCACCGCGTCCTGCGTCGAGATGGTCTCCGCCAGGAAGTCGCCGATCCCGGTCCCGGTGTCCCGCAGCCACTCGCCCTCTCCCGGATCATCAGCGAAGCCATCGATCGACATCAGTTCGTACAGCACGACGCGACGTGTGGTCGGTGCAGAGGTCTGGCTCACGGTTCTCTCCTCGCTGAGGGTTCGGGGCTCTTATGTGGAACGTACCCGGCGAGTTCCTTCCTCGTCTTGTACAGCAACGACAGCGGCATCATGGTGGGTGACTCGCGAGCGAGCTCTCCGGCGGAGTTGCCGATGAATCGGCGCACGGAACGCGCGAGGTGCGGCTGGTCGAAGTAGCCGCACTCCTGCACCACGTCGACAGGCGCCCGACCGTGCTGGAGTAGGACGGCGGCATCGTGAGCACGCGCGATCTGCTGCACGGTGCGAAAGGGCATGCCGACCGCGTGAAGGTAGCGACGCTGACGCGTCCGGGAGCTCACCGCTGCGTCGTCGAGCGGACTCACCAGGACGAGCTCGCGCCGGAGCAGCAGTTCGACGAAGTCTTCGGCATCGTTGTAACGAGGGAGGCGGACCTGATCCGGACCGATGCGGACCTCGCCGCACGCGATGGGCAACGTCGTGAAGCGATCGACGAGCGATGAGGGCGACAATCCGCTGAGCCGGGTGCCGAGCGCGAACCGCACCCCGAGGAAAGACGCACCCTGGGGCACAGGTGCTTCAGAGGCCCGGGTCTCGGGGCCTTGCACGCCGGCATGGAGGCCCTTGGAGTCCTCCCAGAACACGAGGTCCCAGTGCGCACGCGCCACCGACATCATCGTCGTTGCGCCGGTGCTCCTGCTCCGCCAGACCTGCTCGATCAGCGGTGAGTCGGACGACCGGTGTTCGAACTCGAGCCCCGTCGACATCCTTCTTCTCCGTTTTGATAATGATTCTCATTTACCGTACGCTCGAGATATGCAGAAACCGCTCGCCGCCCTCGCGCTCGCCACCGCATCCATCCTCGCCCTCGCGGGCTGCTCCGCGACGGCGGACCCTGGATCGTCGTCCGGTGGCGGGACCATCGCGGTGACGGCTTCGACCAATGTCTGGGGCGACATTGCGAAGGAGATCGGCGGCGAGCACGTCGAGGTCACCTCCGTGATCGCGTCCCTGTCGCAGGATCCGCACGAGTACGAGGTCACCGCCGCCGATCAGCTGAAGGTGCGCGGGGCGAAGCTGATCCTGGAGAACGGCGGCGGCTACGACGCCTTCTTCGGCGACCTGGTCTCGAAGTCGGGGAGCAAGGCGCCGGTGGTCACCGCGGTGACGTTCGCGCCGAGCTGGCCGAAGGGCGAGGACGGGATGAAGACCGCCGAGGGCTTCAACGAGCACGTCTGGTACGACACGGCGGTCGTCGAGGACGTCGCGAAGAAGGTCGCCGACGAGCTGAGCGGGATCGACCCGGCGCACAAGGCGGACTTCGACAAGAACCTCGCGACGTTCCAGCAGGGCATTGAGGGGCTGAACTCCTCGCTCGCGACGATCAAGGGTGCGCACCAGGGGGAGAAGATCTTCGTCACGGAGCCCGTTCCTCTGTACCTGACGGCGGCGGCGGGCCTGGTGAATGTGACCCCCGAGGCGTTCAGCCACGCGGTGGAGGAGGGCCAGGACGTGCCGCCCGCGACCCTGCTGGAGGCGACGAACCTCGTCGAGTCGGGTCAGGTCAAGGCGCTGTTCGCCAACGCCCAGGCCGGCGGTGCCGAGACCACGAAGATCATCGGTGTCGCGAAGGAGAGGGGGGTGCCCGTCCAGGAGGTCACCGAGCTCGTTCCGGACGGCAAGACCTACCTCACCTGGATGAAGGACAACATCGACACGCTCTCGCGTAATCTCGACAAGTGACCTCTCCCGCTGCCTCTCCGGCCGCTCCGCTGCTGCGGATCCGCGGCGCCGGCATCCGCCGGGACGACCGGGAGCTGTGGAGCGGACTCGACCTCGACGTCGCCCCGGGCGAGCTGGTCGCGGTGCTCGGCCCCAGCGGCACCGGCAAGACCACCCTGCTGCGCGCGATCCTCGGGCTGCAGGACCTCTCCGAAGGCACCATCGAGGCGGCAGGGCAGCCGGTGCGCCGACGTGGGAACCGCCGCATCGGCTATCTCCCGCAGGCACGTCCGCTGCCGGCCGAGACGTCGCTGCGGGGTCGTGACCTGGTCGCGCTCGGCGTCGACGGGCACCGGTTCGGCCTGCCGATCCCGCGCCGCGGCGACCGCGCCAGGATCGACGCTCTGGTTGCGGCGGTGGGTGCCTCCTCCTTTGCGAACCGTCCCGCGGGCACCCTCTCCGGCGGCGAGCAGCAGCGGCTGCGCGTGGGCCAGGCGCTCGCCGATGACCCGCGACTGCTGCTCTGCGACGAGCCCCTGACCAGCCTCGACCTGGCCAATCAGCGAGCAGTGGTGGAGCTCATCGACCGGCACCGCCGCACCGGCGCCGGGGTGCTGCTGGTGACCCACGACATCAACCCGGTGCTCGACATCGTCGACCGGATCCTGTACCTGGCCAACGGGCGGTTCACGCTGGGCACCCCGCACGAGGTGCTCACCACGCGAGTGCTCTCGGATCTCTACGGCGTGCCCGTGTTCGTCTCGGAGGTCGGCGGCCGGCTCGTCGTCGTCGGCGCGCCCGACGCGGAGTCCGCCGCGCACCATCACGACCACGACGGCCCGGATGAGGAGCTGCACGCATGAACCTCGCGGACATCGGCCAGGCCATGTTCGGCGGTCTGTCGCAGTACGGCGAGATCCTCGCGCTGGTCTCCAACTCGGTCTGGGCGGGAGCCGTGCTCGGTCTCGTCGGCGGCCTCATCGGCGTCTTCGTGATGCAGCGCGACATGGCCTTCGCGGTGCACGGCATCAGCGAGCTGTCCTTCGCGGGCGCCGCCGTCGCCCTGCTGGTCGGCGTCGACGTCGTCACCGGCTCGATCGTCGGATCCCTGATCGCCGCCGCGATCATCGGCTGGCTGGGTGCCCGCGCACGCGATCGCAACTCGATCATCGGCGTGCTGATGCCGTTCGGCCTCGGCATCGGGATCCTCGCCCTCTCGCTCTACAACGGGCGCGCCGCGGGGCGGTTCAGCCTGCTGACGGGCCAGATCGTCTCGGTGCAGTCGGACCAGCTGGGCTGGCTGACCGGGATCTGCGCCCTCGTGCTGCTGGGCCTGCTGCTCATCTGGCGGCCGCTGCGCTTCGACTCGCTCGACCCGCAGTCCGCGGCCGCTCGCGGTGTCCCCACGGTCGGGGTCTCGTTCGCCTTCATGCTGCTGCTCGGCCTGGTCGTGGCGGTCGCGGTGCACATCATCGGCGCGCTGCTGGTGATGGCGCTCGTGGTGACCCCGGCCGCCGCGGCGATGCGGGTGCGCTCGGGCCCGCTGTCGGTTCCGGTGCTGGCGGCCGTGTTCGGGGTGGTGTCCGCGGTCGGCGGCATCCTGCTGGCGGTGATGGGCACACTCCCGGTGAGCCCCTACATCACGACGGTCTCGTTCGTGATCTACCTCGTCTGCCGCGCGATCGGATCCCGTCGGGATCGCGTGGTGCGCTCGACGGCCGGCACCGCGGCGGCGGTCAACCGGCCGTGATCGACCGCCGACTCGCCACGCCTGCCCGCGTGCCGCGCGACCGGCCTTCCCGGGGCGACAATCCTCCCGGGGCGAGTGGAGGAGTTCGGCGATGGGACACGGGCACGGACATGACACGGCCGCGATCCGTCAGGTTCGGGTAGCGCGCACTCCCCGGCGCATTCTGCTGACGACCCTGATCGTCGTCGGGGTGGTGACGATCGTCGGACTGCTGCTTCTCTGGCCTTCCGCAGCGCGTCCGGGAGGGCTGGCGACCGGTTCCGCGTCCGCGCGGAGCACGACCTATCCGACCGGCGAGATCCTGAAGCTGACCGACTGCGCGGATCTGCCACCATCGGCGGGCGGCGGATCCGGCGGGGCACCCGGCTCGGGCTCCGGGGGAGCGGGCGCCGGTCCCAATGGCCAATCGGGCTCCGGTGGCGTGGTCGCCCCTGCTGCGGGAGGCGCGGCCGCCGCGCCCTGCCTGATCGCCCAGGTCAGGATCGAGAGCGGCGCCCGTGCCGGCGACAAGGTCACGACCATGCTGAACGGGCCGTTCGCCCGTGCGGGTCTGCGTCCCGGCGACCGGCTCGAGCTCATGGTCGTCCAGCTGCCCCGGCAGTCGAACATCGTTCAGCCGGGTGGCGTGGATCCGGGGGTCTCGGCGTTCGGTGTGGTCAGAACCGTCCCCCTGGCGGTCTGGGCCGGCCTGTTCGCGCTGGTCGTCGTCGTGGTCGGACTGCTGCGAGGCCTGCTCGCCCTCGTCGGCTTGGTGTTCAGCGGCGCCATGATCGTGATGTTCATGCTGCCCGCCCTGCTTCACGCCGGGCCCGCGATGGCCATCGCCCTCGTCGGCTCCTCTGCGATCCTCTACGTCGTGCTGTATCTCGCGCACGGCATCTCCATGCGCACGAGCGCAGCGCTGGCGGGAACCCTGGCGGGCGTCGCCATCACCGCGATGCTGGCCCAGCTGGCGGTCGGCACGACCAGGCTGAGCGGCATCGACGAGAGCGGCGGGTTCCTGGCGCCGATGGTGCCGCAGGTCGACTTCCAGGGGCTGCTCACCTGCGCGATCATCATCGCCGGCCTGGGCGTGCTCAACGACGTGACGATCACGCAGAGCTCCTCCGTCTGGGAGCTGCGCGCCGTCGCCCCGGAGCTCTCTCGGCGGCAGCTCTTCGGCCGCGCGATGCGCATCGGTCGAGACCACATCGCCTCCACCATCTACACGATCGTGTTCGCCTACGTGGGGGCTTCGTTGAGCGTGGTGCTCCTGCTCTACGTGTACGACCAGCCGATGGTGAGCCTGCTGAGCCTGGAGGACATCGCGACGGAGGTCGTCCGCACGCTGTGCAGCGGGATCGGGCTCGTGCTCGCCGTTCCGCTCACCACCGCCATCGCCGTCGCGCTGCTGCCGCCCCGGTCCGCCGTGACCGGGGCGCCGATGCCGGCTTCGCTCGGCGAGGACGACGCCGAGAAGGTCGCCTGGCTGCGCACGCTGCGCACTGTCGAGGACGAACCGCTGACGAGGCCGAGCCCGCGCACCGGGTGAATCCCGCGGCGCCGAACGCGGGACGGGGCCCTGGGGCCGACCCGAAGGCCTGCCCCAGGGCCTGATCCTGGAGGCTAGGCCGTCGGATCGCCGTAGCGTTCGGCGATCTCCTTCGATCCCGGCCATCCCTCATAGGTCGGGTGCTGGGGCCAGCCATCCGGAACGTCCTGCCAGACCTCCTGGCGCCCGTACGGCAGCACGTCGGCGATCGCGAAGGTGAGCATGAACTGCTCGGCCCCGCGGCCGGAGGTGTGCCAGGTGCGGTAGACGTCGTCCCCGTCGCGCAGGAACACGTTGTATCCGAATCCCTCGCCGGGACCGGCGTCCATGTCGGCGCCGAAGCTCGTGCCGGCCGCCGAGTACCAGGTCATCAGGTTCCCGACGCGCTTCTTGTACGCGAGGATCTCGTCCATCGGCCCGTTGGTGACGATGACGAATCGTGCATCCAGGGGCTCCACGATGTCGGGGCGCGCGAACTGCGCCGTCCCGCCGGTGCAGCCGGGGCACTGCCAGGTCGCGCCATCCGTCCACATGTGGTGGTAGACGACCAGCTGGCTGTGCCCGTCGAAGATGTCGGCCAGCCTGACGGCGGAGCCGTCCTCGGCGATCAGTGTGTACTCGGGCAGCTTCACGGCGGGCAGCCGGCGACGCGCGGCGGCGATCGCGTCCAGCTCGCGGGTCGCGGCCTTCTCGCGGACGCGCAGCTTCGCAAGCTCCTCGCGCCAGGTCTGCTCGTCGACGACAGGGGGCAGAGCGGTCATGACATCCTCCGTTGGTCGTTCCAGTCGCGCCGAGGGCACCGATGTTCACGGCGTCCACATCTGCTATGTTCACACCGTACACATCGCGCGAAGCCGGTTCAAGAGGCGGAACCGGTCCCGAGGGGAGGAGATCTGGTGGCCTACCATCACGGCGATCTCGCGACCGCCCTCGTCCAGGCGGCGATCGAACTCAGCCGTGAGGGCGGGCCCTCGGCGGTGACGATCCGCGAGGCGACCCGACGGGCCGGGGTGTCGCCGAACGCCGCGTACCGGCACTTCCCGAACCGTGCGGCACTGCTCGACGCGACCGCGGCCGCGATCCAACCGGGTCTGGCCGCCGCGATGACCGATGCCTCCGACCGCTCTCCGGCCGCGCGGCTGCGTCGGATCGGCGTCGCCTACGTCGACTTCGCCCTGGATGAGCCGGGATGGTTCGGGGTGGTCTTCTTCGGGATCCGGCCGCCGGATCCTGCGACGGTGCGGAAGGCTCCCGCGTTCGTGGCGCTGACTGCCGCGCTCGACGATCTCGTCGCGGCCGGCGAGCTCTCCGCCGAACGCCGCGACGACGCCGCCTGGGCGTGCTGGGCCACCGTGCACGGTTTCGCGGAGCTCTGCCTGCGCGGACCGCTCTCCGGCGTGGACCGGGCGGAGCAGCGCCGTCGCGCCGAGGTCGCGGTCCGCGCGGTGGTCGCCGGGATCCGTTCCGAGGACGCCGACAGCTCAGCGGCGTGAACGGCGCCCGGACCGGGCTGCGTCGACGCGGCGATCCTCCTGCCGATCGTTCCGCGCCCAGCCGGGCTCCAGCCCTGTCGGCACAACGGAACGCCGGGTTAGGATCTTCAGGACTCGCGCGGATCGCGGACCCCGCACCCAGGGGCGCCGGACGACGCGATTCACCCTCCGCATCCATCCTTCCGGCACATCCCCCCTGCCCGGGAGAAGGAGGGGCGAACAGAAAGGCGCGGCACGTGGCCGAGGCAACCGAGGACCGAGCAACCGAGGACAAAGGCCCCCAGGGCGACTTCTTCGATCAGCTGCTGGACAACCCTACGACGCAGCAGTCCTTCACGATCGGCTTCCGCGGCTATGACAAGACCGAGGTCGACGCGCACCTGACCGCCCTCACGGAGGAGCTGCGGCGCGCGTCCGAGTCCGGCGCGAAGGCCGACGCGCACCTGCGCGGCGAGCTCAGCAAGGTCGCGGATAAGCACCGCGAGGAACTGGAGAAGGCGACCGCCGCGCATGAGAAGCGTGCGGCGAAACTGGAGTCCGACCTCGCGACGGCGAACGCCAAGATCGCCGAGTCCGCGCAGCAGATCCAGTCGCTGAGCACCGCTCTGGCCGGATCCCAGGAGGACATCGACGAGGCCACCTCGCGCTCGCAGTTCGAGACCGTGCTGCGCGTGGCGGAGGAGCAGGCCAGCGTCCTGATCCAGAACGCCGCGGTGCAGGCGGAGCGTCTGCTCGACGCCGCCCGCGACGAGGCCGCCGCCAAGCGCGCCGAACTCGACGCCGACGTCGCGCGCATCACGGCGCAGGCCGAGCGCGACGCCGACCAGGTGCGCCTGAAGATGGAGACCGAGTTCACCGCGCACACCGCGCAGGTCGAGCGCGAGGCCGCGCACGCCGCCGAGAAGGTGAACCACGCCGAGCAGGAGGCGCACTCGATCCGCACCGAGGCCGAGAAGGGCGCCGCGGCGCTGCGCGCGATGGTCACCCGGGAGACGACCGATCTGCGCGTCTCCGCCGAGCGCGAGGTGCGCGAGATGAACGCGCGGGTGCTGGAGATGGAGGAGTCCCTCACGCGCCGTCAGGACGACGCGCAGCAGGAGTTCCTCGTGCTGCACAACCAGGCCGTCGCGCACGCGGAGCGCATCACCGCCGACGCCAACGAGCAGGTCGCGTCCTCGCTGGCGCACGCCGAGCGGATCTCCGCCAAGGCCGAGGACTACGAACGCCTGATGCGCTCGCAGGCCAGCGCGATCGAGGCCGAGGCGCAGGTGCGCGCCCGCGAGACCCTCGACCGCGCCCGCACCAAGTCGCAGAAGATCGTCGACATGGTCACCGCGCACACCGCGAACGTCGTGCGCGACGCCGACGACCGGGCCCGGCAGCTGCGCTGGCAGCAGCAGCAACTCACCAGCTTCATGGCCGAGGTGCGCGAGCTGATCCGCCCCGACGGTGCTCTCGGCAGCGAGGCATCCGGATCCGCCCCCGCCCCCGAGACGGAGAGCCCGGCAGAGACCGACGGGGCCGAGGCACCCGCGGAGGGCACCGAGGCCTGACCCCTTCCGGGGTCGTTGAGCGAACACGTGCGCAGCGCCCGTGAGACGAAACGCGGTGATCTCGCAAGGTCGCCGCGTTTCGTCTCGGTCTGCGTTTCGTCTCGGTCGCTGCGCGTCCTCGCTCAACGACCGTGCGGCGTCCTCGCTCAACGACCCCATCCTCGCTCGGAGGTCACGGATACGCCGCTCCCAGCCGCAGGCCAGCACCCCGCTCTAGACTCGAGGCATGGCCCAGCGGAACACGTGGCAGCGCGAACGCGTGCGCGAGGAGCTCTCCGACCTGCGCGGATTCGTGAGCGCGCAGTCGCTGCACCAGGCCCTGCGCGAGGCCAATACCGGCATCGGCCTGGCCACCGTCTATCGTGCCCTCGCCGGACTCGCGGCCTCTGGTGAGGCCGATTCGCTGCAGAGCCCCGAGGGCGAGGCGCTCTACCGCGCGTGCAGCAGCGAGGGCCACCACCACCACCTGATCTGCCGCTCCTGCGGGATGACCGTGGAGATCGAGGCGACCGACGTCGAGCAGTGGGCGCAGCGCACCGCGGCCCAGCACGGCTTCCGCGACGCGGAGCACGTGGTGGACATCTTCGGACTGTGTGCGAACTGCGCGAACGCCGCCCAGGAGTGATCCCCGCGTGACCTTGACGACCCCCGGCCGCCGTACGACCGCAACGCGCGACGGCGCGACGACTCCGCACGCGCTGCGCACCCCGCCGCCGCGGCTGTCCGGGCGCACGGCACTCATCGGTGCGGCGATCGGCGTCGCCGTAGTGGCCGCCCTCGTCGCAATCGACGTGTTCGCGCCGCATCTGTTCTCCGCCCGCCTGCCGAACCGGCTGCAGGACGGGCTCACCCTGTCACTGAGCGTGCTGTTCGAGGCGCTGCCTTTCGTGATCCTCGGGGTGCTGCTCTCGATCGCGGTGCAGGTATGGCTGCCCGCTGGCGTGATCGAGCGCGTGCTGCCGAAGCGTGGCTGGGCGCGCAGGGCCGTGCTGTCGCTGCTGGGCATGCTCATCCCGGTGTGCGAGTGCGGCAACGTGCCGTTCGCCCGCGGGCTGATGATGCGCGGGCTGGGACCTGCGGAGGCGCTGACGTTCCTCATCGCGGCTCCCATCGTCAACCCCATCGTGATCCTCACGACGCATGCCGCGTTCGGCTTCGACGGCGGGATCCTGGTAGCCCGTCTCGTCGGCGGCTACCTCGTCGCCAACCTGATCGGCTGGGTGTACAGCCGGCATCCCGATCCCGACGCGCTGCTCACCGCGCGGTTCCGCGACACCTGCGAGGTCGTCGTGCACGAGCAGGGATCCGGGATCCGCCGGAGCCTGGCCCAGTTCCTCATCGAGCTGCGCGCCGTGATGCCCGCGCTGATCATCGGATCCGCGCTCGCGGGCGCCGTGCAGGTGCTCGTCCCGCGCGACGTGCTGCTGGCGATCGGCTCCAACCCGCTGCTGTCCGTCGTCGCGATGATCGCGCTGGCCATCTCGGTGGCGATCTGCTCGAACGTGGACTCGTTCTTCGCGCTCTCGTTCGCCTCGACGTTCTCGCCGGGCGCGATCGTCGCCTTCCTCCTGGTGGGTCCGCTGGTCGACATCAAGATGATGGCGCTGCTGCGCACCACCTTCACCGCCCGCACCCTCGGCGGGATCGTCGGCATCGTGATCCTGTTCGGCTTCGCCCTGGGGATCGGGGTGAACGTCTTTGCCTGAGGTTCTTCCTGAGACGACGACTGCGCACCGGCCCTCTCGTGCGCAGGCACTCGGCACCCGCTGGCTCGGCGCCGGTCTGGCCGTCGCGCTCGCGATCGCCACCCTCGTCCTCGCCTTCACGGGGCGGCTCACGCTCTACATCAGCCCCGAGACGGTGTGGTTCGCCGTGGCCGCAGCGATCGCGACGCTGGTCGGCGCCGTATGGTCGTGCGTGCTGCCGCTCGGCGCGGAGCAGGACCACGGTCACGATCACGGAGACGCCGACCACGGGCATGACCACGACCACGCGCCCGCCCGGTCCGGCCGCCGCGTGCTGGGCACGGTGCTGGGTGCGACCGGCGGAGTGATCGCGACCGGCGTCGTCGCGGGAGCTCTGTTGCTGCCTCCTGCGTCCCTCTCGGTGGACATGGCGATGCAGCGCGCCCCGATGGGCAACGTGCTGTTCGCCGGCGCCGACGACGTCGCCCTCGGAGCGAACACCGACACCAGCACGTTCGGCGTGGGCGGCTGGGCCAGTGTGTTCGCCACGGGCTCCCGGCCCGAGAAGTACGACGGATCCACGGTGACCCTCACCGGCTTCCTCACGCCCAGCGGATCCGCGAAGGATCAGGCGCACCTGACCCGCATGGTCATCACGCACTGCGTGCTCGACGCGCAGCCGGCGTCGGTGCCCGTGCAGATCAGCGGCTGGCAGGGCCAGTACGCTGTGGGCGACTGGATTCAGGTGAAGGGGACCGTTCGCGCCAGCGCGGACGGGAAGCTCTCGATCGTGCCGGCCAGTGTGTCGAAGATCTCGGAGCCGAAGGACCCCTATGAGCACTGACGACGCGGATCACCCCCTCACCCGCGCCGAGTTGCGCGCGCGCCGTGCGGCGGAGGAGGCGGCTGCCGGGGTGGAAGCCGCGGCGCCGGAAGGTTCCGGCCCGGCCGAGCCTTCCGAGGCCGTCGCGCCGAGGGCCTCGACTGCGGCGGACGCTCCCGAGGCTCCGCAGGTCCCCGCCGTGCCGACCGCGGATGAGCCGGTCACCCGCTCTGCGGCGCCCGAGCAGGTCTTCGACGACACTCCGGGACCGCGGCGGACGCCGAACGCAGGATCGGGCACAAGCGCCTCGACGGCCGATGCCGCTCCGGCGCAGGCCGAGGCCGAGTTCCCGGACATCGCCCCGGCGCCGGCCGCGGCGGCGGCGACGCGCGTGCACCAGGAGGATCCGCCCCTCGTGCCGGACGATGCGCATGTCGAAGAGTCGCCGGCGGATCCGCAGCTCGAGCAGCCCGCCGATCCGCGGCTCGAGCCCCCGGAGTGGCAGCCCCATCCCACGCCGGCCCCGGTCGCGCGCCGCCGGCGGTTCCCGCTGGTCCTCGGTGCGGTGATCGGGGCGCTCGTGCTCGTGGTCGCCGCGTTCGGGGTGATCACGCTGTTGCAGGGACCGCGCGTGAGCAGCGTGAAGATCGACGCGCAGTCGGCGATCGACGCCTCCGGTACGCGCATGATCATCACCGCCAGCCAGCCGCTGGCGAAGGTGGATCCGAAACAGGTGAGCGTGAGCCCCAAGGCTCCGTTCACCGTCGACACGTCGGGGCGCAACCTCGGGATCCGCTTCACCGTGCCGCTCGACGACGACACGACCTACACGGTCACCGTGAAGGATGCGACCGGCACCGACAAGCAGCGTCAGAGCACGCTGCAGGCGACCTTCCAGACGCCGAAGTCCACGATCTTCCTGCTGCAGCGCAACGCCGACGGCGACGACACCATCTTCCTCACCGACCTCGGCGGCAAGAACGCCGTCCCCGTCGTGCAGCACGAGAAGATCGACGACTTCCGCGCAACGGCCGACCACCTCGTGGTGGCGACGGAGAAGGGCGGCACGTCGGTGCTGCTGGTGATGGATCGGAAGGGCAAGAACCAGCGGGAGCTGAAGCTGCCCGGCCCCGGGTTCCTCTCGAACCTGCAGGTGTCCGAGCGCGGCAACCTCGTCGGCTACACCTTCACCGACAAGGGCATCAGTGCGACCAGCGGTCGGGCGAGCATCCTGGTGAGCCAGTCGCTCACGGGCGACGGCGAGCCGCAGATCGTCACGGTCGGGGACAAGATGCCGAGCATCGCTCAGTGGGCGTTCGTGCCCGACTCCTCCTCGGCGCTGTTCATCGACTTCAGCGGTGCGCTGTACGTCGAGGACCGTTCCGATGCGAAGGCGAAGCCGACGGCCCTCGGCGCCGCGCAGACCGTCGAGGGCATCTCCCGAGGCACCTACACGGCGATCGTCAGCCGCGGCAACGACCTGGTCGAGCTGAACCTGGCGGACGGATCCGAGAAGCCCCTGGCCGCCTCCACCCCCGACTTCGGCGTGCCGGGCACGATCGCGCCCTTCCCCGGAGGCACGCTGCGACAGGTCGCCACCCGCGATGCCACCGGGTTGCCGACCGGGCAGATCGTCACCCGGGTGGACGACGACGGCAAGGCGACGAAGCTGTTCAGCGTGACCGGATCCGACGCGATCATGCAGGCCTGCCCGTCCCCGAGCGGGCAGTACAGCGCGATCGTGGTGGCCCCCAAGCTCGTGAACAACCCCTACGACCAGTCGCTGCTGCCGCTGCCGACCACGATGCAGACGCACATCGTCGACACGAAGACCGGCAAGGAGCTCGTCGTGCTCGCCGGCTTCGACCCGTCGTGGTGCGCGCAGGCGCCGCACCGGTGATGACCGGCGCGGGTCTTCCGCCCGCCGGCGACCGCCTGCGCCGCGCCCGGCGGGAGGACCTGCAGGCGCTGCCGCTCGAGGTGGCGCCGCGCCTGCTCGGTGCCCGGCTGCGCACGTTCGTGGACGGCGCCGAGGTGCAGCTGCGGATCACCGAGGTCGAGGCCTACCACGGCAAGGGCGTGGGCCCGGTGCCGGATCCCGGCTCCCACGCCCGGATGGGCCGCACCGCGCGCAACGCCACGATGTGGGGCGAGCCCGGGCATCTGTACGTGTACCTCAGTCACGGCATCCACTCCTGCGTGAACGTGGTGTGCGCACCCGACGGCGTCGCCGGTGGTGTGCTGCTGCGGGCCGGCGAGGTGGAACGCGGCGTCGGTGTCGCCGCGGAGCGGCGGGGGCTCGGCGCACAATTCAGGCCGGACGTCGCCGATCGCGTCGGATCGGGCGTATTCGGACCCGGATCCGGCGTTCAGCCTGAATTGCGCGCCACGCAGCTGCGGGACCTCGCACGGGGGCCGGGCCGGTTCGGCCAGGCCTCGGGCCTGCGGCACCCCCGTCATGACGGCATCGACGCGATCGCGGGGGCGGAGTGGGCCGGAGCGCGTGCCGAGCTGTGGCTCGCGGACCCGCTGGCCGACGTCGCCTCCGGACCCCGGGTGGGCGTCGCGGGTCACGCCGGCACGGATGCGTTCCCCTGGCGGTTCTGGATCCCCGGGGATCCGACCGTGTCCCCGTTCCGCTGGGGGCGGGGAGCCGCCGAGGCGGCGGCAGCCGCCGACACGCCCGGCCGCTGATCCGTGCTAAAGTAGCTCTTTGTCTGCGCACACTCCTGTGCGCAGTTCGTGTGCCTCCCCTTCTGAACCGAGCGATCGGGCAGGGGAGAGGCGTGCAGACAAGGGATCTTGGGTGGGGCCGTCCGGCCTCACGGTAGAGAAGGAGTCATCATGGCAGCAGTGTGCCAGGTGACCGGAGCAGTTCCCGGTTTCGGTCACAACATCTCGCACTCGCACCGTCGGACGAAGCGCCGCTTCGACCCGAACGTGCAGAAGAAGACGTATTTCGTTCCGTCGCTCGGTCGTAAGATCACGCTCAACGTGTCCGCCAAGGGCATCAAGGTGATCGACGCCCGCGGCATCGAGCGGGTCGTCGCGGACCTCCAGGCGAAGGGTGTGAAGCTCTAATGGCCAAGAAGGCTCAGGACATCCGTCCGATCATCAAGCTGCGTTCGACCGCGGGCACGGGGTACACCTACGTGACCAAGAAGAACCGCCGCAACACCCCCGACCGCCTCGTGCTGAAGAAGTACGACCCGGTGGTTCGCAAGCACGTCGAATTCCGAGAGGAGCGTTGATCCATGGCTAAGAAGAGCAAGATCGCGCGCAACGAGCAGCGCAAGGTCGTCGTCGAGCGTTACGCCGAGCGTCGTGCCGAGCTGAAGAAGACCCTGGTCGACCCGAACGCGACCGAGGAGGCCCGCGAGGCCGCCCGCGTCGGCCTGCAGAAGCTTCCGCGCAACGCGTCGCCTGCCCGCGTCCGTTCGCGCGACGCCATCGACGGCCGCCCCCGCGGTGTCCTCACGAAGTTCGGCATCTCGCGTGTCCGCTTCCGTGACATGGCGCACCGTGGCGAGCTGCCCGGCGTGACCAAGTCGAGCTGGTAAGTCTTACCGGTCCCTGAGTTCATCCCAGGGACGCAAGGGGCGAGGATCTTCGGATCCTCGCCCCTTCTGCGTGTCCGGAGGTCTCGTCACACCTCGGGCGTCGCCACCGGTTCGCGGAGCTCGTTCGCGGTGGCCCAGCCCAGCGCGTCGTCGGCGATCTGCTCCCAGCCGTCCTGGCTCACCAGCCGGTGGGTGCGGCCCGGGTACTCGCGGTAGTCGACGACCGCCGGGCTGCCGCTGGAGCGGTACTTCTTGACGATGGCCTTGCCGATCGCCGGGGGCACGACGTGGTCGATCTCGCCGGTGATGACCAGGAGCGGTGCGCGGTCGGTGCGGTCGTAGTCGACGTGGGTGACGCCGCCCTTCTCATTGAGCACGGACGAGACGCCCTCGAAGAAGACGCGGTTGTAGGAGTTGACCGCGTACTCCTGCCACAGCCGGTCGGACTCCGCGCGGGGCAGGTCGTTGCCGAAGGTGAAGTGGAAGTGGCGCTTCGACAGCGGCTTCGCGCCGTTGCGTCCGAACGGGTTGGACAGGATCGGGGTGCCCGTCCACAGCGTCGACAGCGGCAGTGTCGTGATGCCGGCGGTCTGCCCCGGGGCGACTCCGACATAGGCGGCACCGAGGCCGCGGTCCGCGAGCATCTGAGTGATCACGCCACCGAACGAGTGCCCCATGATGATCGGCTTCACCGGGAGGGCGCGGATGATTCGCTCGTAGTGGTCGACGATCTGCTTCAGGCCCACGCCATTGAGCGCTTCGGGGTTGCGCCGGATGTCTTCGACGTCGCGGTCGTCGATACCGGGCCAGCCCGGGACGATCACCTCGTGGCCGGCGTCGCGGAAGCGCTGCGCCCAGGTGTTCCAGCTCTTGGGCGTCATCCACAGCCCATGGATGAGGACGATCGGGGTCTTGGTCGAGGTGGTCATGTCGTGCTCCTTGGGTGATTCGGTGTTCGAGTGGTCTGCGGGATCCGCGTCTGCTGCTTCGCTGCCCATGGTAGACTGAACGTTCTATCTACACAAGAGTATTCCCGTGTGGCACGATGGACGAGGAAGGGCATTCATGACGACGACCACAACGACGGTCCGCCCCGGCTCGGCGCGGCAGAGACTGCTCGACGCGGCGACCGAGCTCTTCTATCGCGAAGGCATCCACTCGGTTGGCGTCGACCGGATCATCGAGACGGCGGGCGTCACCCGCGCCACGATGTACAAGCAGTTCGCGGGCAAGGAGGGGCTGGTCCTCGCTTACCTCCAGGGCGAGGACGTAGAACTGCGCGGACTGTTCGCGCTGGCTGCCGAGGCATCGGATGATCCCGCCGTGCTGCTCGACCTCGTCGTGGACGGGATTGCGCACGACATCCGTGAGCGTCACACGCGCGGTTGCCCTTTCATCAACGCCGCCGCCGAATACCCTGATCAGGGCCCGGTGCGAGACCTCATCGCTGTGCACCGCGAGTGGTTCCGCGAGACGCTGAGGCAGCTGGCCGAGGGGGCGCAGCTGCGCGACCCCGACGCGGTGGCGGCTTCTCTCGTCCTGCTCCGCGATGCGGCCCTGGTCGGCGGGTACCTCGACGGACAGAACAGGGTCGCTCCCGCGTTCGCCCGCACCGCGCGAGACCTCATCGCCGCTCACGGCCGGTGACCTCCGGGCGCCCGCCCCTGTGACTGGAGTGACGAATGAGGCGCGACACGCCGTCTCAAAACGTCAAAACCCGCGAAATGACGCGGAAATCCGGGGTTTGGTTGATACATTCAAGGCGGTCGTTCGACCAACGGGGGGCATCCGCCCATCCGGAACTCTGATACGAAGCGACGGGATCCCGTCGCTGGAGGATGAAATGGCTGACAAGTCCATCACCAAGACCGAGCTCGTCGCGAGCATCGCCAGCGCCACCGGCCAGAGCCAGGCTGCCGTCTCCGGCGTTCTCGATGCCCTGTTCGCCACGGTCTCGGACGCTGTTGCCAAGGGCAGCAAGGTCTCGATCCCGGGCTGGATCTCCTTCGAGCAGGTCGCCACCGCCGCCCGCACGGGCCGCAACCCGCAGACCGGCGCCGAGATCAAGATCCCGGCCGGCAAGCGCGTCAAGGTGACCGCCGGCTCCAAGCTCAAGGCTGCCGTCAAGTAATTCCGGCTTCGCCTCGCAAGGCCGTCCCTCTCTCGGAGGGGCGGCCTTTCGCGTGGGGCCTCGCGATCGGCCGGGCTCCCGGCAGACCCCGAGCGACACCGGAATAGGCTGGAGGGGTGAATCGCCCCGCCACCGGGGTCCGCCCCGAGACCGGGTCGGATGCCGCCCGCTCCGCCCTGCCCGCCGGATCCCCGACGCTGCGCATCGCCGGTCCCGTGATCCTTGTCGGCGCCGCGATCCTCGCCGTCGTCGCCGGGCTCGCGTTCGGCGGCGGCGCAGCGCCCAACCTGCTCCTCGATCCCGGACCCGTGGTGCGCTGGGGCCTGCCCGTCGTGAAGACGATCAGCAACCTGGGCGCGGCGGCGATGCTGGGCTCCCTCGTGCTCGCGTTGTTCGCCCTGCGCAGCGGGGCGCGCTCCTTCGAGATCGCACTGGACACCGCCTCGATCGGTGCCGCGGTCTACACGGTCGCAAGCGCCGTGGCGGGTCTGTTCACGTTCCTGCAGACGCTCGGTGTGAAGCTCAGCGCGGGGCCGGAGTTCGGCGCGCAGCTGGGCCGGTTCCTGCTCGAGCTCCCTCTCGGTCAGGCCTGGCTGATGACGGTGCTCGCGGGCGCCGTCATCACGATCGCCGCGTTCGCCTTCCGCGGCTGGACCGCCACTCTGCTCACGGCGATCCTCGCCGCCGCCTCGTTCGTCCCGCTCGCCACGCAGGGCCATGCGGGCGAGCTCAGCGGCCATGACGCCGCGGTGAACTCGCTGCTGCTGCACACGGTCGGCGCCGCGGTGTGGATCGGCGGCCTCGTGCTGCTGATCGTGCTGCGCGGATCCCGCAGCGAGCTCGCCGACGCCGGGCGTGGCGGCGCCCGCAAGGGCAGCGCCACGGCCGGTGCGCACGCCTCCACCAAGCCCGGGGCGAAGAGCGCCAAGAGGCCCGCCGGCGCGAAGAAGACCAGGGGCGGCCTCACCTTCGCGGACCTCGTGCGCCGCTACTCCTCCCTCGCCCTCGCCGCGTACATCGTGGTCGCAGTCTCAGGCATCGCCCGCTCCATCGTCGCCGTGGGCGACTGGGCCGGTCTGCTCACGCCCTACGGCGGACTCATCGTCGCCAAGGCGATCGTGCTGATTCTGCTCGGTGCGCTCGGAGCCCGCTACCGCACCCGGCTCATCCCGAAGCTCGAGCAGGACGGATCCGGCTCCGCGTCGGCGAACGCGGGCGGATCCGGCCCGTTCTGGACCCTGGTGCTGCTGGAGCTCGCCCTCATGGGCATCGCCTCCGGCCTCGCCGCCGCGCTCTCGCGCACCGCGCCGCCCACCGGCCTCGAGGTGGCCACCGTGCGCACGCCGGCCGAGATCCTCACCGGCTCCCCGCTGCCCCCCGAACTCACCCCGATCCGCTGGATCACGGCGTGGAACATCGACCTGATCTGGGCGACCGCCGCGGCGTTCGGAATCGCGCTGTACGTGCTCGGAGTCCTCCGGCTGCGCAAGCGCGGCGACGCCTGGCCGATCCACCGCACGGTGTTCTGGATCCTCGGGATGCTGGGGCTGGTGTGGGTCACCGGGGGCGCGATCAACGCGTATCAGGAGACCCTGTTCAGCGTGCACATGCTCGGGCACATGATGCTCTCCATGGCGATCCCGCTGCTGCTCGTGGCCGGCGCCCCGGTCACGCTCGCCCTGCGCGCGATCGACAAGCGCGACGACGGCACCCGCGGCGGGCGGGAATGGATCCTGTGGGCCGTGCACTCGCCGTTCTCGCGGGTGGTCACCAACCCGTTCGTGGCGGCGGCGATCTTCGTGCTGTCGCTGTGGGCGTTCTACTTCACCGACCTCGTGCGCTGGGCCATGACCGACCACATCGGGCACGAGTGGATGACGATGCACTTCCTCATCTCGGGATACCTGTTCGTGCTCAGCCTGATCGGTGCGGATCCGGTTCCGCGGCGGCTGCCGTACGCAGGACGCCTGATCACGCTCATCGCCGTGATGGCCACGCACGCGTTCTTCGGCATGGCGATCATGATGCAGTCGGGCCTGATGGTCGCCGAGTGGTTCGGATCCATGGGCCGCACCTGGGGGGCGACGCCGCTGCAGGACCAGTACGTGGGCGGCGGCGTGGCATGGTCGGTGGGGGAGATCCCGACGCTGATCCTCGCCATCACGGTCGCGATCCAGTGGAGCCGCAGCGACGCGAAAGTGCAGAAGCGTCAGGACCGGGCTGCCGATCGCTCGGGCGATGCGGAGCTCGAGGAGTACAACGCGCGGCTCGCCGAACTCGCCGAGAAGGACGCCAGGGCTGCCGCCCGCGGGCGCTGACGACCCCGTGCGGAACAGCCGGCGTCAGCCCTCGGACCCGGGCGGGGGAGCGGACTGCTCGGGTGAGGTGATGCTGATCGAGGCGGATCCGTCGGGCAGGAACCGGATCGTCCCGTCCACCTCGAACGGCACGTCCTCATCGACGTGCGACACGGATCCGTCGTAGAGCGACTTCACCTCGAGCTCGATGTGTGCGGTGGCCGGGGTCGCCACGATCTTCCACCCCTCGCCGTCGGGCTGCAGCGTGATGTCGGGTCCCTTGACCATGCTCCAGGTGGGGCCGTCGACGACGCGGTTGGGCACGGTCTGACCGAACGGGCAACCGGTGGGCTGCAGGACATGCTGCGTCGTGCACTGTGCGAGGAAATCGTCGACCCGCTGCTGCACGACCTTGACGAAGGCGTCGGTGGGCCTGGCCTGCACATCGAGCGGCACGTCGGCGAGCGGCTTGTCGGCCAGCACTCCGATGCCGGTCGCGGTCGCGGTCGCGGTCTTCACGGACACCGAATACAGCCCGGGGGAGAACACCAGCATCGGGACCGCGTCGAGCGCCGATGAGTCCGCACCCTGCGCCGCGACCTGGCGGCGGTCGAGCTCGAAGCCGTTCACGAAGAACCGGTCGGATCCGCGCACGGTGAGGGAGATGACGGCGAGCGGGCTCTGTGCGAACTCCCACGCGGGTGCGACGCCGATCCAGCCGTCCTGAGCGACGCGGAAGGTGGAGGATCCGGCGTGACCCCCGGCCTTGTACGTCACGGTGACCGAGGTGGCGTCGCCGTCGGGGTGCTCGTCGGTCACGACGATGTCGGTGAGTGTGCCGAGTGCGTCATGACGCAGCAGGGCATCGGAGGCGGAGCGGAACGCGTCGTCGTCGAGGTCGCCGTGGGAGAGGGCGACGCCGGGCAGCTGCAGTGCGTCGGCCGCGCGACCCTCGCTGAGCAGCGTCAGATAGCGCGTGACGAAGGCGGAGGGGCTGTAGAACTCGCGGTACACGGTGAGTCCGCCCGCGGCGAGGGCGGCCACCAGCACGGCGCCGACGACAGCCAGCAGGGTGAGGTCAGACCAGAGCGAGGCACGGCGACGCGCGCTCCGCGCCCGGCGCGACCGCACGCCTGGCGTCAGCACCCCCGCCGACTGCACCATGTGCGTCAGTCTACGAAAGTCCGCCTGCAGGAAGCCCGAGTGGCCCGGCCGGGTCCGCGAGACTGCAACTGAGTGACGAGACTGCAGCCCCGGAGTGCTGTCTCGTTATTCCAGTGCAGTCTCGCGGTGAGAGAAGGCGCTCGCCGGTAGAATTCGAGGACCGTGAGCACGCCGACCCTCTCCGCCGAACAGGAAGAACTGTTCCGACTGATCGAGGACACCCGCGAGCACGTGTTCATCACCGGACGCGCCGGCACGGGCAAATCGACCCTGCTGCAGCACTTCGCGTACAACACGCAGAAGCAGATCGCCGTCTGCGCCCCCACGGGGGTGGCAGCGCTGAACGTCGAGGGTCAGACGATCCATTCGCTGTTCCGCCTGCCGATCGGCCTCATCGCCGACAGCGAGATCGACCAGTCGGATGCGACTCGCAAGATCCTGAACGCGATCGACACGCTCGTTATCGACGAGGTGTCGATGGTCAACGCGGATCTGATGGACGCGATCGACCGGTCGCTGCGTCAGGCGCGGGGCCGCAAGGCGGAGGCGTTCGGCGGCGTGCAGGTCGTGATGTTCGGGGATCCGTATCAGCTGGCCCCCGTGCCGCCGCGCGGCGACGAGCTGCGCTACATCCAGGACCACTACCGCTCCTTCTGGTTCTTCGACGCCAAGGTGTGGACCGGTGGTGAGGCCACCGACGGACTGCTCGACATCGGCACGCACGGCGCGACGCTGCACGTGCGCGAGCTCGTGCACATCCACCGGCAGTCCGATGCGGGCTTCAAGGCGATGCTGAACGCCGTGCGCTACGGCCGAGTGACCGCCGAGATCGCGGGCGCGCTCAACGACGCGGGCGCGAGAACGCCGCCCGAGCCGGCACCGGGCGAGATCCCGATGATCACACTCGCCACGCGCAACGACATCGTGAACGGCATCAACGCCCGCCATCTCGCGGCGCTGCCCGGCAAGGTGCAGAAGGCCAAGGCCGACATCTCCGGCGACTTCGGCCGCGGCGAGGCGAATTATCCCGCCGACCAGGAGCTGCAGCTCAAGGAGGGCGCGCAGGTGATGTTCCTACGCAACGACGTCTCGGCCGCGCCCGAGCCGCCGCGCTGGGTGAACGGCACGATCGGGACCGTGGTGCGCATCCTCGGCGATGCCGTGCGGGTGGAGATCGACGGCGAGGAGGTCGACGTCGAACCCGCGGTCTGGGAGCGCTACCGGTACATCTACAACCCCGGTACCAAGACGCTCTCGCGCGAAGTGGTCGCGGAGTTCACGCAGTTCCCGCTGCGGCTCGCGTGGGCGGTCACGATCCACAAGTCCCAGGGCAAGACCTATGATCGCGCGATCGTGGATCTCGGATCCGGCGCGTTCGCGCCCGGGCAGACCTACGTCGCGCTGTCGCGGCTGACCTCGCTGGACGGGCTGTACCTGTCCCGCCCGCTGCGCCCCCGCGACATCCGCGTCGACGAGGACGTGCGCCGCTTCATGCGCGCCGCGTGGGAGGCCCGCCAGGGCGACTCCACGCCGAAGGTCGGGTCGTAGGCGGGTATGCGGCACATGGGATCAGGTGCTTTCGCGGGCGGTGGCGACGGCGCTGCTGCTCTTCGCGCTCACGGTCGCGCTGTTGCGCAAATCTGGCACGGCCGAGGCTCGTAACTGTCTGGCTCCGGGGCTAAGTTGAAGCCATGAATCGCGCGGCGAAGATCGCCACCTGGGCGGTCGCCGGGCTCGTGGTCGCCGCCCTCGCCGTTGGCGCAGGCACCGCCGTCGCGGCCATCACAGCCGCCGTTCCGCACGCAACGACTCCGCCGACGAGCTCCTCTGAGCCGTCCGCTACGCCCACACCGGAGCCGTCAGCCAGCTTCCCGACATCTGAGCAGGAGCGTGTGGGGGGCGCAGAGAACTGCCACCCGCCCGCGCAGATCAAGACCACGGACGTGGTCGATGCCGACGGAAATCTCCTTGGACGCCGGGGAGAGCTCCTGGCTGAGCCGATCGATTTCGGACCGCGCGAAGGCGCGAGCGGCACCGTGAACCTTGACGGCCAGGGGCGGATCGTGAGCTACACGACGGTCGCGGGCGACAACTGGGACGGCATCGAGACGCGCCTCTGCATGGACTACGTGTCCATCGCGCGGTACAACTTCGTGGGCACGCATCCTGCGCCGCCCTACTACGAGCGGCCCTGGACTCCGGGGGACACGTTGATCCTCCGCCCGGACCCGTCGGTCGTCATGCCTCGCCCCGGCCTTCACTGACCACACATCTCCAGGCCGAGCGAGCCACCTGAAGATCCGGAACCGTTCCGCTGCGCTGACCGTCCTGGGATCCTGTACGCATGACACCGCTCAACGGCTCGGCGGACGGGCGCATTCCGGCGACCGACCGGCGCCCGCCGACCGCGGACGGGCGCTCTCCGGGGGCGGGAACGCCGAGCCTGCGTGCGGCGCTGGTCGGCATCGGCATCCTGATGGCCGTCCTCTGCCTGGTCGAGCTCGCGATCCCCTCGACGAGGGGCCCCGGCGGATCCCTGCTCGACACCGTGCTGGTCGCGGTCTTCACCATCACCGGCCTCCTCGCGTGGTACCGGCGCCCGCACAACGCCATCGGGCGGCTGATGCTGCTCACCGCGTTGGCGCTGTGGGCCTCCGGCACCTACGACGACAGCATCCCGGCGCTCCGCGTCCTGGGCACGCTGACGTCCAGCCTCCCGCTTGCCCTGTTGCTGCACCTGCTGCTCGCGTTCCCCTCCGGTCGGCTGCCCGGCAGGGCCGCCCGCGCCATCGTGGCGGTGGCCTATCTCGTCTCCGTGGCCCCGCAGATCATCGTCGCCCTGCAACCCGGTGTGACCGAGGTGGTCTGGACCCTGCAGGCGGCGGTGGGCATGCTCGCTCTGGCGGCGACGGTCGTCCTCTGGGGCATCCGGCTCTCGCGGATGGCGACACTCCCGCGCCGCCAACTGCTCCCGTTCATCGGCTACGGGTGCGCGGCCATCGCGGTGATCGGCGTGACGGTCGTGATGCTGCACCTCGACTCCCGCCCCGGCGTGCAGCAGGCCGCGACCGTCGTCCAGCTGCTCATGCTCGGTGGCCTGCCCGTCGCCTTCCTCGTGGGGCTGACCTTCGGCGCGTTCGGTCACGCGGGTGAGGTCGCGGAGGTGGCCGCGGGCATCTCCGCGGCATCCGTGGAGCCGGCGCTGCTCGATGCGCTCGCGGTGCGGGCTCTGGGCGACCCCAGCGCCAGGATCCTCTGGACGGCGGACACAGACCCAGCGCGTTTCGTCGACAGCGCAGGGCGCGAGCTCGCCGTACCCGGTGAGCGCGGCTGGTGGCCGATCGGTCCGGTCGAGGCACCTGTGGGCGGGCTCCTCTATGACCGCGACCTGATCGCGGACCGGGGGCTGGTCGCGACCGTGGCCGCACAGCTCGGACTCGCGATGGACAAGCAGCGGCTGATCGTCGAGCTGCGCTCCGCGGTGCAGCAGCTCCACGTGGCCGCGGAGGAGCTGCAGACCTCTCGGCGCCGGATCGTCGTGGCCGCGGACGCCGAACGTCGTCGCATCGCACAGGATCTGCACGATGGCGCCCAGCAACGGATCGTCCTGGTCGGCATCGACGTGCAGCGGATGGCGCGGCAGGCTGACGACGCGGACTACATCCGGGCGGAGGCTGCACAGATCGCCGAGCGCTGCGGATCCCTGCTCGACGAGCTGCGCGGCCTGGTCGAGGGCCTCATGCCGAGCCGGCTGAAGGACCACGGCCTGGAGGCCGCCGTATCCGCGCTGGCCGACCAGGTCCGGACCCCGGTGCGGGTCGAGGTCGCCGCCCCTCTCGGCCGGATGGAGGCCGAGATCGAGTCGACGGCCTATTTCGTGATCGCCGAGGCCCTGACCAACGCTGTGAAGCACGCCGGCGCCCGCGAGATCGTTGTGGACCTGGCCGTGCGGGACGGCCGCCTGCAGATCGCGGTGAGCGACGACGGGAAGGGGCCGGTCGGGGCGGTCCCGGGATTCGGCCTGCGCAGCCTCAGGGACCGGATCGAGACGCTGGGCGGGACGATGACATTCGAGTCGGCCGTTCCCGGCGGGACGACGCTGCGCGCGGAGATTCAGCTCGGCCATCGCGGGGGATAGTGCACCGACCCACGGGTGCGGCCCTTCGACGAGCTCAGGGACCGATTGAGCGTGCCGGATCCGTCACCGGTCCAGGAAGCGCATCACGGCCAGGACCCGGCGATGGTCGTCGGGATCCGGAGGCAGATCGAGGGCCACGAAGATGAGAGCGATGCTGCGCGCGACCGCCTTCTCCGTCACGAAGAGCTCTCGGGCGATGCGCGCATTGCTGTAGCCCTGCGCCATCAACTGCAGCACCTCCAGCCGCCTCGGTGTGAGCTGCGCGATGCCGCCGTCCTGATGGTTGCGGACCTCGCGGCGCACCATCGAGGTGATGACATCCGAGTCGATGCTGGATCCGCCGTCGGCGACGCGCTGAACGGAGTCGAGGAAGTCCTCGAGGTTGAGGATGCGGCGCTTCAGCAGATAGCCGATGCCGTTCGCGCCGTCCGCGAGCAGCTCCATCGCACCGGTGGCGTCCATGTACTGGGACAGCACGACCACGGCCGTCCCGGGAAACTCTCGACGGATCCGCTTCGCCGCGCGCAGACCGTCGTCGGCGAAAGCGGGCGGCATCCGGATGTCGGTGAGCACGAGATCCGGCCGGTAGGCGGCGACCTTGCCGAGCAGGTCGTCCGCGTCGCCGGCCGTCGCGACGATCTCGTGACCCTCATCCGCGAGGATGCGGGAGATCCCCTCCCGCAGCAGGAATTCGTCCTCGGCGATGACGACGCGCATACGTGCTCCTGCCTGCCGGTGTGCGATCCCGCCGGTGCCCCGAGAGTACTCCCGCAGAACCGCCGCCCACACCTCTCGGGTGCGGGCGGCGGCTCGGATCCGTGGTTCCCCAACTCCTCGGATCCCCCGGGTCCCCAGTGGGTCAGTCGGCCGGCGTGATCGGCTTGATCTCGGCGACCTGCGGCAGGTTCGCCTTCTCCTGGTCGGTGAGCGGGCGTGCGACGCTGTCGTAGAGCGGGTCGGCGTCCTTCTTCGGGATGTCGAAGTGCACCCCGGTGAGCTTCCAGGTGGTCTTGCCCATCGTGACGGTGAAGTCGCCGGTCACCCGGTCGGTCAGCGACCGCGACCACATGTTGTAGTTCGAGTAAGGGCTCATCGTGTAGTTGTGCACCTTCGTGGTCTCCTTGGTGTCGGACCAGGTGCCGCCGTACTTGTGGCTGAGGCCCGCCTCGAGGATCCCCTTGATCGTCAGCTTGGCGGATCCGGTTGTCTCGACCGAGGAGGTGGTGGTGGCCACGACCTTGGTGGTGAAGCTCTCCGGACGCGCCGTGTCGGTGTTGTTCGCGCCACCGGCGACCAGCCTGCGCTGATCGGGGCCGTCCACCTTCGTCACCGGCGTGAACGTGCACGACGCCATCCCCGAGATGCAGGTCTGGTTGAGCAGGTCGGCCTGCCGCTGGGCGTCGGAGGCGGGCACCGAGATCGTGGAGAACTCCTTCTCCGAGAGGATCAGCCGGCCGGCGGTGATGCCCTGGTTTTCGACGGTGAAGGTGGCACCGGCATCCGTGCGGATGTTGGTGCCACTGAAGGCGTCGACGACGAGTGTCGCTTCGAAGGTTCCGAGCCGGATCGAGCCGTCGGGCAGGTTCTCGCTGTAGTTGAATGTGAGGGTCGTCTCACCGCGTTTGGCGAAGTAGTAGACCTTCTCGTAGCGGTATGACTGACCGGGGAGGATCTTCGTCCCGGTCGGCCGGTACTGATCGCGCTCGCCCGGGCTGCCGATCCCGGTCAGCTCCAGAGTGTGCTTGGTCATGTTGACGATGTCGAAACCGCGGGTGACGTCGGCCGTGGCCGCCGCGCGCACCGGGGTCGCGGCCGACGCGGGGGCGGCGGTGGCGACGCCGATGGCGATCGAGCCGAGCACGGTGGCGCCGACGAGCCCGGCTCCGACGAGGCGTCTGGCGGTGGTGTTGTCAGTGGTCTTCGTGGTGTTCATGGTGTCCTTCTCTCACTGCCCGCGAAGGGCGTCTGCGGCATCCCGATCCGGGAAGTTCTCGTACCGAAAAGGCTAGAAATCGACGCGCCGGCGGCCGATGGTCGTGCCACCACAGCGATGTGGTGCCTGCACCACATCGCGGGCTCGGACGCGGATCTCCACCCGCCGGGCGCGGACTCCGCGCGCTGGCCGCAGATCTCCACCCGCCGAACGCGGATCTCCACCCCAGGGCGGTGCCGCCGGATCCGGCATCCGAGGAGCATCGAGGACATGAACCTCTCGATCGTCTCCAACGTCCTGCTGATCCTCGTCGCGGTCGGCGTGATCGCCGTCCGGCAGATGACCTGGCGTCCGGTGCTCGGCACCCGCGACTGGAGTTTCCCCGCAGTGGCGGCGATCCTCGGCGTGGCCCTGCTGCTGCAGTCCCTGAACGGGCGCGGACTCGGGGTCATCGACGTCGTCGCGTTCGTCGTCGAGATCGTGATCGCCGTGGTCGTGGGCGCCGCGATGGGCGCGATCGCACACATCCGCCGCATCGCCCGCCCGGACGGCGCCGTCCCGGTCACGGCGGGGATGCCCGCCAAGGCCGCTGCCAGGGCCGCCGCCGAGTTCGAGACCCGCACCTCGCCCTGGGGCCTTGCGCTGTGGGTCGTGCTTATCGGCGTGCGCGTGGGCCTGACCTTCGCGTTCGAGTCGTTCGGCAGCCACCTCGGGATCTCCGGCGGGCTGATCCTGCTCGTGCTCGCCGCGAACCGCGCAGCCAGGACCCTCGTCCTGCACCACCGAGTCGAAGGGCTGCGCCGCGGCACCGCGCAGGACGCATCAGCGCGCATCATGGTCTCGTGACCCGCATCAATCCGCTCACCTGGTGGAGCGCCGGCATCAATCTCGCCGGCGCTCTCGCCGTCGCCTACGGACTGTGGCGGGCCGCCCCCGTGGTCTCGCCGTGGGTCACCGCCCTCGCCCTCGTCGGGCTCGCGGCCTGGGTGATCCGCACGCTGGTCGCTGCGACCCGGGGCGGAACGGATCCGGTTCCTCCGGCAGGGGTGCAGGCGCCGGCCGATCGGGCGAGGACGTCTCCGCCATCCAGCCGGGCGTCGCTGCTCGCGATCGGTCTGCTCGCCGTGATGACGATCGCGGGGAGCCTCACCGCGGTTCCGACGCGCGGGGTGGGTGTGGCGCTGCTCGTGGTGGCGGTGATGACCGTGACGAGCGATCCCCAGACGCCGCTGCCGGTCTTCGGCGGCGTCGCGGTCGTGGGGGCGCTCGGGATCGCGCTGGGCGCCGCGCTCGCGCAGGCCGGCGCGACGGGGAAGGCCGGATCCGAGGTCGACGTCCTCGGGTTCGCCGGGATCGTCGCCGCCCTCGTGCTGTGCGTGATCGCGGGGCTCGGCCGGCGGGCGCAGCGCGTGCTCCTGATCGAGAGGGAACGCGCGAGCGCGGAGGCACTGCGGGCGCAGGCCGCCGCCGCACGGGTGGCGCTCGCCCGTGACCTGCATGACGTGCTGGCGCACAGCCTGGGCGGCCTCGTGGTGCAGCTGGACGCGGCCGAGGCGCTGCTCGACGCGGGTGACGCCGGTCGCGCGGCGGAACGGGTGACGGCGGCGCGGCGACTCGCCGTGAACGGGCTGGAAGAGGCGCGTGAGGCCGTGCGGGCACTGCGCGAGCCGGCCGAGCAACCGGAGTCCGACACGGCGGCACCGGCAGCGCCGGACGAACTCGAGGTCCGGATCCGCGCACTCGTCACCGGGGAGAAGAGCGCCCGCCTCGACGTCGCCGGCGTGCCGCGCTCGGTACCGGCCGCGCTCGCCGAGGCGCTGATCCGCGCGGTGCAGGAAGGGCTGAGCAACGCGCGCAAGCACGCGCCGGGCGCCGAGGTGCGGGTCGGGCTGATCTGGCATCCTGACCGGGTGGAGTGCACGATCGAGAACCCGGCCCCCGCGGCGCCCGCTCAGGACAGGGGGCTCGTCGCGACCGGTGGCGGCTATGGGCTGCGCGGGGTGCGGGAGCGCTTCGCCGCGCTCGGCGGGACCGCCCGTGCAGGTCTGGTGCCGGACCCTTCGACGGGCTCAGGGACCGGCGGTGGTGCGGGCGCACGGGGCGATCGTTTCGTGCTGCGGGTGGAGGCGCCGGCATGACCGAGCGGATCCGCATCGTGCTCGCCGACGACCAGGCGATCATCCGCGACGGGCTGGAGACGGTGCTGAGCCTCGTCGAGGACTTCGAGGTCGTCGGCGCCGCCGGCGACGGGGCCGAGGCCGTGGCGCTCATCGCCGCCACCCATCCCGATGTCGCCCTCATGGACTTGCGGATGCCGGTGCTGGACGGCGCCGCCGCGACTCGGCGGGTCACGGCGGAGACGCCGGGCACCGCCGTGCTGGTGCTCACCACCTTCGCCGACGACGCCGACATCGTCGCCGCGCTGCGCGCCGGCGCCCGCGGCTACCTCACCAAGGACGCGGGGCGGGCGGAGCTCGCCGCCGCGATCCGCGCGGTCGCCGCAGGACAGTCCACGTTCTCCGCCCCGGTGCGCGACGTGCTGCTGGGACGGATCGGCGCGCCGCACGCCGTCACCCCCGATGCCGCCGCGCCGGATGCGCACGGGCGCGTCGAGCCTTCCCTCGCGGACACGGATCCGGATCCGGCCTCGGCGACGGCCCTCGCCACGCGGTTCCCTGCGCTCACAGCTCGGGAACGGGAGGTCTACGCGCTCATCCTGCAGGGCCGGTCGAACGGCGAGATCGCCGAGGCGCTCTACGTCGGGGTGGCCACGGTGAAGACGCACGTCAACGCGCTGTTCGCGAAGCTGGGCGTGCGCGATCGCGCGCAGGCGATCGCGAAGGGACTCGGGAGCGTCTGAGGCACAGTGGGCGCGGATCCCGCACATCACAATCTTCGCCCGATGTCCGGGATCATCCTCAGGGATGACGTCGCCCTGAGAAGGGCCGCTTACAATCGTGAGGATGTCAGGGGGGCGAATGCGTCGGATCACAGGCCGTCGGATAGGGGCGCTGGTCGCCGGTGCCGTTGCGGCGGCACTCGCGTTGAGCAGCTGCTCGGGAACCGCGGCAGCCCCCTCGTACTCGCCGAAACCGCAGGTGCAGGGCGGGCTGCCGTCCGATACGCAGGACCAGATCAAGGCGGCCGTCCAGCGCGCGATGGCGGCGAGCGGCTCGAGCGGCGCGATCGTCGGCGTGTGGGCGCCCTGGGGCGGATCCTACGTCGAGGGTCTCGGCACCGTGTCCGTCGAGGACAAGACCCCGGTGAGCACCGACATGTCGTTCCGGATCGGCGATGTCACTCGCCTGATGACCTGCGACGTGCTGTACGCGCTGGCCGACCGCGACGCGGTCGAGCTCGACGCGTCGATCACCGAGTACGTCTCGGGTGTGCCGGATCTGCAGGACGTCACCCTGCTGGATCTGTGCAACGGCACCGGCGGGATCGGCTCCTCCCAGGCGACGGCGATGCCGATGTGGCTGAGCAACCCCGACCGGCAGTGGGAGCCGAAGGAGCTGGCGTCCTACGGGCTCGCCCAGAACCGGACGCCCCCGCACACCGGCTACCGCGACTCCGATGCGGGGTATCTGCTGCTCGGGCAGGCGCTGGAGCGCGCCACGGGCCAGACCGCGGCGCAGCTCATCCGCCAGTACGTGACGGCTCCGCTCGGGCTGGGCTCCACGTCGCTGCCCGGTCCCCAGGCCGCCGCGCCCACCCCGTCGCCTGCGTTGAAGGGCTCCTACCTGACCCAGGTCGACGGCGCCTATCAGTGCGCGAAGCCCACGGACATCACCGTGAGCTCGTCGAGCAACGGCTACACCGACTCGGGAGTGGTCTCCACGATCGCCGATCTCGGACGGTACGTGCAGGCCGAGGCGGCGCAGGCGCTGCGGGTGAAGAAGACCCCGAAGCGCTTCGGCACCCCGCTCCCCATCGCGGACGGAGCCCCGAGCTGGTACCAGACCACCGGCGGCGCGAAGCTGGTCGGATCGATGATCGGCCAGCACGGCGGGACGCCCGGCTACCTGACTGCGGCCTACTCCGACCCGGCGACCGGTTTCACGGTCGCCGTGGTGCTGAACGATTCCACGGTCGGCGACGCGTTCGCGGGTGACCTCGCGTTCGAGCTCGCGGCGATCGCCTCCAAGGCGCCCGCGGGCAAGGGCAGGACGGCGCCGGAATTCGCCCTGCCGTTCACCTCGGACGACTACGCTAAGGCGGTCGACGGCGCGGCCATCTGCCCGCTGCCGCAAGGCTGATGCAATACTCCCGTCGAGCGCGGGAGTATTGGTTCGGCTGGTCCGCTCATCTGCCGGAAGACAGCTGAGCGGACGGCTCGACGCCTCCCGCGTTCGACCGGCTTGCAGGTCGAGGCGCACGCACGACCCGAGGAGCAACCATGGCGATCGTCGACAACGGCATCTATGTGGACGGCGTCCGCACCGACACCCCGCACACGCTGGATGAGACGTTCGAGCTCATGCACGACCGCGGCGGCATGGGCTGGATCGGCCTGTACCGCCCCAGCGAGGAGGAGGTGCGCCAGGTCGCCGCGGAGTTCGGCCTGCACGAGCTCGCCGTGGAGGATGCGCTGACCGGGCATCAGCGCTCCAAGCTCGAGCGCTACGGGGAGACCCTGTTCATCGTGCTGCGCCCCGCTCGCTATCTGGACGCGAACGAGGAGGTCGAGTTCGGCGAGCTTCACGTGTTCGTCGGCCCGAACTTCGTCGTCACGATCAGGCACGCCGAAACGCCGAGCCTGAGCAGGGTGCGCGGCCGTATGGAGCACGACCCCGAGCTGCTCGCCCGCGGCCCCGAGGCCGTGCTCTACGCGGTCCTCGACGAGCTCGTCGACGAGTACTCGCCGGTGCTGGCGGGTCTGGAGAACGACATCGATGAGATCGAGGCGCAGCTGTTCCTCGAGGAATCCGACGTCACCCAGCGCATCTACGAGCTGAGCAGCGAGGTCATCGACTTCCAGAAGGCCACGCAGCCGCTGCAGCCGATGCTGGAGAACCTGCTGCGCGGATCCGCGAAGTACGCCGTCGACCTGGAGCTGCAGCGCTACCTGCGCGACGTGCTCGACCACATCCTGACCCTGTCCGAGCGCGTCTCGACGTTCCGCGCCAATCTCGACAACGCGCTCACCGTGGAGGCGACGATCGTCGCCCGGCGCCAGAACGAGGAGATGCGCCGGATGACCGAGGAGAGCATGCGGCAGGGCGAGGAGGTCAAGAAGATCTCCAGCTGGGCCGCCATCTTCTTCGCGCCGACCATCGTGGCGGGCATCTACGGCATGAACTTCGAGGTGATGCCAGAACTGAAATGGGCCGCCGGCTATCCGATGGCGATCGCGCTCATGGTGGGCGGCGGATTCGCCCTGTACCTGGTGTTCAAGAAGCGCGGCTGGCTGTGACCGGATCCGGATCCCCGGCGGTCTGATCCTCGTTCAGGTCGCACTATCTGCTCCGAAACCCACGCCGGAAGAGCAGAAATCGCGACCTGAACGACCGGAGGACCGGCCTCAATCGGGTGCGGTCATTTCGCGAGAGCGCCGCGTTTCGTCTCGGTCGCGCTTCGCGCGTCCTCGCTCAACGACCAGTTGTCGTCAGTGCGATCACCGCGAGGGCGGTGACGGTGACCAGGATCCACAGGATCGCGCCGAGCGCGAGGGGCCGCCAGCCGGCACGGCGCAGCGCGGTCACGTCGGTGGACAGCCCGATGCCGGCCATCGCGGTGGCGATGAGGAACCCGCTGGTGTGCACCATCGCCTCTCGTGGGCCGGCGGGGATCACCCCGAGGGATCCGATCACCGCGACGACGAGGAACCCCACGAGGAACCACGGCACCAGCCCGACCACGCCTCGCAGGGTCAGCCGCCGCCCTCCGGTCGCCCGGCGTGACTCGATGACGGAGAGCCCGATCGAGATCGGGATGATCATCAGGGTGCGCACGAGCTTCACCACGACGGCGTAGCCGAGCGCGGCCGCTCCGAAGACGCTCGCCGCGGCGACCACCGAGCTGGTGTCGTTCACGGCGGTGCCGGCGAGCAGTCCGAAGGTGTGCGGATCCATGCTCAGGGCGTGACCGAGCAGGGGGAAGAGGACCACGGCGAGGATGTTGAAGACGAAGATCGTCGACACCGCGTACGAGACCTCCGCGCTGAGCGCGCCGATCACCGGCGACACCGCGGCGATCGCGGAGGCCCCGCAGACTCCGGTGCCGACGCCGATCAGGGTGCGCAGGCGCTGGGGCACGCGCAGCGCCCGGCCGATGACCCAGGTGCCGAGCAGGCACACGGCAAGAGTCGACAGCATGACCGGCAGCGTCTCCGCACCCACGCGCAGGATCGCGTCGAGCGACAGCTGCGCGCCCAGCAGCACCACGGCGAGCTGCAGCAGGAACCGACCCGAGTACTCCACACCGGGTTGGAAACGCGCGCCGGGCCGACGGATCACCGCGATGACCACGCCGATCACGATCGCGGGCAGGGCGGATCCGAGCACCGGAATCGCCGCGCCGATCAGCGTGGCGACGACGGCGATCGGCACGGTGAGCGCCAAGCCCGGCAGCACGTCCGCCCCGCGCGCGACGAGGCGGGAGGGGAACGTGCGGGCAGGGCGGAACATCATGGATCCAGGCTCGTCCGTCGACGTCGACCGCGGTATCCGGCGGCGCTCGATAGGGGTACAGTCGTGGACTGTGGCAAGCCAGGTGACAGACGGAGCGATGCCCGACCTCGGCTCACTCGAACTGCTGGTCGCCGTCGTGCGCACCGGCTCGATCTCCGCGGCGGCGCGGGAGACCGGCGTGACCCAGCAGTCGGCGTCGGCACGTCTGCGCGCGGTGGAGCGTCAACTCGGACTGTCGCTGTTCCACCGCGCCCCGTCGGGCACCCGCCCCACGCTCGAGGGCGAGGTCGTGGCGTCCTGGGCGGACGATGTGCTGGCGGCGGTCGGCCGGTTCCGCACCGCGACGCGCACCCTGCGTGGCGAGAGCACCGCACGGCTCACCGTCGCGGCGAGCCAGACCGTGTCGGCGCGGCTGCTGCCGCTGTGGCTCGTCGCACTCCGCCGACGCCAGGTCGAGATCGGGCGCACGCCGACCGCCGTGCAGCTGCTCTCGGGCAACAGCACGGACGCCGCTGCGCTGGTGCGGGACGGGCATGCGGATCTCGCGTTCATCGAGTCGACCGAGGTGCCGGTCGACCTCGGCGCGACCATGGTGGACCAGGACGAGCTCGTGCTGGTCGTGGCGCCCGAGCACCCCTGGAACGCGCGCGGCCCCGTCGAGTTCGACACGGTGGCCGACGAGCCGCTCGTGGCCCGCGAGCTGGGCAGCGGCACCCGGCGCGCCTGGGAGGACGAGGTGCGCCGCCGGCTCGGCAGGGACGCCGCGGAGCCGGCGGTGGTGCTGCCGACCTCGGCCGCCGTGCGCTCCGCGGTCGCGGGCGGACTGGGGGCCGCGGTGATGAGCCGGCGGGAGGCCGCCGACGACATCCGGCTGGGCCGACTGCGCGCGGTGCGCACCGCCGGCGAACCCGTCATCCGCCCGATCACGGCGCTCTGGCGCGGGGGAGCGCGCGACCTCTCCCCGGCCGCCCGGGAGCTGATCGAGGTGGCCGTGGCGACCGCGAAGGAACGGGTGCGCTCGGGCCGCGGTACTCTCTGATCGTCTTCAAGGAAGGATCCGGATGCCCCCGCTCGTGCTCTTCGGCCTCACCGCCGTGCTGCTGTGGTCGCTGGTGTCGCATCGCTTCGAGCGGTGGGGCATGGCGGGGCCTGCGATGCTGCTCGTGCTGGGCGCCGCGACCACGGTGTGGGATCTGCCGACCTACGCGGCCGCACTCGATGCGCCGCTGACCGAGAAGATCGTCGAGGTCATCCTGTCGATCCTGCTCTTCGCCGACGCGACCGAGGTGCGCGGCGGCATCTTCGGCGGAGAGGGCAGGGTCACGGCTCGGCTCGTGCTGATCGCGCTGCCGCTGTCGCTCATCCTCACTGCCATCGCCGGAGCCTTCCTCCTCCCCGAAGCCCTGGTGGCCGCCGTCGTCATCGCCTGTGTGATCATGCCGACCGATTTCGCGCCGGCGACGCGCCTGCTGCGCACCAAGCTCCTGCCGGAGCGGATCCGCGCGATCCTGAACGTGGAGAGCGGCTACAACGACGGCCTCGTCTCGCCGATCTTCGGCATGGCGCTGCCGATCGCGGTCGTGCTCGCCCCGCTGGTGGAGAAGATGATCGCGACCGGATCCGACAACGTCACGGTGGACGACAAGGATCTCGGCCACAGCGGTGAGAAGTTCGTGGAGGCGTTCGTCAATGCGATCCCCGCGACGGTCTCGGCCATCGTGATCGGCGTCGTGCTGGGAGGCGTCATCGGGCTCGCGCTGAGGGCGGCCCGCGACCGGGGCATCGCGAACGAGGGGGGTGCCCGCTACGCGATGCTGCTGCTGCCGCTCATCGCCTACGGCATCGCGACGATCCCGGCCCTCGAGGCGAACGGCTTCGTGGCGGCCTTCGTCGCGGGGCTCATCTACCGCGTCACCCGCACACGGGGCATGCAGGAGCGGGTGATCCCGCACGCCGAGCTGCTGCTGGTCGAGGAAGTGGGCACTCTCACGGCGAACTTCGTCTGGTTCATGCTCGGCGGCGCCGCACTCGTCGCCTTCACGTCGTCGTTCGACTGGCGTGTCCTGGTGCTCGCACTGCTCGCGCTCACCCTGTTGCGGCTCGGTCCGGTGTACCTGTCGCTCATGGGCAGTTCCGTCAGTCGCGGCGATCGCGTGCGGATCGGTCTGCTCGGTCCGCGAGGCACCGCCACCATCGTGTTCGGCCTGCTCGCCTACAACGCCTTCGAGACGGACAGCGTCGAGAGCAATGCCGTGCTGCTGGTCATGGTCGTCACGGTCGTCGGCAGCATCCTGCTGCACGGTGTCGCGGCGCCGTTCGTGCTGCGTCGGCTCGCCCCGGGCAATGCCGCCGCGCGCGCAGAGGGCTCGGCGGCGCCGCCGCACTGACCGGCGCCGCCCTGTCGTCAGCGAGGCGCAATCCCACCCGAGCCGGGCACCGCCGGACAGGCTCTCGGCAGCGGGACAGGGATCACGGCGCGGACAGCCCCAGATGCTTGTAGAGCAGTTCCATGGCGAACGGGATCCCGGTGTTCAGGGCGCCTGCGACGTGATCGGCTCCCGGTGCTTCATGGAACGTGGTGGTGAAGCCGGCGTCCTCGGCGCGCTTGGCGTCGCGCTTCGTCCCCGGGATGTATCCCGGATCCGCACCGCCGACGGTGAACACGGCGAGGTGACCGGCGAACTTCCCGGGGTTCTCCGCGATCCCCGCCTCGGCCTTGAGCGCGTCGAACTTCGCCGCGTCGCCGCCGAAGAGCGTCTTGATCGCCTCGTCGCGCCACTCCACGCCCGGGTATTCGTCCGGCGAGATCGCCACGATGTTCCCCCAGATGTCCGGGTGGTGGGTCGCCCATGTGAACGCGCAGGCGCCGCCGTTCGAATAGCCCATGATCGTCCAGTAGCTGTGGTCGAGCAGCACGTTGAGGTTCTTCGTCGCGTAGGCCGGGATGTCGGTGTTGAAGTAGGCGGGCACGTCCCCGTACTTGGCGGTGTTCGCGCAGACCGGATCAGCCTTGGTGACGCCGAGCTGATCCGCGACGATCACGATGGGCGCGAGGCCATTGTTCTTGGCGGCGAGGTCGTCGAGCGCCTTCGCGATGAACGTGGCGTCCGGGTCGCCGGGGTAGCCCATCATCATTACGATCAGGGGGAGCCGCGGGGGGTTCGCGGTGCGGGCCGCCGGGGGCAGGTAGAGGACCGCGTCGCGGGGCTGGAAGCCGCCGGTGGAGGGGATCGCGTGCGAGCCGCTGAGCACGGCCGTCTCGCCGGTCTTCGGCATGTTCGCCGGCGGGTGCCAGGTCTTGTAGAGCGGGCCGCTCGTGGTCTCGGTCGGAACCGGCTTGGGCAGCACATCGATCTTGTCGTCGGTCGCGATGCCGAGCATCGAGCCGACCGTGGTGTTGACGCCGAACGCCGCATTGACGCCGAGCGTCGTGGAGAGCAGGGAGAGGATCACCACAAGCACCGCGACGACTTTTCGCCAGACCCGGCGCTCCCACAGCGACACGATGCCCAGGAGGATCGCCGCGAACCCTGCCGGCGCCCAGAACCAGCACGCGTAGGGCATGGCCGGCCCGAAGGCGTGCGACGTGTTCACGAACGCCACGAGTGCAGCGCCTCCGCCGATCCCGACGGCGAGGGCGATCACGATCCGCCACAACCACGCCGGGGTGGGCCGGCGGATCAAGACGAGGATCACGGCCACGATCGTCAGCCCCCAGATCGTGAGCGGGAGCGGGCCGTCGATGACGTTGAGCTTGAAGAACCAGGTCATCGATGGCTCCTGTTCGGTGGTCAGTCGTATCGCGCGCGGCACGAGTGACTCTAGTCCGGTGCCGATCACCACCGGTCAGACCGGAAGCCGGGGTGATCAGCCGCGCGTGTAGACCCCGCGCACGAGGGGCGCCGGATCCGCGTCCGCCGGCACGGCCGTGTCCAGTTCGAGCACGAGGCGGTCGCCCTCCGCGCGCAGTCGCATCACGGTGCGGCCGCGGTCGGAGCGCCGGTCGAGCACCAGGACATCGTCCTGCCAGACCGCGGTGCCCGGCGTCGCCGGAGTGAAGCCGTACGTGTCGAACCACCAGAACCCCGCGCCGGCCACCACGGCGTGCGCGACGAGGGGTGCGCCGTCGGCTCCGTCGCGCGACTCCACGTAGTCCAGGAGGATCCCGTCGGGACCGGGTTCGACGCTCAGCGCACCGCGGGCCGATCCTGCTTCCGTCCACGCCGTGGGGAAGAGCTCCTCCGTCCCCGTCCAGTCGCCGAGCAGTGCCTTCAGCCGAGGATCCGGTGCCATGAGGACGAGCCTACGCGGGGAGCGCGCGGCGTTGTCGGACTGGAAAGATCCGCGATTCTTTGCGCGTAAGATCGCGAAAAGCCGAGGGATCCCCGCCGTCCGGCTCAGTACTCTGAGCAGGTTGTCCGGGCGAGGTCGCCTGGAGCCCCGTCATCGCTGACGGGCACAGAGGAGGTAGCTATGGCAGTCATCGGCATCGTGCGCGAGCCTGCGGGCGAGGCGCGCGTGGCCGCGACCCCGGCGACGATCGCGCAGCTTCGCAAGCTCGGTCACGACGTGGTCGTGGAGCGCGGAGCGGGATCGGATGCGTCGTACCCCGACGAGGCCTACGCGGCCGCGGGGGCGACGCTGGTCGAACGTTCGCAGGCGTGGGGCAGTGAGATCGTGCTGGCGATCACGCCGCCGGATCCGGAGCGGATCGCTCTGCTCGCTGACGGGGCGACGTTCATCGCGCTGCTGTCGCCGGCGCTGCGCCCCGACCTCGTCGAGTCCCTCGCTCAGCGCGGCATCACCGCCCTGGCGCTCGACGCCGTGCCGCGCATCTCGCGGGCGCAGTCGATGGACGTGCTGAGCTCGATGGCGAACATCGCGGGCTACCGGGCCGTGGTCGAGGCTGCGCACGAGTTCGGCCGGTTCTTCACGGGCCAGGTGACCGCCGCCGGAAAGGTGCCGCCGGCGAAGGTGCTCGTGGCGGGCGCGGGCGTCGCCGGTCTCGCCGCGATCGGTGCGGCCTCGAGCCTCGGCGCGATCGTGCGCGCCACGGATCCGCGCCCCGAGGTGGCCGACCAGGTCACCTCGATCGGCGGCGAGTACCTGCCCGTCGACGTGGCTGTGGAGAAGTCCTCCGACGGCTACGCCAAGGCCACGAGCGAGGCGTACGACCGCCGCGCCGCCGAGATCTACACCGAGCAGGCCGCCGACGTCGACATCATCATCACCACGGCGCTCATCCCGGGGCGTGCCGCGCCCCGGCTCATCACGGCGTCCGATGTCGCCGCGATGAAGCCCGGCAGCGTGATCGTCGACATGGCGGCGGGCCAGGGCGGGAACGTGGAGGGATCCGTCGCGGGCGAGCGCATCGTCACCGAGAACGGCGTGATCATCCTCGGCTACACCGACCTCGCCTCACGCCTGGCCGCCCAGGCCTCGCAGCTGTACGGCACGAACGTGGCGAACCTCGTCGCCCTGCTCACCCCGGGCAAGGACGGCGTGCTCACGATCGACTTCGACGACGTCGTGCAGCGCTCGGTCACGGTCGTGCGCGACGGTGCCGTCACCTGGCCGCCACCGCCCGTGCAGGTCGCGGCGGCTCCGGCGAAGGCGCCGGTCGCCCTTCGGCAGCCTCAGGGACCGGATGGGGCCGCACCGGCGAAGAAGGGCATGTCGGCCGGCCGCAAGGCGCTGCTGATCGTGCTCGGCATCGCCGCGCTGTTCGCGGTGAACGCCTTCGCGCCCGCGCCGCTGCCTCAGCACTTCACGGTGCTGACGCTGTCCGTCGTGATCGGCTTCTACGTGATCGGCAAGGTGCACCACGCGCTGCACACCCCGCTCATGTCGGTGACCAACGCCATTTCGGGCGTCATCGTGGTCGGCGCGATGCTGCAGATCACGGATCCGAATCCGGTCGTCCAGGTGATCGCCGCGATCGCCGTGCTGCTCGCATCCATCAACATCTTCGGAGGGTTCGCGGTCACCCGTCGCATGCTCGCCATGTTCACGAAGGGCGGCCAGAAGTGACCGTCGGGGCTCTCTCCACTGCCGCGTACATCGTCGCGGCCCTGCTGTTCATCCTCAGTCTCGCCGGGCTCAGCAAGCACGAGACCGCGCGCTCCGGGGTGATCTTCGGGATCTCCGGCATGGCGATCGCGCTGCTCGCCACGGTGTCGCTCACCGTCGCGAACGCATGGACCGGCGGTGCCGTGATCGGACTGGTCTTCCTTCTCGTCGCCCTGATCGTGGGGGCCGGGATCGGCCTGTGGCGCGCCAGGGTCGTCGAGATGACAGGCATGCCCGAACTCATCGCGCTGCTGCACAGCTTCGTCGGTCTCGCCGCCGTGCTGGTCGGCTGGAACGGCCACCTCGCCCACGCGAAGATCGCCCCCGCCCTGGTCGGGATCCACAACGCCGAGGTCTTCATCGGCATCTTCATCGGCGGCGTGACCTTCACCGGATCCATCGTCGCCTACCTCAAGCTGTCGGCGCGGATGTCCTCGAAGCCGCTCATGCTGCCCGGCAAGAACGTGCTGAACATCCTGGCGCTCGTCGCGTTCCTGGTGCTCACGGTGTGGTTCGTGATCGACCAGCAGCTGTGGCTGCTGATCGCGGTCACCCTGCTCGCGTTCGCTCTGGGCTGGCACCTCGTCGCGTCGATCGGCGGCGGCGACATGCCCGTCGTCGTCTCGATGCTGAACAGCTACTCGGGCTGGGCGGCGGCCGCGGCGGGCTTCCTGCTCAACAACGACCTGCTCATCGTCACCGGTGCGCTGGTCGGATCCAGCGGTGCCTACCTCTCCTACATCATGTGCAAGGCCATGAACCGGTCGTTCCTGTCCGTCATCGCCGGTGGATTCGGGATCGTGGCGTCCGCGTCGGGCGACGAGGAGCACGGCGAGCACCGGGAGATCAACGCGGAAGGCGCGGCCGACATGCTCACCTCCGCGAAGAGCGTGGTGATCACCCCGGGATACGGGATGGCGGTCGCGAAGGCCCAGTATCCCGTCGCCGACCTCGTCTCCAAGCTGCGCGAACGCGGCATCGACGTGCGCTTCGGCATCCACCCCGTCGCGGGGCGCCTGCCGGGCCACATGAACGTGCTGCTCGCCGAGGCGAAGGTGCCGTACGACATCGTGCTCAGCATGGAGGAGATCAACGACGACCTCGCGTCGACCTCCGTCGTACTGGTGATCGGCGCGAACGACACCGTCAACCCCGCGGCAGCGGAGGATCCGGGCAGCCCGATCGCCGGCATGCCGGTGCTGCGGGTGTGGGAGGCCGAGAACGTGATCGTGTTCAAGCGCTCGATGGCCGCCGGCTACGCGGGCGTGCAGAACCCGCTGTTCTTCCGGGAGAACGCGCAGATGCTGTTCGGCGACGCCAAGCAGCGCGTGGAGGACATCATCGCGGCGCTCTGATCCGCTCCGCCCAGTGCGCCGAAGGTCGGTCTCCCTGACGGGGGCCGACCTTCGGCGCGAGAGGCCCGCGGGCCGGCGTTCCTGAGCGCACGCGCGTCTTCGCGGGCCGCTTTCCTGGGAGAACCCGATGGATCCGGTGAACGGATCGGGAATGATGCCCATGACCCCTGTCGCCGCTGGCCGCGCAGGCCTACTTTCGGTGCGGGACCCGATGCCGGGGAGCGCCTGGCGTCCTCCACGGCATCGAGGCCCCTTCCTCTCACGAAAGGTCCCTCGATGTTCCGTTCCCGATTCGGCACCGCCGGGGCGCTCGGCGCCCTCGTGCTGGCGGCCGCGGCCGGCGGTGCGGCCGGCGCGCTGCCGGCCGCCGCTGCTCCGCGTCCCGCTGCCGCCACGTCCACCCCGATCCAGCACGTCGTCGTGATCTTCGGCGAGAACGTCTCCTTCGACCATTACTTCGCGACCTACCCGAATGCCGCGAACATCGCGGGCGAGACGGTCCAGGGCACGGGGGCGCCGGCTTCCGCGTTCACCGCCGCGAAGGACACCCCGACCGACATCGCGACCCTCGCGAACGCCGGCCTGCTCGCGCCGAACAACCCCAACACCGTGCAGCCGAAGCGACTCACCCCCGGTCAGGCCGTCACCTGCGACCAGGACCACGAGTACCTCGCCGAGCAGAAGGCGTACAACGGCGGCGCGATGGACCGCTTCGTCGAGAACACCAGCACCGACACCTGCGGCAACCCCGGTGATCCCCGGTATGCGACCCCGGGCATGACCATGGACTACTACGACGGCAACACCGTCACCGGCCTGTGGAACTACGCCCAGCACTACGCGCTCAGCGACAGCAGCTTCTCCGACACCTTCGGCCCGTCGAGCCCCGGTGCGCTCAACCTCGTCTCCGGGCAGACGCACGGCGTGATCAGCGTCGACCCGTTCACCGGCGCGCAGACGGCCACCCCCGACCCGTACACGGTGAAGAGTCCGGACGCGCAGGGTGTCGGCACCATGACGGAGGACCCGGATCCGGCCTTCGACGACTGCTCCGACGGCAGCCACGCGAAGAGCTATGCGCTCGCTGCGATGCAGGGTCGCAACATCGGCGATCTGCTGAACGAGAAGAACGTGTCGTGGGGCTGGTTCCAGGGCGGCTTCACGCCGCAGAGCACCAAGACGATCAAGGGCGTCGATTACGCGCAGTGCACGACCACGCACACGAACGTGGCCGGTGTCTCGTCGACCGACTACAACCCGCATCACGAGCCGTTCCAGTACTTCGCGTCGACCGCCAACCCGCACCACCTCGCCCCGGCCTCCGACGCCGAGATCGGGCACGCCGGCCAGGCCAACCACCAGTACGACATCACCGACTTCAACAAGGTCGTCGACACCGACAACATGCCGGCGGTCTCGTACCTGAAGGCGCCGAACTACCAGGACGGGCACGCGTCGTACTCGGATCCGATCGACGAGCAGACGTTCGTCGTGAACGAGATCAACGCCATTCAGAAGTCCAAGAACTGGGGATCGACGGCGATCGTGCTCGCCTATGACGACTCCGACGGCTGGTACGACCACGTCGCGGCGACGGTGACCAACGCGTCGAACGATCCGCAGAACGATGCGGCCTGGTGCCTCGATGCGTCGGCCTCCGGCACGCCGATCCTCGGCGGTTACGCCGACCGTTGCGGCCCGGGCCCGCGTCAGCCGCTCCTGGTGATCTCTCCGTTCGCGAAGAAGGACTTCGTCGACCACACCGTCACGCAGCAGTCGTCGATCCTGCGGTTCATCGAGGACAACTGGGGCCTCGGCCGGCTCGGCGACGGTTCTCTGGACGCGGTCGCAGGCTCGCTCGGCAACATGCTCGACCTCTCGCATCCGCGCAAGGATGCGAACCTGACGCTGGATCCGGCCACCGGCACGATCGTCCAGCCGGCCTACTGCGCCGGCAACAACGGCAAGCACCTCGGACAGGGCGGCGGCTGCAGCTGACGCCCGACCGGCACACGCGGGCCGGCCTCCTCGAGAGCCGGCCCGCGCATGGACACGACGGCCCGGGCGCTCCGAGTGAGCGACCGGGCCGCCGTGTCAACGTTCGGTCCCTGAGCCTGTCGAAGGGCCGGGTCGGCGAAAAGCCTTCATGGCGCGCCGGCGTGGCGGACGACGATTGCGGCGGCGGCCCTTGCGGGTGCGGCTCCGTAGAGGAAGCCCCGTGCGTCGCCGAGGCGGGACGCGGCGAAGGCGTCGGCGACGGCGACCGGTGCGTGCCGGATCAGCAGCGAGCCCTGCAGCGCCACCGCGAGGGCTTCCGTGAGCCGGCGCGCTCCGGCCTGCGCGTCGGCGGACGCAGGATCGCGCTGCGCTGCGCGCAGCAGCAGCTCCGTGCCGGCTATGTGCGCGTCCAGACGTTCGTCCGCCCCAGCGGCGAGGCGCACCTCCGCCAGCAGCGCGTCGGCGGTCTCCGGCTCGCGGGCGATCGCGCGCAGCACGTCCAGCGCGATGACGTTGCCGGATCCCTCCCACACCGCCATCACGGGCTGCTCGCGGTAGCGCCGGGCGAGCGGGAACGCCTCGGTGTAGCCGTTGCCGCCCAGGCACTCCAGCGCCTCGTAGGCGTGGCCGGGCCCGCGCTTGCAGATCCAGTACTTGAGCACCGCCGTCGCGAGCCGGCGGAACGGCTCGTCCTCGGCAGGCGCGTCGGCTTCGTAGGCCGCAGCGACCCGCAGTGAGGAGGTGATCGCGGCCTCGGCCTCCACGGCGAGATCGGCGAGCACCTGCGTCATCGCGGGCTGGTAGGCGAGCAGGGCGCCGAAGGCCGATCGGTGCTGCGCGTGCCAGATCGCCTCGGCGGTCGCCTGACGCATCCCGGCGGCGGTGCCGAGCATGCAGTCCAATCGGGTCTGATTGACCATCTCGATGATCGTGCGGACACCGCGACCCTCCTCGCCGACGAGCCAGCCGAGGGTGCCGTCGAACTCCACCTCGCTCGAGGCGTTCGCGCGGTTGCCGAGCTTGTCCTTGAGTCGCTGAATGAGGAACGGATTGCGGGATCCGTCCGGCAGCACGCGCGGCACGAGAAAACAGCTGAGCCCGGCCTGCGCCTGCGCGAGCACCAGGAAGCCGTCGGACATCGGCGCCGAGCAGAACCACTTGTGCCCGGTGAGGATCCAGGACCCGTCGCCGGTCGGCGCCGCGGAGGTGCGGTTCGCGCGCACGTCGGATCCGCCCTGCTTCTCCGTCATCGCCATGCCGAACAGGGCGGACGTCTTGCCGGGGGTGAGCGCGGGCGAGTAGTCCCGCGAGAGCAGCCGCGGCATCCACTCGTCCTGCAGGTCCGCCGACCCGAACTGCTGCAGCGCGGGAACGACCGCGTGCGTCATCGACACGGGGCAGGCGTGGCCGGGCTCGATCTGCGCGAACAGCAGGACCTGCGCGGCGCGGGCGACCTGCGCGCCGGGGCGCGGATCCGCCCAGGCGGCGGTGTGAGCTCCGGCGGCGATCGCGGCGCCGATCACCCGGTGGTAGGCGGGGTGATACTCGACCTCGTCGATGCGGCGCCCCCAGCGATCGAACGCCACGAGCTCCGGCTCGTGCACGTTCGCGAGCTCGGCGTCGTGCTGGAAGGCGGCGGATCCGACCAGCTGCCCGGTCGCGGTGAGCTCCGGCTCGGCCCAGGAGGCGCCGTGCCGTCGCACACCCTCGACGAGGGGGAGGTCGAGTGCGAACTCGTCCACGCTCTCCCGCGGCGGCGCCTGGTTCGTGACGGTGTGCGTCGCCATGCGGATCCCCTTCGATCGCGGTCTGATCCGACGCTACGCCATCCCCCCGCGTGGGCTCACCGTCGGCGTGCGGATGGCCGTCGCGCTCGACGAGGGCCGGAACGCCGGCGAGGCGGGCTCAGTCGGCCGCGCGGTTCTCGCGCCACTCGTCGCGGAGCAGCCCCATCCGCACGATGTCCTCATAGCGCCCGCGCACCCAGGCGTGCTCGCGCTGGCGCCCCTCGACGACGAAGCCGGCCTTCTCGTAGGAGCGGATCGCCGCGGCGTTCGACGCGATCACCTCGAGATGCACCCGGCGCAGGTTGCCGCGCACGAACCCGAACTCCAGTATCTGCCGCATGGCCTCGGTGCCGATGCCCTTGCCCCGGGCGGACGGGATGAGCGCGATGCCGACCTCGGCGTGCCGCGCGACCTCGTCGATCTCGAACAGGCCGACGTTGCCGACGGCTTCGCCGGCGACGTCGATCACGAAGCTCCGGTTGCTGCCCGGATCCGCTTCTCGCGCCGTGAGACGCTCCTCCCACGCGGTGCGGGGCGGAACGGCGGGGCGGCCCGGGTTGCGTTCCTCCCACGTGTCCAGATCCGTCGCGATGCTGTAGAGCGCATCGAGGTCGGCGTCTGTGCGAGCGCGAAGGGTGACAGCGGGTCTTGTGGACATGGGTGTCACGCTACCCGCAGGTCCGGACAACGCGGTCGCGACCGGCGCCGCGGACCGAAGAGGACCGTCCCCTTGTGACGCGTTGCACGGCGGCATACCCTGCGGAGAACAGGGCGGGATCAGGCCCGCCGCGGGCGGATATGCAGATGAGGGCGTCGCTGACCGGCTCCCTCGTGAAGGAGGATGAGATGGGGCACGACAACGACGACGACCAGGTCGAAGCGCCGGTCCACGAGCAGAAGTCTGCGGAGAACGGTCCACCCCGGGACGAGGACGACGACGGCCTGATCCCGCCGCCCGAGGTGGACACGATGCTCGGGTTCGAGGGGGCGATCGAGGGTCTCTGACGGCGGGCCGCCCTGTCGCGTGCGCGGCCGGGCTAGACGATCGCGTGCGCCCGCACCGGGAAAGTCCCGAAACCCGCGACGGCCGGTGGAGCGGCAGTGAACCGGGCGCCGCGCGCAGGCAGCGAGCCCAGGTTCGCAAGGTGCTCGACGACGGGGATCCCTGCCGCGAGCAGGATCGAGTGCGCGGGGCGCTCGCCTCCCGACTCGGTGTCGTCGATGTTGAGCGAGTCGATGCCGACGAGAGCGACCCCGGCGTCGGCGAGCGCTTGTGCTCCGGCTCCGGTCAGGAACGGCGCGCCCCGGCCGTACTCTGGAGTGCCGAAGAGCCGGTCCCAGCCCGTGTGCAGCAGCACGGCCGCGCCGCGCAGGTCGCGGTCGGCGAGCGTCGCGGATCCGATCCCGCGACGGTCGGACGACCAGGCGTCGGTGAGGTGGAAGACCTCGGCAGGCAGGTCGACGAGCTTCTCCAGGGGGAGCGAGGACAGGTCTCCGCCGTCGACGTAGCGGTGGAACGGCGAGTCGATGTACGTCCCGGTGTTGCCGATCATCGTGATGACGTCCATCGCGAACTCGGTGCCGGGCGCGTACTTCGCCCTCGAGTCCTCCCTGGTGAGGAACGGGGTGATCTCGGGCGCGGGCAGGCCGGGGTAGGTGACGAGGCCGGCGTGGATCGAGTGCGACAGATCCACGATGCGGCGGGCAGGCGCGGGCGTCGTCGCCTCGACCCCGCGGCTGCCGCGGTGCTGCTCGGCGACGATCTCGAGGCGATGCAGCACGACCGACTCGACGAGTGCGAGACCGAGGTGGCGGATCAGGAGCGCGCCGATCGCCTCGGCGTCCAGATCGGGGGAAGGCAGGTCGAGGCGGAAGCCGTCGCCGTGCATCCCGCCGCCGTTGGCGAAGGCGATGTCGAAGCCGAAGCGCGCGCGATACTCGGGAGAGGTCATCCCGCCAGTATGTCGATGATCCGGGGGTCGACGCCTCCATGGCGGAGTCTCGTGCTTCGCAGAAGGACCCGCACCTTCCGTAGCGGATGCGGGTCCTTCTGGTGATCGAAGCGGGCGCTCAGTGGAACAGGCCGAGCTTGCCGAACTTCTCCGCGAGGAGGTAGTAGACCGTGATGCGGCTCTTGGTGCGGTCCGCCTTCATGGTCTCCTTGACCTCGTCGAGCGCGGCGTCGAGCACCGCGTCCGACTCCGTGAGGCCGAGCTTCTTCTTGAGGAAATTGGTCTTGACGGTCTCGACCTCGTCCTTGTCGGAGAATGCGACGTACGCCGAGTCCTGGCTGTCCATGACGAGTCGGTAGGTCTTGAGCAGACCCGCGATCGCAGCATCATCGGCGTCGGGACGGTAGATCTTGACGTCAGCGGCCCAGTCGGCCATAGGGAACTCCTTCGCTCCGGCTCGGCTCGGATGTGCCGCGCTCGCCAGAGAGCCTAGAGGCCGCATCCGAACAGCAACAGACACCCATAGGAAACTGACAGCGGGATCTGATGCCGTACCCGTGGTGCGTGAGCCGGCCGGCGATCCTCGTGCGGTGTTCGACACGTCGGCACCGCCGGCAGCATCCGGCGGGCCTCCTCGGAGTGCTGGACGATGCGCGTTCTGTTCAATCCTCAGCGCCTACGTGGTTCGTACGGTCGAGTCATGTCCGCACCAGACCAGCATCGCACCGCGTCGTCAGGCGTGCGGCCGTCGCTGGTCGTCGCGTGCGCGTCGGAGCGTGACATCGCACGGGAGATCGGTCACGCCGCGGCGACCGGGATGCGGTTGGTGCCGCGGGGCGGTGGCCACTGCTTCGCCGGCAGATCCACCACCGACGGCATCGTGCTCGACCTCGCCGCGATGGATCAGGTCCGCGTCGATCCGTCGGGTACGGCGACGATCGGCGCAGGGTGCCGGCTGGGCCGGGTGTACGGCGCACTGCATGCGGTGGGACGCACGCTGCCGGCGGGATGCGGGGAGACCGTGGGCATCGCGGGCCTGACCCTCGGCGGCGGGATCGGTCTGCTGGGACGGCAGCACGGGCTGACCTGCGACCGGCTGATCGGCGCCCGGGTCGTGCTCGCCGACGGCGACATCGTCGACTGCGACGAGCATCGCGAGCCGGATCTGTTCTGGGCGCTGCGCGGCGCGGGAGGGGGCCAGTTCGGGGTGGTCGGCACGTTCCGGTTCGCGACCGTGCCCGAGCCCATGGTCTCCCGTGTCGAGGTCGCGATACCGGGGAATGTCGACCTCGGTGCTCTTGTGACGGCCTGGCAGGAGCACGCCCCCGATGCACCCGACGGCCTGACCGTCGATCTGGTCGTCGAGCTGGAGCCGGGTGTCCCCGGTCTGCAGGTCCGCGCGGTCGGAGCCTCGAGCCTTCCCGCGTCCGTGACCAACGCGTGGCTGCGGGAGCTCCTGGGCAGAGCCGGGTCGGCGCGGCTGCGGGTGGAAGATCCGGTGCCGTACTCGACCGTGAAGGAGACGCACGCCGACGAGCGGCGTTCGCTGCCGCAGCGTCCGGTCCGCCTGCGGTCGGAGTTCTTCGAGCACACGATCGAAGAACCGATCCTGGAGCGGATCCTGTCGCTGCTCGCCGACGCGGACCGCAGCAGGCCGCGCAGGCTTTCGTACACGGCGATGGGCGGGGCGTACAACCGGGTGGCTTCGGGTGAGACCGCGTTCGCGCACCGTGGCACCCGCTTCCTGCTGGAGCATGTCGGCGACCCCGGCGACCCGTGGATCGACGATTCCTGGAACGCCGCCCATGAAGCCGGATCCGGACGGGTGTATCCGAACTTCCCCGACCTCCTACTGGAGGATGCGCTGGCCGCCTACCATGGCGCCAACGCGGACCGTCTCGCCGGAATCAAGCTGCGCTACGACCCGCACCGGTTCTTCGACTTCCCGCACGCCATTCAGCCCGCGGGCAGCGACCCGCACACAGGAACGAGGTTCGAGGATGAGCACGCAGAAACCCCTGTCTGACCCCGCCCGTGCACCGCGGGTGCGCAGTTTCGACCACGTCGGAATCACGGTCGCCGACCTGGAGGCGGCTACGACGTTCTTCGCCCGTCTCGGGCTGGAGGTTCTCGGCGATCCCATGGCCGTGGAGGGCGAATTCCTCGACACGGTGATCGGGATCCCCGACGCCCGGACTCGGATCGTCATGCTGCGCGCTCCCTCCGGCGGCACGACGCTGGAGCTGTCCAGCTTCACCCGCCCCGATCACGAGCCCGGCTCGCCGGCTCCGATGGCGAACGAGCTCGGCATCCGCAACGTCGCCTTCATGGTCGACGACCTCGACGCGATGATCGACCAGGTCGTGGCGGACGGATACGCGCTGGTCGGCGGCGTCGGCGAATGGCAGCACGCCATCCGGATGGCCTACGTCCGCGGTCCGGAGGGCATCATCGTCTCCCTCGCCGAGTCGATCGGTTGACGGCGTCATGCGGATCCGCTGGCGAGGCGTCGAAACGGGGAGCACGGAGACGCTGGAGTTGTCCGTCGCGACGGGCGGCGTGGATGCGACATCGGTCGTGGAGAGCCCTGGTCGCGTGATCCGTTATGCCGCCCGGCTGACGGAGCGGTGGGAGTTCGCAGATCTAACGGTCGAGGACGACCGCGTCGGAACCCTGCGCCTGGCCCGATCGTCGGCGGGCGAATGGCGGGTGAACGACGTGCCGCGCCCCGACCTGAGTGGGGCGATCGACATCGACCTGTCCTTCAGCCCCTTCACGAACACGCTGCCGATCCGCCGCCTGGCGCTGAGACCCGGCGAGTCCCGGGACATCGTCACCGCCTACGTCACCGACGCGCTCGAGGTGCTGCCGGATCCGCAGCGCTACACGTGCCTCAGCCGAGAGCGCTACCTCTACGAGTCGCGGGACAGCGACTTCCGCCGGGAGATCCTCGTCGACGCCGCGGGGCTCGTGCTCGAGTACCCGGGACTGTTCGTGCGCGTGCGGGAGTAGCCCCGGAGCGGGATCCGTACGGCGTCTGACGCGACGAAGGCCCCCGTCGGTGACGGAGGCCTTGTCGGAGTGGAGGGGCTGACGGGAATCGAACCCGCGCTGTCTGCTTGGGAAGCAGAAGTTCTGCCATTGAACTACAGCCCCGTGCGTCGGTGACGCCTGGCCAGCATAACAAACGCCCACGGGATCCCGGATCCGCCCTGCCTCATCGCACGGTTTCCCTCCCCGCCGCGACTTTCCCTCCCCGCACGGGCGCCGACCGGGGGAGGGAAACAAGGTGAGGGGAGGGAAACGGAGTGAGGGGAGAACCCGCGAGGAGCCCGGGCAGGGGCGGGCGACGTTCGGGGTTTCCGGAATCATCCCCGGGGATCCCTGGAGTCATCCTCCAGAGGGATGCGACGAGGCACAGCCGCCGCATAGCGTCGAAGACATGATCACCGCAGAGGGCCTCACCAAGAGATACGGACCCAAGACCGCCGTCGACAACGTGTCGTTCACCGTGCGGCCGGGCACCGTCACCGGCTTCCTCGGGCCGAACGGCGCCGGCAAGTCGACCACGATGCGCATGATCGTCGGCTTGGACCGTCCGAGCGCGGGCCGCGTCACCGTGAACGGTCAGGAGTACCGCCGTCTGCACGCGCCCCTCACCGAGGTCGGCGTGCTGCTGGACGCCAAGGCGGTGCACACGGGCCGTTCCGCCCGCAACCACCTGCGCGCGCTCGCCGCCACGCACGGCCTGCCCTCCAAGCGCGTCGACGAGGTGATCGAGATCGCCGGCATCGGATCCGTCGCCCGCAAGCGCGCGGGCGGGTTCTCGCTCGGCATGGGGCAGCGCCTCGGCATCGCCGCGGCCCTGCTCGGCGACCCGCACACGCTGATCCTCGACGAGCCGGTCAACGGGCTCGACCCCGAGGGCGTGCTCTGGGTGCGCAACTTCGTGCGCCATGCCGCGTCGGAGGGGCGCACGGTACTGCTCTCCAGCCACCTCATGAGCGAGATGGCGCAGACCGCCGACCACATCATCGTGCTGGGCCGCGGCCAGGTGCTCGCGGACGCACCGATGTCCCAGCTCGTGCAGCAGTGGACCACCGCCCAGGTGCGCGTCCGCAGCCCCCGCGCCGCCGAGCTGGCGGATCTGCTCCTCGCCGCCGGCGCCGTGGTCAACGGCTCGGGGCACGACACGATCGACGTCACCGGCCCCGAGGCGTGGTGGATCGGCGACCTGGCAGCCGAGCGCGGCATCGCCCTGCACGAGCTCACCCCCACCAGCGGCTCGCTGGAGGACGCCTACCTCGCCCTCACCGGCGAGGCCGTCGAATACCGCACCCGCGCCGTGCCCGAAGCCGTCGCCCCGATCCCGGAGGTGGTCGCATGAGCGCCGTCGCCCCTACTGTCCCCGCCCTGCCGGGCCGGTTCCGTCTCAGCTTCCCGCGGAGCCTGCGCAGCGAGTGGATCAAGCTGACCACGCTGCGCTCGACCTGGTGGTCGATCGCGATCACCGCCGCGCTCACGATCGGCATCGCCGTGCTGATCGCATTCGCCCTCACCACCTCCGGTGAGGCACCGCGCGGGCTCAACGGCATCATGGCCGTGGTCACGCCGATCCAGTTCACCGCGCTGCTGGCCGGGATTCTGGGTGCGATCGCCGTCACCGGCGAGTACTCCACGGGCATGATCCGCTCCACGCTCACCGCCGACCCGCGCCGCGGGCGCGTGCTGGTGGCGAAGTCCGTGGTACTCGGGGTGTTCCTGTTCCTCGCGTCGCTGGTGATGTTCGTGGTCGCCGCCGTCCTCGTGTCGGCGATCCTCGGCGCGCACGGCCAGGGCCTCGAGTGGAGTGCGCCCGACAAGGTGATCCTGCCGCTGCTCGCCGCCGCCGCGACGATGGCGGTGTGCGCGCTGATCGGCGTCTCGTTCGGCTTCATGCTGCGCTCGGGCGCCGGTGCGATCGCTGCCACGGTCGGACTGCTGTTCGTGCTGCCGATCATGTCGAACTTCTTCGCCTTCGCCGGCGAGTCCTGGAAGTGGGTGCTCGACGCCGCGAACTACCTGCCGCTGTCGGCCGCGCAGAACGCGATCCTGCCCAGCGACACCGCGCCGATGTCCGCAGGCGTGGCGTTCCTCACCCTCGGCGCCTGGGTCGCCGCGGGCCTGCTCGGATCCTGGGTGGTGCTGCGCTCGCGCGACGCCTGACCCGCGGATCTGCCGACATCGCCCCCTTTCGCACTGTGCGGAGGGGGCGATGTCGTCTGCGGACGCCGCCGGAGGATGTGGTACCTGAGGACCACCCCGGGGCGGACCGGATCCTCCCCGAAGCGGATGTGCCGGCCTCGTGGTGCGCGGTTGGCTGAAGGTACGGCTCGTCGCAGCCCGCGGCAGTCGCGGTGCCCCTGCGCCCGCCCGTGATCGCCTGGAGGATCCGTGACCCCGCTGACCCGACTCAGCCTCGCCAACCGCGCCGTCGTGGCCCTGTTCACCGTTCTCATCGTCGGAGCGGGCCTGTGGGCCACCGGCAGCATGAAGCAGGAGCTGCTGCCGTCGATGTCGCAGCCCGCGGCGGTCGTCCTCGTGACGAAGCCCGGCGCCTCGGCCGAGACCCTCGACCACGACGTGGTCAAGCCGCTGTCCGATGCGCTCGGCGCCGTGACCGGGGTGGACGAAGTGCGCACGAGCACCTCGAGCGGCAGCGGGCAGCTGACCGTGAACTGGGCGTTCGGACGTGACGACACCAAGATCCTCGCCGATCTCAAGGCCGCGGCGTCCGCCGCCGGATCCGCCGCCGACGGCGTGCACACCGAGGTCTATGCGGGCAGCTCGGCCGACATCCCGGTGCAGAGCCTTGCGATCACCGGCGACGGCGACATCGGCGCATTGGCCGACCGGGTGGACAAGACCCTCGTCCCTGCCATCGAGCACGTCCCCGGCGTGCGGGCGGTGCAGGTGTCGGGTCGCGCCTCCGAGCGCGTGCTGGTGACCCTGGATCCGGCCAAGCTGTCGGCGCGGTCGATCGATGCTGCCGCCGTGTCGGGGCTGCTGCGCACCGCCGGCGTCGTGGTGCCGGCGGGCACCAGCAGCGACGGCACGCGGGCGATGGCGATCGAGGTCGGCCAGGAGGGCACCTCGATCGAGCGCCTGTCCGCGATGCCGATCCCGACGATGCAGGGGCCCGTGGCGCTGTCCGAGGTCGCCACCGTCGAGCTCGCTCCCGTCCCGCAGAGCACGATCTCGCGCTCCGATGGCCGTCCCGCGCTGAGCCTGACGATCACCAAGACGCCCGAGGCGAACGCCGTGCAGGTGTCGCACGGGGTGACCGCCGCGGTCGCGAAGGCCCTGCCCTCTCTGGGCGCGAATGCGGCGAGCTCGGTGCTGTTCGACCAGTCCACGATGATCGAGAAGTCGACCCATGACCTCGCCGTCGAGGGCGGTCTCGGGCTCGTGTTCGCGGTGCTCATCATCCTGGTCTTCCTGCTCTCGCCCCGGGCGACCGTGATCACGGCCGTGTCGATCCCGCTGTCGCTGCTGATCGCCGTGATCGGGCTGCGCATGGGCGGCTTCTCGTTCAACGTGTTCACTCTCGCCGCGTTGACTGTCGCGGTGGGCCGCGTGGTCGACGACTCGATCGTGGTGATCGAGAACATCGCGCGGCGACGCGGATCCGCACCGCTCACCCCTGCCGATGTGCTGGCCGCGGTGCGCCAGGTGGCCGGCGCCGTGACGGCGTCGACGCTGACGACGGTCGCGGTGTTCCTGCCGGTCGCCCTCGTCGGCGGCATGGCGGGGGAGTTGTTCCGGCCGTTCGCACTGACCGTGACGATCGCGCTGCTGGCCTCCCTGCTGGTGTCGCTGACGATCGTGCCCGTGCTCGCGTACTGGTTCCTGCGCCGTCCGAAGAGGGGCGCCGTCGCGGATGCCGAGGCCGCGGATGCCGAGCAGGCGGCGATGACCGCCGTCGAGAGCACGGATCCCACGGACGCCGCCGTAGCGGATCCGCATCAGGCCGGCACGTCGGGCGTGACCGCCGCGGGCGCTGATGCGGCGGCGCAGGATCCCGCCGAGCGCGTCACGCGCATGCAGCGGGCCTATCTGCCCTCGCTGCTGTTCGCGCTGCGCCGGCCGGTCACGGTCGTGCTGATCTCGGTGGTCGTGTTCGCCGGCACCATCGTGGCGGCGACCTTCCTGAAGACCGACATGCTCGGCAGCTTCGCCGACGAGCGCGCGGTGACCGTCACCCAGACGATGCCGCTGGACACCACGCTCGCCGTGTCGGACAAGGCCGCGACCGCGCTGGAGAAGAAGGTCCGCGATCTCGACGGGGTCGCCTCGTACCGCACCACGGCGGGTGAGCAGGGGGCGCCGGTCACGCTCGACATCGTGATCGCGCCGGATGCGGATCCCGAGGCCGTGCTGCCGCGGATCCGCAAGGCCGTCGCCGGGCTCCCGGAGGCCGACCGCATCACCGTCTCGACCCAGGCGACGCAGACCACGTCGTCCTCGATCGATGTGATCGTGAAGAGCCCCGATGACAAGGCGCTGGCGAGCGCCTCCGAGAAGCTCACGGCGGCTCTCGGCAAGGTGGACGGGATCGGCACGGTGAAGAGCGACCTCGCCGCGGATCTGCCCGTGCTGAAGGTGTCCGTCGACCCCGTGCGTGCGGCGGCGCAGGGCTTCACCACCGCCGAGGTGGGGGCGGCGATCTCCTCCGCCGTCCAGGGCGAGCGGCTCGGCTCCGTCAGCATCGACGGCACCGCCACGGATCTGGTGGTCCGTGCGCAGTCGACCGCGACGGACCCCGAGGCGGTCAAGGCGCTTACTCTGCCGATCTCGGCTCTGCAGGCCCAGAAGACGCAGAAGGACGCGGCGGATGCACTGCAGCGCGAGCAGGAGACGATGTCCGCCCAGGCGCGCACCGAGGCGGAGAACAAGGCCGATGAGCAGCTCTCCACGCTGTACGACGCCCGCTCCTCCGGGGCGGCGGACCTGGCCGCGCTGCGCGAGCAGCTCGCGCAGCTGCTCGCCTCGCCGCCGCCCGCCGACCCCCAGCCCGCGACCCAGGGTCAGCTCAGCGCACTCGAGTATCAGAAGCTCGTGCAGCAGCTCACCCAGGCCGTGGCCGGGGCCGAGAGCGGGCTGACGGGCCTCGACGAGCAGATCTCCGCGGCGCGCACCGCGATCGCCGACGGGTCGCGCCAGCAGGCCGAGACCGACCGGCTCACGCAGGCGCAGCGCGACCTCGAGCATCTGCGCGCGACGCCGATCCGCGTCGGCGACATCGCCGCCGTGGATGTGGTCTCGGCTCCCGCCACGATCACCCGGATCGACGGCGCTCGCGCGGTCACGATCTCGGCCACGCCCGCGGAGGGAGCCGACCTTTCCACGGCGTCGTACGGTGTGCAGACGGCGGTGGCGGGAGTCGACCTGCCAGCCGGCGTGAACCTGGACGAGGGCGGCGCCGCCGCTGAGCAGGCGCAGTCGTTCGGCGAGCTCGGGCTCGCGATGCTCGCCGCGATCGCCCTGGTATACATCGTGCTGGTGGCGACGTTCCGCTCCCTCGTGCAGCCGCTCCTCCTGCTGGTCTCGGTGCCGTTCGCGGCGACGGGGGCGATCGCGGGGCTCCTGATCACGGGGACCCCGCTCGGGATCCCGGCGCTCATCGGCATGCTCATGCTGATCGGCATCGTGGTCACGAACGCGATCGTGCTGATCGACCTCATCAACGAGTACCGCCGGAACGGCTCGGGACTCGACGATGCGGTCGTGCACGGCGCGCGCCTGCGCCTGCGGCCGATCATCATGACCGCGTGCGCGACGATCTTCGCGCTCATCCCGATGGCCCTCGGCATCACCGGCGGCGGGGCGTTCATCTCCCAGTCGCTCGCGATCGTGGTCATCGGCGGGCTGGTCTCGTCCACGGTGCTCACCCTGCTGCTGGTGCCCGCGCTGGTCGTGCTCTACGAGCGCCGCGGCGATCGCAGGCAGGCGCGCCGGGAGCGCCGCGAGGCCCGTCGCGAGCGCCGCAGCGCCGGCGTCGAGGTGTTCGAGAACGGACAGGATCCGGCGTCGTCCGAGGCGGAGACGGCCGCCGCGCTGCCGCTGAGCGCCGGCGAGCCCGCGTCACGCTCGTCGCGCACGACCGCGGACCGGGCGGCCTCGGCCGACCCGGAGGACCGTGGGAGACTGGCGACGTGACCGACGGCTCCGCGCGCGCCCTGGATCGCGCCGCGTCGCGCTGGCAGCGCCATCCGCACTGGGCCGACGCCCTCACGACGCTCAGCTGGGTCGTGCTGACGGTCGTGCCGATGCTCGGGACGGCCCCCGCGGAGGACCCGGTCGTCGTGCGGCCCGGCGGAGTCTGGGGCATCGGCCTGGGACTCGTGGTCGTGGCGATCGTCGCGACCGTGATGGTGCTGTTCCGCCGGCGCAACCCGATGCTGCTGTACCTCGTGACGCTGACGCTGCCGCTCGTACTGCTGCCGTTCTGGCTGGATGTGGGAGCGTTCGCCGTCGCCTACGCGGTCTTCGCGATCGCCGTGTACGACCGGATGTCCCGCGCGTGGATCGCCGGCGCGATCGCCTATGCGGTGACGCTGGCGCTGGGCGGTGTCCATCTGCTCACCGGGTTCGGCTTCGCACCGGTGAACCGTTCGGGCTCGCGACTGGATACGGCGTTGTCCTGGGCGGCGTTCGACCTGCTGCTGCTTCTGGTCGCACTGCTGTGGGGGCAGAACGCGGGAAACCGCCGCCGGTACGTGGCGGCGCTTGTGGAGCGGGCGCGGATCCTCGAGCACGAGCGTGATCAAGAGGCGCAGCTCGCCGCTCTCGCCGAGCGGTCGCGCATCGCCCGTGACGTGCACGACATCGTGTCCCATTCGCTGAGCGTGATCGTGCGGCTGGCCGACGGCACGAGGGCCGTCTTCGACGCGGATCCCGACCGAGCGCGCGAGGCGGTGGGCCAGATCGCCGGAGTGGCGCGTTCCTCCCTCGACGAGATGCGGCGGGCGATCGGGGTGCTCGAACGGACGAACGGGCAGGAATCGACGCGCAACGGCACGGGTCTGGACGACCTGCCGCGCCTCGCCGAGGTCTACCGGGGGATCGGGCTGCCGGTGCGGCTGGACCTCGACCTGGGGCGCGCGGAGCAGGCGGTCGGCACCGGATCCGCGTCCGGCGCTGCGCAGGGGGTCCCGGCGGGTCTGCAGATGACGGTGTTCCGGGTCGTGCAGGAATCCCTCACCAACGCGCTGCGGCACGCCGAGACGCCGACCCAGGTGAGGGTCGAGGTGCGGGTGACCGCCGAGGCCATCCACGCCGAGATCCGGGACGACGGCGCGACGACCCCGGTCGCGCCCGAGGGCGCCCGCGCAGGGCACAGTGCTCCGCCGGAGCGTGTGCGCATGGAGGGATCCGAGCCCACGGCGCCTTCCGGCCGCGTGGGCCGGGGCCTGCTCGGGATGCGCGAGCGTGCCGCCCTCTACGGCGGTGCGCTCGAGGCCGGACCGGCTGCGCCGCGGGGCTGGGTCGTGCGCCTGGCGTTGCCGAGGAGCGCGTCATGACCGCGATCCGGGTGCTCATCGCCGACGATCAGGCCCTGATCCGCGCCGGTCTTGCGATGGTGCTGGGCGCGCAGCCGGACATCGAGGTGGTGGGGGAGGCGCAGGACGGGATCGAGGCGGTGGCGCTCGCGACCGTGCACCGGCCCGACGTCGTGCTCATGGACGTGCAGATGCCCCGCAAGGACGGCCTGGAGGCGACCAGGGAGCTCGTGGCATCGGGCAGCGGGATCCGCGTCCTTGTGCTCACGACCTTCGATCTCGACGCCTATGCGTTCGGTGCGATCGACGCCGGCGCCAGCGGCTTCCTGCTCAAGGACTCGGATGCGGACGACATCGTCGCCGCGATCCGCGCCGTGGCCGCCGGCGACGCCGTGCTCGCACCAAGGGTCACCTCGGAACTGCTTCGGCGCTTCGGCGTGCTCAGCCGCGCCGCGGAGGACCCCGGCCGCCGCGCGAGGGACGACGACCGCGCCGCCGCCGCGGCGCGGCTGCAGGTGCTCACCGACCGTGAGCGCGAGGTCTTCGACGCACTGGTGCAGGGGCTGTCCAACGCCGAGATCGCGGAGAAGCTCTGGCTGAGCGAGTCCACGGTCAAGACCCATGTCGGCCGGGTGCTGCAGAAGCTCGGCATGCGTGATCGCGTGCTGGCGGTCGTCTTCGCGTTCCGCAACGGCCTGACCGACTCGCAGTGACGGCACCGACTACGCTGAAACCGTGCTGCTGAGCGACAGGGACATCAGGGCGGGGCTCGACGCGGGGCGGATCGGACTGGATCCGCTCGAACCGTCGATGATCCAGCCGTCGAGCATCGACGTGCGGCTGGACCGCTACTTCCGGCTGTTCGACAACCACAAGTACCCCTTCATCGACCCGGGCGAGGATCAGCCCGAGCTGACCAGGCTGATCGAGGTCGAACCGGATGAGCCGTTCGTGCTGCACCCCGGCGAGTTCGCGCTCGGCGCGACCTTCGAACAGGTCTCGCTCTCGGACGACGTGGCCGCGCGCCTGGAGGGGAAGTCGTCGCTGGGCCGCCTCGGACTCATCACGCACTCCACGGCCGGCTTCATCGACCCCGGCTTCACGGGCCACGTCACGCTCGAGCTCGCCAATGTCGCGACCCTGCCGATCAAGCTCTGGCCGGGCATGAAGATCGGTCAGCTGTGCTTCTTCCAGCTGTCCTCGCCGGCGGAGAACCCCTATGGATCCGGTACGTACGGCAACCGCTACCAGGGGCAGCGCGGCCCGACCGCCTCGCGCTCCTTCCAGAACTTCCATCGCACCGACGTCGGAGTCACCGACGCGGGATCCACCGGAGGCTGACATGACCGCGGACGAGACGGATCCGACCCGGGACGAACCGTCCTCCGCGCCCGCACCGCCCGGTACGTCGGTCGCGCCGACCCCGTCCGTCGTCCCTGAGCCGCCCGTCCACGATGCGCCCGAGCCCGGGCGTGCCGACGATCCGACGTCGCTCCCGCAGCCAGCACCGCTTCCTGGTGATGCCGATCCGGCGCCTGTGCCCGTGGAGAGCGAAGGGCTGGCGCGGATCCTCGCCGACCCCCAGATCGCGCCCGCCCGGGACGACGCCGAGCTCGCGCGACTGCTCGCCAGCCCTGAGGCGGCAGCGCCCGCGGAGGAGACTCCGGGCCTCGCCGCGATCCTGGCGGATCCCGACCCCGCGCTGTTCGGCGAGCCGGCCTCCGAGGCCCGGTCGGGCACAGAAGCCGCACCCGACACCGCGCAGACGACGGGGCACCCGTCGGCGCCGGGGGCCGCCGTGAGGCAGACCTGGGATTCCCGCCGCGACGCCAAGCCCCCGCGTGCCGACCCGACGCCCGCGGGCATGGTCCCCGCCCGCGACTCCGATCCGGTGCCGCCGACCGGACTGCCGCTTCCTGCGCTCCCGCCGGAGCGGCCAGGATCTCCGCCGTCGGCCCCCGAGGCGGGTAGAGGCGGCTACCCCGGCCTGGTGGCGCTGGTGTTCCTGATCCTCGTGGTGCTGCTGATCGGTGCGATCGTGCTGATCGCCGTGCTCATCGCGAACGCGGCCTGGCCGTTCCCGGTCGCCGCCGCGGTGCCGGCCGTGCTGCCGCTGCTCTGACAACCGCCGCGATCGAGCACGCCCGGATCCGATCCGGACGATCGGTCGGATCGGCCGGACGCACGGTCGGGCGCCGACCCCCGTCCTGCGCCAGGCTGGAAGCATGACCACCACCGCCCCTGTGCCCACGATCGCGGCTTCCGCCCCGCGCCGGCTGAACTACGGCGCCTTGCTCGCCATGATGGCGACGGCGTTCCTGCTCGTCACCGCTGAGTTCCTCCCCGGCGGCCTGCTCACCGACATCGCGGCCGAGATCGGCGTCACGCCCGGTCAGGCCGGGCAGATGGTCACCGTGACGGCGCTCGCCGGGCTCATCGTGGCTCCGACCATCGGCCTCATGCTGCCCCGCCTGGACCGCCGCTCCCTGCTGGTGTGGATGGCGATCGGCGCGGCCGTGTCGAACCTGATCGTCGCGGTCGCTCCGAACCTGCCGCTGCTGCTGGTCGCGCGCGTGCTGCTGGGCGCCGCGCTGAGTGGCTTCTGGTCGATGTCTGTCACGGTCGCCGCGCGGATCGCCGGGCCGGAGCGCCTGGGGCGGGCGATGATGTTCAACTCGGCGGGTGTGTCGCTCGCCACTGTGGCGGGTGTGCCGGCGGGCGTGCTGCTCAGCCAGGTGCTCGACTGGCGCGGGGTCTTCGGGATCGCCGCGGCGGCCAGCGCGGTGCTCGCCGTCCTGCTGCGTATCCTGCTCCCGAGCGTGCCCGCGGAGGGGGCCGCACGGCTGTCCACTCTGGTCGAGACGTTCCGCCGCCGCGGCATCGGCCTGGGCGTGGTGGGCCACGTGCTGGTGGTGCTCGGGCACTTCCTCGCCTATACGTACATCCGGGTCGCGCTCGAGCGCGTGCAGGAGGGCGGTGCCGCGATCACCGAGGGGACGATCATCCTGCTGCTCGCGCTGTTCGGCATCGGCGGCTTCATCGGCAACATCGCGATCGGCGTGATCGTCGACCGCCGCTATCGCACGCTCGCCGTGATCACCCCGCTCGTGATCGCCGGCGCGGTACTGCTGATGGACGCGATGACCGGATCCCTCTGGGCGATCGGCGTGGTGGCATTCGTCTGGGGATTCTTCTTCGCCTCGTGGCTGCTGATCGTGAACACCTGGATCGGGCACCGCATGCCGGACCGGCTCGAGGCGGGCGGAAGCCTCGTGGTCATGGGATTCCAGGCGGCGATCATGACCGCTGCCGGCGTCGGCGGCCTGCTGGTGGACGGCATCGGGATCGCCCAGGTCTACGTGATCGGCGCGGTCGTGCTCGTGGTCGGAGCGCTGCTGTTCGGGGTATCGAGCAGGATCAGCGCCCGCGCGGATCGCTGAGCGGAGCAGCGCGCCGCAATTCTGGAGGACGATGGCAACTCTGCAGGAGGATCCGGGCGGATCCGTCCTGAGAAGTCGCCATCGTCCTTTTTGCGGAATCACGGAAGCGTCCGGGCAGGAGCGGATGCGCCCGAGACGGATCCGGTCCGGGCGCGACAGCGAGCCGGACGTCGTCCGCGACCGCGCGGATCGCTGAGCGGAGCAGCGCACCGCAATTCCGCGGGCGCGTCAGGCGGTGCGAGCTTCGCGCCACGCCGTCGGGGTCTGACCCGTGCGGCGGCGGAAGGCGCGACTGAAGCCCTCGTCGGAGCTGTAGCCGAGGTCGCGGGAGATCTCGCTGACGAGGCAGCCGAGCACGAGCCGGTCCTGGGCGGCGCGCATCCGCACCTCGGTCACGTAGCTCGCGGGCGAGGTGCCGAAGGCGGCGCGGAAGCGTTCCGCGAACACCGTCCGCGACATGGCGCCGACGCTGGCGAGACCCTCGACGCTCCAGTCGTTGCCGGGTGCGGCATGGATCGCGTCGATCACCTTCTCCAGGAAGGGGTCGCTCGTGCGCGCCGGCCACCCCGCGGGGGCGCAGCCGTGCGCGGCCCAGGCGCGGATCACCGACGCGAGCACGGTGTTCGCCATCATGCGGCAGATCACGGCGTCGCCGTCGCGGCCGGCGGCTTCGAACGCGGCGGCGTCGACCGGCAGGGCCGTGAGATCGAGTCCGACCTGGGCGGCCAGCGCGGCCGCCGCCGGCTCATGGTGGGCGAAATCGCGCACGAGAGCCACGTCGGGCAGGGCGTTCGCGATGTGCGCCGCGTGCGGCACCAGCGTGAGGGTGGAGACGAGGATCCGGGTACCGGGATCGGTCTTCACCGACATCGGCACGCGTCCCGGCGTCAGCATGGCGTCGCCCCGCGCGAGGGACATCGGCTTGTCGCCGCAGCGGGTGTGCACGGCGCCGTCGATGACGTACACGATCGACAGCGCGTCGCGGTCCAGCGCGATGGTCTCGGCCGGATCCGGTGCGATCCGCACCTGCCGCATCAGCCGCACGTCGACAGCCGAGAGAAGGGCATCGACCGCGCCGCCGGTGGGCGGGATCGCGCCCGGCACGACGACGGCGGGCGTCGTCCTGTCCGGGGCGAGAAGTGTCATGTGGAAGGGAAACCGAGGCCGCGCGGCCTCTATTCCGGCGGCCGGCGGAGGAGACGGGTCCGGCCCCTGCCGCGTGCGCGGACAGGGGCCGGAAGGGGAAGCGGATCAGCCGTCGTGACGACTGCCGTGCAGGTGGATGTGGATCTGCTCCGGCGTGTGCCGGTGGAATCCGCCGCGCGGGCCCATGCCGTGCCGGTGCTCGCCGTGCCGGCGCTCGCCGTGCGAGTGCTCGCCGTGCTGACGCTCGCCGTGCCGGTGCTCGCCGTGCCGGCGCTCGCCGTGCGAGTGCTCGCCGTGCTGGTGCTCGCCGTGCGAGTGCTCGCCGTGCTGACGTTCACCGTCGGCGTGTCCGTCGCAACGGCGCTGGTGGCGGGCGTGCTCCTGACGGAGGTGCTCGCGCTGCAGCCACTCGCGGCCGAAGCCGGGGTGGTCGGCGAACCGGCCGAAGCCGGGGCGCTCGCCGAAGCCCGGACGCTCGCCGCCGGCGAAGCGCTCGCCGCGTCCGAAGCCGGCCTCGCCGTGTCCGAACCCGGCCTCGTGGCGGTGCTCACCGTGGCTGCGGCGGTGGTCGCCGTATCCGCGGTGGTGCCTGCGGTGGCCACGGCCGTGGCCGCCCTCGCGGCGCTCGCCGGCGCGACGACGAGGCAGGCGAGTGCCCTCCTCGTAGCCGAGGCTGCGGGCGAGCTTCTCGAGGGAGCCCGTCATCGTGGCGAACTCGTCGGGCTCGAGGGCACCGGCGACCTGCGCGCGGATCTCCTCGACGGCGGTGGTCAGGCGAGCCTTGGCGGCCGTGCCGTCCGTGGTGAGCGCCCAGCCTTCAGCGCCGGGCTCGACCCAGCCGAGCGCGACCAGGCGGCGAACCTTGCCGGCCGGAAGCTCGCGGCCCGTCGGAACGGTGCCGTCGATGACGTTGAGGATCCGCCAGTCGCGGCGGGTGATCCCCTCGTCCTCGAACGCGGTGGCGAACTTGGCCGCCATCAGGCGGTCGACGGCGGTGATCCAGAAGCCGAACGGGCGGCTCCGGTCAGTGGGCGTGTTCTGTGTGTTGTTCTCTGCGGTGTTCATGCGAAGTCCTTCAGGTCTCGGGGCGATGACCGGCTGCTCGGCGCCGTTCGCGGCGGGGCTGCCTCTCCGGACTCTCCGGATCCATGTCATCTGCCATGTATATGCAGTGTGACATGCAATCCGGATCCATGTCAAGTCGCATGTAAAATCGGAGCATGCCTCACGATGCCGAGAACCCGGATCCCCTCGACGCGATCGTCGCGGCGCTCGGCCTACTGCGCGGTCGGGGCCTGCGCCCGCCGCGCGAGCATCGGCACGGGATGCACGATCCCGACTTCGGGCATGGTGGCGACGGATTCCGCGGCCGCGGCGGTCCGCACGTGCGCGGCGCGCACGGAGCCGCGCACGGGGATCCGCTCGCGCGCGGGGCGGGGCCGTGGGGCGGTGCTCGCGGCGAGGCGCCTGCGCGGCTGCGCATGCTCGAGGCGCTGGCCCAGGGCCCGCTCAGCGTGAGCGCGCTGGGTGAGGCGATCGGCGTGGATCAGCCGCGCGCATCGCGCCTCGTGCAGCAGGGTGTGGAACGAGGCTGGCTGCTTCGCGAGGCGGACCCGGACGACGCCCGTCGCACCCGCATCGTGCTCACCGACGAGGGGCGGCGGATGGGCCGCGGCATCCGCGGCGACCGGCGCGAGGCGTTGCGAACGGCGATGTCGGCGCTGACGGCCGAGGAGCAGGCCGAGTTCGCCCGCCTGCTGGCCAAGGTCGCCGCCAACTGGCGCTGAGCGGCCGGTCTGTCGCTCAGGGCGCGGCGACCCCGCAGGGTCTCGCGGGGTCCGGCGGGTTCGGCGGGGCTATGCGACCGCTCCGCCGCGAGCCGAATCCGCTTCGGCCGGATCCGCTTCAGGTCGCACTTTCTGCTCTTCGGAGCCGCCGTTCGGCGCAGAAAGTGCGACCTGAGTGGAGAGAGTGCGACCTGAGTGGAGAGAGTGCGACCTGAGTGGAGAGAGTGCGACCTGAACTGGCCGGGCGGAGGTCCGGGCCGCCGGATGTGCTCTGCCGAGATCGGGCCTGGGGCGCGTCGATCGAGGCATCCTTCCTCGGCCCAGGGCTGACGGCTCGGCAGGTTAGCGTGGCTGTATGCGTTTCACTGCCTTTGCGGCGTACTCGGCGGGGGTGGGCATGGCGGCCGAAGTCATCCCCGAGATGCAGAACAGCGACTACGAGTCCGGGATCGTCCAGATCTGCGACGAGGCCTGGCATATCCGTACCGCGCGTAACACTCCGACCAAGCCGGGCGCCTTCGTCGCGTTCTGGCAACGAGACGCTGAGGGGAGCACGGCGCCGTTCGGCGAGGACGATCCCGCTGCGGGTCTGCTCGTCTTCGTGGAGCAGCAGGGTCGGAGAGGGGTGTTCCGGTTCACCGGCGCGCATCTCACGGAGCTCGGCATCACGGCGGGAAGGCGGCCGGGCAAGCGTGGCTTCCGGGTGTATCCGAGCTGGTGCGCGGGCTTGAACGTCCAGGCCACGGCCACGCAACGTGCTCAAGCGCCCGCGTTCCAGGAGTTCTGAGCTCAGGTGGTGCTGGTGAGCCGATGGGTTGCGGCGGGCGATACGGCCTAGCGCGAGAGGTGGACGCTGCGCCGCGTCTCCTTCACCGGCAGGAGCAGGAGGAGGCCGGCGAGCAGCACCGCCACGATTCCGAGGATCCCGAACTTCGTGTTGCCGGTCAGCAGGATCAGCACCGTCCAGGCGCCCTGGGCGATCCAGCTCGCCGCCCGCCCCGTCGTGGCGTAGAGGCCGAAGACCTCGCCCTCGCGGCCGGCCGGGGTGACCCGGGCCAGGAACGACCGCCCTGCCGACTGCGCGGGTCCCACGAACGCGCACAGGATCAGGCCGCCGATCCAGTAGGCGATCCGCCCGGTGTCGACCAGGGCGAACACCGCGATGCCCGCGACGCACATGCAGGCGAGCGAGATGAGGATCAGCCGCTTCGGGCCCCAGCGGTCATCGAGACGCCCGGCCAGGATCGTGGACACGCCCGCGATGAGGTTCGCGGCGACGCCGAAGATCACCAGCTCGATGAACTTGAAGCCGAAGACCGTGCTCGCGATCACGGCGCCGAACGTGAAGACCGCGCCCAGGCCGTCGCGGAACACCGCGCTCGCAACCAGGAACCAGAACGTGGTGCGTGTGCTCGGGTTGCGGTAGAGCCCGATCACGTCCTTCACGAGCAGCGCGTACGACGCGAAGAAGCCGACCTTCCGGTCCGCCCGTCCCAGCGACGGCTCCGGCACGTTCAGGAAGATCGGGATCGAGAAGGCGATCGCCCACACCGCGCAGCCGACGGCGATGATGCGGAACGGCAGACCGCCGTCTGCGGAGAGCCCGAACCAGTCCGCCATGTAGAACACGATCACCAGCACGAGCGCGACGATGCCGCCCAGATAGCCGAAGCCCCAGCCGAGGCCCGAGATTCGTCCGACCGTCTTCGAATTCGCGATCGAGATGAGCATCGCGTTCGAGTTCACCGAGGCGATCTCGCTGAACACGACGCCGGCAGAGATCAGCGCGACGCCCAGCCAGAACAGAGACGGCGTCGGGGTGACGAACCAGAGCCCGAGCATGCACAGGATCAGGGCGCCGGTGCCGATGCCGAGCCACAGCTTCTGGCGGCCGGCCGCGTCGGCACGCTGTCCGAGCACGGGCGCGAGCAGCAGGATCGCGAAGCCGGCGATGGTACCGCCGAGCCCGAGGCCGCTCGTGAGCTCGGCGATGCCGGCGACCTTGGCCGGGTCCTTGTCGGCCAGCGAGGCGAGGTCGGCCGGCAGGAATGCGTCGGACGTCAGATACAGCGCGGTGAAGATGAAGGTCAGGATCACCGAGTGGAACGGCTGCGTCGCCCAATCCCAGAGCGCCCAGGAGTAGATCTGCTTCTTCGGCGCCGGCTCGTCGCCGCGCAGCTCGAGGCCCACCACCGCGACGGCTCCGCTGTTCGCGGTCGCCTGGGGTTCGGGATGATCGCCGTTGCTCATGCAGGAAGTCTCGTGGGTGGGGGTGAACGAGAGGTAGCGGCGCGCCGATGCGCGATCCGCGGTCCTGTCGGCTCACTTCTGGTCGGTGGACTCCGTTCCGAACTCAGTCGATCCGGTTGATTCGAGTGCCTGATGCGGCGTAGCGGGCAGAATCGACTGAGTTCGAGACGCCGGACCGCGCCTCAGCGGTGAGGCGCCCGTGGCACGATGAACCCATGACGGGTCGAGTGGTCGCGGTTTCTACCAGCCCGGTGCACGGGTTCAGCAAATCCACGCAGGGCGAGATCGCACTGGTCGAGGGCGTGGGGGTCGCCGGCGATGCCCACGCCGGTCCCACGGTGCAGCACCGCTCGCGGGTCGCCGTGGATCCCTCGCAGCCGAACCTCCGTCAGGTGCACTTGATCCATGAGGAGCTCTTCGGCGACCTGGGTGCGGCGGGCTACGAGGTGGCGTCGGGGCAGCTGGGCGAGAACATCACGACCGGCGATGTGGATCTGCTGGCTCTGCCGGTCGGGACGAGGCTGCACATCGGATCCGAAGCGGTGGTCACCGTGACCGGGTTGCGCAATCCGTGCCAGCAGATCAACGACTTCCGGTCCGGGCTGCTGAAGCGGCTCGTGCATGCCGACGGTGAGGGCTCCGTGGTGCGGCTGGCCGGGGTGATGGGCATCGTCTCACGCGGTGGATCCGTGGTCCCCGGAGATGTGATCGAGGTCGAATTGCCGTCCCCGCCGCACTTTCCACTGACCCGGGTCTGATCGCCCGTGCTGCCCGTAGTGCTCGTGGAGGGGGACAGCGACAGGCTGGCCCTGATCGCCGCGGCAGAGCTGCGCGGCGACGGTGTCCGGGCGGAGGTGGTCTCGCTCGGTGGCATCACGAATCTGCGCTCCCGGCTCGCCCGGCGGGATCCGGCGGTGCCGGTGCTCGGCCTCTACGACGCGGCCGAGCTGCGCTACGTGCTGGGCGCCCTCATCGCAGTGGGGCTGCTGCCCGACGGCGAGACGGACCCGGCCGCCGTGACGCGCGTCGGCTTCTTCGGCTGCGATCGGGACCTCGAGGACGAGGTGATCCGCGCTGCCGGATCCGATCTGGTGCTGGAGACGCTGGCGACGCGTGGCGAGCTCGCGCTGTTCCGGGTGTTCCAGGGTCAGCCCGCACAGCGGGTCCGCTCGATCGAGGCGCAGCTGCACCGCTTCGCCGGCACCGCGAGCGGCCGCAAGACGCGGTTCGCGGCCGATGTCGTCGCGGCTCTCCCGATCGATCGGATCCCGGGTCCGCTCGTGGCGCTGCTCGACGCGGTCGCGGAGGTCGTGGCGCGGGCCTGACGCCGTGAAGCCGCGGATGACCGACCGGATCCGGTGGATCTGCGGGCGGGCGGACGCGGACGCTTCTGGAGCGGGCGCTTCTGCAGGACGGATGCACGTTCCAAGGACGGATTCGCGGATTCCGTCCTGCAGACCTGCATTTCTCCTGCGGAGCCGCGCCCCGGGCCGGCCCGCCACGCGCCGGGTCAGTGGGCCGTGGCGACGCCGATCGAGTCGTGGATCATCACCGCGGCCACCCGCGCCCCGGCACCGGCGGCCACGATGAGCTGCTGCGGACCGGGCGAGGCGACGTCGCCCGCGGCGTAGAGTCCGGGCACGCTGGTGCGGCCCGCGCGGTCGGCGGCGAGGTGACCGTGCGCGTCGAGATCGGGCGCGAGTGCGGGCAGGAACGAGAGGTCGGTCTCCCATTCGGGGCGCACGAAGCCACCTTCGACCGCGTGCATGGATCCGTCGGCGAGGCGGATGCCGGTGAGCGCCCCGCGCTCTCCGTACAGCTCGGCGATCGGGCTGCGTTCGACCGCGATCCCGGCGGCCGCGAGCTCGGCCTCCTCCGCGGTGTCGACGGTGTCGGCGCCGTTCGTGAAGACCGTGAGCTCCTTCGTCCACCGCGCGATGAGCCGGGCTCGGGCGGCGAGGTCCGGCGTCTCGCCGATGAGGGCGAGGGGGCGGTCCTGCAGCTCCCAGGCGTCGCACGCCGCGCAGCTGAACAGGCTCACGCCGTAGAACCCGCGCAGGTTCGGCACCTCGGGCAGCGTCTCGCGCAGGCCCGTGGCGAGGAGCACGCGGTGTGCGGCGATCCGTACCTCGGGGGCGCGTCGGCCGATCTCGGCGACGAACCCGGATCCGTCGGCCTCGATCTGGAACACCCGCTCGCGGGTGCGGATCGTGACGTTCGGGTAGGCGGCGAGCTCTTCGCGCGCGATCCGCCGCAGCTCGTGCGGGGGGATCCCATCCCGGGTGAGGAAACCGTGCGAGATGAGGGTCGCGGCGTTGCGCGGTCGGTCCGCGTCGACGACGAGCACGCGCGCCAGAGAGCGCGCGAGGTTCAGTGCGGCAGAGAGCCCGGCCGGCCCTCCGCCCACGATGAGCACGTCGTAGACGTCGTCAGTCATGCCCGTCACCCTGCGGCGGGAGAGCGGCGACGACGGGGTGGTCGAACGCATAGGGACCAACCTTGGCGGCGCCGCCCGGGGATCCGATCTCGTCGAAGAACTCCACGTTGGCCTTGTAGTAGTCCGTCCACTCGTCGGGGAGGTCGTCTTCGTAGTAGATCGCCTCGACGGGGCAGACCGGCTCGCAGGCGCCGCAGTCGACGCACTCGTCGGGGTGGATGTAGAGGGAGCGCTCGCCCTCGTAGATGCAGTCCACGGGGCATTCGTCGATGCACGCGCGGTCCTTCACATCCACGCAGGGCAGCGCGATCACGTAGGTCATCGGGCGAGCGCTCCGGTGCCGGAGAGCGCAGAGCGGCGCGAGATCTCCACCTGCTCCTCGCGCGGCACGACCTTGACCCGCTCGCGCGTGTGCTGGTGTGCGGCCCCCAGAGCGCGCTCGTGCGCGTCGAGCTCGAGCCACCCGTCCCACGTGGTCACCTCGACCTCGCGCTCGGCGAGGAGTTCCAGCACGTCGGCGGACTCGGTGGGGGCGACGAGCCGACCGGCCTCGGCGTCCTCGAGCAGGTTCGCGATGGTCTCGGTTGCATCGGACTTGGTGTGCCCGATGAGGCCCACCGGACCGCGCTTGATCCAGCCGGTCGCGTACAGCCCCGGCGTGCCGTCGACGCGGCCGCCCTCGTTCGGCACCACGCCGCGCTGGGCGTCGAAGGGGGCGTCGACGATCGGCGAGCCGAAGTAGCCGACGGCTCGGTACACCGCGGTGATCGGGTACTCGACGAACTCGCCGGTGCCCGAGACGGATCCGTCCTCGGCCGGAGCGGTGCGCTCGAAGCGCACCTTCTCGACGCGATCGGATCCGATGATCGCCACCGGCGCGTGCCAGAAGTGCAGGTGCAGCCGGCGGCGGGCGCCGGTCGATTCGCCCCGGTTCTCGGGACGGTCGCGCCAGGCGTTCAGCGTGCGCAGCATGATCTTCAGCTGGTTGTTGGGCGCGGCGGCCGGATCCACGCCCTCGAAGTCCGCGTCATCGACGAGGATGTCGACTCCGGCGACCTCGCCCAGCTCACGCAGCTCGATCGGGGTGAACTTGATGTCGGCGGGCCCGCGGCGGCCGAACACGTGCACGTCGGTGACGGCGGACGCCTCGAGTCCCGCGAGCACGTTGTCGGGCACCTCGGTGCTGCGCAGGTTCTCCGGCAGCTTCGCGAGGATGCGGGCGACGTCGAGCGCGACGTTGCCGTTGCCGATCACCGCGACCTGCTCGTCCACGAGCGGCCAGGTGCGCGGCACATCGGGGTGGCCGTCGAACCAGGAGACGAAGTCGGCGGCGCCGTAGGATCCGGGCAGCTCGACGCCGGGGATGCGCAGGGCGGCGTCGCGGATCGCACCGGTCGCGAGCACCACGGCGTGGTAGCGGGCCTGCAGCTCGTCGAGGGACACGTCGCGGCCGACCTCGATGTTGCCGAGGAAGCGGATCGTGCGACGCTCGGCATCGACGCCCTGAGCGTCGAGCATCTCGTGCAGCGAGTTCACGATGCCCTTGATGCGGGGGTGGTCGGGGGCGACGCCGTAGCGGATCAGCCCGTACGGCGCGGGCAGCGACTCGAACAGGTCGATCTCGACGGTGCTGAACGTGTCGCCGGCTGCGCCGACGGTGCCGAACGTGTCGCCGGCGGCGCCGACGGACGAGCCGTTCGCGCGGGCGGCGACGGCGTTCGCGAGGATGTTGCCGGCGTAGATCCCGGCAGGGCCCGCGCCGACGATCGCGACGCGGAGCGGGGCGGAGGAGTTCAGAGCGGTCACGGCTGCAGGGTCTTTCGGTCGGATCGGGCGGAGTCGGATCGGGTGGAGGAGAGGAGCTTCTCGAGCAGGGCGGCCTCGGTCTGCGAGGGCGAGGCGTGCGGGCTCAGCCGCACCACGTCGCCCACGACGACGACGGCGGGGTTGCGCACCTGACGCACCGCGGCGACGGCGGCGATCGTGCCGAGCGTGCCGATCGTGACGCGCTCGCCGGGGCCGTAGCCGTCCTCGACGATCGCGACGGGGCAGTCGGCGCCGCGGTCACCCCGGGCGAGGATCCCTGCGGTGTGCGCGAGCGTGCCGATGCCCATGAGCAGCACGACCGTGTGGTCGGATCCGCCCGGCAGCTGCTCGATCGGATCGTGCGCGCTCGCGACGGTGAAGGCCGTGGCGACGCCGCGGTGGGTGAGCGGGATGCCGGCGACGGCGGGCACCGAGATCGCGCTGGTGATGCCCGGCACGACCTGTACCGCGATGCCCTCGGCCTCGCAGTAGAGGGCCTCCTCGCGGCCGCGGCCGAGCACGAACGGGTCTCCGCCCTTGAGGCGCACGACCTCGCGCCCGGCACGCGCGTGCCGCACCAGCAGAGCGTTGATCTCGTGCTGGGGCACGGGGTGGTGGCCGGGGGTCTTGCCCACATCGATCACTTCGGCGGTGAGGACTGTGCCCTCCGCGGCGAGCTGGTCGAGCACGGCGCGCGCACCCAGACGATCGGCGACGATCACATCGGCGCGCTCGAGGGCGCGCAGTCCACGGATCGTGAGCAGGCCGGCGTCGCCGGGGCCGGCCCCGACGAGGGTGACGGTTCCGTTGGTCATCATGCGCCTCCGAGCAGAAGTCCGCGGCGGCGCAGCACGGCCCGCTCCAGCGGGGCGAACAGCACCAGCTCGATCAGGATGCCGATCGCCAGGATCAGGATGATGGTCGCGAGCACGCCCGGCAGGTCGGCGAGCTGACGGGACTGGTCGAGCATGGATCCGAGTCCGAAGCCGATGGATCCGCCGGTCGCGATGATCTCCGCCGCCATCAGTGACCGCCAGGAGAACGCCCAGCCCTGCTTGAGGCCGGCGAGGTAGCCGGGCAGAGCAGCCGGCAGCACGATCGCGGTGGCGGCCTGCCAGCGGTTCGCGCCGAGCACGGTGCCCACACGGCGCAGCTGCGGCTGCACCTGGTCGATTCCGGAGAGCAGTCCGTTCACGATCGAGGGGATCGCGCCCATGAGGATCACGAAGTACACGGTCGCATCGGACAGGCCGAACCAGATGATCGCGGCGGGCACCCAGGCCACGGACGGCAGCACCTGCAGCCCCGAGATCAGGGGTCCGGCGGCACGGCGCAGCAGCTTCCACTCAGCCAGCAGCAGGCCGATCGGCGTGCCGACGACGATCGCGATGACGAAGCCGATGCCGCCGCGCTCGAGGCTCGTGAGCACAGCCTCCTGCAGGCGGCCCGCCTGCCAGGCGTCTCCGAGCGCGCCCAGCACCTGCAGGGGGCTCGGCGCCTTGTCGGGCCGGGGGTTCGCGATGACGATGTACAGCTGCCAGGCGGCGAGCAGCAGCACCAGCAGACCCACCGGCGGCAGGATGGCGCGCAGGCGCTCGCGGGTGGGGGAGACGGAGCCGGCCTCGGCGGTCTGCAGCCGGTCCAGGCCCGCTTCGAGACGGGCGAGGTCGTCGTCGGTGCGTCGTCCGGTCCCTGAGCTTGTCGAAGGGACCTGCCCCGCCCCCAGGGATGTCGCTTCGACAGGCTCAGCGACCGGGATGATCTTGTCAAGAGGCATTGCGGCGGATCTCCTTCCGCAGCTCGACGGTGATCTCGGCGGCCAGCGCCGACACCTCGGGCGACTCGATACGACGGCCGCGGGTGCGTGCGACGCGCCATTCGCGCGAGATCCGGCCGGGGCGGCTGCCGAGCAGCACGACGCGCTCGCCGAGGCGGGCGGCCTCGCGCACGTTGTGGGTCACGAACACGATCGTGCGGCCTGTTTCGCGCCACACGTTCTCCAGCACCTCGTGCAACAGGTCGCGGGTGATCGCGTCGAGCGCGGCGAACGGCTCGTCCATGAGCAGCACCGGCCGGTCCTGGGCCAGGGCGCGGGCGAGCGCGACACGTTGCCGCATGCCGCCGGAGAGCTCGTGCGGGCGCTTGTCCGCGGCGTCCGCGAGGTTCACGATCCCGAGCAGGCGCAGCGCCTCCGCCCGCCGCTCCGCGCGCGGCACCCCGCGCAGACGCAGGGCGAGTTCGACGTTGCGCCGGGCGCTCAGCCACGGCATGAGTGCCGCATCCTGGAACATCACGGCGGCGCCCTCGTCCGGAGCCGTCAGCGAGCCCGAGCTCAGCGGCTCGAGGCCCGCGATGAGGTTCAGCAGGGTGGACTTGCCGCAGCCGCTCGCGCCGAGCAGGCAGACGAACTCTCCCGGCAGGATGTCCAGGGAGATGTCGTCGAGCACGACGGGGCCGGATCCGTACCGCTTGGTCACATGCGCGAGGCGCACGGCCGGATCCACCGGATCCGGTGCGGGCAGGACCGGGGTGACCCCGTCGAAGCTCGGCGCGAGCGGGGCGGTCATTTCTTCGTTCCCAGCCCGCCGTCGCTCACGGCCTTCTCGCCGCGCTCCTTCAGGGCGGCGTTCAGCGCCGCGAGATCGAACAGGCCGTCGATCGAGCCCTTCGTCTGCGTACCGGCGGTGACGCCGTTCTTGACCAGGGTCGCGAACGCCTTCGCGTTCGGATCGGCCGAGAACGACACCGTGCTGAGCGCCTTGGTCAGCACCGCGTCCGAGAGCGGCTTGCCGGTCGCGGCCTTGAGCGCGTCGTTGACCGCGCCGGGCAGCTCGGTCTTGTGCTTCGCGATCCAGTCCAGGGAGTCGAGGTGACCCGCCACCAGCTCCTTCACGGCGCCGGGGTGCTTGTCGGCGAAGTCCTTGCTGACCAGCAGCACCGTGGTCGGGAAGGTTCCGTCGGGCCACAGGTCGCGCTCGTCCTGCAGGACGTGCCCGCCGGCCTCGACGACCAGACGCGAGGCCCACGGCTCCGGAACCCAGGCGCCGTCGACCTGTCCGTTCTTGAAGAGCGTCAGGGTCTGAGCGTTCTCGGTCGGCGTGATGTTCACATCGCCGCCGCCCGTGACGCTGGTCTTCAGCCCCTTCGAGGAGAGCCAGGTGCGCAGTGCCACGTCCTGCGTGTTGCCGAGCTGCGGGGTGGCGAGCGTCTTGCCCTTGAGGTCGTCGGCGCTGGTGATGCCGTCGCGCACCACGAGGGCCGCGCCGCCGCTGGTCGCTCCGGCGATCACGCGCACGGAGGCGCCGCCCGATTTGATGAACGAGTTGATCGCCGGGTTCGGGCCGATGTAGGCCGCGTCGATCGCACCCGCGGTGAGCGCCTCGATGGCCGCGGGGCCGGCGTTGAACACCTCGGTCTTGAGCTGGGTCGCGCCGAGCTCCTTCTGGATCAGGCCCTCCTGCAGGCCGACCAGGGCCGGGGTGTGCGTGACCGTGGCGAAGTAGCCCAGGTGCAGCTCCGCGAGGTCGTCGTGCGTCGGGGAGGCCGACGGGCCGGAGGCCGCAGCCTGGCCGGAGGCGCAGCCGGCGAGCATCGCCATCGCGAGTCCGAGAGAGGTGAGGGCCGTGCTGATGCGGGTCTTGCGATTCACTGTCGCCTCCTTAGGGCGTCTTCTGGTGGGGTCAAGCCGGTCATTGAGCCTGTCGAAATGACCGTGATTCGGGGCTGGTCCCTTCGACAGGCTCAGGGACCGGGGCGTGGTCAGCCGGCCGCGACGACCGTGGCGGCAGCCAGCGTCGCTCCGTCGACCGGGTGGATGAGCAGCAGGGCGCCGCCCTCCCGGTCATCGGCATAGGGCTCGAGGGGGAGCGGCGACGCGAAGCGGATCCGCACGCGGCCGATCTCGTTCACAGCCAGTTCTGCGGCGTCTTCGAGGGCGAGCGTGTCCAGGTCGCGGCGCGAGAGCACCTCGGTCACGATCGCCTGCACCGTGGCGGTGCCGTGCTTGGCGAGCACGCGGGCGCCCGGGGCGATCGGCCGCACGTCGAGCTGGAAGATCTCGACCTCGGCCTCCGCGTGCCCGTCCGGCACGGTGCCGGCGGTCGCGATGAGGGCGCCGCGGGCGGCGTCCACCTCGTCCGCGAGGGTCACCGCGATCGACTGCGCGGTGTGCGCGGCCTCCGCGACCCGCCCCGCGACGCGGATCCCGGTGACGGTCGTCTCGTATCCGCCGGGGAACACCTGCACGCGGTCGCCGACGCGGACGGATCCGCTCGACACCCGCCCGGCGAAGCCGCGGTAGTCGCGCAGCTCGTCGGCCTCGGCGTCGTCGATCAGCGCCGAGATGCCGCCCTGCGGACGGATCACGGTCTGCACTGGCAGGCGGAACGCGGCGTCCTCCTCGGCCTGGCGCGCGGGAAGGGTCTCCAGCAGCTCGCGCAGGGTGGGGCCGTCGTACCATCCGGTGCGCACGGACCGATCCACGATGTTGTCGCCCTCGAGCGCCGAGACCGGGATCACATGCGTGTCGATGAGGCCGAGCTCGGCCGCGACCGCGAGCGCCTGCTCCTCGACCGCGCGGAACCGCTCCTCGTCGAAGCCGGTGAGGTCGATCTTGTTCACCGCGATCACGACGTGCGGCACGCGCAGCAGTGACACCACGGCGAGGTGGCGGCGGGTCTGCTCGACGACGCCCTTGCGCGCGTCGATCAGCACGACCACCGCGTCGGCGGTCGCGGACCCGGTGACCATGTTGCGGGTGTACTGCACGTGTCCGGGGCAGTCGGCGAGGATGAAGCTGCGCGCATCGGTGGCGAAGTAGCGATAGGCGACGTCGATCGTGATGCCCTGCTCGCGCTCGGCGCGCAGCCCGTCGGTGAGCAGCGCGAAGTCGAACTCGCCGTGCGCGAAGCCGCGGTCGGCGGAGGTGCGGGCCACCTGCTCGAGCTGGTCGGCGAGGATCGCCTTCGCGTCGTGCAGCAGCCGGCCGACCAGGGTCGACTTGCCGTCGTCGACGGATCCGGCGGTCGCGAAGCGGAACAGGGTGGTGTCGCGGAGCAGCGCCGGGGCGGTCTCGATCGTGCTCATCAGAAGTATCCGTTCTTCTTGCGGTCCTCCATGGCGGCCTCGCTGATGCGGTCGTCGGCGCGCGTGGCGCCGCGCTCGGTGAGGGTGGAGCGGGCCACCTCGGCGACCACCTGGTCGACCGTGGCGGCGTCGGATTCGACGGCGCCGGTGCAGCTCGCATCTCCGACCGTGCGGTAGCGGACCACGCGGCGCTCGACCTGCTCGCCCTCGCGGGGCTGGGCGAACTCGTTCACGGCCCACCACATGCCGTCGCGGCGGAAGACCTCGCGCTCGTGGGCCAGGTACAGCGGCGGCAGGGCGATCTGCTCGCGGGCGATGTAGCGCCAGACGTCCAGCTCGGTCCAGTTCGAGATCGGGAACGCGCGCACGTGCTTGCCCGGCGTGTGCCGGCCGTTGTACAGGCTCCACAGCTCGGGGCGCTGGTTGCGCGGATCCCACTGCCCGAACTCGTCGCGCAGCGAGATGATGCGCTCCTTCGCACGTGCCTTGTCCTCGTCACGGCGGGCGCCGCCGAAGACGGCGTCGTGCTTGCCCGCGGTGATCGCGTCGAGCAGCGGCTGGGTCTGCAGCACGTTGCGGGTGCCGTCGGGTCGCTCGGCGAGGCGGCCGTCGTCGATGTAGTCCTGCACGCGGGCGACCTCGAGCTTCAGGCCCAGGCGCTCGACGGTCTCGTCACGGAACCGGATGACCTCGTCGAAGTTGTGCCCGGTGTCGACGTGCAGCACGGGGAAGGGGATCCGGCCCGGCGCGAAGGCGCGAGCGGCGAGGTGCAGCACGAGCACGGAGTCCTTGCCGCCGGAGAACAGCAGCACGGGGCGCTCGAACTCGGCCACGACCTCGCGGATGATGTGGATCGCCTCGGCCTCGAGCAGGTCGAGGCCGGTGAGGGCGCCCGCGTCGGTGCGCGAGGGCAGGGTGTCGATGATGCTCATACGTGGAGTCCGCATTCGGTCTTGGCGAGTCCGGCCCAGCGGCCGGAGCGGGGGTCTTCGCCGGCGGCGACGGGCTTGGTGCAGGGCGCGCAGCCGATCGAGGGGTATCCGTTCGCGACGAGGGGGTTCACCACCACGTCGTTCGCGGTGGCGTAGGCGATGAGGTCGTCGAACGACCACGCCGCGACGGGGTTCACCTTGATGAGCCCGTTGCGCTCGTCGAAGGTGATCAGGGGCGTGTTCGCCCGGGTGGGCGCCTCCTCGCGGCGCACGCCGGTGAACCACACCTCGTAGCCGCCGAGGGCCTGGTGCAGCGGGGCGACCTTGCGCATCTCGCAGCAGAGGGCGGGATCCCGTGCGAACAGGTCTTTGCCGAACTCGGCGTCCTGCTCGCGCACGGTCTGCGCGGGCTTCACATCGACGATGCGCACGTCGAGCGTGCGGGCGACCTCGTCGCGCGTGAACGTCGTCTCGAGGAAGTGGTAGCCCGTGTCGAGGAACAGCACGTCGACGCCGGGGATCGCCTCGGCCACGAGATGCGGCAGCGCGGCGTCCGCCATCGAGCAGGCGACGGCGGCCAGGCGCGGGGAGACGTTCGCGGCGACCCAGGCGACGACCTCGGCGGGCGAGGCCTCATCGGCGGATCCGCTGCGCAGCTCTGCCGCGCCGCGCTCGGCGAGGGCGCGCAGCTCGTCGGGCGAGCGACGGGCCGGGCGCAGTTCGAGGTCCACGACGGTGCTCACTGCAGCGCCTCCTCGTCCGCGCGGTGCGCCCAGGTCGCGAAGGTCTCGTCGGCGCCGGCACGGTCGGCGAGGTAGCGGCGGATCACCCGTTCGGCGTAGTCCGCGATCCCGTCGGCCGGCACCTTCAGGCCGCGCACGGTGCGGCCCAGGCCCGCCTCCTCGCGGTCGGGATTGGCGAGCCCGCCGCCGAGGTGCACCTGGTAGCCGGGAACCTGCTCGCCGTCGATCATGACGAGCTGGCCCTTCAGGCCGATGTCCGCGGTCTGGATGCGGGCGCACGAGTTCGGGCAGCCGTTCACGTGCAGCGTGATCGGGCGGCCGATCTCGGGCTCGAGGGCGCCGAGGCGCTGCTCGAGCTGGTCGATCGCGATGGCCGCGTTGGCCTTGGTCTCGACGATCGCGAGTTTGCAGTACTCGATGCCGGTGCACGCGATGGTCGCGCGGCGGAACAGGCTCGGACGGGCCTCGAGTCCCAGCTTCGACAGGCCCGCGACGAGCGACTCGACGCGATCCTCGGCGATGTCGAGCACGAGGACCTTCTGGTACGGCGTGGTGCGGATCCGGGTGGATCCGTGCGCCTCGGCGAGGTCCGCGAGCCCGGTGAGCACGGTGCCGGAGACCCGGCCGACCGTGGGGGCGGCACCGACGTAGTAGCGGCCGTCCTTCTGCAGGTGCACGCCGACGTGATCGCCCTTGCCGACCGGCTTCGGGGCGGCCGGGCCGTCGGGCAGCGGGCTGTCCAGGTACTCGCTCTCGAGCACCTCGCGGAACTTCTCGGTGCCCCAGTCGGCGAGCAGGAACTTCAGCCGGGCCTTGTTGCGCAGCCGCCGGTAGCCGTAGTCGCGGAAGATCTGGGTGACGCCGTGCCAGACTTCGGCCACGCGGTCGGGGCTGACGAACACGCCCAGGCGCTCGCCGAGGCGGGGCACCGTGGAGAGCGCGCCGCCGACCCAGAGGTCGTAGCCGATGCCGAGCTCGGGGTGCTCGACGGCGACGAACGCGCAGTCGTTGATCTCGTGCACGACGTCCTGGCTGGGGTGGCCGGTGATCGCGGTCTTGTACTTGCGCGGCAGGTTGGCGAGCGTCTCGTCGCCGATGAACCGCTCCGCGATCTCCAGGATCTGCGGAGTCGGATCGATGATCTCATCGGCGGCGATGCCGGCGACAGGGGACCCCAGGATCACGCGGGGCACGTCGCCGCAGGCCTCGGTGGTGCTGAGATCGACGTCCTCGAGCCGGCGCCAGATCTCCGGCACGTCCTCGACGCGGATCCAGTGCAGCTGAATGTTCTGCCGGTCGGTGAAGTCGGCGCTGTCGCGTGCGAACTCGGTCGAGATGCCGCCGATCACGCGCAGCTGCTCGGTCGTGAGCTGGCCGCCGTCGATGCGCACGCGCAGCATGAAGTACTCGTCCTCGAGCTCCTCCGGGCTGAGCGTCGCCGTGCGACCGCCGTCGATCCCGGGCTTGCGCTGCGTGTACAGGCCCCACCAGCGGAACCGGCCGTGCAGGTCGGTGGGGTCGATCGAGGCGAAGCCGCCGGCGGCGTACGTCGATTCGATCCGCTCGCGCACGCTCAGCCCGCCGTCGGCGAGCTTCCACTCCTCGTTGCCGTTGAGGGGCTCGTGGCCGTCGACGGCCCACTGCCCGTGCGGCTTGGTGGGCACGCGGGCGGTGCGCGTGCGGGCACCACGCACAGGAACGATCGCTTCGGGAGGCATGCCGACAAGCTACGGGCGGATCCGCGCGGGCGCTCGTGTGTGTCATCGGCTCCGACACGGAGCGTCATTGTTCGACATGGTCCAGTTTCCTCCGGGGAGGATGCTGTTCAATGGAGCGTCCGCGGTGCGGCCCTCGATGGTTCTGCGGCGTGCGGTGAGTAGCGCGGGACCGGTGCGGTGGTGGCTCCACGACTTGACCCGCGCGGTTAGCCCTCATCCGAGGGAGAATCGGATATCAGAGCGGATCCGCGACGCGAGGGTGACGCCGTTCAGCGCCTGCGATCCTCCTCGGAGGCCCAGGCCACGCCGAGGGCGAAGAGGGTCGACACCTCGTAGTGCACCATCGCGGCGGCGATCCGGCGCCGCCCGGTGCGCGGGTTGATGCCGAGCATCCGCGCCGCCGTCTCCTGGGTGATGCCCTGTCGCATCAGCCGCAGCAGCGGCGTCCAGGAGTGCCCGGGCGGCGTGACCGGATCGGCGTGTCGCCAGAGGCCCTCGAAGTAGTCGAGGGCCATGGCTGCGAGAGCGCTGTTGCGCACGGCGAGCACGCTCGTCGGTCGTCCCTCGCCCCACTCGAAGGGCACGGCGAGCTGATCCGAATCGATCCAGAACCAGCTCGGCGGGTCATCCAGCAGCCGGCACTCGACCCCGACCGTGGCGTACATCCGGATCGATTCGACCGCCGCCGGGTCGTCGAGGGCTGAGGTCGGCATGATCACGCGCACCGTTTCTTTGCCGGCCAGGGCATGCGCGAACCGCTCGATCCGCTCCTCGCGGTCGTCCCCGGTCGCCAGGAAGCGACCGAGGTCGGGGAGCACGGCGTGCAGGGCGCCGGCGTCGTGTCGTGCGGTGTCGAACCACAAATCCTCCGACGCCTGCGGTCCGTGCCGCACGAGCACGGGCACCAGATCCGCCGATGACTCGCCCACCGACCAGTGCCGCAGCATCCCCGGCAGGTCCGCGACGATACGCTCCATGTCGCCCAGGACGATGCGCGCGGTGCGGCGCAGGTCGGCCGAGTGCGCCGCGACGGTTTCGGCTGCCCAGGTTGCAGGATGCGGGTAGCCCAGATTGTTGCCCTGCCCTCCGATCAGCCCTCGGGCGCGCAGCCGCTCGATCGCGGCTGCCGCCTCGCCCTGGTCCAGGTGTGCCAGGGATGCCACTTCCTCGATCGTCGCGGGGCGGCCGCGGTAGATCACCGCGAGCAGCTTCTCGTCGTCCATGTCGCCCATGTCGTCCTCTCCCACCCGTGACGTTGTTGTCCGTATCCGGACAAGTCCGCAAGCGGTACTTGTCGGCGCCTGGACGGTTCAGGACAATTGATCGTATCCGAGGGGGAACCGCCATGATCGACTGCCTCGCCGCGCCGCATTCGGCCGGAGTGATCCCCTTCCTCGCCGGCGCTCTGCTGCTCGTCGCTGTGGCCGTCGGGGTGCTGCTGGGCGGTATCCGCCGCCGTCGGGGCGAGATGTCGCGCAGAGTCGTGGCGGTGCTGCTGGTCCTGGTGCTCGGGGGCGGAGGAGTCGGGATCGGCCTGGTCGTCGCTGTCGGAGACGGGCCGGAGTCGGCCGCTCGCGACGCGGCGTGCCTGACTCCCGCGTCAGGGGGGCCCACTCGATCCGCGATGACTCCTCGGGCGATCTCCGCCGACCGGGACGTGGCCTTCGCCAGCGGCGGTGTCACCTATCACGGCAGCTACCGCGGCCCGGTCGACCCAAGCAACCCGGGCGAGGAGGGAAGGTCGGTACCGGCGGTCGTGATCGTCGTCGGCACCGGAGCCGTGGACCGCAACGGCGACGCACCAACCCTCGCTACCGAGGCCTACCGGTGGCTCGCCGACCGGCTGAGCGCCGCCGGGGTTGCGTCGCTGCGGTACGACAAGCTCGGAACCGGCAGCACCGGCCTCGGCGCCTACGCCGCCGACCCGGGCGCCATGATCGACCTCGGTTACGACCGGCTCCGAGTGCAGCCCATCCGCGACGCACTCGCCTTCGTCGCCGCGCAGCCGGGTGTCGACCCGCACCGCCTCCTGCTCCTGGGGCACAGCGAGGGTGGCGCGGACGCGCTGCTCGCCGCGACGGACCTGCGCGGCGCCCCGCCGCTCGCCGGTCTTGTCCTGCTCGAACCGGCGTACACCCGCATCCTCGACATCGTCGCCCGCCAGTTCACGGTGCAGATCGACGCGGCGGTGGCCGGCGGCGCGATGACCGCCGTGGACGCCGTGACGCTCGAGGGCTGGATGGCGCGCGGCGTCGAGCAGATCAGGATGCAGGATCCGCCCTTTCCCGCCCCGGAGCCCCTTCCGTTGCCGGCGGCGACGGGCCTCACCGCTGTCTATCGGGACACCATCGCGTCGAACATCTACGGAGCCGACCCCGCGCAGATGGTGATCACGCATGCCTATCGCACCCGGTACGGCAAGGAGTATGACGCCGTCGATCCCGAGCGCCTCGCCCCGCAGGTCGCGATCCCCACACTCATCACCTGCGGCACAAAGGACTTCAACACCCCGTGCGGCGACGGTGCGCCGGGCTCCGGGGTGCGGGCGGTGTCCGACGCGTTCCGCCCGGGGATCGCGCACTTCGCGCGGCTGCCGGACATGGTGCACGTCCTCCGCGATGTCGGATCGGCGGACCCGTCCACGCCCGCCGACCAGCTCGCGCACCCCTTCTCCACCGCGCTGCAGAAGCAGCTCGGCGCCTTCGTCGCACCGTTCACCGAGGAGCCCGCACCATGACCCGAACCGATCCTTCCGCTCCTGCGGATCCACCCGTCGGCGAGCAGCCGCAGCTGAAGCGCACCCTCGGCGGCTTCCAGGTGTTCGCCGTCTCGTTCGCGTTCATCTCTGTGGCGGTCGGGGTGTTCGCCACCTACGGCGAGATGCTGCAGACCGCGGGCCCGGTGGGGATCTGGCTCTGGGTGCTCGCCGCCGTCGGCCAGACCCTCGTCGCCCTCGTCGTCGCGCAGTTCGCGGCGCGAATCGCCCTGAGCGGATCCTCGTACCAGTGGGCATCGAGGCTCGCGAACCCGAAGATCGGCTGGTTCTTCGGCTGGCTCAGCTTCTGGTACCTGGCGATCGCGGTCGTCACCATGGCCAACGCCATGGCGAGCCAGGCGCTGATGCCTTTGCTGGGCATGCCTTCCGACGAGGGCACGGCCCGGGTCCTCACCCTCGTGATCCTGGTGGTCCAGGCCGCACTGGTGATCGCCTCGACCAGGCTGTTCGGGCTCATCACCTCGGCCGCGGTGGCCGTCGAACTCGGGATCATCGCAGTGCTGGTGATCGCACTGCTGCTGGTCATGGCGATCACCGGCGGCGGCGACCTCGGCACGCTCGGTTCGCAAGGCGTGTCGAATGGCGATCCGAACTACTTCGCGATCGGAGGCGGACTGATGGCCGGGGCGCTGATGGGCCTCACGACGCTGGTCGGATTCGATTCGGCGGCCAACCTGGCGGAGGAGACCAAGGATCCGTTCCGGGCGGTCCCGCGGGCGATCGTGGGATCGGTGATCGCGGCCGGCGTCGCCGGGCTGATCTTCCTGATCGTGCTCACGGTCTCGATCAAGGACGTGGGGGCCGTCAGTGCGGATCCGTCGCCGGTCGCGGCGATCATCCGCGGCCAGCTCGGACCGGTCTGGGAGCGGATCCTGATCGGCGGGATCGCGTTCGCGTTCTTCGGCGCGGGCATGGTGGTCATGGCGGCGTGCTCGCGCCAGGTGTTCGCGATGGCACGAGATCGGCGTTTCCCCGCGGCGCGGCTGATGAGCCGGGTGAATCCCCGCACTCGCACGCCGGTCGCTGCGACCGTGCTGATCGTGGTGATCGGGATCGTGCTGATGGTCGCGCTTCCGGGCGACGCCCTGAACCAGCTGCTCGTCAGCGGGACGCTGCTGCCGGCGCTGATGTACGGCGCGATCGTGGTGCTCTATCTGGTGGTGCGCAGGAGGCTGGGCCGGAAGAAGGGCGGCTTCAACCTGGGCCGTGCCGAGCTCCCCGTCACGGTCGTGGCGCTGATCTGGGTGGCCGTGGTCCTGTTCGTGCTCGTGACGCCGCCGGCCTCGTTCATCCCCGCGCTGGTGGTGCTCGGGCTGATCCTCGCGGGCGGGGTCTACTTCGCGTGGCTGATGATCTTCCGTCGGAGGGTGCTCGAGACCGAGCCCGACGGCGGCGAGGCGGTCGAGACGGTCTCCGCGGTCGGCGGAGCCGCGATGCTCGAGCCGACCGCCGTGACGGAGGGGGTCGAGGGGCGGTGAGGGACGCCCCCGGCGCGGTTCCGGGTCGTTGGATGCGTCCGAACGCCGGAGACGGAAAACGCCGCTCCCGCTGCGCGGCGAGCGGCGTCCTCCCTCTTCCGGATCGCGGTTCAGTGCGCGAGGTACGGCACGCGCTCCCAGCTCAGCACGTGGTCGGCGCCGGGGCGGTTGATCGTGACGTGCAGCCAGTCCTTGTTGTTCGAAGATCCGTCGACCGTCACGCGCGTGAGGTTGTCGGCGGATCCGGTCACGCCATAGGTCGTCAGCCACGGGGATCCGGCCGCGAGCGGCTTGTCGGAGTTGTAGACGTGGCTGTCGCCGTTGACGAGGTAGACCTCGCCGTCGAAAGCGCTGGACTGCTCCACGAGAGTCTGCACGAGCGGCTGGAAGGCCGAGATGTCCGACCAGGAGGGCGTGTAGGTGGGGTCGAACATGTCGGCCTGCAGCAGCACCATGACGGCGCGGTCGTGCTTCTGCTTCGCGGTCGCGAACGTGCTCTTCACGAGCGAGATCGCGTTCGCCATCCGCGCCTGCTCCGCGGCGAGCTGCTCGGGGCGCGCGACGGTGTCACCGAGGCCGGCCCACGGCTGGACGCCGTCGTTGCTGCCGACGACGTGGATCGCGGCGAAGTCGACGCCCTGGCGACGCAGAGACACATTCTCAGGGAACCCGGCCGCGGTCTGCGCGTCGACTTTCACCGGGTTCTGCCCGAGGGTGACTCCGGGGTTCGCGAAGAACACGGAGCGGTCGTGGGCGAGGCGCTCGAGCGGGTTGTACGCCCCGTTGTTCGCACGGTGGCAGTCGGTCCACTCGTTGTCGCCCGGGGTGTAGATCAGCGGGTTCGTGAAGGTGTCGAAGTCACCCTTGATCTGCTGGTACAGGGCGTCGTCGCAGCGCGTCGAACCGTTCTTGATGTCGCCGACGTGGAACGTCATCTCCGGATCCGCAGCGTTGATCTCCTGGATCCACTGCGGGAACAGCGCCTGCTGTGCGGTGCCGTAGGGGACATCGCCGATCACGGCGAACGAGTAGTGGCCGTCCTTGTCCTGGCCGGGTGCATCGGCAGCGAGGGCAGGGGCGGTGCTCGCGGCGACGAGCGCGATGGCGGCGGCCGTCGCCGCCACAAGAGTGCGGGGGAGGTGCATGCGAAGCTCCTTAGTCGGGGGCGTGCCGGAACGGGGGCGGCGCCTCGTCCACCCTTCCGAGTCACGGGGGCGTGCGGATGGACGGAGGGTGAACGGCCGGCGAACATCCCCGGCCCGAGGCGGGGAGTGCGGCACGGATGCGGCTTCCGCAGCCCGGCGGACGAAACGCGGCCCGCGCGTGAGATGATCAAGACCACGATTATGCAACTTGTTGCAATTGGAGGTCGACCATGAACCCCTATCCCGCGCTCTTCACCCCGATCCGCGTCGGCGCGGTGACGCTGCCGAATCGCGTGCTCATGGGGTCGATGCATCTGGGGCTCGAGGAGCTCGACGGCGGTTTCGCGCGCCTCGCGGCGTTCTACGCGGAGCGCGCGCGGCACGGCGTCGCGCTCATGGTCACCGGGGGCGTCTCGCCCGATCGGGCGGGGCGTCCGTGGGAGGGCGGTGCGGTGATGACCGCGGCTGCCGTCGCCGAACACCGGCTCATCACAGACGCCGTGCACGCCGAGGGCGGCCGGATCCTGCTCCAGCTGCTGCACTTCGGGCGCTACGCCCACCACCCCGACCTCGTCGCCCCCAGTGCGCTGCAGGCGGCGATCGCCGAGCATGTGCCGCACGCGCTGACGCACAGCGAGGTGCTCGAGGTGATCCGCGGCTTCGCCGACGCGGCGACGCTCGCCCTCGAGGCCGGATACGACGGCGTCGAGATCATGGGGTCGGAGGGGTATCTGCTCAACGAGTTCCTCGCGCCGGCGACCAACCATCGCGACGACGCCTGGGGCGGAGATCCCGACCGGCGCCGCACGTTCCCGATCGCCGTCGTGCGCGCCGTCCGAGCCGCGCTCGGTGCCGGCGCGATCCTCTCCTTCCGCCTCTCCGCGGTCGACCTCGTCGAGGGCGGATCGACCGAGGATGAGACGATCTCGCTCGCGCTGGGCCTGGAAGCGGCGGGCGTCGACCTGCTGAACACCGGCATCGGCTGGCACGAGTCGCGGGTGCCGACGATCGCGACCCTCGTGCCTCGTGCCGCGTTCGCCGCGGCGGCGCGACGCCTGCGGGAACAGGTCGGGATCCCCGTGGTCGCGAGCAACCGGATCAACACGCCGGAGGTCGCGGAGCGCCTGCTCGCCGCGGGGGACGCCGATCTCGTGTCGATGGCGCGTCCGTTCCTCGCGGATCCGGAGCTCCTCGCCAAGGCGGCGCGCGGCGAGGCGCACCGGATCAACACGTGCATCGGCTGCAACCAGGCGTGCATCGACCACACCCTGACCGGCCGGGTCACGAGCTGCCTGGTGAACCCTCGCGCCGCCCACGAGACGCTGATCCGGCTCGGACCGACGCGCGCGGCGGAGCGCATCGCCGTGGTGGGGGCGGGGCCCGCCGGCCTCGCATTCGCGGTGGCGGCGGCCGAGCGGGGTCATCGGGTCGAGCTGTTCGAGCGGCGGGCGGACATCGGCGGGCAGTTCGACATCGCGCGCCGCATCCCCGGCAAGAGCGAGTTCGACGAGACGCTGCGCTACTACCGGCATCGCGTCGACGAGCTCGGCATCGCCCTGTACCTCGGCGTCGCCGTGGACATCGAGATGCTCGCGGGCGCGGATCGGATCGTCGTCGCGACCGGCGTCCTGCCGCGCCGCCCGGACATCCCTGGCCTCGACCTGCCGCATGTGCTCGACTATGCCCAGGTCGTGCGTGAGGGGCGCCCGGTCGGTCGTCGTGTCGCGATCCTGGGCGCAGGGGGCATCGGCTACGACGTCGCCGCCTATCTGACCCGCCCCGGACACCGTGCGGGCGAGGACGACCTCCGGGCGTTCGAGCGCGAGTGGGGGATCGCGGAAGGCGGCCGCGGGCGCGGGGGCCTCGTCGAGCCCGCCCCGGAGCACTCGCCGAGGTCCGTCGTGCTGATGCAGCGCTCGCCGGGTCGGCTGGGGTCGCGACTGGGCAAGACGACCGGGTGGATCCACCGCGCCGAGCTGCGCCGCCGCGGGGTGCAAGAGATCGCCGGCGCGGACTATCTCGCCGTGACGCCGCACGGCGTGCGCATCGCCGTCGACGGTGAGGAGCGGCTGATCGAGGCGGACACCGTCGTGCTGTGCACGGGGCAGGAGTCGAATGCGGCGCTCGTGGCGGAGCTCCGCGCCAGGGGGCTCCGGCATCACGTGATCGGCGGCGCGGACGAGGCCGCCGGAATCGACGCGAAGCGGGCGATCAGGCAGGGCGTCGAGCTCGCTGCGCATCTTGAATGAAACTTGTTGCAAAAAGGCCGGAACATCGGTACCATCGCTGCTACCCGGTTCCATCAATAATGACACTGAGTATCACTCAGACTTCCGGTGGACTGCCCGCCGGGCCACGACAGAGAGGTCGATCCGCCATGAACGCGCTCACCCGCCCCGCGCCTCGCGCCATGGACGAGCGCGCCGCCGGCCGGGTCCGTTCGTATCCTGATCGCATGTCTCTCGCTCATGCCATCCTCACCGCACTCAACGAGCGGCCGTCCTCCGGTCTCGAGCTCGCCCGCCGGTTCGACCGCTCGATCGGCTACTTCTGGCCGGCCACGCACCAGCAGATCTACCGCGAGCTCAGGGACCTGGAGCGGGATGGCCTGATCGTCGAGGTCGCCGACGGCGGCGGCAGGGGCGGCAAGCGCACCTACGCGATCCTCGAGGAGGGTCGCGACGAACTCCGGCGCTGGATCGCGGCGGCGGAGGATCCGAAGCACATCAAGGACTCGCTCATGGTCCGCGTGCGGGCCTCGTCCTCGCTCGGCGGAGACCTGCTGCCGGAGATCCGTAGGCACCGGGAGATCCACGCCAGACAGCTCGCCGAGTACGAGGCGATCGAGAAGCGCGATTTCCAGGGGGCGCTCTCCGAGATCCGCCGACGCCAGTACCTCGTGCTGCAGTGGGGGCTGCATCTGCAGAAGGCACGCCTCGATTGGGCGGATGCGGCGATCGAGCAACTCGAAACGCTCAGTGCGTCGCGCGGCGAGGGTCCGATCGCGCAGGACCCGATGATCCACGACCCGAAGGGGACATCATGACCGAACCCGAACAGCTCGACCTGGCCGGCACCGCGGGGCGGGTGGCCGTGTGGCACTGGACGCAGGGCGCGCCGCAGTTCATCGCCGTCATCGCCCACGGCTACGGCGAGCACGCTCGCCGCTACGACCACGTCGTCGAGCGCCTGCTCTCGGCCGGCGCCGAGGTGTACGCGCCCGACCATCAGGGGCACGGACGCTCCGAGGGTGCTCGAGTGCTCATCGAAACCTTCGACGACTACGCCCACGATCTCGATGCCGTCATCCGCCTCGCCGCAGACGCGCACCCCGAGCTCCCGGTCGTGCTGATCGGCCACTCGATGGGTGGAGCGATCTCGGCGCGCTACGTGCAGCGCGAAGGCACCGGCGCTCTGGCTGCCCTGGTGCTGAGCGGGCCGTTCATCGGCGGCAATCCCGACCTGATGGGTCTGGTGAACCTCGACCCGATCCCCGAGGTGCCAATCGATCCGGAGGGGCTCTCTCGGGACCCGGCCACCGGACAGGCGTATCTCGACGACGAGTACGTGTATCACGGGCCGTTCCTGCGCGAGACGCTGCTCGCGATCGAGGTCGCCCTGAAGGACATCGCCGACGGCCCCGACGTCGGTGCGCTGCCGACGATCTGGCTGCACGGAGAGGACGATCCGATCGCCCCCTACCCCTTGGCGGCGACGGTGCTGCCCCGCCTCATCGGCCAGGGCGGTGCGCGCAAGAGCTATCCCGGTGCGCGGCACGAGATCTTCAACGAGACCAACCGCGACGAGGTGATCGGCGACGTGATCGACTTCCTCGGCAGGCACGTCCCGACACGTCGCTGACCATCCATCCTGCGTTTTCACCGGGTCGCTGTGGCGTACCCGGCATCCGCCGAGCGACGAAGGAGTCCTCATGAGCTTTTCCAGCCCGTATCCCGCGGTCGATATCCCGGAGCAGTCGCTGCCCCAGATCGTGTTCGGAGAGCTTGCCGCCGACGACCTGAGGAAGAGCGCGATCATCGACGGGGCGTCGGGGTGCGAGGTCGACTACGGTCAGCTGCGCGACCTTGTGGCCGCAACGGCCGACGAGCTCGACCGCAGCGGTCTGCGCCCCGGCGACGTGGTCGCGCTGCTCGCACCGAACTCGATCGAGTTCGCCGTGCTGTTCCATGCGTGCGGCGCCCTGGGTGTCGCCGTGACGACGGTCCCGGTGCTCGCGGTGGCCGAGGACATCGCCACGCAGCTGCGCGTCGCTGGTGCCCAGCGCATCTATGCCGCCCCGGCGCTCTTGGACACCGCCGCGGTCGGTGCCGCAGCGGCGGGCCTCGACCCGGACGCGGTCCTCTCTCTCGAGTTCGCGGGCCAGGCGCGCGACAGCGCACCGGCGCTGCCCGTCGCCGGCTTCGACCCGGCGACGCAGCTCATGGCACTGCCGTTCTCGTCCGGCACGACCGGACACCCCAAGGGTGTCGAGCTCACGCACCGCAACCTCGTGGCCAATCTGTGCCAGATCGAGGAGCGGATCGGCGTCGGCCGCGCAGACGTGGTCATCGCGGTGCTGCCGTTCTTCCACATCTACGGGATGACGGTGCTCCTGAACCTGGCGCTCAAGCGTCGTGCCACGCTGGTGACGATGCCGCGCTTCGACCTGGAGCAGTTCCTGAGCCTGATCCAGCAGCACCGCGTGACGTTCGCCTTCGTGGCGCCGCCGATCGCCGTGGCACTCGCCAAGCATCCGCTGGTCGATCAGTACGACGTGTCGAGTCTGCAGGAGATCTTCTCGGGGGCCGCGCCGCTGGACGAGCACCTCGCCGAGGCCGTCGAGCGCCGCCTCGAGGTGTCGGTGCGCCAAGGGTACGGGATGAGCGAGATGAGCCCGGTGTCGCACTTCGTCGGCCGCGGCGAGAGCTCACCCAAGGCGAGCGTGGGCCCTCCCGTGCCGAACTCGGAGAACCGCGTCGTCGCCGCAGACGGGCGCGAGATCGCGGTGCCCTCCATCGGCGTCAGCGAACCGGGCGAACTCTGGGTGCGCGGCCCGAATGTGATGCGCGGATACATCGGCAACCCCGAGGAGACGGCCGCGGTGCTGGATGCCGACGGTTACCTGCGCACCGGCGATGTCGTCGTCGTCGACGTGGGCCGCAATATCACGATCGTCGATCGCCTGAAGGAACTCATCAAGTACAAGGGCTATCAGGTGCCGCCCGCCGAACTCGAGGCGGTGCTGCTGGAGCACCCGGATGTCGCGGACGCCGCCGTGATCGGCGTGCCGGACGAAGATGCGGGCGAGATCCCGAAGGCGTTCGTCGTGGCTCAACCGGGGCGCGTCGTCGACCCAGAGGAGCTGAGGTCCTTCGTCGCCGAGCGGGTGGCTCCCTACAAGCGGATTCGCCTGGTGGAGTTCATCGACGTCGTGCCCAAGTCCGCCGCAGGCAAGATCCTGCGCCGCGAACTGCGCGCCCGGATCGCCGCGAGCACGCTGGCGGCGTCGCGATGATCGGCCCGGAATCTCAGGAGGAGCGCGCGATGAGCGCGACGGCTCTTGCGGACAGAAGCTATCCGGCTTGGTTGGAGCCGGCGTCCGGAATCGGTGCTGCGTCGCTCTGGTCCGTTCCCGTCGGATCGGAGGGGTATCACCCCTATCTCGCGCTGATGTACCGAGTGCGAGGCGAGATCTTCCATCGTGTGTGGGCACGTCGTCCGGGTTCCACCGGCGAGGCTCGCTACGCCTTCGTCGGCGACACCTCCGTGAGCTTTCCCGGCGTCGTTCCCCCAGAGCTTCCGCGGATCGCGGTGAGCGCATTGCAGCTCAGCCAAGCGATCCGCGTGCACGAGAGCAGGCGGCGCATCCGGGCGACGCCCGCAGCCATGCCCGCCTCGCTCACGGGCGGCTGATCGCCCGTCTTTCCCCGTTTCCACTTTGGCATCTCGTCGAATAAAAGTGCAACTAATTGCAATACGAAGCTCGGCCACCCGATCGAGCTACCACTCAAAGGAGAGAACATGAAGATCCGCAACCTTGCGGCGATGGGGATCGCCGCCACGCTGATGCTCGCCACGTCGGCCTGTACGCCGCAGAGCGGCGGCGCTGCCGGCATCACCCAGGAGAAGGTCACTGTCGGCGCGATCCTGTCGATGTCCGGCGTGTACGCCACGCTCGGCCCGGCGCAGAAGAACGCCATCGAGCTCGGCCTGGCCGCGCTCAACCAGAAGGGCTTCGACGTCGCCGGAAAGCACCACACCCTGGCGTTCAGCTACGCCGATGACAAGAGCGACCCCGCCACCACCGGAGTCGCGGCTCTGCGTCAGATGGTGCAGTCCGACAAGCTGCCGCTGATCGCGTTCGGCCTCGGATCCTCGACCTACGCGCCGCAACTGCAGCGCACCCCGGTCCCGATGGTGAACATCCTGGACAGCACGTTCCCCAGCATCCTCAGCTACGACAAGAACATCGTGCTCATGCGCGGTGCCTCCGAGACGTACACGATCGGATGCGTCGATTGGGCCCAGCAGAAGCTCAGCGCGAAGAAGATCAGCGTGATCGACACAAAGGGCGAGCCCTACGGTGAGGGTCTGACCCAGCTCATCCAGAAGCAGGGCACCGCCGCGGGCCTTGATGTCACGGTCACCTCGGCCCCGCTCGGCAGCGCCGACTACGGCAGCGCGATCGCGGGCGCCCTGGCCACTCAGCCCGACGCGGTGTACCTCTCCAGCGTGACCGGGGTCATCCTGCCCGTGCTCAAGCAACTGCGCCAGGCCGGTTACACCGGCCCCGTGCTGCACAGCTCCGGCGTCAACCCTGAGCAGGCCAAGGCGATCCTCGGTGACGGCTACGACACGCTCATGGCCGACAACCTCGACTGCGCTGGAACCACGCCGACCACTGCCGACAACCCGGCGACCCAGGCATTCGCGAAGGCCTACCAGGCCAAGTACGACGAGGTGCCGCAGGACCTCACGATGTGGGCCTACGACCTCCCGTTCGTGGTGGCCGAGGCGATGACGAAGGCCGGATCCACCACCGATCGCGCCGGGATCCTGAAGGCGCTCGGCACGATCGACGTGCCGAAGGGCAGCGTGAGCGGATGGCTGCCGTCGAGCGACGGCGCGCTCTTCACCGAGCGCAACGCACGCACGCTCTCCGAGGTCACGGCATGGTGCACGGGTAAGTCCTCCATCGCCACCGCCATGGTGTTCGACGGACTCGGGGGAAAGGTCGCCGACCCGAAGATCACCAACGCGCCGTGCGGGACCGCGGGCTGATGATCGCGCAGGCGCTCGTCAACGGGGTGTTCCTCGGGAGCCTGTTCACGCTGGTCGCACTGGGACTCACTCTGGTCTACGGGATCATGGAGATCCCGAACTTCGCCCACGCGGGAGTGATCGTCCTGGCCGCCTACACCGCGTGGACCCTACAGGCCGCCGGAGCCCCCTACCTGTTGGCGATCGCCGCTGGGGTGCTGCTGGCCGGGTTGCTCTCTGTGCTCACCGAGGTGCTCGCCTATCGGTGGATCCGGAGCAACCCGGCGGCCGCGCCCGCCATCGCGCTCGGGCTGCTGCTGATCTTGCAGAACATCGCCCTGGTGGTCTGGGGCGGCGAGGGCAAGGCCCTCAACGCCCCCTACGATCACTGGACGCTTCAGATCGGCGGGCTGAGCATCGCCGCGGTCAAGGTCGTCGTGGTCCTAGTCGCCGCGGCCAGTGTGGCGCTGCTCGCACTGGTGATGAACCGCACGAAGTTCGGTCGTTCGATCCGTGCCGTCGCGCAGGATCGTGAGGCGGCCGGCATCCTGGGCGTCTCGGTGCAGCGGCAATATCTGCTGGCGTTCCTCATCGCGGGGATCCTCGCCGGCATCGCCGCGGTGGCTTTCGCTCCGACGTATCAGGTCTCCCCGTTCATGGCGGATCCACTGCTGCTGAGCGCCTTCGTGGTGGTCGTGATCGGCGGTCTCGGCAGTATCGCCGGTGCCGTGATTGGCGGGCTCACCCTCGGCATCGTGGAAAGCCTCGGGGCCACCTTCATCGATCCCGCCTATCAGAGCGCGTTCGGATTCCTTCTTCTGGTGGCGGTGCTGGTGCTGCGGCCCGGCGGCATCCGCACCACGAACGCACAGAGAGTAGGTTGACCGATGTCCATCCTTGAACGGGTCGTGCCCGTGCGCGCGGCTGCCCCGGAGCGTCGCCGTCGGTGGCCGAGCTGGGTCGGCATCGTCGTCCTCGGCGTGGTCGCCTACCTCGCAGTCACGAACCTGCAGGGCGATCAGGGGCTCGTCGCGGTCCTCGTCGTGATCTGGGCGATCGCCCTGGTCGGGCTCAACGTTGTGCAGGGTCTCGGCGGCTATCCGAGCCTCGCGCAGGCGGGCTTCTTCGGGATCGGCGCGTACGCGTCGTCGCTGCTGTTGAACGCGGGGCTGCCGTTCGTCGTCGCGGCGCTCGGCGCGGTGGGGATCGCGAGCGTTGTCGGAGCGATCGTGGCGCTCGTGTTCAGCCGCACCCGGGGGCAGTATTTCGCGATCGGAACACTGTTCTTCGGTGCCGTGTGCGCCCTCGTGTTCATCAACGAAGCGCCGCTCACCGGAGGACCTAACGGGATGCCCGTCGCCCTCGGCCTGCCGCTCGAGGTCGTGCTGGTGCTCATCGTCGGATCCCTGGTGGTGGGCCTGATCCTCTTCGAGCTGCTCGGGCGATCGGTGCTCGGGGAGCGCCTGCGCGCGATCAGCGCGGATGAGGACCTCGCCGAGCACGCGGGTGTGCCCACCGCACGCACCAAGGCGATCGCGTTCGTAATCTCCTCCCTGTTCGGCGCGTGGGCCGGCGTGCTGCTCGCGCAGTACAACGGAGTGATCGCGCCCTCGCAGTTCACCTTCGTGCAGGGCTTCCTGATGTTTGTCGCGATCGGGATCGGCGGCTACGGCCGGCTGTCCACGCCCGTCGTCGGGGCGGTGATCGTGGTTGGCCTCTCCCAGCTGCTCAAGCTGTACCCGGGGGTGAGTCAGATCGCGCTGGGCGTGATCTTCGTGCTGGTGACGCTGCTGATGCCCGGCGGGATCATCGGCGGCATCGAGCAGCTGCTCGGCGCGCTGCGCCGCGCGTTCGGCGGCCGTGCTGCCGCAAGGAACGGCCGTGTTGCCACGTGGAAGGAGATCTCATGAGTGTCCTGGTGATCGATGCGCTGTCGAAGGACTTCGGCGGGGTCCACGCCGTCAATGACGTGTCGGTGAGCGTCGACCGCGGTCGTGTGCTGGGCCTGATCGGTCCGAACGGATCTGGCAAGACGACGTTGCTGAACATGATCGGCGGAACGATCCCGCCCACCTCGGGCCGGGTGCTGCTGGAGGGTGCGGACGTGAGCCGGCTGAACCCGCACCGCACCGTGCGTCGGGGCATCGCGCGCACCTTTCAGACGACACGGCTGTTCACCGGATGGACGGTGCGGGAGGCCCTGAATCTGGCGCGGCGCGCGCGGCCCGGATCCCCGCCGGTCGAGCGGACGGCGGAGATCGTCGGCATCGAGGCGGATCTGGATCGGGTCGGCTCCTCGCTGCCGAGCGCGGCGCAACGGCTCGTGATGATCGCGACCGCGCTCGCCGCGGCTCCTTCGGTCCTGTTGCTGGACGAACCTGCCGTGGGTATGGACGTCGCCGAGACGGATCACCTGCAGAGCGTGGTCGCCCGCGTGCGGGACGAACTGGCGACGAGCGTGATCGTCGTCGAGCACAACATGCGCTTCCTGATGCCGCTCGCCGACGAGGTCGTCGTGATGGCGTCGGGTGAAGTGCTCTCGGCGGGATCGCCCGAGCACGTCCGCAACGACCCCGCGGTGATCGCCGCCTACCTCGGGAGCTGACATGGCGCTTCTCACCATCACCGATTTCGTGGTCGGCTATCGCACGGTCGAGGCGCTGCACGGCGTCGCGCTCGAGGTCGAGGCGGGCACGGTCGCCGGCGTGCTCGGAGCCAACGGTGCCGGCAAGACCTCGCTGCTCATGGGCATCATGGGCGCGACCCCACGCCGCTCCGGAAGCATCCGGTTCGACGGCGTCGAGCTGGCGCAGGCCCCCACCGGGCGGATCGTCGAGGCCGGCATCGCGCTGTGCATGCAGAACCGGCGGCTGTTTCCGAGCATGTCGATCGAGGACAACCTGCTGCTCGGAGCGAACAGCGCTGGCAACAGAGTCGCCAGGGAACGGCTGGACGCGGCGTACGCACGCACACCCTGGTTCGGGCAGCGCCGCGGAGAGGCGACAGGACGACTCAGCGGCGGACAGCAGCAGCTGGTCGCGATCGCCCGAGCGCTCATGTCGGATCCGCGACTGCTGATGCTGGACGAACCGTCCAGCGGTCTCTCTCCGGTCGCCGTGCAGGAGGTGCGTGTGCTGTTGGAGAACGTCGCAGCGCAGGGGCTGACCGTACTGCTCGTCGAGCAGAACACGCATCTGGTGCAGCACCTCTGCTCGTCGGTGTCGGTGCTCGCCGAGGGGCGCGTGGTCGGCCACGGCACCGTGAAGGGCCTCGTCGCGCAGGATCTTCTCTCGGATGCCTATCTCGGCGGATAGGTCCAAGCGTCGTCGCCTGGGGTTTCGCAGCCCAGGCGACGCGAAGGATGCGCGGCCGACGGGTAGGCGCGCATCACCGTGCGGCCGGATGCGCGGGGAGAGTAGCCCCGCAGAAGCATCCGGCCGCACCCCCCCTGCGGCACACCAGGTCTCGTCCGCCGTCCCGATGCCGCTCCGCTACGAGGTCGCAGGCAACTGCCGGAGCTCGGCCTCGCCCGCGAGGTAGCGGCCCACGACGAGATCCACGAGCGGCACCGGCGGCTCGCCGTCGTCGAGCAGCGGCTCGGTGAGCGCAGCGGATCCGGTCACGCGCTCCGCCACGTCGAAGAAGTATCCGTGCGCCAGCAGGTAGGTCGCGACAGCGGCACCGGGATGCGCGGCGAGGGCGTCGGCGAGGCTCGGCTCGCGTGCGGCGAGGTAGGCGGGCACGACCGAGCGCCCCAGCTGCTCGCTCAGCAGCGCGGCCATGGCCTCGGCGTCGGGCAGCGAGCGCGGATCCCGGGATCCCGCGACGGCGAGCACGACCGGACGATAGGTGCCGCCCCCGGGGAGCGCCGCCGCACCGGATCCGGGCACCGCACCACCTCGGAGCGCCGGATCGGCGCCGGCCTCCGCCAGCCGCCGCGCGAGCACCTCCGCGAGGCGCGGATCGGGCCCGAGCGGATTCGTGACGACCGCGTCGGAGCGCTCCGAAACGGCCCGCCCCAGGTCCACCCGCACGTGGAAGCCCCGCGACAGCAGCAGGGGCACGACGACCACAGGCCCCTCGACCGCGGCGAGGGCCGTGGGGGCGTCGGGCTGCTGCACGTCGACGAAGCCGGAGTGCACGGCGACCCGGCGCTCGTCCTCGGTCTGCTGCGACGGGGCGCCGTTCAGCCGCTCGGCGACCCGGCGCACCAGCAGCGCGATCGCGGCGGCGCCTGCGGCATCGGAGGTGCCGTGAGAGACGGCGAGCAGGGCGGGGCGGGGCATGGGGGGAGTGTAGGCCGCTCTCCTGCCGGCGCGCCGGGCCGCACGTCACACGATGACACGGCCTTCGGAATCGGGCGTCCGAAACCGTCCGAAAGGTGGAGGCCGGCGGGAGGCGGCGAGGGTATCCGGATCCCTACGCTGGAAAGGTACTCGACCCGAGGAGAGACGTGTTCACCACTCCAGCCCGCCTGTTCCGCGTGCTCGCGATCGCGGAGGCCATCACCTGGACCCTGCTGATCGGCGCGCTGATCGCCCGTGCCACAGGACTGCCGCCGGTGCTGGTCACGATCGCCGGCTCCATCCACGGCTTCGTCTTCCTCTCCTACGGCGCCACCGCGGTGCTGCTCGCGTTCCACCAGCGCTGGGGCGTCGGCGTCGCGATCCTCGCGATCGCCAGCGCGATCGTGCCCTACGCCACGATCCCCGCCGAGATCTGGCTGCACCGCACCGGCCGCCTCGCCGGCGACTGGCGCCTCGCGCAGACCGACGATCCGCGGGACGCCGCCTGGTACGACCGCACGATGCGCTGGTTCCTGCACCGGCCGTGGGTGCTCGCGCTGCTCATCCTCGTTGCTGTCGCGGCCATCTTCGCCGTGCTGCTGCTGATCGGCCCTCCCGGCGGCAAGTGATCGGGGCGGCCCGGCCGCGTCCACGGGATCTGAAGTGCACCGCGTTCCTCTGTGAGGGACGCGGTGCACTTTTGGGATCCCAACTCTTGACGTCCGACGCCGCTCCTTCTATTCTCGGTTTGGGATCCCAATGTGGGATCCCAAACTCCGGTCGACATGCACGCTCGACCGGCCTTCCCGACGAAGTGAAGGAGGACCAGGTGTCCCTTCAGAACGAAGCAACGGCGGACCGAGCCGCTGAGACCAGCGCGTCGCCCCGCAGCCAGGGCAAGCCCACCAGAGTGCGATGGAGGCTGTTCCTCCTGCTGCTGATCCTGGTGTCGGTGAACTACATCGACCGCGGATCGATCTCGGTCGCCCTGCCCATCATCCAGAAGGACTTCGACCTCTCCCCGGAGCTCGTCGGACTTCTCCTGAGCGCGTTCTTCTGGACGTACGCGCTCATGCAGGTCCCGGTCGGCTACCTCATCGACCGGTTCGGCCCGCGCAAGGTCGTCACGGCCTCCTGCATCGGCTGGGGCGCGGCGACCGCCGCTTCGGGCCTGGCGGGCAACTTCATCAGCATGTTCATCGCGCGCTCCGCGATCGGCGTCACCGAGGCGGGCGTCATGCCCGCCGGCGGCAAGCTGAACGCCCTGTGGATGCACTCCAAGGAGCGCGGGCGCGGTGCGACGATCCTCGACGCCGGCGCTCCGCTGGGAGCGGGCATCGGCGGCATCCTGATCACCTGGCTCATCGCGAGCACCGGATCCTGGCGCTACGCCTTCATCATCGCCGGCATCGCGACGGTCGTGCTCGGCCTGTTCATCTGGTGGTACGTGCGTGACAACCCCCGCGCGCACAAGGCGGTCAACGACGCCGAGGCCGAGTACATCGAGGACTCGCACCGCGAGGAGGCCGCCACCGGCCCGGTGTCGACCCGCCGAGGGCTCGTGCAGTACCTGCGCTTCCGCTCGTTCTGGGCCATGTGCTTCGGCTGGCTCGGCTTCAACGGCGTCTTCTACGGCCTGCTCACCTGGGGCCCGCTGTACCTCTCCGAGGCCAAGCACTTCGACCTGAAGACGGTCGGCTGGTCGACCTTCGTGATCTTCGGCGCCGGGTTCGTCGGTGAGATCCTCGGCGGTCTGCTCGCCGACAAGCTCCGCTCCCGCGGGCACAGCGCGAACCTCGTGATGCGCTCGATGCTCGGCGCCGCCGCGCTGATCGTCACCGCCGGCCTGGTCGGCGTCACCCTCGTCGGCGACCCGATCACCGCGGTCGTGCTGCTCTCGGTCGTGCTCTTCTTCCTGCGCTGGGTCGGACTGTTCTGGGCTGTTCCGGCCACGCTGGGCGGCCGCGAGAACGCGGGCGTGCTGGGCGGCGCGATGAACCTCAGCGGCAACGTCGCCGGCTTCATCACGCCGATCGCGGTCGGCCTCATCGTCGGTGCGACGGGCGGCTACACCTGGGCGCTGCTCTACTTCGTCGGCTCGGCGATCGTGATGGGCGTCTCGGTGCTCGCGCTCGACTACAGCAAGCGGCTCGTGCGCGCATGATCGTCCCCGTCCGCGGATCGGACTCCGTCCCGGTGCACGGACGGGGTGTGTCGCTAGGCTGGGATCCCAGAACCGGAGAAGGCGGAGGGCAGCCCCGTGGCGCAGACAGTCGATGCCAGTCAGCGGGCCAAGCCGCTGCGCGAGGTGATCAGAGACACCGTTCGCAACAGGATCTTCGAGGGGCAGTACACCCCGGGATCCCGGCTGGTGGAGCGCGACCTCGCCGCGGAGTTCAACGTGTCCCGGCTTCCGGTCCGCGAGGCGCTGCGGATGCTGCAGCAGGAGGGCCTGGTCACGGAGCCGGCGACGCGCGGATCCGTGGTCGCGTCGCTCGATGCGGATCAGGTGGAAGACCTGTTCAGCGTGCGGATCGCGCTGGAGGTGCTGGCCTGCCGGCTGGCAGCGCAGCGCGCCACCCCGGAAGACATCGGCCGGCTGACCGGACTGGTCGACCGCTCGAAGGAAGCGCTCGCCCGGGGGAGCCTGGCCGAGACCCACGCCCTGAACAGCGAGTTCCACGACGAGGTCACCCGGATCGCGGACAACGACTTCCTCCGTACGGCGCTGGAGCCGCTGCAGGGGCGGATGCACTGGCTGTTCCGCCACGTCCGGGACCTTCCGGAGCTCGTCGAGGAGCACGAGCTGCTGCTGACCGCCATCGCCAGCGGCGACCCCGACCGGGCGGCCGCGCAGTCCGCCCACCACATCGAGAAGTACCGCGAACAGTATCCCGACACCGTGTGAGCTGCCATCGGCAGTCCGGGTCGGCCGCAGAGAGGACGACATGAGACTGCTGATCATCAACCCCAACACGAGCTCCGCGGTCACGGAGCTGATCCGCGCCGAGGCGCAGCGCTCCGCGCGCCCGGACACCGAGCTGCAGGTGCAGACGGCGCCCTACGGCGTGGAGTACATCGAGACCCGGCTCGAGTCGCTCATCGCGGCAGGAGCGGTGGCCGAGGTGATCGCCGAGCACGCGGGCGAGGTCGACGGCGTCGTGGTCGCGGCTTTCGGGGATCCCGGCATGCCGGCGCTCAAGGAGCTCGTCGACGTGCCCGTGATCGGCATCACCGAGGCCGCGCTCTGCGCCGCGGCGCTGCAGGGGCACCGCTTCTCGATCATCGCGATCTCGGACCGGATCACCGCGTGGTACCGCGAGTGCGTCGAGGGATTCGGGCTCGCCGGGCGCCTCGCCTCCATCCGGTCCATCACGGAGGCGCTCGGCGGCATCGGGAGCGTCCAGCAGGACTTCGGTCCCACGCTGGTCGCGCTCGCCCAGCGCGCCGTCGCCGAGGACGGCGCGGATGTGATCATCCTCGCGGGTGCGCCGCTCGCCGGGCTTGCGCGCGAGGTCGCCGGCCAGATCCCCGTCCCGGTCGTGGACGGCATCGGCGCCGGAGTGCGGCTGGCCGAAGCGGTGGTCGGACTCGCCTCCGGCACGCACCGGGCGGGCGCGTTCGCCGCCCCGCCGCGCAAGCCCCGCCGCGGCCTCAGCCCGGCGCTGGAGCGGGCGCTCGACCGTGCGCAGAACGCCACGGGCATCTCGGAAGGAGTGAACTGATCATGTCGGACCTCGTCATCGCGAACGCCCGGATCGTCAATGCGGACGGCGTCTCGTCCGGTCATATCGTGGTCGCCGGCGGCAGGATCGACGCGATCCTCGCCGTCTCGGATCCGATTCCCTCCGCCGGCCGGGTCATCGACGCCGCCGGTCGCGTGGTGATCCCCGGCGGTGTCGACGGGCACTGCCACGTCGCGCAGATCACCGGGCGGTACCGCACCCTCGACGACTTCGCCATCACCAGCGCTGCGGCGCTCTGGGGCGGCACCACCACGATCATGGACTTCGGCATCCCCCGGGACGCCACCGAGAGCCCCCTCGCGGCCGCCCGGAACAAGCGGGACCTGGCGCGGGCGTCGCGCTGCGATGTCGCCCTGCACGGATCCGTCGTCACGTGGGATGAGACGGTGCCCGCGCAGCTGGACGCGCTCGCCGCGATGGGCATCCGCTCGGTCAAGATGTACATGACCAACCGCGGATCGACCATGAGCGACAACGACACCGTGCTCAAGGTGATGAAGGAGATGAAGCGCCTCGGCGGGATGACGGTCATCCACGCCGAGCACGACGCGATCATCGTCGACTGCACCGAGGAGCACGCCGACAGTGGGGAGATCGGCATCGAGCACCTGCACGAGACCCGCCCCGAGCTCGCCGAGGAGGCCTCGGTGCGCGAGGTGCTCGCGATGGCGGAGTACATCGACACCCCGGTCTACTTCGTGCACCAGTCCACACCCGGCGCGGTCGACCTCGTCTCGGACGCCCGCCTGCGCGGCCTCGAGGTGTACTCCGAGACCTGCCCGCACTACCTCCTGTTGGACGACGGTGTCTACGCGTCGCGCTTCCCGGAGTGGTATGCCTGCTGCCCGCCGATGCGGGACGCGGCGACGGCCGCGGCACTGCGGGAGCGGTTCGCGGACGGATCCGTCGACACGGTCGCCAGCGACCACTCCTGCTACGACCTCAGTCAGAAGCGCGAGCACAGTGACGACATCCGGCAGATGCCGCACGGTCTGCCAGGGGTGGAGACGCGCATGCCCGCCGCGTTCACCGCCCTTACCGACGGGGCGCCGATCACCGACGCCGTGCTGCAGCGTTTCGCGGATCTGTTCTCCGCGGCGCCCGCCCGCATCAACGCGCTGCTCGGCAAGGGTCGCATCGCGGTCGGTCAGGACGCCGACCTGGTGGTCTTCGATCCGGACGAGGAGCGGCGCGTCGACGGAACGGCGCTGCACATGGGCACCGACTTCTCGCCGTTCGACGGCAGGACGCTGCGCGGCTGGCCGCAGGTCGTCGTCGCGGGCGGCCGGGCCGTCCTGGACGAGGAGGGCTTCCACGATCCCGGCGCGATCGGACGCTTCATCGAGCGGGAGCCGGCGGTGCCATCGCGCACGCGCGCCGAGCGCGTGCTGGCAGGGAGGAGCGCATGAGCGCCGTGCCGGACGTCCTGACCGCCTCGCGGCCCACCCGGATCGGGATGATCGTCCCGTCCTCGAACACCTGCCTGGAGCCGATGACGTACCGGATCCTGGGCGAGCGGGATGACGTGACCGTGCACTCCGCGCGTATCCCGGTGACCCGCATCGCCCTCGACGCCGGATCCGACCAGCAGTTCGACGCCGCCGGGATGCGCGCGGCCGCCGAGCTGCTCGCCACCGCCGACGTCGACGTGATCGCCTGGAACGGGACCTCGGGATCGTGGCTCGGCGTCGGGCATGATGAGGCGATTGCCGCCGAGATCACCCGGGCCACGGGCGTGCCCGCCACGACCTCGACGCTCGCCTACTTCGCGGCGTTCCGGCGGTTCGGGATCTCCGGTATCGGCCTGCTCACGCCGTACACCGCCGACGTGAACGAGCAGGTCGCCGCCCGTTACAGCGAGAACGGCGTCACCGTCACCGGGCACACCGCGCTCGGACTGAGCGACAACGAGTCGTTCGGCCGGGTGCGGCCCGAGGCGCTGGTGGATCCGTCGATCGCGCTCGCCGAGGCGGGCCCCGACGCGCTCGTCTACCTGTGCACCAACCTGTACGGCGCGCCGATCGTGGCGGAGGTCGAGGACCGCACCGGGGTGCCCGTGCTCGATTCCGTGGCGGTGACGCTCTGGCACTCCTTGGAGCTGGCCGGATCCCCTCTGCTCGACGCGCGCTGGGGACGGCTGCTCGCCTGACGCGGCGGTTCGCCCGCCCGTCAGGCGTGCTGTGCGATTTCCGTGGCGGCGCGAGGTCAGTGGATGAGAATGGCGTCCGCGGTGATCACGTCGTACCCGACGGTGCCCGCGGAGTCGTCCGTGCAGGTGACGGAGACGTAGAACCCGAGGCGGGCATCGAGGAATCCGCGGGCGGCGGCGTATCCGCTGCCCGTGTCGTCGGAGTAGGACAGCGTGCGACTCGCGATGTCCTTCGTCTGGCTGGTCGCGTTCATCAGCGTGTCATCCGTCGCGCGCTCGGTGGCCTTGTCGGGCGTCGTGCCGAGGACGGCCGCGAGCACCGCATCCGACGCGGATCGGTCGTCGGTCTGACCGTTCCACGTCATGGTGCCCTGCCAGAACTTCGCCTGGCAGACGCCGTCCTTGCGGGTGAAGCCCCAGTTGCCCTTGCCGTCGTCGGGAGTCGTGTAGTCCCACTCGCTGTCGCTGATCAGGCCGTCCGACCACTCCGCGGCCGTGCCCGCGGGCAGAGACGGGTCTTCGAAGTACAGCGATCCGGAGGAGGACGAGTCGGCCGGTGCGTCCGTCACGGTGCCGGCCTCGGCGGTCGGCTCGGACGTGGGCGTCTTGGCCGGCCCCTTGGGGATGAGGTCGAACGGGTTCAGGCAGGCGCTCAGCGGCAGCGCGGTGGCCAGGAGGAGCGCGGCGGCGCCGAGGCGGATCGCGGCAGATGCGGTGCGGGTGCGTGAGGTCATGCCCCGAGCCTAGGGATCTGCTGTGCGTCCGCACGATGGGGTGAACTATCCATGCGACGCCACTCGTGAAAGTTGAGCGCACTCGTATCAAGTTTGTTTGACATCCCTTGACAGTGGGCGTATCGTTGAGTCATCGCGACTCAGGTTTCGCAGGGTCATCCCCGGGATCCGGAGCTCGCGCAGACTTCCACCAAATTTCCGACTGAAGGAGAAAACAAATGGCACGTGCTGTCGGTATCGACCTCGGTACGACGAACTCCGTCGTCAGCGTCCTCGAGGGCGGCGAGCCCAAGGTCATCGCCAACGCAGAAGGATTCCGCACCACCCCCTCGGTGGTCGCCTTCACCAAGGACGGGGAGGTGCTCGTCGGCGAGACCGCGAAGCGCCAGGCCGTCACCAACGTCGACCGCACGATCGCCTCGGTCAAGCGCCACATGGGCACCGACTGGTCGTTCGACGTGGACGGCAAGAAGTGGACGCCGCAGGAGATCTCCGCGCGCATCCTGATGAAGCTGAAGCGCGACGCCGAGGCCTACCTGGGCGACACCGTGACCGACGCGGTCATCACCGTCCCCGCGTACTTCAACGACGCCGAGCGCCAGGCCACCAAGGAGGCCGGCGAGATCTCGGGCCTGAACGTCCTGCGCATCATCAACGAGCCCACCGCGGCGGCCCTGGCCTACGGCCTCGACAAGGGCAAGGAGGACGAGCTCATCCTCGTCTTCGACCTCGGTGGCGGAACCTTCGACGTCTCGCTGCTCGAGGTGGGCAAGGACGACGACTTCTCCACGATCCAGGTGCGCGCCACCGCCGGTGACAACCGCCTCGGCGGCGACGACTGGGACCAGCGTCTCGTCGACTACCTGATCAAGCAGTTCAAGGACTCGACCGGCGTCGACGTCTCGGGCGACAAGATCGCGCTGCAGCGCCTCAAGGAGGCCGCGGAGCAGGCGAAGAAGGAGCTCAGCTCCTCGACGTCGACCAGCGTCAACCTGCCGTACCTGTCGCTCACCGAGAACGGCCCCGTGTCGCTTTCCGAGACGATCACCCGCGCGAAGTTCGAGGACCTCACCAAGGACCTCCTGGACCGCACCAAGAAGCCCTTCGAGGACGTGATCCGCGAGGCCGGCATCAAGGTCGGCGACATCGCTCACGTCGTGCTCGTCGGTGGATCCACCCGCATGCCCGCTGTGGCCGAGCTCGTCAAGCGCGAGACCGGCAAGGAGGCCAACAAGGGTGTCAACCCGGACGAGGTCGTCGCCGTCGGCGCCGCCCTGCAGGCCGGTGTGCTGAAGGGTGAGCGCAAGGACGTCCTGCTGATCGACGTCACCCCGCTGAGCCTCGGTATCGAGACCAAGGGCGGCATGATGACCAAGCTCATCGAGCGCAACACGGCCATCCCGACCAAGCGCAGCGAGACCTTCACCACCGCCGACGACAACCAGCCGTCGGTCGCGATCCAGGTCTTCCAGGGCGAGCGCGAGTTCACCCGCGACAACAAGCCGCTGGGCACCTTCGAGCTGACCGGCATCGCGCCGGCTCCGCGCGGCATCCCGCAGGTCGAGGTCACCTTCGACATCGACGCGAACGGCATCGTGCACGTGTCCGCCAAGGACAAGGGCACCGGCAAGGAGCAGTCGATGACGATCACGGGCGGCTCCTCGCTGTCCAAGGACGACATCGACCGCATGGTGCGCGAGGCCGAGGAGCACGCCGCCGAGGACAAGAAGCGCCGCGAGTCGGCCGAGGTCCGCAACCAGGCCGAGACTCTCGCCTACTCGATCGAGAAGCTCATCTCGGAGAACGAGGACAAGCTCCCCGAGGACGTGAAGACCGAGGTCAAGGCCGACGTCGACGCGCTGAAGACCGCGCTGGCCGGTGATGACGACGAGGCCGTGAAGACCGCGTTCGACAAGCTGAACCAGTCGCAGGGCAAGCTCGGCGAAGCCATCTACGCGCAGTCCCAGGCTGACGCGGCCGCCCCGCAGGGCGAGCCGGCGGCCGAGGGCGCGGCGTCCGATGAGGACGTCGTGGACGCCGAGGTCGTGGACGACGAGGACGAGAAGAAGTAATGACGGATCCCAAGGACTTCGACGAGAACGCCGCGGTTCCTGAGCCTGTCGAAGGACCGAGCGAGGGGTCGGACGCGAACGCGTCCGGCCCCCAGCCGGAAGGGCAGGACTCCGGAGTGGACGCCGGCGCCGATGACGAACTCACGGTCGACGACATCCTGAACATCGCGCAGAGCGACGACGCGCTCGCCGAGGACGCCGCGGAGGACGCGGCCCTCGCCGACGCCGAGCACACGCTGCTCGTCGACCTCAAGCGTCTTCAGGCCGAGTACGCGAACTACCGCCGCCGCACCGAGGAGCAGCGCGGCGTCGAGATCCAGCGCGCGAAGGGCGAGGCCGCCAAGGGCCTGATCCCGGTGCTCGACGATCTCGACCGCGCCGCCCAGCACGGCGATCTGCAGGAGGGGACTCCCTTCGCCGCGATCGCCGACAAGGTGCGCTCGGTGGTGGAGCGCCTCGGCGTGGTCTCGTATGGCGAGAAGGGCGACGAGTTCGACCCGCAGCAGCACGAGGCGATCTTCCAGCAGCCCACGCCGGGTGTGCAGAAGGCCGTCGTGCTCGAGGTCGTCGAGGTGGGCTACCGCCTGGGCGATGTGGAGCTGCGTCCTGCCAAGGTCGTCGTCGCCGTTCCTGCTGAGTAGGGGGTGATCGATGGCTAGCCAGGACTGGTTCGACAAGGACTTCTACAAGACCCTCGGCGTCTCGAAGGACGTGTCCGAGGCGGATCTGAAGAAGACCTACCGCAAGCTCGCGCGCAAGTACCACCCCGACTCCAACCCCGGCGATGCCGCGGCGGAGGCGAAGTTCAAGGAGATCAGCGAGGCGTACTCGGTGCTCTCCGACACCGAGCAGCGCGCCGAGTACGACCAGATCCGCGCGATGGGCGCCGGTGGGGCGCGGTTCACTGCGCCCGGCAGTGCCGGCAACGGAGGCTTCGATGACGTGTTCAGCGCGTTCAACCGGGGCCGTGGCGGGCAGTCCGCCGATTTCGACGACATCTTCGCGATGTTCAACCAGGGCGGCGGATCCTTCGGTTCCGGTCGGTTCGGCCAGCCCTCCGGCGGGTTCCGCGGATACGGCGGCCCGCAGAAGGGCGCCGACGTCACGGCCCGCACGACGCTGTCGTTCGCGACCGCTGTGCAGGGCGAGACCGTCACGCTGCAGGGTGAGGACGGCCGCCCGCTCAAGGTGAAGATCCCCGCGGGCGTGAAGGACGGGCAGAAGATCCGTCTGCGCGGCCGTGGACGGCCTTCGCCCGACGGCGGCGAGAACGGCGACATCGTGGTCCAGGTGGCCGTGAAGCCGCACCCCGTGTTCACCCGCGATGGGCTGAACCTGCGGGTGACCGTCCCGGTCACGTTCACCGAGGCCGCGCTCGGCGCCACCATCGAGGTGCCGACCCTCGGTGGAGATCCGGTCAAGCTCAAGGTCGCGCCGGGCACTCCGTCGGGCCGGGTGCTGCGGGTCAAGGGCCGCGGCGTCACGACGTCGAAGGGCGTCGGCGACCTGCTCGCCGAGGTCCAGGTGGCCGTGCCGTCGCACCTCGACGACGCCGCGCGCGAGGCGCTGGAGCGCTTCCGTGAGGCGGAGCCCGCCGAGAACCCGCGCACCGAGCTGCTGGCGAAGGCCCGGGGATGAGTTCACCTGCGCCGTCGATCGGGTCCGCGCGCGACGCGGACACCGGGCGCCGCTCGCCGCGTCGTCCCGGAATCAGGAACAGTGACCGAGATCAGGACGATTCCTCGCGGATCCTCCTGATCTCGGTGCATTCTCCTGTTTCCGGTACGCGCGCCCGCTTGCGGAGCGCGACCGGTGTTCTCGGGATGCGCCGTGCGCGAAGGACGAGGGTGCGTCATGGCCGATGAGCGCATGAACGCCGAGACCCCGATCTTCGCCATCGCGGTCGCCGCCGAGCTCGCCGGCATGCACCCGCAGACCCTGCGGCAGTACGACCGGATCGGACTGGTCGTGCCCGGCCGCACCAGGGGCGGATCCCGCCGCTACTCGATGCGCAACATCGAGCAGCTGCGCGAGGTCGCCCAGTTGTCCGGCGAGGGGATGAGCCTGCCTGCGATCGCGCGCCTGCTCGACCTCGAGGACGAGGTGCGCACGCTGCGCCGCCGCGTGGGCGAGCTCGAGCACGACCTGCGCGAGGAGCGCGCGAACCGCCCCGGCGTGCGCGTCTTCGCCGCCGGAACGACCGGATCCGTCATGGCCGTCCCGTCCGGGCGCCGGATCCGCCGCTCCACCGAAGTGGTGCTGTGGCGTCCGTGGCTGAGCGGCCCTGAGCGCGCCGACGACACCGCGGACGATCCGGACGACAGCCAGCGCTGAGGCAGCGCAGCGGTGCAGAGACCGCGCCGGCGCTTGTCGTGCGCGCCGGCACAGCCGAGACGGCGATGCAGGCCTCCGCCGTGCGCGCTGGCGATCAGTCCAGCGGCTCGACGATGAAGCGCAGTGCGGCGCCCTGTCGAAACGGCTGCACGACTTCGAGGTTCTCGTAGGCGGGACCGCCGGGGATCTCCGAGGTGCTCGCCCAGTACGACCACCGCGCATTGACCTGTGCACGGAGGGCGGGATGCGGGTGGTCCACCCGCCAGGTCTGCCGCATCCTCCGTCCGAGGAAACGCCCGTGATCCGCGGTGTGCGCGCTGTAGCCGACGGACCACGGGTCGTCCTCGTCGCCCGTCGCGGAGACGAGCGCAGCCCCGCCCTCGCGGGCGAGCTCGTCGAGTCCGAAGGAGGCGTGCGCGGTGAACCCGGTGCCGGTGAACCCGGGCCAGAGCTCTGCAGGCGTGACCACGCGGTCCGCGAGCTCGAGCCGGCGCAGCCGCGCCCAGTTGCCCATGGTCGCGCTGAGTACGAGCCGGTCCAGAGGCACGGAGCCGGAGTCGCTGTACCCCGCCAGTTCCACCTCGTGCGGACGGCGGATGCTCCAGATAGGGGGTGAAGATCTGCAGCAGCCCGCGCGGTGCGGAACTGATGCCCAGCTGCATCCCCGCGGGATGGCCCCAGCGGGGTTCGCGCGGGACAGGACCGGCAGGACGGATCCATCGCCCGGAGAGATCGGCCGGTGAGGGGGATCCGACGGCGGACGTCATCATGGGAGCTCCTTCGTGGTTTTCGCGAGTGTCCTCACGACTGGACGAGCAAACCTCATCTGAAATCGATTTCCTGTCGAACGACTCTAGAGGCGTTCTGGTCGCGGCCGAAAGGGCGGGCGCGGTGCGGAGAGAAGAGGAATCGGCTTTCACTCGCACGGAGTTGCGCAGATCGCTCAAGAGCGTCTTGTGCCTGAAATCGATTTCGCCTACTCTGAATGCAGCCCGGTCGATGCCGACTCAGCGCGACCGCGGACCCGGCCCCCTGTGCCGGACCCAGCACCGATTCGACGAGGAAGTCGTGTTCCCGAGGAGGAACCCATGAAGACGGACACACAGCGCACGCGCCGGGTGGTGATGGCCGCTCTCGGCGGCATCACGGCGGTAGGACTGCTCGCGGGCTGCGGCTCGAGCACGCCGGGGCAGGCCGCGGGCGACGGAGGCGACTCCTCCGGCAAGACCACGATCGAGTTCTGGCACCGCACGTTCACTCCGCCCGAGAACGCCTGGTACAAGGACATCGTCAAGAAGTTCAACGCCTCCCAGGACAAGATCGTCGTCAAGGACACGGAGATCCCGGCGGATGCCTGGGATCAGAAGATGAAGGCTGCCCAGGCGGCGGGCAAGGCCCCTGACATCTACACGCACTCCGGCAGCATCCAGGACGCGGTCAACGCCGGGCAGCTCTACGACCTCGGCAAGGTCGTGGACAAGTCGAAGCTCGACGAGATCATCGACTCCGCCAAGTCCGTGTCCGAGATCGGCGGCACCTATTACGCCTACCCGCTGCTGCAGGAAGCGCAGACGGTGCTGTTCTGGAACAAGGACATGCTCGACAAGGCCGGCGTCGACACCGACAAGGCCCCGGCGACCTGGGACGACCTGCTCGCCGACTGCGCCAAGATCCAGCCGACGCTCGCGCAGGGTCAGTACTGCATCTCGCCGGCGTCCGACGCCATCACCTTCGCCTGGTCGACGGTCGGTCAGCAGTACAACTTCGCCGGGCACACGGCGCTCACGGACGACTGGGCCAAGCCGGACATCGACAACGCGGCGTACCGTGACCTGATGTCCAAGTACAAGGAGCTCTGGGACAAGGGATACATGCCCAAGCAGGCGCTCGCCGCCTATGTCGAGGGCAAGGATTTCGGCCAGAAGAAGGTCGCCTTCAAGGTTTCCGGCTCGTGGATGATGTCCGAGATCGGATCCGACTATCCCGACCTGCTGACCAAGACCGGCATCGGCGCCTTCCCGAACGCCGCGGGCGCCGACGGCCGCACCGCGACCACCCTCGGCAACTTCAAGTGGGTCATCGACGCGAAGAGCAAGCACGCCGACGCCGCCGGGAAGTTCCTCGAGTGGTCTCTCGCCGGCGACCCGAAGAACCTCGTGCCGTTCTTCGTGAACACGCAGTTCACCAAGGTCCCTGTGCGCACCTCCGTGCAGGATGCCGTCGCGAAGGATGAGGCCGCAGCCAAGGCCCCGTGGTCGAAGGTGATCACGAAGGACATCGCGCCGGACGCGATCCCCGAGCCGACCTACCCCTGGGACGTCTCGCTCGCCGTCGGAACTGCCATGGAGTCGGTGATGAAGGGCGCGGCCTCGCCGGATGACGCGATCAACACGGCCGATGCCGCGATCCAGAAGGTCATCCAGTCGCAGGATCTGCCCAGCAAGGCTCCCAAGAAGTGAGCGCGGCGCGGTCGGGGACCGCTGCGAGGCCGTCCCCGACCGCGCAGCCGACGCCCCGCACCTCAGAACGACGAGGAGGCACGATGCCCGCCGAAGTCACCGACGACCGGCGCACCGTCAGGCGCCGGCACGCGCGGTACCGGAACCGAGACACCAAGCTCGCCTATCTGATGCTCGCCCCCGTGGTGATCCTGCTCGGCGTCTTCGTCGCCTGGCCGGCGGTGTACGCCGGCTTCCTGTCCTTCCAGGACTGGAGCTTCTACAAGGATCCGCAGTTCGTCGGGTGGAAGAACTATGCCGACGTGCTGACGGACCCGCTGTTCGTCGCCACGATCGGCCGAGGCTTCCTGTTCGTGCTGATGACGGTGCCTGTGATGCTCGTGCTGGCCTTCCTGTTCGCGAGTCTCGTGGTGAGCCTGTCGCGTCGGCTCGCGACCATCCTCAAGGTCAGCATCTACATCCCGACGATCATCTCCGGAGTCATCGCGTCCATCATCTTCGTGGTGATCTACGCCTATGACGGCGGAATCCTGAACGCGGTGCTGGCCGCGCTCCGCATCGACGCGGTCTCCTGGATCGGGGATCCGGCCTGGGCGCTGCTCGCCGTGGCCGTGCCGGCTGTGTGGCTCGGCATGGGGCTGACCTCGCTCATCATGGTCGCCGCGATGGTCGACATCCCGACGGAGTACTACGAGGCAGCGGCGATGGAGGGCGCCGGCTGGTGGCAGAAGACCTTCTACATCACGATGCCGCAGATGAAGAACGTGTTCCTGTACCTGCTGATCACGGGTTTCGTCGCCGCGATTCAGCAGTTCGAGCTGCCCCTCGTGATGACGCAGGGCGGTCCGCTGGACTCGACCACCCTGCCCAACCTGTTCATCTTCAACCACTTCCGCAACGACGTGAACGTGGGCTACTCGATCGCTGCGGCGCTGCTGCTGTTCGTGGTGCTGGGATCCGTGTCGGCCCTCGTGTTCAAGTTCATCAACTCCGAAAGGCTGGTCGACTGATGAGCGCGACGTACCCCGCGACCGTGCCCGAGACCACCCGCATCGTCCTGGACGGCAAGGATCACCGCCGGCTCAAGGTGCCGCACGGCATCGGTGGCTGGGCGGCCTTCGTCGGCAAGGGCGTGGTCGGCCTGATCTTCCTGCTCGCCGCGCTGTTCCCGCTCGCCTGGATGGTGATCGCCGGCTTCAAGGCGAAGACCGAAGTGCTGAGCACTCCGTTCCAGTTCTTCCCCGAAGTGTGGCACTGGGAGAACTACGGCAAGATCCTCGGCGACGAGACATTCCTGCGCACGCTCGGCTGGACGTTCCTCGGCGCGATCCTGTTCACCGTGCTCAGCCTGACGGTGAACTCGTTCGCGGCTTACGCGTTCGCGCGTCTCGAGTTCCGGTTCCAGCGCACGCTGTGGGTCGCCGTGCTCACGACCATGTTCATCCCGGGGATGACGATCCTGCTCACCAGCTTCATCGTCGTGACGAAGCTGGCGATGCTGGACACGCTCGCCGTGCTGGTGATCCCGGGGGCGGCCAGCGCCGCGTCGGTGTTCTTCATCCGGCAGTTCTACCTGAACATCCCGGCCAGCCTCGAGGAGGCGGCGATGCTCGACGGCTGCGGCCGGTTCGGCATCTTCGTGCGGATCTTCCTGCCGCTGTCGAAGCCGCCGTTCGTCGTCATGGGCATCACGGCGTTCCTCGCCTACTGGAACTCCTACGTGTGGCCGATCATGACGATCACGTCGCCGGAGAAATTCGTGCTGCAGCAGTACCTCGCGGAGTTCCGCACCGGCCGCGGCTCGAGCGAGCTGGGCCTGCTCATGGCCGGATCCGTGCTCGCCGCGGCGCCGGTCGTGATCCTGTTCCTCATCTTCCAGCGTCAGATCATCGGCAACATCAAAATGGCCGGGCTCAAGTAGCCGGTCGCGTTCTCGAAGGGGAGAAGGCCATGTCCGAAGAAGCGATCCGTCCTGCCCGCGGGCTCACCCGCCGCAGCCTGTTGCAGGGAGCGCTCGCCGCCGGCGCCGCATTCGGCGTCTCGGCGCTGGGCGTGAGTCCCGCGGCGGCCGCGGGACTCACCGTGACCCGTATGAAGGTGCTCGCCGGCACGCAGGCGGGGGTGCAGTACGGGATCGGCGCGACCGATCTCGGGATACCCGCTCGCACGCCCGACGGGCGGCTGCTGTTCATGTTCGGCGACACCTGGGCCGACACGGTGGGCGGTACGAACTGGCGCTCCCCGGTCGCGCTGTACTCCTCGACCACCGACCTCACCACCGGGGTCGTGTTCAACGGCGCGGCGGGCGCGGGTGCGAACACCCAGGTCACGGCGCCCCAGCTCTGGTACTACCCGCACGATGCGTACTACGAGACCGTGATCCCCTCCGACGTGATCACGATCGGATCCCGGATGTACTTGCATGCCATCGTGAACGGGCCGACGTTCGGGGCGGTGCGCTGGACCGAACTGTGGCAGTCCGACGATTCCGGGGCGACCTGGCAGCATACGGGGCTGAAGTTCCCGGCCGACATGGCCAACGGGCACTTCCAGTGCATCACGTGGGGTCAGGGCAACGACGGCTACGTCTACATCTACGGCACGGGCTTCCAGCGCGACAAGGGCATCGTGCTCTACCGGGTGCCGCAGAACAGCATGACCACGTTGTCGGCGTACCAGCCGTGGGGTTACGCGAACGGTGCGTGGGGCTGGGGAAACCCCGCGACCGAGGTGCTGCCGGGAAAGTTCGGCGAGATGTGCCTGCGACCTCTCGGAGGCAAGTGGATCCTGACCTGGTTCAACGCCGATGCCTACCGGATCGACGCGATGATCGTGAACACTCCGACGGACAACCTCTACACAGCCGCGAAGACCACCCTGCTCTGGGGCGGGAACTGGGGCGCCGAGGACGCGATCCACGTCGCCCAGCTCTATGGCGGGTACATCCTGCCCGGCTCGACGCTGCCGGATCTGCATCTCAGCGTGAGTCAGTGGAACACCGGCGACAACAGTGTCTACCACGTCGAGCAGTTCCGGATCCAAGGGCTCGTCTGACGGCGGGCGCCGGCTCGGGGGTCGGCGCTTCCCGCTGCCGTTCAGCCGGCCGTGCCGACCCGGACCACGGTCGACTGCCATCCGGTTGATCCGTTCGGAGCGATCGGGGTGCGCTGCTGTTCCTGCATCCGGCCGTGCCGATCGGTGGCGCGGACGACCAGCGAGTGGCTGCCGCTCGTCGCGTTCCAGTCGAGGAACCACTGCACCCAGGTGTCGTCGCTGACGGGAGCCGACAGCGTCGCAGTCTGCCAGGCCCCTCCGTCGATCTGCACCTCGACCCGCTGGATCCCGACGGTCTGCGCCCAGGCGACCCCGGCGATCCGGGCGGCCCCCGGCGGGATCTCCTTGTCGATGCGCGGGGTGTCGATGCGGCTCGACAGCTTGATGGGCGCCTGCGCGCTGTACCCGCGGGGCGTCCAGTAGGCCTGGTCCTTCTCGAATGTCGTGACCGTCATCCGGGTGAGCCACTTCGTCGCCGAGACGTACCCGTAGAGTCCTGGGACGACCATCCGCACCGGGAAACCGTGCTCGGGCGGCAGGGGCTCGCCGTTCATCGCGACCGCGAGGATCGCGTCGCGGTGCGGATCCGTGAGCGCGTCGAGCGGTGTGCTCGCGGTGAACCCGTCGATGCTGCGCGAGAGGACCATGTCGGCCCCCTTCGCGGGGAGCGCGCGGGAGAGGATCTCGCGCACCGGCACGCCGAGCCAGCGTGCCGTGCCGACGAGATCGCCGCCGACCTGGTTGGAGACGCAGGTCAGGGTCACGGCGTACTCCCGCAGGCCCATCCGCAGCAGTTCGTCGAAGCTCAGCTCCACCTTCTCGCCGACCATTCCGTCGACCGTCAGGCGCCAATCTGCGGGTGCCAACGAAGGCACCGTCAGCGCGGTGTCGACACGGTAGAAGTCGGCGTTCGGGGTGAACAGCGGCGAGAGGCCCGGGATGTCGAGCTCGGCTCCCTCGGGCACCGTGACCCGCGACAGCGGCTCCGGCAGTCGCAGCGCCTTGCGCACCGCTGCGATCGAGGTGGTCGCCGCGGTTCCGAGGCGGGCACCGGTTCCCGCCACGATCGCGGCGACCGCTCCCACCGCGGTCAGCAGGAGGAAGCGCCGCCGATCCGGGCCGCCACCCGCGCCATCCGCGGCCCGGAGGGCGCGCCATCGGCGCAGCGCTGCGATCGACATCCGCAGGAACACGCAGCCCGCGATCGCGCCGATGAGCGACGGCAAGGCGGACAACGGCGTCGCCCCCGTGCGGGTCAGCGCGGCCAATGTCCCGGCGGCGCCGGCGACGGCGAACACCGCGACGCCGATCCAGCGGCGTCGACCTTCCAGGAGGCCGGCGGCCGCGGCGGCGACGAGCACGCCGACGCCGAGGGTCAGCAGGAGGAAGAGCTTGTCGTTGGCGCCGAAGAGCTCGATCGCCAGCTCCTTCGCCCACTGCGGCACGATGTCGATGACGAACGAGCCCGCCGCGAGCAGCGGACTCGCGTCGCGCGCCACGAGGAAGGCCGTGATCTCGGCGGCGGCGACGAACACCATGCCGCTGACGACCCCCGCGACAGCGGCCCAGATCCGTGCGCCTGCTTTCCCTGTGCTCTCACCCATATCCGTGGTTCGTCGCGATCGGCCGATCGGATGGCGATCGGGCCGGATCCAATCCGGCGCGGGTGCGGCTCCGAACGCATCGTGTCGGCCGATGAACGGTCGCGATGCACCAGTCAAAGGAGAAAGATCATGCGATCCACTGTTCGCCTGCACGCCAGGGCGTCGCTCGCCGCCGCCGGCCTGCTCGCCGCCGCGGCCCTGGCCCTCACGGGCTGTTCGTCGATGTCGGGCTCATCTTCCGGCTCGTCCTCCGAGCCGTCGACCAGCGCGCCGGCCGCGTCTCCCACCGAGACGATGGATCCGGCGGCCGATCTGGTCGGACCGGGATGCGCCGCCTATGCGCAGCAGGTCCCGTCCGGCTCCGGCTCCGTCGCCGGGATGGCGCAGGACCCGGTCGCGACGGCCGCCAGCAACAACCCGCTGCTGACCACGCTGGTCGCGGCCGTCTCGGGCAAGCTCAACCCGAAGGTGAACCTGGTCGACACGCTCAACGGGAGCGAGTTCACCGTCTTCGCGCCGGTCGATGACGCGTTCAAGAAGATCGACCCCGCCACCATCGACACGCTGAAGACGGACGCCGGGGCGGACACTCTCAGCAAGATCCTGACCTACCACGTGGTCGCCGGTCAGATCTCGCCGAAGGACATCGTCGGCACGCACAAGACCGTCGAGGGTGGCGAGGTGACTGTGACCGGTTCGGGGGACAACCTCAAGGTCAACGACGCGAACGTGATCTGCGGTGGCGTCCACACCGCGAACGCGACCGTGTACCTCGTCGACTCCGTCTTGATGCCGCCGGCCCAGTAAGGATCCGCGCCCGCCCGCCCGGCACGACCGGACCGCATGATCGACGGCACCGCCCGAACATGCGGTCCGGTCCGCAGCGGAGTGCGGGCGGCGAGACGGATGCGACAGTGCTCGCCCTCGACGCATTGCCGATGCGGGGCGAGGAGGTGAGGCATGCTGGAGCCTATGGTGATCGACGATCGGGAGCACGCCGAGCAGGATGGCGGCGATGATCTCGCGTCCGCGCTGCTGGTGCGCGTCGCTCAGGGCGATCAGTCGGCGTTCGCCGAGCTCTACGACATGCTGTCCTCGCGCGTCTTCGGCCTCATCCTCCGCGTGCTGGTGAACCGGTCGCAGAGCGAGGAGGTGCTGCAGGAGGTCTTCCTGGAGATCTGGCAGACGGCCTCCCGCTTCACCTCCGATCGGGGCCGCGGCAGGACCTGGATCCTGACGATCGCGCACCGTCGAGCAGTGGACCGTGTGCGGGCCTCGCAGTCCAGTGCCGACCGTGACGTCCGGATCGGCGCACGCGACCTCGACGTCGCCCATGACAGCGTCGCCGAGCAGGCGGAACTATCGATCGAAGCCGGCCGGGTCGTCGACGCCCTGTCCGCGCTGCCGGACGCGCAACGTGAGGCGCTCGTGCTCGCGTATTACGGTGGCTACTCGCAGAGCGAGATCGCCACGCTCACGGGTTCACCGCTGGGAACGGTGAAGACCCGGATGAGAGATGGACTCACGCGTCTTCGGACGCACTGGGGGGTGAACGCATGAACGAGTCGGAGTTCGCCGAGCTGGCCGCGGGCCACAGTCTCGGGTCGCTGTCTGCGGAGGATGAGCGACGCTACCGGGCTGCACTCGCCGCGCACCCCGAGTGGTCATCGATCGCCGAGGACGACGCGGAGACCGCCGCCCTCCTCGCCGAGGGGGTGCCGCCCGTCGCGCCGCCGCCGGCGCTGCGCAACGCGCTTCTTGCCCGCATCACCGCCACGCCCCAGGACCGCGATGTTGACGCTCCGCCCGTGGATGCGCGGCCGGCCGTCTCCGACGCGCCGCCGGCCGAATCCGATCAGGCAGCTGTTCCGGAAGCTGCCGCACAGGAGCGCCGTCCGGCCGGATCCGATGCGCCCGCTGCAGCGAAGCCCGCGCGTCGTCCGCGCAGGCTCCTGTTCGCGCTGGCCGCGTGCCTCGTGCTGATCGTCGGTCTCGGCGTGGCGGCCTCCGTCGTGATCCCGCAACTGCTGCGCCCCGCGGCGGTCGTCGCGCTCGACAAGATCGAGAACGCACCCGACGCGGCGCAGAAGACCGTGTCGTTGCCCTCCGGCGGCCACGCGACCGCGCACTGGTCGGCCTCTATCGGCACAGCGGTGCTCGTGTCCGACGGGCTGGAGCCGCTGGATGACAAGCAGACCTACGAGCTGTGGTTCGTCCGAGGCGACGCGCCTGTGTCCGCCGGCCTCTTCGCCGCCGAGCCGGGCACGACGACTGCGCAGCTGAAGGGGGACATGCACGCCGGCGACGCGATCGCGGTGACCGTCGAGCCCGCGGGCGGATCGCCCACGGGCAAGCCCACGACCCAGCCGATCGTCGTCATCCCGACGTCCTGAGCGAGGCGCGCGCGAGGAACGTGCCGGCACCGGAGCGTCGATGACGGCGCCCGGGCTCAGGACACCGGCGCTGTCCAGACTGCGGTGTAGCGCCAGAAGAACCGTCGACGGAACCGGATGCCGGGAAGCACCGTGCGCGTCACGGCCCGGATCTCGTCGAACGTTTCGCGTGGCTCGGCCGTCGGCGCGGTCATGCTCGCGGGGTATCGCAGTGCTCGACGCGGATGACGGATCGCTCCGATCAGCGGATTGAGCAGCATCGAGACCACCGTCCAGGGCAAGTCCGCATCAGTCTCTTCGGCGACACCGACGATGAGGATGCGCCCGCCGGGCGACAGCAGCTCGCGCGCCTTCTCCAGCGCGGGCACGAGGTCAAGGTGATGCAGCACCGCGACGAACGTGATCAGGTCGTAGCGCACGCCTGTGGTCTCCAGATCCTCGAAAGCGAGGTTCTGCACCGCGATCGACCGCGCGGCACCGACGTGTGCGTGCGCGCGGGATGCCGTCGCCGGGTCGGGCTCGATGCCTGTGACCTCGTCCAGAACACCGGACAGGCGCCGCAGCAGTCCTCCCGCGCCGCATCCGACGTCCAGCGCGCGCGTGCCGCCGTGGCGCCGCACCTGTCTTGCGTGCCAAACAACCCAGGGAGCGTATGCGTCATTGTGTGACCAGGGATGCTCCGCATTGAAGCGCGCGAGCCTCGCGAGCCAGCGCTCCTGCAACGTCACCACCCGTGCAGTGTAAGCGGACGTTCCGCCCCTGTCCTGAGGATCCGACACCGGATATTGAGCCCGCGTTCAGAAACATGACAGGGGCGGCTCCGTAGCGTGGAGGAACGGGGCGGACGCCCCGAGCCGCGCTCGCCGCGGTGTCCTGCCACGAAGGAGCTGTCCGGAATGACGAACACCACGAAGCCCGCCGCCTCTCTCGGACTCCTGGTCCTGCGCCTCGTGATCGGCGGCGTCTTCGCCGCGCACGGCGCCCAGAAGGTCTTCGAGTTCACCCTGCCCGGCACGGTGCAGGCCTTCGCCGGCATGGGTGCGCCCCTGCCCGAGATCGCCGGGCCCGCGATCGCGTTCCTCGAGCTGATCGGCGGGATCCTGCTCGTCGCCGGCCTGTTCACGCGCCCCGTCGGTGTGCTGCTGGCCGCCGACATGGTGGGAGCCATCGTGCTGGTGCACCTCGGCAAAGGCATCTGGGTCGGTGACGGCGGCTGGGAGTTCGCGGCCGTGCTCGGAGCCGGCGCCCTCGCCCTCGCCTTCACCGGCGCGGGTCGCTACGGCCTCGACCGCGCCGTGCTGCGCGGCCCGGTGCGCGCCCTCGCCTGAGTCCCGGTGCGCGCGCTCGCCTGACCCGCAATCTGCGCCGAAGATGGAAAACGTCGCTCCCAGGAACGTGGGAGCGACGTTTTCCATCTTTGAGGGTCCGGCTGCGACGGCGACGCCGACTCCGACTCCGGCAGCGGGCGTTTCAGCGCGGCATCAGGGCACCCGCACGAGCGCCACGTCGTCCATCTGCATCCAGATGTCGCCGCTGTTCGTCCAGACGCCGCTGTAGAGCTGCACCTGATCGCGGTCCCCGGAGTCGAACGTCACGGTGAAGCGCGTCCATGCGCCCACCGAGGTGAAGTGCGCCTCGGAGATCACGGTGCCGTCGAGCGACCGCGCACCGAAGTACCCGGCGTCGCTGTTCACCGACGTGCGGAGGAATCCGGTCAGCTGGTATTTCGTGTGCGGCTGCACCGCCACGTCCTGCCAGACGTCGCGCCAGCCCTGGTTGTACCGCACGAACACGCGGTGGTCGCCTGTGAAGCCCGCGGCCGGCGCGTTGTCGATTCCCGAGTTTGGCTTCGCGCCCCAGGTGCCGTTCGTGCCGTCGCCCAGCGTCGTCGCGCGCTCGAAACTCGGATCCGACACGAGGTTCGGATCGATGATCGTGCCGTTGCGGTCGATGCGGAGGTGCATCAGATACACGTTGTACGGGTTCCACTGCGACATCGTGAAGTAGATCTCGCCGTTCTTGTTCCACGGATGGAAGTAGCCGCCGTATAGCGCGGGATAGTCGGTAGAGCTGGCCACGGTCTGCGCCGGCGTCCACGGTCCTTCGGGGCTGGTCGCCGTGCGCAGAACGATATCCTCGCCCGAGAGCGTCATCATGAGGAACCGCTTGCTGTAGTCATCCCATTGCACGGACATCTCGCTCATCGGCGCGTCCATGACCGGCTTCGCCGCGGCTTCGTCCTTGCTCCAGGACGAGCCGTCCCAGTACCGGTAAGAGGCCTTGTCGAGCAGCTTCTGCGCGGGAACCTTCGCCACCGAAGCCGGCCCGTTGCGGCCGTTCTGCGTGCCGAAGACGTAGATCGTGCCGCCCTTCTGTACGTACGCCTGCATCTGGAAGGGATCATGCCCGTCCGGGTTGTCCCAGCGGGTGTCGGACACGGTCCAGGTCTCGCCGTCGTCGTCGGAGTACGCGATGCCGGCATGGTTCGTGTCCCACACGCCGGGAGGTCCCCACTGGCGCACCGACATGAAGCCGAGGTACTGGCGTCCGCCGACCGAGATGCCCGCCGTGGGGATGACGGTGATCTCGTCGCCGTTGATCTTCTTCGATGGGATGATCTGCTTCGCGATCCCCTGCGGATCCTGTGCGGCGTGGTCGAACAGCATCCCGTCGGCGAGGGCGGTGTCGCTCGAGCGCAGCAGCACGTTGCTGCGCCAGTTCCCGTTCGGCGGCGCACCGCCGCCGGGGCCGGTCCAGGAGTTGCCGAAGGTGTCGCCGAACGCGGTGAGCACGTGGCCGGATCCGTCGTCCCACCCGATGCCGAGGTCGGTGGCCTTCACATCCCAGCGGCCCCAGGTGTTGTTCGGGGCGTCCGGTCCGGTGAGCTTCTCGACGACGGTGGCCGGGGTCGTCGCGGTGGTGGCCACGGCCGGCGGAGGTGCCGCCGCGGCCGCGAAGGCGACGACGGCGAGGGAGGCGATCGCGGCGCCCGCCGCGATCCTGGTCAGGGGCTTCATCGCCCTCTCCTTTCTTCGCGTCGCCGGCGCTCGCCGTGCGACGGGTTCAGCTGCGCGGTGCGCGTGGGGGAGTGGCGCCCAGGTCGGGCACCGGGGCCGTGCCTAGGTGCACCTCCATGTCGTCAGCACTCGGTGCCTTCGGGCGGCGGGCCGTCGGGCGGTCCAGGTAGAACATCGCGGTGGAGGCGATGTCGTCGCGGAGGGGGAGGTAGCGCCAGCCGCTGCGCCATCCGAGCGCCTGAATGTCGACCTTGGGCAGTCCTGTGGAGAAGTGGATCGGATCCGCGAGGTGCCAGCGGTACATGCCGAAGCGCTGCTGGGAGACGTAGAGCCCGTCCGGGCGGATCACCTGGGGCATGCCCAGGTAGGGCGTCGAGAACGCCGTGTACCCCTGGCCGGGGATGTCGAAGTTCCAGGCGCCGCCGAAATAGTCCTCGGTTCCGGTGCCGCAGATCGTGGGATGGTCGGTGTCGTCGTCGAGGTAGAACTTGATCTCGCCCTCGCCCCACCAGCCGTTGGAATTCACACCCCAGGCGATGTACGTCCCTACGTACTGGCCCTGCCCCTCGATCCCTTCCAGGATCGTGTGCGGCACGAGTTCCTCCAGCGGATTCGACCGGCGCCACTGCGCATGGAAGTAGCCGTCGGCGGAGTAGTCGCCGCCGGTCTCGTAGGTCACCTGGTAGTAGACGCGCACGTCGACCGCCGAGGTGTTCTCGATCGTGAGGCGGGCGCCGTCGCGGAACGGCATCGGCCAGTACGAGTTGAAGCCGCCGTGCGGGTTCGCGGCGATCACCTGCGAGTTCACCTGCGCGAACACGCCCCAGCCGTTGCAGAAGAAGTCGCCGTAGGGCACCTCGACGGCGGGCTCGGCCACGCCGTCCCAGTACGCGCGCAGGATGAGAGTGCGCCAGTTGTCGGTGTGCGTGGTGATCCAGATGTGCGTGATCCTGCCCGCGCCCTCGATCACGGCGAGATCGAACGTCTCGCCCGCTGCGATGTCGACGCTCGGCGAGATCTTCCACCCGGGCCCCAGGTCGCGGGCGCAGTCGGCCCCCGTCCCCTCGGTCGCCCTGGCGCCGCCGCCGACGGAGCCGTCGAAGTTCTCCGGGGAGATGGACCGGGTCTGCACGGTGCGCAAGGCGGACAGGGACGACAGGTCGGAAAAGGTCATGGCGGGGCACATCCTCGTGTCGAGTGGGTGAAGACGCGTGCAGGGCGTGGCAGCGCGTGCGGCCACCCTACCGATTCCATCCCACTGTTGCAATCGATTTCATCACGGTAGTGTGTCCTGACGGACAACAGAAGGCAGGGCGGGATGGCGACCATCTACGACGTGGCGCGTCTCGCGGGCGTGTCTCCGGCGACGGTTTCCCGCGTCTTCAACGGCGTCGGCGTCTCCGAGGAGAAGGTCGCGGCCGTGCGCCAGGCCGCCGCGCAGCTCAAGTTCTTCCCGAACCGCACCGCGCGCACCCTTCGGCGGCAGAGCTCCGAGGTGATCGCGCTCGTGATCCCCGACATCGAGAACCCCTACTTCACCGAGATGGCGCGCGGAGTCGAGGACGTCGCCTCTGAAGCAGGCTTCTCCGTGGTGCTGTGCAACTCCGACGCGCAGGTCGAGAAGGAGCAGACGTATCTGCGGATCGCGATCGCCGAGCACATGTCCGGGGTGATCCTCGCCGCGGCATCGGATCACACCAGCCTCGAGGAGATCATGGCGGCGGGGCGGCCTGTGGTCGCCGTCGACCGCAGCACCGGGTACGACATCGACGGCGTGGTCATGGCGAACCGCGACGCGGGTCGCAGCGCGACCGAGCAGCTGATCGAAGCCGGATACACCCGCATCGCGCACATCGCCGGGCCCGAGCACATCGAGACAGCGGTCGAACGCGTGGACGGATGGCGGATGGCTCTCGCCTCCCACGGTCTTCCTGTCATCCCCGACCTGCTGCGGTTCTCGTCGTTCCGGGTGGACGGGGGCCGCGAGGCCATGGAGCACCTGCTGGCGCTCCCCGAGCCGCCTGACGCCGTGGTCGCGGGCAACAACCTCATCGGCGTCGGCGCCATCCAGGTGCTCACCGAACACGGCCTCACTCCGCCCGCAATGGGCGTCGCGGTCGTGGGTTCGCTGCCGTTCACGACGCTGTCGCCGAGCGTGGTCACCGTGGTGCGTCTTCCTGCGCGCCACATGGGCGTGACGGCCGCACGCATGCTGCTGGACCGGATCGGCGGCGACGACCAGCCCGCGCGCACGATCGTGCTCCGCAACGAGATCCAAGCCGCGACCGTCTCGCGCTGAGCTGGTCCGAGCCGAGCCGAGCCGAGCCGAGCCGAGCCGAGCCGAGCCGAGCCGAGCCGAGCGCGGGGTGGGGAAGATCCGTCCGGCTGCGATTCTTATCGCCGTCTGGTATGTGGATCGGTTTCACGAAATCAGCGGAAAGGTCGTGCGAATGCCGATCCGCGCAGAGTGTTTCCAAGCCGATTGCACTTGAAATCGATTTCGCGTAATGTGATCGCCGTCCGGTCAGGGCGAGCGATCGAGGAGGATGCGCGTGCGGTGCACCATCGGTGTCGACATCGGCACCTCCAGCAGCAAAGGCGTCCTCGTCGATGCCGGCGGCGCGATCCTCGCCCAGGCCACGCGGACGCATGACGTGATGCGTCCGCGCAGCGGATGGGTCGAGATGGACGGCGGGATCTGGTGGGACGAGTTCGTCTCCCTGTCCCGTGAGCTGCTGGCCGAGGTGCCGGATGCCGAGGTCGCCGGCGTCGGCGTGAGCGGCATGGGACCGTGCATCCTCTTGGCCGACGACGCGGGCGAACCCGTCCGTCCTGCCATCCTCTACGGTGTCGACACCCGGGCCGGCGAGCAGATCGACCGGATGACCGCAGACCTGGGTGTCGCCGAGATCACGCGGGTGGGGGGATCCGAACTCACCTCTCAGGCCGGCGGCCCGAAGATCCTCTGGATCCGTGACGAGGATCCGGCGGCGTGGAGCCGCGCGCATCGGCTCTTCATGCCCGCCTCGTGGCTCGCGCACCGGCTCACCGGCGCCTACGTGCTGGACCACCAGTCCGCGAGCCAGGTGTCTCCGCTCTACGACATCGAACGGGAATGCTGGCACGACGGATGGTGGCAGCGGTACGCGGCGCCCATCGAGCAGCCCGCCCTGTGCTGGGCGGGCGACGTCGCCGGGGCCGTGTCAGCCGAGGCGGCAGCCCTCGCCGGCATCCCCGAGGGTACGCCGGTCATCGCCGGCACCATCGACGCGTGGACCGAGGCGGTCAGCGTCGGGGCCCACGGCGTCGGGGACCTCATGCTCATGTACGGGACGACCATGTTCCTCATCGCGACCGGGGAGGAGACTCTGCGCACCCCCTCGATGTGGACCACGGCCGGCGCCTTCGCGGGCACCCGCAACCTCGCCGGCGGGCTGTCGACGTCCGGCGCGCTCACCGCGTGGCTGAAGGACCTCACCGGGTCCGACTACGCCGAGCTGCTCGCCGAGGCGGACGCATCCGGCGTCGGAGCGCGCGGGCTCGTGCTGCTGCCGTACTTCGCGGGCGAGCGCACGCCGATCCAGGATCCGGACGCGCGCGGCGTGATCGCCGGTCTCACGCTCGCGCACGGCCGGGGCGACCTGTACCGGGCCGCGCTCGAGGCCACGGCGCTCGGCGTGCGGCACAACGTGCAGACCATGCGCGACGCCGGCGCGGACATCCGGCGCGTCGTCGCGGTGGGCGGCGGCACGCAGGGCCGGCTCTGGCTGCAGATCGTCTCCGACGTCACCGGGCTCGTGCAGGAGGTGCCCGAGGTGACGATCGGTGCGAGCTACGGCGCCGCCTTCCTCGCGGCGGGTGCGGTCGCCGATCCGGCTCCGAGGATCGAGGAGTGGAACCTGGTGGTGACGACGATCGTCCCGGACCCGACTCTCGCTCCGGCCTACGACGCGCTCTACGACCGCTACCTGCGGCTCTACGCGGGTACGGCCGAGGTCGTGCACGAGCTCGCGGCGCAGCAGCGGGCCGACGACGTGAGGGAGGCGTCCGCATGACGCGTCGCGCCCGCCCCATCCCGCACACTGCAGAGCGCGCGGCGTTCCTGCTCGGCGGCATCGGCACCGGCAACGTGTCGCTCGGGGCCCGCGGCGAGCTGCGCGACTGGGAACTGGAGAACCACCCCGACAAGGACCGGCGCAACCCGCGCACGTTCTTCGCGATCCACGCGGCGCCGGAGGGTGCGGATCCGGTCACCCGGGTGCTGGAGGCGCGCGTAACCGGCCGTCGGGACCTCGATGCCGGGTTCTCGTTCGACGACCTCGCGGGCCTGCCGCGGCTCGACGGCGCCACGATGCACGGCGAGTACCCCGTGGTCGACATCGACTTCGCCGACCGCGTGCTGCCCGTGGAGGTGTCGCTGCGTGCGTTCACCCCGCTCGTGCCGCTCGATGCGGATGCCTCGGGCATCCCCGCCGCCGTGCTGCGCTATCGGGTCGTCAATCCGGGCGTCGCGCCGGTCGGGGTCACGGTCGTCGGCAGCGTGTCGCACACGGCCGGCCGCGGCGAGCCCGGACCGGATGCTCCCTGGGGGATGCGCGGCACGCAGACCGTGCGCTGGCGCGATGAGGGCGAGGTGCGGGGGCTCGACTTCGGCATCGATCTGCCCGAGGACGATCCGGGCTACGGCACCCTCGCCCTCACCACGAGCGACGCGTCGACCACGGTCAAGCCGCAGTGGGTCACGAGCTACTGGCCCGACGGCGCCCGCATGTTCTGGAGCGACCTCACCGCCGACGGACTGCTCGACCCCGAACCGCGCCTCACGCTCGAAGACCGCCCGCGCGGCCTCTTCGCGGAGCGGGACGCGGATCCCGACGCCCCGCCGCTCACCGAGGAGGAGATGCTCGCCAAGCTCCCACGGCTGCGCACCGGATCCCTGGGCATCGTGCACACGCTCGCGCCCGGCGAGGCCCGCGACTTCGAGTTCGTGCTGAGCTGGTCGTTTCCGAACCGGCGTCGCGGCTGGCATGGCCACATCATCCTGGACGGCCAACCGGCGGATCCCGCGCTGCCACCCGTCGTGCGCAACCACTACGCGTCGCTGTGGCCCGACGCGTGGGCGGCCGCCGTGCACCTGCACCGCGAACTGCCCGCGCTCGAGGCGGCGACCGACGCGTTCGTCGAGGCCCTCTATGGCGGCACCCTGGATCCCGTGCTCGCCGAAGCCGCCGGGGCGAACATCGCCGCGGCGCGCTCCACCACCTGCTTCGTGCTGGAGCCGCCGAACCCGGTCCTGGGGGAGGGGCCGGTGTTCGCCGCGTGGGAGGGGTCCTTCGACCACGGCGGCTCCTGCGAGGGCACCTGCACCCATGTCTGGTCGTACGCGCAGACCGTCGCATGGCTGTTCCCCTCGCTCGAGCGCAGCGCCCGCCGGCCCGAGTTCCTGCTCGAGACCGACGAGGACGGCGCGCAGAAGTTCCGCGGCAACCGGATCTTCGGATCCCCGTCGTGGTTCATGGGTCCGGCGGTCGACGGACAGCTCGGCACGTTCCTGCGCCTGCACCGCGAATGGCGCTTCTCCGCAGACGACGCGTTCCTGCGCGAGCTCTGGCCGGCGGCGGTGCGCGCCCTGGAGCACGCCATCCGCGAATGGGACCGCGACGGCGACGGCCTGCTCGACGGCGAGCTGCACAACACCTACGACATCGAGTTCCACGGGATCGATCCGCTCGCCAACGGCATCTATCTGGCGGCACTCCGGGCCGGATCGCGGATGGCGGCCCACCTCGGCGAGACCGAGCGTGCTCGCGACTGGGCGGCCCGTGCCGACCACGTCGCCGGGGCGATGGACGACGTGCTGTACAACGGCGAGTACTACCGGCAGGTGATCGACGACGTCGACGCGCACCGCTACCAGTACGGCGAGGGTGTGCTGTCGGACCAGCTCCTCGGGCAGTTCCACGCCTGGGCGAACGGGCTCGGAGCGCTGCTGCCGCCCGAGCATCTCGACTCCGCGCTCGCCGCGATCGTGGCGCACAACCACCGGGCCGACCTGTCCGTGCACGAGAGCACGCAGCGCGTGTACGCCCTGAACGATGAGGGCGGGCTGCTGCTCGCTTCTTGGCCACGCGGCGGGCGGCCCGCGATCCCGTTCGTGTACTCGGACGAGGTGTGGACCGGCATCGAGCACCAGGTGGCGGCATCGCTGCTCTATGCAGGCCGGGTCGAGGACGCCCTGCTCGTCGAACGCACCCTGCGCTCCCGCTATGACGGCGTTCACCGCAATCCGTGGAACGAGATCGAGTGCGGCAACCACTACGCCCGCTCCCTCGCCTCCTGGGCGTTGCTGCTCGCCGCGAGCGGCGCGCAGTGGGACGCGCCCGCGCGCACCCTGTCCTTCGCACCGACCCTGGGCGCCTTCGCTGTGGATGCCCCTGCGCGATTCCTGTTCACCACCGGGACCGGGTGGGGTTTGGCCGAAGTAGACCGGGGCACGCTGACCCTCCACCTCCACGGCGGAGCGCTCGACCTCGCCGAGCTCCGCCTGCACGACGCCGTCGTCGCCCGCGACCTGCGGATGGTCGCGGGCGAGACCCGCACCCTCCCGCTGCCCACCGGCACCACCGGCACCACCGGCACCACTGACGAGACCCCCATCCAGCAACGGAGAATCCCATGAGCTACGCCATCCCCGCGCCGACCGTGCGCCCCGCCTCCGCACCGAAGACCGCCTACCTGATCACCTCCGGCGACCTCCGCGAGTCGGCGAACGTCGCGGGGTGGCCGGTGCAGGCCGCGACCGAGGCTGCCGTCACCGCCGCCTTCGCGGATCTCGGGTGGACCGTCATCCGCCCCTTCGGCGTGGATCCGGTCACCGGTCACGGCTACATCTCGAGCCAGCGGATGGGCATGGAGGTGTTCACGAGGATCCCCGTCGACGCACCGCTCATCGTGGCGACCGCGAACTGGCAGTACTCGCACCACGTGCTGGCAGGGTTGCGCACGCACCGCGGCCCGATCCTCACCACCGCGAACTTCGCTCCGGACTGGCCGGGGCTCGTGGGTCTGCTCGGTCTGAACGCGGGCCTCACGAAGATGGGCAAGCCGTACTCCACGATCTGGTCGGTCGACTTCACGGACGACTGGTTCCGCGCGGGCCTGAAGGAGTGGACGGAGACGGGCCGCATCACGCACGACGCCTCGCACGTGCGTGCCATGCCCGTGCTCCCCGACAGCCCGGAGAAGCAACTCGGTGAGGCGCTCGCCGCGCAGCTGCGCGCCGACAAGGCCATCATCGGCGTGTTCGACGAGGGCTGCATGGGCATGTACAACGCGATCTTCGACGACGAGCTGCTCAATGGGACCGGCATCTACAAGGAGCGCCTGTCGCAGTCCGCGCTGTACGCCGAGATGCTGACCGTGACCGACGCCGAGGCCGACGCCGCCTACGACTGGCTCATCGCGCACGGCATGACGTTCGTCTACGGCGAGGACGCCGCCACCGAGCTCACCCGTGAGCAGGTGCAGTGGCAGCTGAAGATGTACATCGCCGCCCTTCGCATAGCCGACGACTTCGGCCTGGACGCGGTCGGGATCCAGTACCAGCAGGGCCTCAAGGATCTGGTGCCCGCGTCGGATCTGGCCGAGGGGATCCTGAACTCCACGGAGCGCCCGCCGGTCACCTCGCGCGACGGATCCCGGATCCTGCACGAGGGGCGCGCCTTCCCGCACTTCAACGAGGCCGACGAGGGGGTCGCGGTCGATGCCCTCGTGACCGACCGGGTGTGGCGGGCGATGGGCCTCGTGCCCGACAACACGCTGCACGACGTGCGCTGGGGCGAGGACTACGACGGCGAGTTCGTCTGGGTCTACGAGATCTCCGGATCCGTCCCCGCCTCGCACCTCGGCGGCTGGGACAGGGCTGAAGGATGGCGGCAGGGTCACGTGTTCTTCCCCGCCGGCGGCGCCACGATCAACGGCGTCTCCAAGCCGGGCGAAGTCGTGCTGTCCCGCATCTTCATCGCCGACGGGGTGCTGCAGGCCGACGTGTTCCGCGGCGCGGTCGTGGAGCTGCCCGCCGAGGAGACCCAACGTCGGAAGGACGCCACGAACCCGGAGTGGCCGATCGCGCACGTCGTGCTGCACGGTCAGAGTCGGGACCAGTTCATGGCCAGGCACAAGGCCAACCACGCCCAGCTCGTCTACGCGCCGGACGCCGAGACTGCCGACAAGGCCCTCGTCGCAAAGGCCGCGATGCTCGACGGCATGGGCATCCGGGTCAACCTCGTGGGCGACGTGAACGTCTGACCACCCTGGGGCATCCATCGTGTCGCCGACAAGCGCGGCGGCGCCGAAGATGGAAAACGTCGCTCCCAGGACCGTGCGAGCGACGTTTTCCATCTTTCGGGGTGCGGCGCCGGCGCCGGCACCGGCGTTTCAGCGCGGCAGCAGCCCCGCCACGAGTGCGTCCACGACGTCGTCGGTCGGCGTCGCCGGGTCGATCGAGGACGTGAGCCGGTCGAATACGAGGCCTTCGATGGCGTAGTGGAACAGGGCGATCTCCGCGCGGCCGCCCGGAAGGCCCGCCGCCTCGTTGAACGCGACATCGCCCTCGAAGCCCGCGCGCTGCCACTCCTCGAGCGCGGCGGCGAGCTCGGGCCGCCGGGCCGCCTCGAGCCGCAGCTCGAACAGGGCGAGTGTCACCTCGCGCTCGCCGAGCAGCCGGCGCACGATGTCGCGCATGTAGTCGGCGAACAGGGCACGGCTCGGCGTCTGCACGGCGCGGTGCGCGAGATCCTCCGGAGTGGGGGCGAGGCGCTCGCCGATGCGCTGGAACAGGCCGGCGATCAGCGCCTCTCTGCTGCGGAAGTAGTTCGACGCCGTGCCCGTCGGCACGCCGGCGGCGTCGTCGACCGCGCGGTGGGTGAGCCCGCGCGACCCTTCCCGTGCGAGCACGGCGATGCCGGCGTCGGCGAGGGCGTTCCTGCGGGCTTCGTTCTTCGCCATGCCCTCAGAGTAGCGCAACCACAACACCTGTTGTAGTCTCTCAATCACTGCACCTGTCGTGGATATGTGCTCGAGGATCGGAGGACTTATGCGAGAGCTCACCTATTACGTGGCTGTCAGCCTGGACGGCTTCATCGCCGGGCCCGAGGGGCAGTTCGACGCCTTCCTCTTCGACGGCGATCACATGGCCGCGATCAACGCCCGCTTCGCCGACGCCATCCCCACGTCCTTCGCGGATGCCCTCGGCATCGCGCAGGACCGCACGACGTTCGACACCGTCCTGATGGGCTGGAACACGTACGCGGTCGGACTGCCCGCCATGCCCAGCCCGTACGCGCACCTGCACCAGATCGTCTTCACGCGGAAGGGTCCGGATCCGGTGGAGGGGGTCGAGTTCGCCGACCGGGATCCGGTCGACGTGGTGCGCGATCTCAAGGACCGGGAGGGCGGCGGCATCTGGCTGTGCGGCGGCGGCGCGCTCGCCGCGTCGCTCGTCGGCGAGATCGACCGTCTGGTGCTCAAGGTGAATCCCGTGCTCTTCGGCGAGGGGATCCCCCTGTTCGGGCGCAGCGGGTACGCGCCGTCGGCGTTCACGCGCACGGCGGCGACGGCCTTCGACTCGGGAGTCACGCTGCTGGAGTACGAGCGCTCCTGAACTCGCGGGCCGCGTGACTGCAGGTCCCACGACGGATGCACGACGGGATCGCCGGATCCGTCCTGCATCCGTCGTGGCGTCCTGCAGCCGCCCGCCCCTTGAGCCTCGTCCCGGACGGGACGAGGATCGGATCCATGGCGACGATCGACGATGTCCGTACTCTGGCCCTCGCACTGCCAGGCGTCGAGGAGCGGATCGGCGGACACACCGGGGAACCGGCCTGGCGCTGCAACGGCGGCCAGATCGCGTGGATGCGCGGACCGCGCAAGACGGATCTGGCGCAGTTGGCCGAGCTCGGCCGCACCTGGCCGGAGGGGCCGGTGGTCGCCGTGCACACGGAGACCGCCGCCCTCGCCGAGGAGCTGATCGCGGCGGATCCGGACGTCTTCTTCACCATCCCGCACTTCGCGGGATACCCCGCCGTGCTGCTGCGCCTCGAAGCGATCGCGCCCGATCATCTCGGCGAGGTGATCGCCGATGCGTGGCTGCTCCGCGCGCCGAAGGCGGTAGGTCGCGCGTGGCTTGCCGAGCGCGGCTTGAACTGAGGGCGATCTCGTGCGCACGGTGCGGGCGGAATTATCGCCGTCCGTTCATGTTTCTTCCTGAGGGTCACTGAGAAACCCGCTGATGAACCGGAGACGATATGACAGCCCACCCCGCACCCCACGACGACGCGAGGCGGACGCCCGCCGCCCTAGACGTACGTCACGACGCCTTCACGATCGAGCGCCGCTTCGAGGCGGCGGCCTCGTCGGTGTTCACCGCGTTCGCCGATGAGACGGAGCGACGACGATGGTTCCGGTTGCCGGGGAAGCGGACGGCTGAACGTCACGAGTTCCGGGTCGGTGGCGGCGTGGATGCCACCAGCAGCTTCCCGGTTCCCGATGCGGCACCGGAGCAGCTCGCCTATCACTCCCACTATCTCGACATCGTCACCGACCGTCGGATCGTGTTCTCCTACACCTCAACGGTGAACGACGTGCCGCGGTGGGCGTCGCTGGTGACCGTCCTGTTCGCGGATGCCGATGACGATGCCTGCCTGCTGATGTGGACCGAACAGGTCGCATTCCTCGCCCGCACCGGGGACGGAAGCGACGATTTCCCGCACCTGCGTGGCGGCACCGCCCTGCGCCTGAACGGCCTTGCCGCGGTGCTTCAGGGCGACTGACGATCAGAGCCACAGGCTGATTCCCCGAGACAGGACGGACTGATCCGCTGCCCTGCGCTCAGGCCGGTGGCAGCCGCAGCACCGGACCGGCCTCGCCCACGGCGAGGTCATCCGCGGTGCGCAGGGTGCGCGCGATCTCGTCCACGGCGGAGATGACGGTGCCGAATCGCTCGCGGTCGGCGCAGACCGCCTGCAGCGTGATGAGGTGCGTGCCGGTGTCCCAGGTGTACGTCGCGAACGGCGGTGCCGACTGCCCCGTGGGGCCGGGTTGCGGCAGCGGCACGACGAGCTTCTCCCCGGCGCCGAGGTAGGGGTTGCGGAACTCCTCGGTGTCGTCGTACTCCATGGGCATCATGGCGCGGGCGGTGCGCAGCTGCGGGGTGAGCTCCTGCGCGCTCGCCATGGCCACGATGAGCTCCGGCTCCGCCTTCCAGGTCCACACCAGCACCCGGCCGTCGGCCTTGCGCATGAGGAAGGGTGCGGCCTGGCTGAGCGCCCACGCACCGAAGCCGGATCCGCTCCTGGTACCTGACGCCGTCGGAGGAGCGCCGACCGCCGCGCCGGCCTGGCCGAGCAGCATCCGGATCGCCGCCTTGCGGTGCCGCCGGCCGCGCAGACCGAGGGATCCGGTCACGGGGATCCAGCGTGCGGGGTCGGCGTCGGCGAGCAGGCGCATGCTCAGAGCGTAGAGGGCGAAGGTGGGGGCCAGCCGTGCGTCCACTGCGCCGTGAAATATGTACACCGCCTCTACTATTCGGATGGGAAAGCGCATACCATGGTCCGCGAATCCTTCCCCGAACCGCCCGGAGGCCGATGATGTCCCCTCTTGAGATGAACCGCCGCACCCTGCTCGGACTGCTCGGCGCCGGCGCCCTCGTCGCCGTCGCAGGCGAGTCCGCGAGCGCCCGGACGCTCCCCGGACGCGTCCCGGCCGTCGCCGACGATCCGCTCACTGTGCTCATCGAGCGCCGTCGCGTGATGCTGGCAGGCGACGGCAGCGCGGCGTCCATCCCCGAGCTCGCCGACGTGCTGAACGGCATGAGTGCCGCGGCGAGCGCGTCGTGGAACGCGATGGTGCGGCCCACGGCGGCCCCCGGCATCTGGGCCGATCTGCCTCTCTCTGGCGTGAGCGGCACCGTCCTGTCCGGCAACATGGGCGTGACGTTCAACCGCATCTTCGACCTCGCTCTTGCGTACTCGACAGCGGGATGCGCGCAGCACGGGGACGCGGCGCTCGCGGCCGACCTCGTGGACGCGCTGACCTGGCTCAGCGCGAACGTCTACAAGGCGGGCAAGTCCGCGGTCGGCAACTGGTGGTTCTGGGAGATCGGCGTGCCCCGCAAGGCGGCCGACATCTGCATCCTGCTGCACGACGCGGTCCCGGCCGATGTGCGCGCCGCGCTCATGGCGGCGGCACGGTACTTCACGCCCGACCCGAACTGGCGCGGCCGCGGCACGAGCCTGGCCGAGACCGGCGCGAACCGTACGGACAAGGCGCTCTCCTGCGCATTGCGCGGAATCCTCGACGGGCACCCTGAAGAGATCGCGCTCGCCCGCGACGCCCTCAGCGACACGGTGCGGGCAAGGAAGAACAGCGTGTTCGGCTACGTTACGAGCGGTGACGGCTTCTACGCCGACGGATCCTTCGTGCAGCACACCTACCTGCCCTACGTCGGAACCTACGGCGTGGTCACGCTCGGAGGCATCGCCGAGATCCTGGGCCTGCTCGGCGGCAGCGACTGGGAGGTGACGGATCCGAAGAAGTCGGTGTTCCTCGACGCGATCGATGCCTCGTACGCGCCGTTCATCTGGAACGGCCGGATGATGGAGACCGTCCGCGGCCGGGCAGTGTCGCGGCAGGCCGAGCCCGACTACGTGGACGGCGCCTCCGCGATCACCGCGATCCTGCTGCTCGCCCCCGGCGCGGGGGAGCCGTACCGCAGCCGCTACCTCTCGCTCGTGAAGGGCTGGCTGCAGCGCTGCACCGACGAGAAGCTGTATGGCCTGCCCACCCAGACGGTGGCGAAGTCGCTGCTGGTGACCTCGATCCTCGGCGACGACAGCGTGACGCCGGCCGACGCACCGGTCTACACGAGGGCGTTCGGCGACCAGGACCGGCTCGTGCACCACCGCCCCGGCTTCAGCGCCGTGGTCAACATCTCCTCGAAGCGGATCGGCCGCTATGAGTGGGGCAACCGCGAGAACAACCTCGGCTGGTACCAGGGCGACGGGCTGACCTTCTTCTACAGCTCTGCGGATCCGGCGCAGTACAGCGCGGACTTCTGGCCCACGGTCGACCCGTACCGGTTGCCCGGCACGACCGTCACCGCGGCGCCCCGCGCGAACGGTGCGACGGATGGCACCGGCATCCCGCGCGCATTCCAGGCCTTCGGTGGCGGCCTCGCCCTCGACGAGCGCTGGGGGATCCAGGGGATGGATCACCTGAACTTCGACAAGAGCCTGAGTGCCCGCAAGTCGTGGTTCTTCCTCGACGACAAGGTGGTGTGCCTGGGCGCGGCGATCGCCTCGACCTCCGGCAATGACGTGTTCACCACGATCGACAACCGCTCGTTCGCGCCAGGCACCGTGCCGAACGTGCGCACCGACAACCGCAACCGCGTCCTCACCGCGGGCGACGGGTCGATCACGGTCAAGCGCAACGTGCACATCATGGGCCACGGCGGATACGTCTTCCTCCAGGGGGAGAACGTCTCCGGTGCGATCGATGTGCAGGTCGTGCCCCGCTCCGGCGACTGGCAGACGATCAACTCCGGATCCGACACCGGCGGCACGACCGACGTCAAGAACCGCGACTATGTCACGGTGACGCACCACCACGGCACGAACCCGTCCGGCGGGGGCTATGCGTACATGGTGCTGCCGAACGTGGACCACTCGGTCACGTTCACCGAGTCCGACGCGCCGACCGTCCAGATCGTCGCCAACAACGCGCAGGCGCAGGTGATCCGCGTGGCGGGGCAGGGGCTCGTGCTCGCGAACTTCTTCCAGGCCACGCCGTCGGGTGCGGCGCCCGCGTACGGGGTGACGGTGAGCGGCCCGTGCTCGCTGGCGGTGCACACCGAGGGCGGGCGCACGACCGTCGCGCTCTCCGACCCGAGCCGCACGCAGACAACCGCACGGGTCGTGCTCGCCGGCGTCGCGGAGTCGACCGTGGTCGAGGCCGACGACGGGGTTCGGATCGTCGGCACGTCGCCGCTCACCCTCGAGTTCGACCTCGACGGGCACGGGCACGCCAAGCGCGTCGTGCTCGGAGCCTGAATCCCGTCCACGGCCGGCCCGCCGATCAGCGGGCCGGCCGTGGAGCCGTGCGGTGGACGCTGGATCGCGGACTCCGCCATCGCCCCTGGTGTCCGCAATTCAGGATGGATTCTCCGAAACCGCGACGTTCCGGTCGGCAAGAGGCGGCGAACACCGATCCATCCTGAGCACGGGACGCCGCGGACCACCGAACGCTGCCGTGCTGTGCCGGATCCGCCTCCCCGGCATCCTCAGTCCGCTCGGGTAGAGTGGCCAGCGCCCGATCCAGGCCATCTCCGCGGGGTTCGAGCGGCCGATGAGGCGCTCGCCGGCGCCGCGGCCCAGCAAAAGGCAGCAATCACGTGACTTCCCCCGGCGATCATCGCCCGCAGGCCACCCCCGACACCGCCGCGTCCGCCTCGGCTGAGTCCGCGGCCGCGCCGCGCCCGCTCACCATCGTCATCGGCGCCGACACGTTCTCACCCGACGTGAACGGCGCCGCCCGATTCACCGAGCGCCTCGCCGCCGGCCTGGTGCAGCGGGGCCACGACGTGCACGTCGTGGCCCCCAACCAGGCCTACCGCACCGCGAAGCCCCGCGTCGAGGTGATCGAGGGTGAGGCGATGACGCTGCACCGGCTGCCGTCGGTGCGCTGGGCGCCACACGACTGGCTGCGGTTCGTCTGGCCGTGGCGCGCGAAGCACTACGCACGCAAAGTGCTCGACGAGGTGCAGCCCGACGTGGTGCACATCCAGTCGCACATCGTGATCGGGCGCGGGCTCTCGCGCATCGCACATCAGCGCGGGATCCCCGTGATCGCCACGAACCACGTCATGGCCGAGAACATCCTCGACCACACCACGATGCCGAAGTTCGTCGACGACATCGTGCTGAAGTTCGCGTGGGCCGACGCGGCGCGCACGTTCGCTCTCACCCGCGCCGTGACCACGCCGACCCGCCGCGCGGCCGACTTCCTCGAGCGCACGATCGACGTCGAGGGCGTCATCCCGATCAGCTGCGGGATCGACCGCACCCAGTACACGCCGGTCATCGGCCCGCGTGAGAAGAACCGCATCGTGTTCGTCGGCCGGCTCACGGCCGAGAAGCAGGTCGAGGTCATCCTCAAGGCGATGACCAAACTGGATCCGGCTCTCGACGTGACGTTCGACATCGTGGGCGGGGGAGACCAGCGCAAACAGCTCGAGGCGCTCGCGCAGCAGCTCGGGCTGGCCGACCGGGTGACCTTCCACGGGCGCACGACCGATGCCGAGCTGCGCGCGATCCTCAGCCGCGCCTCGCTGTTCGTGATCGCCTCGATCGCCGAGCTGCAGTCCATCGCGACGATGGAGGCGATGGCCTCGGCGCTGCCGATCGTCGCCGCGGACGCCGTCGCGCTGCCGCACCTGGTGCACGACGGGGAGAACGGCTACTTGTTCGAGCCCGGCAACGTGAACGAGCTGGCCGCGCGATTGACCGACGTGCTCACCGCCGACCCGGCCGAGTACGAGCGCATGCAGCGCGCCTCGCTCGACGGGGTCGTCGTGCACGACATCAACCGCACGCTGGACACCTTCGAGGCGCTGTACCGCGACGAGCCGCTGCCCGAGTAGCCCCGGATGCACATCGTCTTCTTCGGCGACCAGCACGCCGAGTCGCTGGGCGGGGCGCAGGTCTCGATGCGACTGCAGCGGAAGTACCTGGAGCGGGCGGGTCACACGGTCACGATCGTCGCGCCGCGGATGCATGCCGCTCGAGCGAGGCTCGCCGGTGCGGAGGACGATCCCGGATACGTCGACCTCCCGTCGGTTCCGATCACGGCCGACCGCGAGTATTCGCTGACCTGGCCGGGCCGACGCACGGACCGCTTCCTCGACCGTGCGCTCACCCGCCGTCCACCCGTGGATCTCGTGCACGTGCAGGCCGACTTCTGGGGCGCGTTCATCGGGCACCGCTTCGCGCACCGGCACGGCATCCCCGCCGTGCACACGATGCACAACCGGGTGGACGTCGGCATCGCCGCGGTGACTCCGCTGCACCGGCCGGTGCTCGGCGTCCTGAACCTGTGGCGGCGCACGGCGCTGCGCGGGATCGGGGCGCAGCCGCATGGCGCCGACGGGTGGGCGTACCTCGCGGGGATCGCCGCGGAGTCGCGTGCCGTGACGGCGCCGTCGGGGCATTTCGCCCGCCGGCTCGAGCAGCACGACGTCTTCGGATCCGTGGACGTGATCTGGAACGGGATCGACGACGAGGTGCGCGAGCAGGTGCTCGCCGCCCTTCGACAGGCTCAGGGACCGGGCACGGAGCGGAAGCCGGGGCGGCCGCGGTTCATCTGGCTCGGCCGGATGAGTCCGGAGAAGCGTCTGCTGCCGTTCCTGGAGGCGGTCGTCGCGAGCGACGTGGACGCGGACATCGAGATCGTCGGCGGCGGAGGCGAGCGCCGCGCCGCCGAGCGCATCGCCGCCTGGGCGGGGCGCCCCGGCATCCACTTCGCCGGCCGGATCGGCTACGCCGACGTGCTCGCCAGGATCGCCGCGGCCGACGCCGTCGTGCAGACCTCGATCGGCTTCGAGACGCAGGGGATGACGCCGTTCGAGGCGGCGACCCTGGGCACCCCGACGGTCGTGAGCGACCCCGACATCGCTGCCGAACTGCGGGGTGGGCTGTGGGCCGTGCCCGATGCCGGGGCGGACGAGCCCGCCCGGGTGGCCGCGCTCGCCGAGACGCTGCGCACCGCCGCCGCGGACATCGCGGCCGGTCGTGCACCCGAGCCGGATCCGCAGGTCGCCGCCGACTTCCGGCAGTCGTCGCGCACCGCGGCGATGCTCGAGGTCTACGGGCGCGCGATCGCCGGCTGAGGAGGCGGGGCGGAGGTCCGGCCACGCGGCCCCGGGGGCCCGGGAGGGGCTCGAGCACGAATTGAGCAATTGGCATGGTGACGTTCAGTGGTAAAACCCGCTCTAGTCAAACCCAACTGCAGGAAGAAGTTTGGTCGCCACTCTTGCTCGCGGCCCCCAGATCGCAACGATGAGTGACACCCGCGGGATAACGGTCCACGTCTACTCGGTGAAACGAAATAGTAGAGGAGACGGACCTCTGGGGCGCACCCGTCAGATCTTGCGAGCGTCCGCGTCTTGGATCGACTGCAAGAAGTCTTCCAAGGGCTAGGCCCCGAACTGGTCCATCACCATGTCATTTAGCCCGGCGCACGGTCCTAGGTCGACGTCACAGTGAAGCGCGCCATGATCCGCGAGGGCGCGGAAGTGAGGGTCGTCCCCCGCGTCTCCGTAGTCCTGGGTAAATTCAGTGATTCGCGCCTGCGGATAGCGGGGGCGTGCAACGAACGAAGCCTCATGCATGACGGCATTCATGGGCCCGCGCCTGTGCCACGACAACGTAGGAACTTCCGACGACGTGCTCACACTCAGGTGCTTCGCAGACGGAGCAACGCCCGTCGAGGCGCGTCGCAAACTGGCGATATTGTTCACCCATCACATGATCGCAGTCTTCGACCATCCGCGCGCATATGGAGCAAGCAAACTCGGCGACCATCCCTATGGACGCTCCCATTCGAAGGTGCGACACGTTCACCGGGCACGCCGTCCAGTACGCGTTATCGCGCACAACAATCGGACAGCCAAAGAGGCCCCGCAGAACAAACGAGGCTTTGTGAATCGCGGCGTGGGCGTCTTCACGGAGCTCATGATCCTCGAGGAAGTTGAGGGCCGCAATCGCCGATGCGACTGCCTTCCGGGCGTGGGGTTCGACAATTTCCAAAAGCGCATCGTCTACTGACAGCGTGAACTCCGCCCATTCGTGGCGCTTCTTCACCTGAATCGCTCGCCGCACTCGTTCGTCCGTTTCGACCAGCTCGAAGTCGATCACCGGCATCGGCGAGGGGTTCTTATCGAAGGCCGCTGTCACGCATTGAAGCTCAGTTTCAGAATCTCTCAGCGACGCCTGCCCGTAATGCGCGAGGTAGCGTAGACGCTCCGGCCCTCCCGAGGGTGGGACGGGTCCCCACTCTAGAAGCAGGGCCCTGTACCGAAGGCTTCGGTCAGCCAACCTCTTGGCCGCCGTTCGCCTGCCGCGTTTTCGCGGCTCCGTTCAGTTCGCGAAGAGCGGCCAGTACATCGGCCCCTTCGCCCTCAATCTCGTAGTTGAGTTCGGTCTCCGTCTCCACCACCTTCAGCCTCAGCGGTAGCCGTGTTGCCTCCTCCGCGGTCCAGCCTTGGAATTTGGCCCGTTCGCCTATGAATAGCGACACCACGGCGATGAGCCAGTCGTTCGCCATGGTGAGGCACGCGAGGCCCAGGGCCCACGTTTCGGGGTCGACGCTGTACTCGGACAAGTACTTTCGGGTGCCCTCGGCCATCGAGAACTCGACCGGCAAACCGACAGCGCGGGCAGCCTTTGGGAGATAGCGGACGTGTTCCGTGTATCGCAGCTCTCCGTCAACGACATCACCGCTCGGCATGGCGGTCCGCGTTGGAATCACATAGACCGTGTCTGGCAGAACCGTCTCGGGTATCGCGCCTGGTAGCGGTGTCCAGCCAAGAGTTGTCAGTTTGGCAACCATGAGGGAAGCGTACTGGCGCGCTGAGTTCCGCGCTCGTTCCAGTTACCGCGGTGCCCGCAAGCCGGTCCCTGTCGGCGATGGTTGAAAACGAGGCCATAGTGACGGGCGAAAGCGAGGCCACCC
>NZ_JBQEOQ010000001.1:1022506-1214894 GCF_052045265.1 Microbacterium sp. 22303 | reverse complement strand
GGTGGCCTCGCTTTCGCCCGTCACTATGGCCTCGTTTTCAACCATCGCCGACAGCCGAGTGGGCGGCGTGGCGTATGACGGCCTCGATGCCAATGCCGAACAGATCGCAGATGCGGCAAGCGTCACCGCCGGAGGCATGTATCTCGGTGAGGATGCGGTCGGTGCGCAGTGACCCGCGGGTGCAGACCGCCAGCTATCCTCGCTCAGTCGCATAGCTGGCGGCTCGCTACAAATACTGTCACCACGTGACACGGGGTGCCCTGCGCTCGCAGGGCTGAGAACACACCCGACGAACCTGATCTAGTTCGTACTAGCGAAGGGATGTCGCGCATGTCGCGCACACGAGCAGTTCCCGAAACGACGAGTCCCATAGCCGCGTCTGTGGAAGCCGGTGAGCACCAGTCGATCGGCGGAGCAATTAAGTGTGCTGTTCACGCACGCGCCGCCCGGCGGGAAGAGCTGAGATGAGAACGATACTCGCGGCCAGCGGTGTCGTGATCGATAAGAACGATCGGCTGCTTCTCGTTGTACGCACCAAGGACCCCGAGACCGGAAGCTGGACCGTGCCCGGCGGATGCGTGGAGCCCGGCGAGACGTTCGAACATGCAGCGGCCCGCGAAGTGCTCGAGGAAACGGCATCATCGTCGAGATTAAGCACGAACTTTGGTCGCTCACACAGCCCGCAAGCGCGGACGCGATGTACGAGATTCACGACTTCTTGGCCGTACCGACCGGCGGCACCCTGAAAGCCGGCGACGACGCCGCAGACGCGCGGTGGTTCGCGATCCAGGAGCTCGCGCAGGTCAACTTGAGCCAGGACCTTCTCGGCTACCTCCAGCGCGCCGGCCTCTACCCGCCAACCGCTATCGCCGACCCCTCCTGACCCGTCGCCCGAGACGACCTCATCGCGATCGGGAACCGGCGGACAGCACTGCAACGCCGACCTCCGTGGCGATGCCAGCGCGGGAGTTCCGGGCCGCGGGGTGGTTGCTCAGCGAGGAAGCGGTCGTTGTCTGTGTAGCTCGTCGTCGGCTGGTCCCGGCAGCGAAGTCGCGCAATCGAACACGATCGAGCGGAAGTTCGTAGCATTGCCTTCGCCGAGGCGCTCATCGCCGCGTGCGCCGGTACTCGGTCTTGGTGCGCCACCATGCGAGGCAACCCAGGGCGGGCAGGGCGCACCTATCGACCATGAACGCTCAGAAGGAATTCGTCGCAATCGAATCAACGCACCTGGCCAGAGAACTGCTCCTGTCCGAGGGAGGCGCGCTGTGAAGCGGTCACGTCGCCGATCGCGGGACACCCCCGCGCTGGTTCCCGCGGTACTGCCGCAGATTATCGCGGAGGTCGCTTCGGAGGACTTCATCGTGCTCACGGTCAATGGGCAGAGACTGGCAGGTTCTCCCACTCGCCGGGATGAGCTCGGCCGTGTCCTCGGCGAGTTCGTGACGCGGTTCAACAGCCCGACCCGGATCGAAGTGCGTGAGCTCGACGGCAGCGTGTGGGCCGACATCCTTACCCCACACAGCCCCGAGCTCGCCCCAGAAACGGTGGCACCGGCACCGATGCCGTGGCAGCCGAGGCTGGTCGAGCTAAACGCGACCGGATTCGTGCCCGGTGAAGACGTCGCCATCGCCCTGGTCTTGCGGCACACCTCCGCCGCGGCTGACGGAAGTGCACGCGCCCTGCTCGAGCACGGCGAGCATGCCAAAACGGACGGCGAGGTCGTGCTGCTTGGCCGCATCTCGGGCACCACGGCCGTATGCTCAATCTCCTGACCGGACGGTGCAGCGCGCCACCATACCTCTTTCCTGCCCCCGCCATCCCCGGCCGGGGCAGGAAGGAGTCCCCGCATGCCTCCGAGTTCACAACCACGGCCCGCGAACGAAGCCGTGCTGAACCTGATCCTGGCCGGCCTCGTGGCCGCCATCGCCTTCGGCGGAGTCCTGCGACTGGCCGGCACGGTCGCTGCGTTCGTTACCGGACAGAACGAACCGTCCGGATCAATCACAGCAGGGCTCCGCGTGCTCGCCATGCCCGGCGACCCCGGCGCCGGACTGGGCGCGCGGGGGCTGAACCCGGTCGCATATTGGGTGGTTGTCGCCTTACTGCTAGCTGTCCTCGCCGTGGCGGGCTTCTTCGCGTTTCGGGGGTGGCAGCGACTGCGCGGCACGGACACCAACCCGCATCAGCCGGCCGGGACCGCGTCGGCGGGAGAGATCGCGCGCGCGGCATCACCCCGAGCCCTGCTGAAGCGCGCCGACACGCTGCGCCCGTCACTGGCCGGTACACCACGCCCACAGGATGTCGGTTACTTACTCGGCTCGAGCAAGGGCGGACCGGTATGGGCCACCATCGAGGACAGCATCCTGCTGATCGGCCCACCCCGATCGGGCAAGGGACTGCACATCGTGATCAACGCGATCCTCGACGCACCGGGGGCCGTCATCACAACTTCCACCCGTCCGGACAACCTGACCGCGACACTTCGCGCCCGTCAGAGGGTCGGTCCCGTCGCCGTGTTCGACCCGCAACGCCTGGCGCCTGGCGTCCCGACGGGCATGCGCTGGTCGATCGTCCGCGGCTGCCAGGACCCTCTAACGGCCATGATCCGCGCGAAGGGCCTCGCCACCGCCACAGGGTTCCGCGGCGTGCAAGACGCCGGCTTCTGGGAAGGGAAGACCACGGCCGCACTTCAGGCGCTGCTACACGCGGCAGCTCTCGACGGCCGCGAAGCAATGACCCTCTACCAATGGGCACTCAACCCCACCTTGGCCGCTGACGCTGTCCGTGTGCTATCCACGAACCCGGACGCCGCCGAAGGGTGGGCCGACTCGCTCGACGCGATGGTGCAGGCCGACCCCCGCACCAGAGACTCCATCTGGCAGGGCGTCTCGCTCGCCTTGTCCGCGCTCGCCGACCCCCGTGTGCTGGACGCGGTCACACCCCGTGTCGGTGAGGAGTTCGACCCGGAGTCGTTCCTCCTCGAACGGGGCACGCTGTATCTCTTGGCGACGGGTGCCGGTGCCGGGGCATCCGCCGCCTTGGTTGCCGCGTTCATCGAGGACCTGATCGAGACCGCCCGGAAGATTGCCGCAAGATCGGCCGGGGCACGCATGGATCCGCCGCTGCTGTTGGCGTTGGACGAGATCGGGAACCTGTCGCCACTTCCGTCGATGCCCACCCTCATGGCCGAGGGCGGAGGCACCGGCATCACGACCCTCCCGGTTCTGCAGTCCCTCGCACAGGCTCGGGAGAAGTGGGGCGAGAACAACGCCAACGCCATCTGGGATGCCTCGATCGTGAAGATCATCTTGGGCGGGGCGTCCAACAGCCGGGACCTGCAAGACCTTGCCTCGCTCGTAGGCGATCGCGACGAGACGACCGAGAGCGTCACTACCGATGCATACGGATCACACTCGATGCAACGGTCGATCCGTCGAGTCCCGATCTTGCCGCCAGACGTTCTCCGCACACTTCCGTTCGGCACCGGGGTGGTGATGCTGCGTACCGCACGTCCGATCGTCACGACGCTGCGACCGTGGCCCTCGCGTCGCGATGCCATCGAGCTGCGCTCCGATCGTGCCGACGTCGAGAAGCACCTTCGTGCGGGGGTGCCGAAGTAGATCCGGGCGAACGTGGGGCCCCGTTGGGATGATCCGGCGGGGCCCCATGTCGTTCGATCGCATGCGGAAATATGATGGTGGTTGCCATCCCGTCGCTACGGCGCTGTGCTGGATCAGCGGCGGATGCTGTCCCGCGACGTTAGTCCGATCGTTCGCTGCACGGAGTCGCCTTCGAGTTGATGTTCGCGTGTCCGTGCGGGGTCGGTGCGGCACAGGTCAACCACGTCGCGGGTTCCGGCGACCAGGCGTGCGGCACCCTGCTGGATCAGCAGGTTCGTGCCACTGCTGGCGGGGCTCGTCACGGAGCCGGGAAATGCGCCGACCGGGCGGCCGAGGCCGGCGGCCTCACGGGCGAGCCTGAGCGAGGACGAGCGTGCGCCCGCCTCGACGATCACGGTGGCGTCCGTGAGGGCGGCGACGATCCGGCCCCGGTGTTCGAGGCGCCATCTCGTGGGAGTGGATCCGGGCGGCAGCTCGCTGACAAGGAGCCCCGCGCGCGCAACCTGCTCGAAGAGCTGCGCGTGCCCGACGGGGTACGGGCGATCGAGCCCGGACGGCAAGACTGCGATGGTGGTGCCACCCGACCCAAGAGATGCGCGGTGCACGGCCCCGTCGATGCCGTACGCGCCGCCCGCGACAGTCAGCAGACCCTCGTGGGAGAGACCCTCGGCGAGCTCGGCGGCGATGAAGGTGCCGGCTGAGGTCGCCGATCGTGATCCGCTGATTCCGACAGCCCCATTCGCCGCGGCCTGGAGGACCGCGGGACGTCCCATCGCCCAGAGGGCATAGGGGGCACGTGGTCCGAGGTCGCTCAGGGATGTCGGCCAGGCGGGATCTCCGGGGATGAGGACAGTGAAGCCGCCGGCCTGTGTGTCCTCGTTGACCTGCTTGGCGTGATCCACGTCGAGCTGATGGCTCCTGCGCCACGCCCGAGTTTCCTCGGCATTCATTCCGGGCACCGGTCCTTCACCCACAGCCAGCATCAGCGTGTTCGTGGCTCCGCGGTCACGAGGGCTCCCACAGTCGTGTCGCCGGGCTCGAACATCGTCGCCAGCAATACGCGGGCGGCGCGTTCGCCTTGCCCCAGTCGTTCAATTACGTCCATGTGCTCTCGTCCTCTCGCGTGGTTGGTGTCCATCGAGAGGTAAGGGGCGGCGTTATCGGGGAGGTGCTCGTACCTGTCCGGTAGTCCCGCAGGACCCTGCGGGCGACACGCATTCTGGAGGAGAGGCCATGGTCGACGACACATCAGCCCGCGAAGCACCGAGCGCAGGCATTCCAACACGTGAGGCCCTGTTCGGGTTCATCGCCTCGGAGCCCAAACTCGGCCCCACCGACAACGGCGGACACCGGCTTTACATCCGGGTCGGCATCGAGCAGTCCGAACCGAACGGCGACGGCACGTTCACGGAACTCGAACCGCAGTTCACCGACCTCGTCATGTTCAACAAGTCCGCCGAACGTGCTGCACTGAAGTTCCAGAAGGGCGACCACTTCATCGCCGTCGGGCGCACCGCCGAGCACGACTACCAGGGTGAGACACGGCGGCAGTTCATCGCCTCCCGCATCGGCCACGACAACAACCGCACCAGCTACACCGTCGACCGCTCCCGCGCGGAGCGGACCATGCCCGAGCATGATGCACCCGCCCGGGCGGCGGGAGAACGTGATCCGGCTGCTGTCGCGCTCGCGCAGCGCGAGCAGGACCTCGCCGCCGACACGAGCCCCGCCCAGCCCGCGGGAGCGAACCGCGAAGCAATCGCCCGATGACCGGAGGCGCTGCCGGCGCCCCACCCCCCAGCACCGCCGGCAGCGCTTCCTTCTCTTCCGCACGAGCAACCAAAGGACCAGGCGATGAGCGACATCCCAGATGAGGCGGATCCCACCGACGAGGACCTCGATGCGAATCTCCCCGACGAGGTTCGCCGCCTCATGGAAGCCGAATACGCCCAGCAGATCTCCAACATGCTCGGCGAAGTGCCCCGCCCCATCAACTGGCGCACGCTCGCACCCGACGACGTCGAGCACGAGCTCCTCGAACTGAACGCCTGGGTCGACTGGCTGCGCCACGAGTACGGGCTACCGGCGCAGATCGTCCCACCGATGTGGCACCGTCACCCCGAGCTGCTTTGGGAGCTTTCCGCGCTTCGGCAGCACTGGTTGTTCAGCTACGACCCGCAAGCAAAGGGCAACCAGGCTCTCGCCTGGCACCAGGACTTCGCCATCGCCCGTGATCGTCTTCGCGACTGGGTTACGATCTGCGGCACCCGCCTCGACCGCGACCGCCCGACCCGGATCACTCCCTGGCCGGGTGGCGAAGCGGGAGACTGGACAGAGCAGAACACCACCGAGCGGCCAGTCGCCGAGCGCACGAAGGACTTCCTCGCCTTCGTCGACGAACAGGTCGATCGCCGTCGCGAGGAACAGGCCGCGCGAATCCGAGGAGGCGATCACGACAATGACTGACCTCACGACAGTCCCGGTCCCGAAGCCAGCCGACGGGAACGACACCAACTTCCGCGCACTCGCCACTGAGCTCGTCGCTGGGTTCCCGCCGTTGAGTCGAGAACAGGCCGCACTCGTGAGAACGGCGCTCTTGAGCGGCGACCATCCCACCCCGGACGGGACTCGACCGTCGCCTCAGTCCTAGGCGGGGCCGAGGGCGAAGATCGGGTCGAGGACAGCCGCGACGGCAGACATCTGCTCCTCGAGATCCTCCGCGGACAAAGCCTCGAGCTTCTCCTTGCGCCTCCATGCCGCCCACTTCGCCTGTCCGATCGCCCCGTATCCGACCAGATGCGGGGCGATCGGCTCGAGTCTGACGCCTCGGTAGCGGGCGACCGCGCGGGCCGATTGCAGTAGTTCGTCGGCGTCGAAGCCCTGCCGGGCGAGCTGGACGATGTCGACGTAGTCCCGCCACCGCGTGCTCGCGATGCCCCGTTCGAGGATGGTGACGCCTTTCTCCGCGATGGTCGTCTCCGGGGCATAGCCGATTAGCTCAATCGGGGCGCCCAGGATCCGTTCAATACGCACCATTCGCGGAGCGGGGATGATCGGGTCGCCGGTCGACACGTCCCACGCGGCGGTCCCGGTCCACGGGCCGATGCTGGCTTTCACGCGAACCCGGAGTCCGGGATAGTCGGCCTGCTCCCGGATCTCTTGCACGCTGATCGTCGCGATGTCGAACACAACACCGTCGTCCGCGTCCACGGACGCGATATCGCGGACCACATCGGCGATATGTTCGGCGGTGACATCGGCGTTGATCGCGTTCGCGTCGGCATCCTTCGTTGCGCGGCGAACCCCGTAGGCAGCGAGGAGGATGCCGCCCTTGAGAACGAAGTCGTCCGCGTGGACGGTGCTGGTCAGCCGGTCCAGGAACGACTCCAACAGGTGCCGGATCAAGTACTCCTGCGTCGGGGCGGCAATGCCGTTCCTATCCGCGGCGGACCGTGCCGCCGACTGGATGCTCCGATAGACCGCATTTCCGTTGGTCATGCGAGCGCATCCAGCGCTTGGAGGACCGGAGATTTTGTGCGCGGCAGCTGCGTGGCGATCTCGATCAAGCGCGTCGGCTTTCCGCCGCGCCGCAGCCACTCCTTCAACGCGTCCCGGGCGAGCTCGTAGCCGAGCTCGCCACGTAGCCGGAACGCATCCGCGATCGACCGCTCCGGCGAGTAGAGCCCGATCGTATGATCGCCACCCGGAATGGCGATCGTGTCACGTCCGATGTCGAACGTGGCGCGGTCGAAGGAGTGCCAGGCAATGGCCGAGGTCGTCGCCGGGATGCGGGCGCCCCGAGGGATCGCAACATCGAGTGCGTCAGGGATCGTGTCCGTCAGGTCGTGGTGGGCGAGCGCGGACGTCAGGCAGATCGTCGCATCGGCACGTCGCGTCGATGCTTCCAGCCAGTCCCAGTCGGTTGCGGAGGCGTCGGCGGGGAGGTAGATCCCTCGAGCGATCCGTTCGTACTTACCCTCCTGCGCGGCGCGATAGAGACCGCTGCGAGAGAGCCCGTCCTGGTGCGCGATGTTCGGAGTCAACGCCGGCATGTCTCCCACCTCCTGATCTAGTGGCACGAACCGTCTACAGATAAGGATAGCTGTAGACGGTTCGTCTCGCACGTACATCGTGCCGCAATGTGCCGCCGGAGCATCAGTTGGTGATGGCCCGGCGACTCAAGATGAATGATCGTTTCAAGCGGCGGCAGTGGGCTGCGTGGCGATGACCTCGTCATTGCTGAACTCGACCATCCGGCCCCGGTCTGTGACCCGGGGTGAGATCACGACTCGCTCCGGTTGCACGTTGTTCGGGCCACGTCTGGGTGCCTGCATGATGCGGATTTCGAAGAGAAGCTTCACGATCCGCCGCTTCTCTTGCAGATCGATTCCGTCCCAAGCGGCTTGCACGTCCTCGGCGGACATCACCGTACGCACGCCTTCGTCGATGATTGTCGGCATGGCGTCGCGCTGGGCCTCCTCGATCTGTGGTCGCAGAGTGGACTCGATTCGCGCCAGGACACTCGCACTGATGGCGCCGGCTGTGAACTGATCGGTCGCTTCGTCCAGCCGTTCTTGGAGCTCGACGAGGCGCAGTTCGGCCTGGGCGGAACGCTGTGCCCAGTCGTCGTCTCCAGCGGCCAGAACTGCCACATTCTCTGGAGTGCCCAGCCATGCAACGACAGTCGCCTCGACGAACTGATCCAACCAGCCCGAGGCGATCATCACCTTGTAGCACCCGCGGAACCTGCAGTGGTATCTCGCCACCCTTGGACCCCCGGTAGAACTTCTGTTCTTGTTCGTTGTCCGCACCAGAGCACGCCCGCAGTAGTGGCAAGTCGCGATGCAGGCAAGCAGTGATTTGGGGGTGACGCCGTCGTGGTGATGGACCCGGCGAGCGGGATCGTAGAGGATCTTCTGAAGGCGAGTGAAGTCCTCCTCGCTGACTAGAGGCTCCCAGCCGGCGTCGCCGATGACCTTGCCTCGGTAGACGCGCTTGCCGGCGATGGCGGGGTTACTAAGGATCTGCTTGACCGTGAGAGACCCCCAGCCGCGATCGAGGTGTCCCTCCCGTGGACCTTGAGGGAGCGGCTCACCCAAGTCCTGCAGCATGTTCGCCACCTTGAATGGAGACGTGCCGGCGAGGACCTCGCGAGCCATCATCGTCACCAGCTCGCCTCTGTGAGGGTCGGGCTCTTGCCGGAGCAGTACCCCAGTGTGCTCGTCGTAGACGCGGCGGTATCCGAAGGAGAGACGACCGTGCGGCCGACCGCGCTCGGCGTTAAGCTTCGCGGTGCGCAGCTGCCGTTCGCGCATGTTGTTCGCATCTGCCTCTGCGCGGAGGAACTCGAACCCGATCATGAAGGCGTCGTCGGAGCGTGCGAAGTCGTACACGCGGCCATGCGTCATGTAAAGCACACCGGCCTTCTGGCAGGCCTTGCGGAGTTGCACGTAGATCTCCATATCGCGGCCCGCTCGGGATGGTTCCCATGTCACGAACGCACCGTACTTGCCGGACTCGATGAGTTCAATCGCCTCCTCCCATCCCTCGCGTTCGCGACGGCGCCACTGCGATGCGGAGCGGTCCGCGTCGGTGATGATCTTGGCGACGTTCCAGTTCAGAGGAGCGCACCAGCTCTTGCACTCTTCAAGCTGATCACCGATGGACCGCATGAGCTTCTTGCGGTCCTTGGATGCTCGGCCGTACAGGAGAGCATCGAGGCTGGAACCGAGGGTGGCACCGGTGGGACCATAGGTGGTTGGGATCGTGGGCTGCATGTTCATTAGGTAGGGACCTTCGGTTTCTCTGCCGTTTGAACATGGGACGAGCCCACGAACGACATGGACACCGACATGCTGGCCGCCATCGAGGACCTCCTCGACTCCTGGCCCGGCACGCTGCTCGTCGTGAGCCACGACCGCTACTTCCTGGAGCGCGTGACCGATCAGCAGTACGCGATCCTGGACCGGCGCCTGCGCCACCTGCCGGGCGGGGTGGACGAGTACCTGCGGCTGCGGGCGCTCGAGCAGAGCCATCCGAAGGCGCCGGGGACAGGATCCGAGCCCGCGTCGGTCGCAGAGCCGGCGCTGAGCGGTGCCGATCGCCGTGCTGCGGAGAAGGAGGTGACGGCGCTCGAACGACGTATGCAGAAGCTCGCCGCGCAGATCGACAAGGCCAAGCATGCCCTCGCCGACCACGACCAGTCCGACTACGCCGGCCTCGGCGAGAAGATGAAGGAGATCTCCGCTCAGGAGGCTGAGGTCGAAGAGCTGGAGTTGCGCTGGTTCGAGCTCACCGAGCAGCTGGACTGATCGGATCCGCTCCGGGACTGTCCTGCGCGCGTGCACCGGGAATACCGTGGAGGCATGCGGCGCTGTGCTCTGAACGGATGGCGCCCGCGGTCCACGGCCTGGTGAAGGAGACGGCGCATGGAAGGTCTCGAAGTCACGGTCCTGCTGGGGCTCACGATCCTGAGCGGCGCCCTGCTCGCGCCGCGTCTGCGACTCGCGCTGCCGCTCGTTCTCGTCATCCTCGGCCTCGCGCTGGGCTTCATCCCGGCGCTGCGTGAGATCCAGCTGCCGCCGGAGACCGTGCTGCTGCTGTTCCTGCCGGTGATGCTGTTCTGGGAGAGCCTGACCACGTCGCTCCGGGCGATCCGTCGCGACTTCCGCTACATCCTTCCGATGAGCACGCTGCTCGTGGTGGCCTCCGCCTTCGCCGTCGCGGGGATCGGACTGCTGTTCGGGTTGCCCTGGGAGACCGCACTGATCCTGGGCGCGGCGGTCGCACCGCCCGACGCCACGGCGGTTGCGGCACTCGGCCGGCTGCTGCCGCGGCGCATGTTCATGAAGCTCAAGGCCGAGAGCCTCACCAACGACGGCACGGCCCTCGTGCTCTACGCGATCGGGATCTCGCTCGCGGTCGGCGGGCACATCGACCCGCTCAGCGTGACGTGGTCGGTCGTCGTCTCCTACGCCGGCGGCATCGCGGCCGGCATGGCGGTCGCCGCACTCGGATACTTCCTGCTGCGCGCGATCGCATCCACGATCGTGATCAACACCACGCTGCTGCTGATCCCGTTCGTCGCGTTCCTCCTGGCGGAGCTGATCGGCGCCTCGGGGGTGCTCGCCGTGGTGGTCGCAGGGGTGATCATCGCCTACGTGTCGCCGACCGTGACCACGGCGCAGTCGCGGCGGCAGGCGGAGTCCGCCTGGCCGTTCGGGGTGTTCCTGCTCAACGGCGCGCTGTTCGTGCTGATCGGTCTCGAGGTGCAGTACGTCGTGCACCAGATCTCGGCGGGCGCGATCGGGCGCCTGGTGCTCGTCACGCTCGTGGTCTGGGTTGCGCTGCTGGTGGTGCGCTATCTGTTCCAGCTGCTCAGTGTGCCGTTCTATCAGCGCAGCGGCCCCCGTCCGCCCCGTGGCGTCAGGGCGCGCTCGCGCGTGCTGAGCACGTTCGCAGGCATGCGCGGGGCGGTCTCGCTCGCGATCGCGCTCTCGGTGCCCGCGGGCGCCGTGGCCGGCGGAGAGCTGGACGGCCGCGACGAGATCGTGTTCGTGACGGCCGGCGTCATCCTGCTGAGTCTTCTCGTGCAGGGCACGCTGCTGCCGGCGATCGTGCGCTGGGCGCGGATTCCGGCCGATCAGGGCGAGGTCGAGGAGTACGAGCTCGCCGAACGCACGATCTCGGGCGCGGCGCTCTCGGCTCTGGACGACCTCGCCGTGCGGCACGATGTCAGCGACGAGGTGCGCGATCGGATCCGGTTCGAGGGCTACCAGATGCTCGAGTACACGAACGCGCGCACGCTCGCGCGGGAGCAGGCGCTCGTGGACGCCGAGGTCAAGGCGCTCGACGAGATGCTCGGGCAGCCCGACCCGCTCGCCGCGGGGACCGAGCCGGAGGCGGAGGCCGGCGGGGGCGAGGTCACCTCGTCCGACGGGATCGGATCCGACGGCATCGGCGGGGAGCCGGTCGACGCCGGCGATCCGGGTGCCACGAGCGGATCCGCCCCGCGCCGCACGCTCATCGAGGGCGCGACGCTGCAGATGATCGCGACGTCCGAGGATGTCGACCTCATGCAGCGCTCGCCGCTCGTGCGCCACGAGGAGTTCACGCGCCTCAAGCTGGCGCTGCTGGACCGCAAGCGTGAGGTGCTGCTGGGGCTGCGTCGTTCGGGGACGGTCGATGATCTCGTGGTGCGACGGATCTCCGCACGCCTCGACCTCGAGCAGCTGCGCCTGCAGGGTCTCGAGGACTTCGACTGAGGGCGGCAGAGCCCGCGCACCGACACGTCGTACTCCGGTAGCAGGCGGACGCGCCGGGATCACTCTGCAGAGGGACGCGGCCGGACGCTGCACCGACCTACCGTGAGGGAATGGCCGACCTCCTGAGCACTTTCCTCCTCACCCCGTGGACGCCGATCCTGATCCTGCTGTTCTGCTTCCTGGACGGATTCTTCCCGCCCGTCCCGAGCGAGACCGTGGTCGTCGGCGCTCTGTCGCTGGCGTTCGCGACAGGCCCTGCGGCCATGCCGACGGCGATTCTGGTCCTGCTCGCGGCAGGCGTGGGCGCAGCGGCCGGCGACAGCGCCGCGTATGCGATCGGTCGACGTGTCGGCACCGAGCGGTGGGCGTGGATGCGCCACCGCCGCGTGCGGTCGGCGCTGGACTGGGCGGGGGAGAGCCTCGCCACCCGCCCCGCGATCTACTTGCTCGTCGCGCGTTACATCCCGGTCGGGCGGGTCGCGGTGAACATGACGGCAGGGGCGACCAGGCTGCCGTACCGCCGCTTCCTGCCGCTGTCCCTCGTCGCGGCCGTGGGCTGGGTCGCGCTCAGCGCGGTGATCGCGACCGTCGCCTCGGCGTGGCTCGGGCATTCGCCCCTGCTTGCGGCGGGGGTCGGCATCGTGCTGTCGATCGTGATCGGCCTGCTGATCGACCTCGGTGCCCGGCTGATCCGTCGAGCGCGCAGCCGGCGTGCGATGGTGCCCGCTTCCCGCTCCACGGCCGAGCACGAACTGGTGACCGCGGTGCAGACGTCGAGCTGTGACGCCATGTGACAGGTCGATTCGGAGGGCGCTCGACGCCCCTCGTAGCGTGGTGGAGTCCCCCAAGAGAGGAACTCACAGCCATGTCCCGCAAGCTCACCACCGCGCTCGCCGCCGCCACCGCGGCCGCCGCGCTCGTCATCTCCCTCGTCGGCTGCTCATCCGCATCGGGTGCCGGATCCGACCCCACCGCGGAAGCCGGCAAGCCCGTCAAGGTCGGCGTCGTCGGCAAGAGCGACCCGCAGTGGCCCGCGTTCGTCGACGCGGCCAAGAAGGAGGGCATCACCGTCGAGCTCGTGGACTTCGGCTCCTACGAGCAGCCGAACCCGGCGCTGACCGAGGGCGAGATCGACCTCAACCAGTTCCAGCACATCGTCTACCTCGCGCAGTACAACGTGAAGTCGGGCAAGGACCTGCAGCCGATCGGATCCACCGCGATCTACCCGCTCGGCCTGTACTCGAAGAAGTACAAGAGCGTGAAGGAGATCCCCGCAGGCGAGACCGTCGCGGTACCCGATGACGCCTCCAACCAGGCGCGCGGTCTGCTCGTGCTGCAGTCGGCCGGCCTCATCACGCTCAAGAGCGGCGGTTCGATCTTCTCCGACCTCGCCGATGTCGACACCGCGAAGTCGAAGGTCAAGGTCACCGCGCTCGAGGCGGCGCTGATCCCGACGTCGCTGCCGGACGTGGCCGCCGCGATCATCAACAACGACTTCGTCAAGGACGCGGGACTCACGTTCAAGGACGCGATCGCGCAGGACGACCCGAAGGATCCCAACGCGCTGCCGTACGTGAACATCTTCGCGGCGCCGGCCAAGGAGAAGGACAACGCGACCTACAAGAAGCTCGTCGAGATCTTCCAGACCGACAAGGCCGTGCAGGCGGGCCTCGCCAAGGCCTCCGGTGACACCGGGGTGCCGCTGAAGGTCGACGCGGCCGAGCTGCAGAAGACCCTCACCAAGGTCGAGGGCGACGTCAAGACCCACAAGGGCTGAGCCCAGGTCGCACCGCGGCGGAGATGAACCCGCCGTCCGCGAAGGGAATCGGGCGATGCGCACCGGCGTCGCCCGATTCCGCGTCCGACAGACCCGGACGCAGAACCGAAACCGGAGAACACATGCCGATCGTGAGCCTGCAGGGCGTCACCAAGACCTATCCGACGACCGCGCGTGACGGCGCCCCTGTCGTCGCGGTCGATGACGTGACCCTCGAGATCGCCCAGGGCGACGTGTTCGGAATCATCGGATACTCCGGTGCGGGCAAGTCCACCCTGGTGCGGCTGATCAACGCCCTCGAGCCGACCACGAGCGGTCACCTGGTGGTCGACGGCGTCGACATCACGACCCTCTCCGAGCGAGAGCTGCGCAAGGTGCGCGGCGGCATCGGCATGATCTTCCAGCAGTTCAACCTGTTCTCCGCCAAGACGGTCAAGGCCAATATCGCCTATCCGCTCAAGCTCGCGGGCTGGGCCAAAGCCGACATCGAGGCGCGCGTGACAGAGCTGCTCGCGTTCGTCGGTCTCTCGGACAAGGCGAGGGCGTTCCCCGAGCAGCTGTCCGGCGGTCAGAAGCAGCGCGTGGGCATCGCGCGCGCCCTCGCCACTCGGCCGGCGATCCTGCTCGCGGACGAGGCGACCAGCGCGCTGGATCCGCAGACCACGCACGAGGTGCTCGAACTGCTCGCCCGAGTGAACCGCGAGCAGGGCGTGACGATCGTCGTCATCACGCATGAGATGGATGTGATCCAGACCCTCGCCACCAAGGTCGCCGTCATGGAGAACGGTCGCGTCGTCGAGCAGGGCGACGTGTTCGAGGTCTTCTCGAACCCGCAGGATCCGGCCTCCCAGCGCTTCGTCGGGACCGTGATCAAGGGCGTGCCGAGTCCCGCGGAGCAGGCGTCGCTGCAGGCGCGTCACGACGGTCGCCTCGTCACGTTCTCGTTCCGCGACGGCGACTCCTCGCAGGCGCAGGTGTTCCTCGACCTGGCTGCGGCGGGTCTCGGGTTCGAGCTGGTCTACGGCGGCATCAACGACATCCGCGGCCGCGCATTCGGGCACCTCACGCTCGCGATCCGCGGGGCGGATGCGGCGATCGACACGACGCTGGAGAAGATCCGCGGGCACGCGACCGTGACCGAGATCGGATCCGATGCCCCGGCGGGAACGACGTCGAGCGAAGGCGGTGTGCGCTGATGGATCGACTCATCGAACTGCTGCCGGACTTCTGGCAGGCGGCGCTCGAGACGCTGTACATGACCACGTTCGCGCTCGCGATGGCGGGCGTGATCGGCACGCTGATCGGCATCGGCTTGTATGTCACCCGTCCCGGGGGACTGCTGCCCAACCGCCCGGTGAGCATCCTGATCTCGTTCCTGGTGAACTTCATCCGCCCGATCCCTTTCGTGATCTTCATCGCGGTACTCCAGCCGTTCACCCGAATCGTCATCGGCACGGGTATCGGCATCAACGCCGGCGCGTTCGCGATCGGTGTCGCCGCGTCGTTCGCGATCGGCCGCATCGTCGAACAGCATCTCGTGTCGGTGTCGCCCGGCGTGATCGAGGCCGCGCGAGCGATGGGCGCGGGTCCCTGGCGGATCCTGTTCACGGTCGCCATGCCCGAGGCGCTCGGTCCCCTGATCCTCGGCTACACCTTCATCGTGGTCGCGCTCATCGACATGACGGCGATGGCGGGACTGGTCGGCGGCGGCGGCCTCGGCGCCTTCGCCCAGGTCTACGGCTTCCGTCAGTTCGAGCCGGTGGTGATGTGGGCTGCGATCATCCTGATCGTCGTGTTCGTGCACCTCGTGCAGACCTTCGGCACCTGGCTCGCGCGTCGGATCATGCGGCGCTGAACCGTCAGGGGCGCGGTCGTGGGCTGTCAGCCTCGGCCGGCGCGTCCTGCAGCGTGCGTCGGGTGCGGAACTCGCGGGGGGCGCCGGTCAGCGGATCCGTGAAGCGCAGTTCGCGAGCGAGCAGCTGCAGCGGGCGGTCGAAGTCGTCCGGCTGCTCGGGCAGCAGCTCGGGGTAGAACGCGTCGTGGAGGATTCCGGCGCCGAGCTCGGCGAGATGGACGCGCAGCTGGTGCATGCGTCCCGAGTGCGGGCGCAGCAGGGTGTGCAGCACGCGGTCGTCGAACCCGAGCAGTTCCACGAGGGTCTCCGCATTCGGTTCGCGATCCGGATCCACCTGCACGCAGACGTGTCCGCGCAGCTTCTCGATGTGGTTGCGGTGCACGAGCGGAAACGCGGATCCGCCGAGGGCCGGTGCCCGCGGATCCCACCCATCGGGCAGCAGGGAGACGGCCTCGTAGACCTTCTCGACGTGGCGGTTCTCGAACAGCAGCTGGTATGCGCCGCGGGTGACCGGCCGCGCAGAGAACATCAGCACGCCCGCCGTCGCCCGGTCGAGACGGTGGATCGGCGTGAGCTCGGGGATGCCGAGTGCATTGCGCAAGCGCACCAGGGCCGAGTTCTGCAGGTATTTGCCCCCCGGCGTGGTCGGCAGGAAATGCGGTTTGTCCACGACGACCAGATCCTCGTCCTGATGCAGGATCTCGACATCGAACGGGATGTGCTTCTCGACCGCCGGCTCCCGGTAGTACCAGACGAAGTCGTGCACGCCGAGCGCGGTGTCACGGGTGAGTGGCGAGCCGTCGATGGCGACGATCTCGCCGCGGTCGAAGCGGCTGAGCAGACGCTCCGGGTCGAGGTGGAAGAAGCGCTCGGCCATGAAGGCGCCGACGGTGGGCCACGGCCCCTCCGACGGCACGCGAAGCCGGGTCGCGCCCACGCCGTCGCGGACGGGGAGAGGAGATGCCATGCCCATTCCGTCCAGCCTAGATGGGTAGTGAGTCCGTCCGGCGCCTCGCGCGGGCGGGCGTCACCGACGAGTGCGGTCGTCGGATGGCAGGCGGTAATCGCCGTGATTCTCTCGGGACTTCTCTGGATCCCGCCTCTTCTCATTTTCGAACATAAGTGCTAGACTCGGGGGATGAAACCTACCACTGTTGAACCGCTTGAGGAGCTGGCTGTTGCCGATGCTCCTGCGGTGGTCGTGGTGGATGAGGCGTTCGTCGCGGCGCGGATCCTGGATGGTCTGCAAGAGGATGACGTCGCGATCAACCAGCGGGCCGCGCAGCGTGCGGAGCGGGTCGTGGAGGTCGTGGAGCTGGCTCGCCGACACCCTGAGATCTATACGGTCGGGGAGCATCCGGATGATGCGGATCATGCCCGCCGGTCGGTGTTCTTCGATGTGGCGGTGCGGTTGCAGATCTCGGAGAACGAGGCCCGCTCACTGGAATGCACCGCGTCGACCGCGGCGGAGTGCCTGCCGTTGTTGTGGGAGCACGCCCGGGACGGGTTCGTGTCCCTGCGGTTCGTGGAGGCCGCGGTGTCGGCGGTGTTGCGGTTGCAGGCTCCGATCGGCGCCGACCCGACTGTCCGGCAGTACGCGGCGGATGCGATCGCGTTGATCGATGAGACCGCGTCGAGGTGGGCGTTGCACCTGCCCATCAGCACGTTCCGACGGCGAGTGACGATCCTCACCGACCGGCTCGACCCCACCCCGCCCGAGCGCAAACATGCCCGCGGGATGGTGGACCGGCGGGTGGTCGTGGAAGACGCCGGTGACGGGATGTCCTGGTTGACAGCCCTGATCCCGACGGTGAAGGCGGTTGCGATCAAGCGACGCCTCACCTCGACCGCGAAACACCTCCAGAAGGACCGCCGGGAGGGCCGCACGAGGGATCAGGTTCGTGCGGACCTGCTGTGCGACTGGATGCTCGGCGTCGGTACTGAGCAGGCTGCGAAGACGACGGTGTTCGTGACCGTCCCCATCGGACTCGTCACCGGTGCGATGCCCGGATCCGCATTCGGTGTCGCCACGGGCGTCGCCGCCACCACGGCGAGCGCTGCCTCTTCGCTGAGTCCGGCGGGCAACCCGGTCGCGTCGGCGACGGAGGCGCAGCTGGTCGGTCACGGTCCGATCGACCCGGCCACCGCCCGGCAGGCGTTCCTGGACGCGACCGGATTCCGGCGCGTGATCACCGACCCCGTCCACGGCATCGTCTTGGACATGGATCGGCGCACCTACCGACCCACGAAAGCGCAACGTGACTGGCTGGTCCTGCAGCACGGGACCTGCGCGAGGGACGGCTGCGACCGCCTCGCCCTCGACGCCGACCTCGACCACGACCACCCGTGGTCCCGAGGCGGCCCCACCGACATCGCCAACCTGCGACCGTTGTGCCCCGCCGATCACGTCCGACGACATCGCACCCGGATGATCTACCGCACCCGCGAGAACCACACCGTCCAGGTCATCACCCCGACCGGTTTCCGAACGAACGACCCACCGCCCTTCTAGAGCGACGCGCTGCTCGACGAGCGAGGCCCTTCCGCCGGTGCCCGGGCGTGCGAGGGTCATCCGGCGTCACATGGAAATACTCTCCGCGGCCGATCGGTTGCCCCGAGCATGACTCGCATCGGATCCAGTGACCTCTCCGTCTTCCCGCTCTCGCTCGGCGGCAACGTGTTCGGCTGGACCGCCGATCGCGACGCGTCCTTCGCCGTTCTGGATGCCTTCGTGGCAGGCGGCGGCGACTTCATCGACACGGCCGACGTGTACAGCGCGTGGGTGGAGGGCAACCAGGGCGGGGAGAGCGAGACGATCATCGGGGAGTGGCTCGCCTCGCGCCGTCCGGAGGGCGTCGTGGTCGCGACGAAGGTGAGCCAGCACCCGCAGTTCCGTGGTCTGTCGGCGGCGAACGTGCGCCGCGCCGCGGAGGCCTCGCTCGATCGGCTCGGCGTGGACGCGATCGACCTGTACTACGCGCATTTCGACGATGAGAGCGTGCCTCTCGAGGAGACCGTGGCGGCCTTCGGTCGGCTGGTGACGGACGGCCTGGTCCGCAACATCGCGGTGTCGAACTATTCTGCCGACCGGATCCGCGAATGGATCCGGATCGCCCGATCGACCGGCGTCGCACTGCCGGTCGCTGTGCAGCCGCATTACAACCTCGTGCACCGCAACGAGGTCGAGGAGACCATCGTTCCGCTGGCGACCGAGTTCGGGCTGAGCCTCATCCCGTACTACGCGCTCGCGAGTGGGTTCCTCACGGGCAAGTACCGTTCGACCGATGCGACCGGACAGTCCTCGCCCCGCGCCTCCGAGGCGGCGAAGTTTGCGACGGAGCACGGACTGCGCATCATCGACGCGCTCGAGGAGATCGGCGATGCGCACGGCGCCTCGATCGCCGCGACCGCGCTCGCGTGGCTGCGGGCGCAGCCGACCGTGGCCGCCCCGATCGCCAGCGCGCGCACGGCCGAACAGGTCGCTGACCTGCTCACGGGCGGGCGGCTGGAGCTCTCCGCCGAGGAGGTCGCCCGCCTCAGCGACGTCTCGGAGTGGACGCCGACGCGGGTCTGACGGCGAAGGCGATTACCCCTGCGGCGGGATGTACCGCCGCAGGGGTGAACGCGGTCAGGCGTCGAAGCTCAGGCTGAGCTTGCGCAGCAGCGCCGCGAGCCGCTCGCGATCGCTGCGGGAGAGCGCAGAGAGCAGCGTCGCCTCGGCGTCCACCAGACGCGTGATCGCGGCATCCACGCGCACCCGGCCGTCGTCGGTGAGGGTGACCAGCACGCTGCGGCCGTCACCGGGATCCGCCTCGCGGCGCACGAGACGGCGGCCGACGAGACGGTCGATGCGGTTCGTCATGGTGCCGCTCGAGACCAGGGTCTGCTGCAACAGTTGCTTCGGGCTGAGCTGGAACGGGGCGCCCGCACGGCGCAGCGCGGAAAGCACATCCCACTCCCATGGCTCGAGATCGCTGCGGCGGAACACGTCGCGGCGCGCGCGATCGAGCAGCCGCGAGAGGCGATCGACCCGCGAGAGCACCTCGAGCGGCGAGAAGTCGAGATCGGGCCGCTGCGTGTTCCACGCCGCGACGATCCGGTCGACCTCGTCGCCTGCGGATGGATCGCCGATGTTCATCCGTCCATTATCCCGGCCCGGAGCGGTTGCTCATGGCCGGTCGTGGTGCGACCCGCACCGTGAGGAAGATGCTGTGCGGATCCTCGACGTAGGAGCCGAACGGCTCGCACTCGTCGAAACCGGCCTTCGTGTACAGCCGGTGCGCGGCCCAGAAGAAGTCGCTCGCACCGGTCTCCAGCGACACGCGTTCGATCCCGCGATCGCGCGCGTCGCAGAGCAGGGCCGCCAGCATCACGGATCCGACACCCCGGCCGCTCATCTGGGGCGAGGTGCGCATGGACTTCAGCTCCTCGTGACCCGGCTCGAGCTCGGCGAGCGCCCCGGTGCCGACCAGCGCGCCGTCCACCGTCGCGGCGAACAGGCGCACGCGCGGCGAGAGCAGGCGCGAGATGTCCAGGGCATGCCGGCTCTCCGGCGGCGCGGTCGCCTGCATGTCGCGGAGATGGTCGCCCAGGAACGCCTCGAGGTCGGGCGTCGCAGCGTGCACGCGAGCGATGCGGATCGTCATGACCCCAAGCGTCGCGCAACGACGTTGCGAGGATGTTGCCGACGGGTTCCGGCCGGATCACGCAGACGGCGCATGGCAGAATTGAGAAGCGGGCGCCCGGCGACCGCGGTCCGCCGTGGTGTAACGGCAGCACCCCAGCCTTTGGAGCTGTGGGGTCCAGGTTCGAATCCTGGCGGCGGAGCATGACGCAGAACGCACTCGCCATCGTCGTCCTCGCCGCAGGCCAGGGCACGCGCATGAAGTCCCGCCTCCCGAAGGTGCTGCACCCGATCGCCGGACGCACGCTGGTCGGCCACGTGCTCGCCACGGCCTCGCGGCTGGGAGCGGACACGGTCGAGGTGGTCGTGCGCCATGAGCGCGACCAGGTGGTCGAGGCGCTGGCCGCGGAGCACCCGGAGGCGGTCATCGTCGACCAGGACGAGATCCCCGGCACCGGGCGTGCCGTGCAGGTCGCCCTCGATGCGCTGCCTGCGGGCTTCGACGGCGACGTGCTCGTGCTCTCCGGCGATGTGCCGCTGCTCGAGGCCGCGACGCTGCAGGGACTCATCGACGGGCATCGCGCCGCTGCGGCCGCGGCGACCGTGCTGAGCGCGATCGTCGACGACCCGAACGGCTACGGCCGCATCATCCGCGACGCCGCCGGCGATGTCGCCCGCATCGTCGAGCAGAAAGACGCCGACGAGGCGGAGAAGGCCACACGCGAGATCAACGCCGGCGTGTACGTGTTCCGTGCGGATCTGCTCCGCGCCGAGCTCGCGAAGGTCACCACCGACAACGCGCAGGGCGAGATGTACCTGACCACCGTGATCGGACTGCTGCGCGAGCGCGATGAGAAGGTGGCCGTAGAGATCGCCGCAGACACGGCCGCGACGTTCGGCATCAACGACCGGATTCAGCTCGCCGAAGCCGCGCGCACGTTGAACGACCGCATCGTGCGCCGCTGGCAGCGCGAGGGCGTCACGATCCAGGATCCGGCGACGACCTGGATCGACGACGACGTCACCCTGGCTCCCGATGTCACGATCCTGCCCAACACGCACATCCTGCGCGCCAGCACGGTGGCGAGCGGCGCGATCATCGGCCCCGACACCACGCTCGTCAGCACCGAGGTCGGGGAGGACGCGACCGTGCGACGCTCCGAGGCGACGCTCGCCGTGATCGGCGCCGGCGCGACCGTCGGCCCGTTCTCGTTCCTGCGCGCGGGCACCACGCTCGGTGCGGAGGGCAAGATCGGCGCCTATGTCGAGACCAAGAACGCGCAGATCGGCGACGGTTCGAAGGTGCCGCATCTCTCCTACGTCGGCGATGCCACGGTCGGCCGCGGCGTGAACCTCGGGGCGTCGACGATCACGGCGAACTACGACGATGTGAACAAGCACCGCACCGAGATCGGGGACGAGGTGCACACCGGCTCGCACACGGTGCTCGTCGCGCCCGTTAGGCTGGGTGCCGGCGCGAAGACCGGCGCCGGCGCCGTCGTCCGCAAGGACGTCCCCGCCGGTGCACTCGCCATGAGTGTCGCACCCCAGCGCAATATCGAGGGGTGGGTCGAGAAGAACAGGGCAGGCACGGCCGCCGCAGACGCGGCGCGTGCCGATTCGGCGGAATAGGCGGGTCCGATGGGGCGCAAGAAGAACACGACGGTCGAGCTGGATCGCGAGAACGACATCGCGCCAGGACTGGTCGCCAAGACCAAGAAGCGACTCGTCGTCGCCGGAGGTCGCTCGCATCCCGAGCTGGTCTCGGCGGTCGCCGCCGCGCTCGGCACCGAGATCGCACCGGTCGAGCACCGCACCTTCGCCTCCGGTGAGCTCTACGCCCGCTTCGAGGTGTCGATCCGCGGCTGCGACCTGTTCATCATCCAGTCCTTCGGCGAGCCGATCAACGAGTGGCTCATGGAGACGCTCATCATGCTCGACGCCGCCAAGCGCGCGTCGGCCAAGCGCATCACCGTCGTCGCGCCGTACTACCCGTACGCACGTCAGGACAAGAAGGGTCGCGGCCGTGAGCCGATCTCGGCCCGCCTCGTCGCCGACATGCTCAAGGTCGCCGGTGCCGACCGGGTCATGAGCGTCGACCTGCACGCCGCGCAGATCCAGGGCTTCTTCGACGGCCCTGTCGACCACCTCTTCGCCAAGCCCGTCCTCCTCCAGCACTTCGAGGAGACGCTCACGGCCGAGGACCGCGCCACGCTCACCATCGTCTCGCCGGATATGGGCCGTGTGCGCGTCGCCGACACCTGGTCGGACAGCCTCGACGCCCCGCTCGCGATCATCCACAAGCGCCGTGACCCCAAGGTCGCCAACCAGGTCTCGGTCCACGAGATCGTCGGCACCGTGGACGGACGCACCTGCCTCCTCGTCGACGACATGATCGACACCGGCGGCACGATCGTGAAGGCGGCACAGGCGCTCAAGGCCAACGGCGCCCGCAAGGTGATCGTCGCCGCGACCCACGCGATCTTCTCGGATCCGGCCAGCGAGCGCCTGCAGGACTCCGCGATCGACGAGGTCGTCGTCACCGACACGATCCCGCTGTCCGCATCGCGACGGTTCCCGGGCCTGCGCATCCTGCCGATCGCGCCGCTGCTGGCGACCGCGATCCGTCAGGTCTTCGAGGACGGATCCGTCACGAGCATGTTCGACGGCGCCGCCTGACACCGGCTTCACGAGGCACAGCGTCATCTCAAAGGCGGCGCATAGGAGGGTTGCGGAAGCTGGATCCCATGAAGCTCTCTCCTTCAGTACGTCACGGATCCGCTCTCGTCGGCATCGCCGGAACGCTCCTGCTGGCGGGATGCGCGGCCGAGTCGTCCTCCGCGGAGACCACGACGGAGACGCCCGCGCCGCAGACGAGCGCGGATGCTGCACCGTCCGCGACGAGCACCGCGTCCGCGGCCGATTCCGGCTCGACGTACAAGGACGGCACCTACACGGCCGACGGCTCCTATCAGACCCCGGAGACGGTGGAGAAGATCACGGTCGACCTCACGGTCTCCCAGGACACGGTCACGAAGGTCGAGGTCACCGGCGATCCCCAGGCGTCGGAGACGAAGCACTACCAGTCGCAGTTCATCGGCGGGATAGCCGCACAGGTCGTCGGCAAGAAGCTCGACGACATCTCCGTCAGCCGGGTCTCCGGGTCCTCACTGACCAGCAAGGGTTTCAATCAGGCGCTGGCCACCATCCGCACCGAAGCCAAGGGCTAGGGGTGGGAACCCGGCCCGTGCCGGCGGTGTGCACCTTCCCGCCCTCGGGCCGTCGACCACTGCGCGCGGGGGACGCACGCTGATGGACATCTGGCGTTTCGACGCGATCGGGACGATCTGGGAGATCGGCACGGCGAATCCTCTTCCCGAAGGCGAGCGCGACGCCGTGCGCGAGACGATCGACGACTTCGACCACACCTGGTCGCGCTTTCGCGCCGACTCGCTCGTCACGGCCCTCGCCGGCGAACCTCAGGAGGTGCCGGCGCCACCGGATGCGGCGGCGATGCTCGATCTGTACCGGGAGCTGTCGCTGGCGACGGACGGCGCCGTCCAGCCCCTCATCGGAGACAGCCTCGCGTCGCGCGGCTACGACGCCACGTACTCGTTCCGTGACCGGGGCGCGCGGCCGGCCCCCGTGGACTGGATGGACCGGCTCGCGTGGGATGATGGCGCCCTCGAGCTTCGCGAACCCGACCTCATCGATGTCGGTGCGATCGGCAAGGGCCGGATCGTCGACGTCGTGCACGACCTGCTCGGAACCCTCGGGCATGTCGAACGCCTGACTGACGCCGGGGGTGACCTGCGGGTGAGCGGCGCGTCGATCCGCGTGGGGCTGGAGCATCCGTTCGACGCCACGAGCGCGATCGGCGTCGCCACGATCTCGGACGCGGCCCTGTGCGGGTCCGCCGTGAACAGACGGGCGTGGCCGGGGGAGCGCAGTGGGCTGCACCACGTGCTGGATGCGCGAACCGGGGAACCGGTGCGCACTTACGCTGCGACCTGGGTCATCGCCGCCCACGCGATGGTCGCGGATGCGGTCGCCACGGCGCTGTTCTTCGACGGCGGTGCCGAGTTCGCCGCGCGGTGCGGTGTGGAATGGGTGCGGATGACCACGGATGGAGCGGTCGAATGGTCGGCGGGGAACCGGATGGAGGTGTTCGTGTGAAGGCGATGCTGATCGGCGGGCGGCAGCGCGTGGTCGCGCGGCTCGGGCGGCTGTCGATGTACCGGCTCACGCTGTACGCGCTGCTGGTGCTCGCCGCGATCGCCGTGATCCTGTCGACGGTCGGCGCGATCTCCTCCACGCCGCTCGACATCCTCGCCACGCTGGCGCTGCTGATGCTGGCGACCCTCTGCGCGGACGCGGTCGGCCAGGCGCTGGTGCGGGCCCCGCGTCGTGTCGAGTCGTCGTTGATCACCGCGCTCATCCTGCTGTTCGTCGTGCAGCCGGGCGCGAACCCCGACCAGGTCGGCGGTATCGCGCTCGCGGGCGTGATCGCGGCAGCCTCCAAGTACCTGCTGGTGTGGCGGGGGAGGCACCTGTTCAATCCGGCGGCCGTCGGCGCGACGGTGCTCACGGTCACCGGCCTCGGATTCTCGGCCTGGTGGGTCGGAACTCCGGCGATGGCGATCCCCGTGATCGTGCTCGGACTGCTCGTGCTGTGGCGCACCGAGCGGATCCGGGTCGTGCTGCTCTTCGTCGTCGTGTACGCGGTCGTGTCGATCGTGCGGTTCTCCGTGCAGTCCGCGGCAGCCGGGCTCGCGGTCGAGCCCGGAGCGCTGGCGACGTCGGTGCTGCTGCAGTCGCCGGTGCTGTTCCTGGGCGCCTTCATGCTCTCCGAGCCGCTGACCCTGCCGTCTCGTCGGTGGCAGCAGCTGTCGGTCGCGACGGTCGTGGGAGCGCTCGCCGGCTGGCCGATCAGCCTCGGGATCATCACGCTCGGTCAGGAGCGCGCGTTGCTGGTCGGCAACCTCCTCGCGGCGGTGCTCGTCGCCCGTGCCGGGATCCGGCTCTCGCTCGTGCGCCGGCGCGCGGTCACGCCCACCGTGCACGAGCTGACCTTCCGGGCGCGGCGCCCGTTCCGGTTCGCACCGGGGCAGTACCTGGAGCTGCAGGTGCCGCATCGCCGTCCGGACAGCCGGGGCACGCGCCGTGAGTTCAGCATCGTCTCCACGCCGGCCGAGCTGCCGTACGTCCGCATCGCATATCGCGAGGCGGAGCCGGGCTCGAGTTACAAGCGCGCTCTCGCCGCCGTGCAGCCGGACGACGTGCTCACCGCGACCGGCGTGTGGGGCGATTTCGTGCTGCCCGCCGGTGACGCCCCGGTGCTCCTCATCGCTGCCGGCATCGGCGTGACGCCGTTCGTGGCGCAGCTCGGCGCGCAGCAGAGGGCGGACGCCGTGCTCGTGCTCGTCGCCTCCTCGGCCGCGGAGTGCGCGTACCTGCAGGAGCTCGGCGGGTTCGGTGCGCGGATCGTGGTGGTCACGCCCGACGACCCCGGCGCCTTGCCGTCGGGTGCGGAATGGGCCGGCGGGGCGCGGCTGGATGCGGCGCTGCTGCGGACCCTGGTGCCGGATCTGGCGCACCGGCATGCCTATGTGTCCGGTCCGCCACGGCTCATCGCGCAGCTCGCCCCCGCGCTGCGCGGCGCTCGCCGGGTGACGACCGACGCCTTCGCGGGATACTGAGCTCGGAGGGGCCGGGCCGGACCCGTCCGGCTCGTAGCGTCCGACGAGCCGAGGAATCGGCTCGGCTCAGCGTCCGCCGAGAGTGCGCCCGATCTGGTGGCTGCCCGCTGCGGCCGTCGATGCCGGCTGCGGGACCTTCGGCAGGTGCACCGTGAACACCGTCGCGCCCGGTTCGCTCTGGACCGAGATCGTGCCGCCGTGGCCGTCGACGATCGCCTTCGTGATCGACAGTCCGAGGCCGGATCCGCCGGTGGCCCGGTTGCGGGAGCGATCACCGCGCGCGAAGCGGCTGAACAGTTCATCGCGCACCGCGGGGTCGATGCCGGGTCCGTCGTCGCGGACTCGGAGCACGACCTCGGACGTCTCCTCCGCCACCTCGATCGTGATGTGCGTGCCGGCCGGGGTGTGCGTGCGCGCGTTCGCGAGCAGGTTCGTGACGACCTGCTGCAGCCGGCCGGTGTCGCCGATGAGCTCGACGGGTTCCTCCGGCACGTCGATCGCCCACTCGTGGTCCGGTGCGGTGGGGCGCGCATCCTCGACGCCCTCGATCGCGAGCCGGGAGAGGTCGACGGTGGAGAGGGAGAGCTCCCTGCCTTCTTCGAGGCGGGCGAGCAGCAGCAGGTCCTCGACCAGGCTCGTCATCCGCAGCGACTGCGCCTGGATGCGCTCCAGGGCGGTGTGTGCGGAGGCGGTGGCGGGATCCTCAGGCGCGTCCGATTTCGACAACGCGCGCAGCGACAGCTCCGAGTACCCGCGGATCGAGGACAACGGCGTGCGCAGCTCGTGGCTCGCGTCCGCGACGAACTGCCGCATCCGCTCCTCGTTGCGCTGACGCACCGCGAGCGAGGCGTCGACGTGGTCGAGGAGGGTGTTCAGCGCGGATCCGACGAGTCCGGTCTCGGTGCGCGGATCGGCTTCCGCGGCGGGCACGCGCTCCGTGATCGACACGTCACCGCGGTCCAGTGGCAGATTGGCGACCCTGTTCGCGGTCGCGGCGACCTCGCGCAGAGGCCGCAGCGCGACCCGGATCGTGATCGCGGTGGACAGCGCGAGCAGGATCAGTCCGCCGATCGTGGTGAGCGCGATCATGGAGAACAGCGTCGTGATCTGCGCTTCCGTGGACGCGCGGGGCAGGCCCGTGATCACCTCGAACTGCGTGGGGCCCGTAGCCGGCACGGGCTGATGCACGAACTGATAGTCGCCGAGCTGGGAGAGATCCTCCGCGTAGCGTCCCTCCGAGAGCGCGGTGACGACCTGATGGATCTGCAGGGCGGTGAGGTCTTGTGCGACCCGATCGGACGTGACCACTGTGCCTGTCGCTGACCCGCTCTGCGAGACCACGATGACGAGCGTGCCGTTGGGGACGCCCGTCGGCCCGACCACGAGGTCTGCGGCGTCGGGGACGAAATGGCCGATCACGGCCGGCTGCCGGGCGATGCCGCCGATGCTCTTCGCGGTCGTCGCCAGTTCATCCTGCAGCCGGCCGTTGAGCACGTTCCCGAGCACCACGCTCGTCGTGATCGCGATCACCACGAGGATGAGCGAGACGAAACCGGTCACCGCCGCCATCAGCCGTGTCTGCAGGGACAGCGGACCACGGGGTCGGGTGCGGAACGGATTCATCGAGGATGTGCCTTCTTCGTGCGCGGGGCAGTCGGTCCTGCCGCTGCGGTGCCTTGCCTACTGCTGCGGCTCTTACTGCTGCGGCGCCTTGATCATGTAGCCGACGCCGCGCACGGTGTGGATCAGCGCCACCTCGCGTCCTGCGTCCAGCTTCTTGCGCAAGTACGAGATGTACAGCTCGACGACGCTGGAGCGCCCGCCGAAGTCGTAGCTCCACACCCGATCCAGGATCTGCGCCTTGGAGAGCACGCGGCGCTCGTTGCGCATCAGGAAGCGCAGCAGCTCGAACTCGGTGGCCGTGAGCTCGATCTCGTCGCCGCCGCGGACGACCTCGTGGCTGTCCTCGTTGAGCGTGAGATCGCCGACCTGCAGGATCGAGTCGCTGGCATCGGTGGTCGCGCCGCCCGAGCGGCGGATCACCGCGCGCAGCCGCGCGACGACCTCCTCCAGACTGAACGGCTTGGTGACGTAGTCGTCGCCGCCGGCGGTGAGCCCCGCGATCCGGTCGCTCACCGCATCCTTGGCGGTGAGGAACACGACGGGCACCATGTTGCCCTGCTCGCGCAGGCGCTTGAGGACGCCGAGCCCGTCCAGGTCGGGCATCATGACGTCGAGGACCAGCGCGTCGGGGCCGAAGTCGCGGGCGACCTGGAGCGCTTCGAGTCCTGATCCGGCGGTGCGCACCTCCCAGCCCTCCATCCGCAGGGCCATGGCGAGGAGGTCGGTGAGCATCGGCTCGTCGTCGACCGCGAGGATCCGCAGGGGAGAGCCATCGGGGCGGCGCAGCTCAGTGGCGTGATCGTTCATGGGATCCATTCTCCTCAATTTCCTATGGGCCGCCTATGAGCTTTGGAATGTCGGATCCGCCGCGTAGCGTCGCAGGCATGAGCTCACTCAGCGCATCGTCCTCCTCCGCCGCGAACCAGCCCGAGATCCTGCACCCTGTCGATGCCGAAGAAGTCGCCGCCGCGGTGCGCCGTGCGGTCGACGAGGGCAGGGGACTGACCGTGCGCACCGGGGGCCATGGGTTCTGGAAGCCCCGGCCCGCGGACCTCACCATCGATCTGCGGAGGTTGTCGTCGATCGAGGTCGGGGAGGATTCCGGCGAGGGCAGGATGGTCCGGGTCGGCGCCGGCGCGTTGTGGGGCGAGGTCGCAGCGGCGCTCGCGCCGCACGGAGTCGCCATCAGCTCGGGCGACACTGCCAGCGTCGGGGTGGGCGGGCTGATCGTCGGCGGCGGCATCGGCCTGCTGGTGCGCGACCGAGGGCTCGCGATCGACCAGCTCCGCGGGGCGCAGCTCGTGACGGCGGATGGAGTGGTGCGCGAGGTCTCGGCCTCCGAGAACGCCGATCTGTTCTGGGCCATCCGCGGCGGGGGCGGGAACTTCGGTGTGGTGACGCGGCTCGACTTCGCCGCGGCGCCGCTCGACGGCGTCCTGGCGGGCGAACTGGCCGTCGATGGGGACCAGACCGCGCTGCTGCGGACGGTGCGCGATGCCCTCGAGTCCGCTCCGCGGGCGCTCACAGTGACGTATATGGACGTCCCGGCGATGGATCCGAGCGCCCCCGCGGGCGCACGGCTGGCCGTGACCTGGGCCGGCACCGATCAGGAGGCGCTCGACGAAGCCCTACGGCCGATCGTCGCCGTCGACGGCGTCCGCGGAGAGGTCGTCCGCACGGCTTACGGCGATGCGCTGAACACTATGCCGCACGACGTCGATGAGCCCACACCGCCGATGCTGTCGATGAACGGGCTGTTCACCGTGCTCGACGACGCCCTCATCGAGCGACTGGTGGCCTTCCGGCGCGGTCACGCGGTGTCGGTCGTGTTCCTGCGCTCGCTGGGCGGGGCGTTCGGAGATGTCGCAGAGGAGACGACGGCGTTCCCTGCCCGCTCCGCCACCTGGTTCGTGATGGCGGTCGCCTTCGACATCCCCGGCATGCTCGACGACGCGGAGCGCGAGGCGGTGCGGTCCGAGCTGGCCGCCATCGCGCAGGGCCGGCTCTCCGCGTACACGAACTTCGCGGACCCGGCGTCCAACCCCGATCCCCGCGTGTTCTACACCCCGGAGGCATGGACGCGTCTGCGCGTGCTGAAGGCGCAGTGGGATCCGCAGAACGTGTTCGCAGGCAATCACAACATCCCGCCGGCGGACTGACGGTCCCGCCGTCGGCCTCGGCGCCCGCGGCGTGCTTAGCGCGCGCATAGCCGCGCCATCAATCCGCCCCAGACCCGGCTCCTAGCGTCACCAGCACGAGCGTGACCGAAGGAGAAGCATGTACGGGACGTATCTGCGCCGGGAACTGGCCGGGCGGAAGAAGCAGACGATGATCGTCGCGGCGGGGCTCGCGATCGCGATCGCCCTGGTCATCGTCGTCAACGCGCTGGCGGCCGGCGTGCGCGACGCGCAGACGCAGGCGCTTGCGCGGGTCTACGGGGTGGGCACCGATCTCACGGTCACCGGCGCGCCTGCTGAGCGCGGCAGCGACACCGGGCAGCGCTTCGACTTCGGGGCGGGTGGCGGAGCCGCGGCGAGCGATGGCAGCACCACGCTGAAGACCTCGGTGCTGCGCGCTTCTCCGGCGCGCGGCACGATCGACGCGGCCGGAGTGAAGACGATCTCGGGCACAGCCGGTGTCGCGGCGGCTACGGGAGCGCTCAGCCTGACCAACCTCACGTTCGACGGGCAGATCGCCCAGCAGAGGGCTCAGGACGGAACCGGCACCGGTCAGACCGACACCGGGCAGAACGGCACCGGTCAGACGGGCGAGGGGGGCACCGGCGAGCGGCCGCGATTCGGCGGCGGCAACTTCGGCCTCAACTCCTTCACGGTCCTGGGCGTCGACCCGGCCGCGGGCACGTCGGTGGGGCCGCTCTCATCGGTGAAGGTCTCGTCGGGGCGCGCGCTCGATGGCGCCGACGCGGGGCAGCTGGTCGCCGTGGTGGACAGCACCTACGCCACCTCGAAGAGCCTGAGTGTCGGCGGCACGATCGACGTCGGCGGATCCACGGTGAAGATCGTCGGGATCGTGGCCTCGTCGTCCGATTCCGCCGATACCGCGGCGAACGTCTACCTGCCGCTGGACACCGCCCAGAAGATCGCCGGCACCGGCGACGTGGTGTCCACGGTCTACGTCAAGGCGGCCTCCGCGTCCGACATCGCCGCCGTGCAGACTGCACTCGCCAAGGCCCTCCCGACCGCGACAGTGAGCTCGCAGGCGGATCTCGCCTCCACCGTCTCCGGTTCCCTCGCCAGCGCCGCCGGCATGATCGAGGGCCTCGGCACCTGGCTGTCCCTCATCGTGCTCGCAGTCGCCGTGCTGCTCGCGGTGCTGTTCACGCTCTCCGGCGTCACGCGCCGCACGCGGGAGTTCGGCACGCTCAAGGCGATCGGGTGGTCGAACGGACGGATCGTGCGCCAGGTCGCCGGGGAGTCGCTGGTCCAGGGCCTCATCGGAGGGGCAGCCGGACTCGTGCTCGGTCTGGTCGGGATCCTCGTCGTGAACCTCGTACAGCCCACGATCTCCGGTGCGTCGGCCGCCGGGTTCGCGCGTGGCGATGGGGCAGCCAGGGGCGGGCAGGCCGCAGCCGGCGCGGGGAGCGGAGGTTTCCCCGGTGCGGGAGGAGGCGAGGGTTTCCGCGGGCTCGGCCAGGCCGCGCAGGCGGTCGTGCTGCATGCGCCCCTCAGCGTGGGGATCCTCGTCGCGGCTGTCGGCCTGGCGATCCTCGGCGGCCTCGTCGCCGGTGCGATCGGCGGATGGCGGGCCGCGAGGCTGAGCCCGGCCGAAGCGCTCCGATCCGCCGCGTGACATCAGCAACCCGAACAGGAGAGACGACATCATGAGCATCACTGAGATCGAGATCGAGCCGCAGGCGCTGTACCGCCTGATCGACGTCACCCGCACCTACCGGACGAAGGGACGCACGGTCGCGGCGCTGACCGGCGCGACCGCCGAGATCAGGGCGGGCGAATTCGTGACCATCCAGGGCCCGACCGGCGGAGGGAAGTCCACGCTGCTGCAGCTGCTCGGCGCACTGGACCGCCCCTCCGGCGGGTCGCTGGTGCTGGGCGGCACAGAACTGTCCACCGCGTCGAATCGCGAGCTCGGCAGGCTGCGCGCCGAGGAGATCGGGTTCGTGTTCCAAGGGTTCAACCTGATCCCCACGCTCACGGCGCGGGAGAACGTCGCGATGGCGCTCGTGCCGCTCAAGATCCCGGCTGAGGAACGTCGTGCTCGCGTGGATGAGGCGCTCGCGCACGTGGGCCTGGCTGACCGCGGCGATCATCTGCCCGGCGAGCTGAGCGGTGGTCAGCAGCAGCGCGTGGCGATCGCCAGAGCGATCGTGAAGAAGCCGCGTGTGCTGCTCGCCGACGAGCCCACCGGCAACCTCGACGAGGAGATGCGGGACGAGATCCTCGTGCTCCTCGAGGCGCTCTGCGCCGAGGGGCTCACTCTCATCGTGGTCACGCACGACTCGGCGGTGGCGAAGCGCGCGCACCGCCGCCTGCGACTCAAGAACGGCCGCCTCACCGAGGTGTGACACCCACCGGAGCCTGCAGCTGGTCGGCGGGCAGCGCCAGGAAGTCGATCGCCGCCTGCAGCGCCAGGGCATCGGCGAGCCGGCCTTCCGGGCCGTCGATGTGGCCGTTGGCCCGCACCGTCAGCCGCCGCGGCCCGGCGAGTGCATGGTAGACCGCGAACTGTCCCCGTGGATCGACGGCCGGGTCGAGCAGGGCGGCGCCGACGTGCACGGGAATGCGAATGCGGCGGGCCGCGGTCGCCGCGTCGTGATAATCGAGCGTGGAACGTACATCGGGGTGCGTGCGGAGATGCGTCCGGACGGCCTCACCGCTCCCGGTGCAGCGCCGGGTGAGTCGGATCGCGTGCGCGCCGAAGCTGGGGACGTCCAGTGCTGCACGGCGGAAGCGCGCGTCCCAAGGAAGCGCCATCGCGCCGATCCCGCCGCCGAAGCTGCTGCCACTGAAGTCGAGAGCGTCCGCAGCCGGGGCGGCGATGTCCAGCAGCACGCTCGCCGCACGCCAGATATCCGCGGCGGCGAAGCGGAGTGAGTAGGTGTCTCGATCGGCGATGCCCGCGAGCACGTGCTCCGCGGGGAGCGCCGGGAAGCGGCTGGGTGCATCCGCGTTGGTCCCCGGCGCGCAGGGGAAGATCGCGGCCGTGTCCGCGGGCACGCGCTCGATATCGGGTGCCGAGCGTCCGCCGTAGCCGTGTCCGACCACGAGCCCGCGCCGGATGCCGGTCGTCGCGTGCGGGACCATGACGAACGCGGTGGCCGGCTCGCCGGCCGAGGATTGGAAGCGGATCTGTGTCACGCGATGGGTCGGCGTGGCCTCCCGCACACGAGTGGTCCGCCATCCGACCGTGCCGGTGCCGAACTCCTCGAAGGTCGACTGCCAGAAGCGGTCGAAGTCGTCCGGCTCCGGTAGATCCGGCGGAGGTACGAGCAGCGCTCCGAGTGAGTACTCGGTCAGTTCCTCGGGTATTGCGTCGGGCAACGACTGACTCCTCACCGGTTCCACTCCTCCTCGATCCTGCCGCGCAGACAGCGTTCAGGCGCATACAGGACGATCCATTGACATCTTCGCATACGAATTGCAATATATGCATCATGATTGCAAGGAAGAACGCGAGAGACGATGATGGCTCCCTGCAGTGGAGCCGTCGATCCGTGCTGCGCATGCTGGTGATCGCGGGCGTCCTCCCGCCGGTCCTCGGCGCACAGACCGCCGGAGGATCGGCCGCGGCCACCGAGCTCCCCACGGCGATCGGCGCCTACGCCGACGCCCTGCGGCGGCTCGACAAGCCGAACCTGGCGGTGACCCAGGTCGCGCAGCTGGTCGGGACGAACCACCGGATGACCTTCTTCCAGGCGACGTGGGACGGAGGGGCGACGATCGTCCGCGATCTCGAGATCGTGCACGAGGGCGGATGGCTCGCCGTGACGGATCCCGCCCACCGGTTCGACGAGCAGTGGGTGGTGCTGAAGGGCGCGCCGCCGTCCGGCAGCGCGCCGGAGCTCTACGGCCCGCTGGCGCCGAGCTGGCTGGGATTCACCTCCTTCCAGATCCTCGGCCCGCAGGCGATCGAGCTGCGCACCGGCACCGACGACATCGAGCTCGTGGTGCGCTGGCGCCTGGAGGGCGACAATCCGGAAGCCCACCACGTGCTGACGGCGAAGAACGCCGGGGACTACCTCGTCGGCTACCAGAGCCAGGATGCCCGGTCGCTCGACGATATCGACGAGGTGCTGTGCGGGTCGTACCAGCACGCGCTGTCCGTCCTCGACGGCTCGGCCCCGCTCGGGGCGTGGGAGCTGTTCGCCCCGATGGCGCTCACGCAGTACGCCGTGGGTGGCACGCCCGTCACATCCGGCGTCTACCTGCCGGCCGAGGTCGCGGAGTTCGTGCACGAGCGGCAGCTCATGTCGGACCGCCAGCCGTACGGCATGAGCCTGCGCAACGACAGTCTCGACCTCGTTCCCTGCATGTACTCGCCACAACCCGGCCTCCGCACGGCGATGGCGGCAGGGGAGGAGCGCGGCTTCGCATTCGGCCTGGCTGCCCAGGCGGGCGCTTTGTACGACGCATACACCGCGCTGTGCCGCGGCGAATACGGGCTGACGGCGTATCGGAGCAACGTCTACGATCGCTCCCTGACCGATGCCGTGCACGCCATGGCCGATCTGATCGCGGTCGAGCCGGCGGGCGACGACGCCGTGGACTACATCCCCTCGTTCTCGGGGTGGTGGAACCGAGCCAAGGGGTTCGTCGACGTCGAGAACGAGGATGCGGTCCGGACGGCGGCGAGCGGCGTGGTCCTCTCGGCGCACTACCTCACCGGCACGACAGGCGGCACGCTGTACGATCGCCGCGCCCGGCCGCTGATCGAGTATCAGGTGTCGCGCAAGGGGATCGGGCACTCGCCGGTGATCGGCAGTCCCGTCTACAACGACACCACGCAGTACCGTCTCGGCCGCGTTCCCACGGACGCGGTGAATCTGACAGCCCTGTACCAGCTCACCCACGGCCGCAACGCGGGGATCCAGCGGCTCGCCGTGCAGGCCACGAAGTCGGGCGTCGTCGGGCAGAGCCGTGCGCCCTTCTCCGTGCCGCTGGCCACCTACCGGGCCACAGGGGATCCCGCGTATCTGGCGGAGGCGACCCTGATCGGTCGCCGCTACGTGCAGGAGCAGATCCTCACGCCCTACCGTGGCAACGGCCAGCCGCCCGGCGGCTTCGCCTACAGCTTCTCCAAGTACTGGGTCGACCTGCTCGAGCTGTTCGAGGTCACAGGGGAGGCGGTCTTCCTGGAGGGAGCGCACCGGGAGGTGCAGCGGTTCATCACGCAGACCGCCGTGCGGCCCGTGCCGGACCAGACCGTCACGGTTCCCGAGGGTCACGTGATCACGCAGCAGTACGACTGGGAGACCCGCTCATCGTTGCCGCCGTACCCGGTCACGGGCGTGGCGACAGAGACGGTTCCGGCCTGGTACGTCTCGCCGTCCGGCCTCACCTTCGAGGCGCTCTCGTCGTTCAAGCTCGGGGTGAGCGCCGTGACCGATCCCGGCGGCGGATACGTCTTCAACCCCTGCTGGGCAGGAGCGCTGCTGCGCCTCGCCCATCACACCGGCGACGCGCTGCTGGCCGACGTCGCGCACAACATGGTGATCGGCAGATTCACGACCTATCCCGGCTACTATGGCCGGCAGTTCCAGGTCGCGCAGATGAAGCCGGACTTCGCCACGAGCGGTCCCGTCGGGATCACCGGGTACTACTTCCATCACGCGCCCGCGCAGCTGGGTCTCGCCATGGACTACCTGATCAGCGAGAGTTTCTACCGGAGCTCCGGCAGCATCGAGTTCCCGCACGTCTTCGAGGCGGACTTCGCCTACTTCAAGTTCTTCGCATACGGTCACGCGCCCGGCTCGTTCTTCGGCGAGGGTGGGGTCTGGCCCTACTTCCCGGCGGGCCTGATCGTGCTGGACAACCCGCTGGTCAACTGGATCGCCGGGGTGGGCAACGGCGCGCTCTACATCAGCCTCACGAACTCGGCGTCCGACGCCCAGCAGGTCGTCGTCGACCTCGCCGGAGATCTGACCGGACTGCCCCGCACCGCCGCGCCCGCGGTCGAGGTGGTCGCCGCGGACGGCAGCCGCTCCTCCCAGGCGGCGGTCGACGCGCGCGTCACGGTCACCGTCCCCGGGCACGGGCTGCTCGCCCTGGTCGTCCGCAACGTCGTGGTTCAGCGGCCGGAGCTGCCGTTCGACGACATCGTCGACCACGGCCCGGACAGCTTCCGCGAGGTCGACTCCGATCCGGCGACCGACTACGGACTCGTCCGCGGGATGCTGCTGGTGCGGCCGGGCGGGCAGGGGTACGACGCGTATGTGCAGATCGACACGGAGCAGCAGGCGACGCTCTCCTATCGGATCGGCGGACAGGCCGCGCAGCAGGCGCCCGCCAAGGGGTATCCCTACGAATGGACGATCCCGGTGGACGACCCGACGAAGACGTTCGCCTATACGGTCTCGGCCGGCGGCGCGACCACGGCCGAGGTCACGCTGCGCCTGCCCGCCCGACTCGCCGGCGCCGGCACGGAGGTGTCGGGAGACGTGGTCGCCCAGGCCACGGGCACGGCAGGGGACAGGGTCCCGCTGACCGTCGAGGTGCGCAACGGGACGGCGCAGCCGATCGCCGGCAGCGTCGGGCTGACCCTGCCGAGCGGGTGGCAGCTCGACGGCACGGTGCCCGCCATCGCGGCTCCCGCGCACACGACGGTCCGGGTGGAGTCCGCGGTCGTGATCGCGGCGTCCGCCGCGCTCGGGGAGGTCCAGGTGGCCGGATCCCTGTCGGTGCCGGGGGCGACGCCTGTCACGCTGAGGCCCGCGTCGATCGAGGTGATCGATCGACGTCGCCTGGTCTCCCTCGCATCGGACACCGAGGTCGCCAGCGGTCCCGGTGCGACAGTGAAGCTGACCGCCCTGGTGATCAACACCGGCGTGACGCCGCTCCAGGGCACGCTCGCCCTCTACGGTGCGACCGGCTGGACCATCGATCAGCGGGATGCGGCCGTCGTCGTGCCGCCGCGCTCGGACCTGACGCACACCTGGACTGTGACGGCAGGGGCGGGCATCGCTCCGGGATCGAGCACCCGGTTCGAGGCGAGGCTGGATCAGAGCCTGCGCCGCGGCGTCCTGGTGCGAATGGCCGACGAAGGCGTGATCGTGCACACGCAGTCTCCCTGGCCCGGATACCTCGAGACCGGGCAGTGGTATCCGAGCGGTCTCTCCGGCTGGAACGGGACGCGCACGCGGTACAGCGACTCCGGCTCCGTCGGCAGCACGGTGACCTGGAAGGCGGAGCTTCCTCAGCCGGGTCTCTACCGCGTCTCGGTCTGGTACCCGACGAATCCGACCACCACCACGTCAGCGGCCTACGTCGTCGAGCACCAGGGCGGCAGCAGCGAGGTGATCGTGGACCAGACCCAGGGCGCGGCCGCGTGGCGCGCGCTGGGCACCTTCCGCTACGACGCCGGCGCTCCCGGCGTCGTGCGGCTGGAGGTCCGCAACACGAGCATCCACCGGGTCAGCGCCGCGCAGTTCGTGCGGGTCGGGGATTGACGGAAAGGGGTGGACCGGAGCGCGGCTCCGGTCCACCCCTGTTCCGGGTGCTGTGCGGTCAGCGCCGGACGAACTGCGCGACGACCGCCTCGTCCACCGTGACGCCGAGTCCGGGGCCGGTGGGGACGATGAAGCCTCCATCCGTTCGCACCTCGAGCGGAGTGGTCAGGATGAGGTTGGCGACCGGGAGCGTGAACGGCTGGTACTCGAAGGCGAGCAGCGAGGTCGCGCTCGCCGCGACGTGCACCCCCGCGGCCATGGCGAGGCCGAAGGCGGCGGAATGGTGAGGTGCGACCTGTGCGTGGAAGGCGTCGGCGACCGCGGCGATCGCGAGCCCCTCGGTGATCCCCGTGCGGCCGATGTCGGGCTGCGTCAGCCCGACAGCCCTGCGGGCGAGCCAGTCGGTGAACTCGAAACGGCTGCGCATCGCCTCGCCGATGGCGATCGGTGTGGCGAGTGACGCCGCGAGATCGCGGTGGCCTTCGACGTCCTCCGGCGCCAGGGGCGCCTCGAAGAACCAGGCCCTGCGGTCGTCGAGTTCGCGTCCCAGGGCCTTCGCCTCGCCGAGACGGTAGGTCCAGTGCGCGTCGAGCGCGAGATCGAGATCCGGGTGCACCGCGCGGATGGCGTCATAGGTGGCGAGGTCGGTGCGGATGTCGGTGCCGAGATGCAGCTTGATCCGCCGCACGCCGGCCTCGACGAAGGCCGTCGCCTTGTCGACGCGCTCGGCGTCGTCGTTTCCGCGGATCCCGGAGACGTAGGTCGGCAGGATCTCGGCGAAGCGGCCGCCCGCGAGTTCGGAGACGGAGAGGCCCGTCGCGTGTCCCCAGAGATCCCAGAGCGCGATGTCGACGGCGGCCATGGCGTCCGCCTGGTGTCCGGTGAGATGCCCCCGCTCGCGCATGGACTCGGTCATCCTGTGCCAGAGAGTCCGCACGGATCGCGGATCCTCGCCGAGGATGAGCGGGGCGAGAAGGTGATCGACCACGGCGGCGACCACCTCGGGGGCGACGGGGGCGAGGGCTTCGCCCCATCCGACGAGCCCCTCGTCGGTCTCGATCTTGACGAGGAGCGTCTCGTAGCCGGGGGAGTACAGGCTCCGCCACGGCGGCCGGATGACGTAGCCGCGATGGGCGACGCCCGTGTCGCCTGCATAGGAGTCGTCTGCATCCTCCCTCGACAGGAAGAGGGGGAACGTCTGGACGCGCGTGATCTTCACAAGGGTCTCCGAAGACAGTCGTGGGGGAAGAGGCCGACGGCGTCTGCCGCGGCGATGAGCTTCAGGGCGCCGCGATCGGATCGCGGCGGCGGGTCAGAGTGCCGCGAAGGCGCTCGCGGAGCGGGAAGGGCTGTATCCGAGCGCGACCGAGATCTCGTCCGCCGCCTCGATGAGCTGCAGCGCGAGTTCCTGGTGCGGGGCGTGCAGGTCGAGCACGGAGAGGGGGCCGCTCGCCGACAGCGCGGCGACGATCTCGCCCGCCCTGTTGTGGATCGGCGCGGCGATGCAGGCGCGTCCGAAGGCGAGCTCCTCGATCTCGGTCGCGTATCCACGGCTGCGGCTCTCCTCGAGCGCGACCTGCATGGCGTCGCGGTCGACGATCGTGTGCGGGGTGAAGCGCTGAGGGGAGTGCTCGAAGTACTCGTCGACCTTCTCGGACGTCATGCCCGAGAGCAGGGCCTTGCCGAGGCCGGTGGCGTGCAGGGGCCCCGTGCGTCCTGCCATCGCGAACGACTTCGGGGCGAGCGCGCCCTCGAAGTTGCAGAGGTAGGTGAAGGTGAAGCCGCTGAGCTCGGCGACGTTCACGCCGATCTCGATCCGGCGGGCCAGGTTCTGCGCGATCTGCCGCGACGCGCGGAAGATCGGCGAGCCGTTGAGCGCGATCGTGCCGAGGGCGACCGCCGCCGGCCCGAGTCGGTACAGGCCGGTCCGGCCGTCCTGGACGACGAACTTCATCCGGTCGAGCGCAGACATCATGCGGGAGACGGTGGACTGCCCGAGCCCGGTCAGCGTGCAGAGCTCGGAGACCCGCAGCTCACCCGACTCCTCCGTGAAGCAGGCGAGCAAGGACATCGCCCGTTCCACGGTCTGGGTGCCCCCCACCGATTCCGATGCCATTGCGACTTCTCCTCCCAGCGGCCACCGCATCTGCGGAGCCGTTGCCAGTCATCCTAATGAGACTGTTGACCCCAGGCAAGGCAAATGTGGGTGTCTTATGCATTTTATGGATTTCACATCCGCATTGTGGTTGACTGACTGCACGTCATCGTCGACGACTGCGACGACGACGTGCAGGGGACCGCAGGGTCCACCCCACCCGGAAAGTGAATGCCATGCCACAAGCCACCCTCGAGCGGCCAGAGATCCGCGAGCAGGTCCCACCGCCGCGCTCGGGACGCCGCTCCACGCTGGGCGCGAAGGACCGCACCTTCGGTTTCATGATCGCACTTCCTGCGGTCCTGCTGTTCCTCGTGATCGCGATCTTCCCGCTCGTCTCGAGCATCGGCACCAGCCTCTACGACCAGTCCCTGCTGCGTCCGGAGCGCACGTTCGTCGGCTTCGACAACTATGCGCTGATCTGGGACGAGTTCGTGGCGAGACTCGGTACGACGCTCGTGTTCGCCTCGTTGTCCACGGTCTTCCCCCTGTTCCTCGGCGTCGCGTTGGCGATGCTGCTGAACTCCCGGATGCGCGGCCGCACCGTCCTGCGCGGCGCGCTGATGCTGCCGTGGCTGCTGCCCGGCGTGGTCGTGTCGTTCCTCTGGGCATGGATCTTCAATGACAGCTACGGCGTCGTGAATCACGTCCTGACGCTCCTCGGTCTGCCCGAGATCAGCATGCTCGGGAATCCCGTCGGAGCGATGACCGCCGTGATCATCGCGAAGACCTGGCACTCCTTCCCCTGGATCATGGTGGTCGCGCTCGCTGTGCTGCAGACCCTGCCCAGCGAGCAGATCGAGGCCGCGACGATCGACGGCGCGACCCGGGCGCAGCGCTTCCGGTACATCTCGCTGCCGCACATCGCCGGCCCTGTCACGCTCGTCGCGGTGCTCGAGTTCATCTACAACTTCGGCAACTTCGACACGATCTTCGTCATGACCGGCGGAGGGCCGGGCAACTCGACGACGACTCTGGCCGTGAGCCTCTACCACCTCGCCTTCGGCAGCTACGAGCTCGGCAAGGCCTCCGCGATGGGTGCGCTCTGGCTCGTCCTGCTCGCGATCATCTCGAGCGGATATCTGCTCCTCAACCGACGACTGGAGAAATGATGCGCCGCAACCGCGACGTCGGCGAGGGGATCATCCGCCCCCGTCTGTCCGTCCCCGGGCGTCTGGGCCTCATCGTGCTCGCCCTGTTCGGCCTGCTGCCGGTGTACTGGCTCACGGCGACGGCGTTCACGAAGAAGGAGGATGTGTTCGCCCAGAACCGTCCGTTCTTCCCGGTGGATCCGACGATCGAGAACTTCATCGGCTTCTTCCAGAACGACGCGCTCCTGAAGAACCTCGGCAACAGCGTCATCGTGTCCAGCGGCACCGCGCTGCTGGCCGTGCTCGTCGGCGGGCTGATGGCCTACTCGCTCTCGAAGTTCCGCTATCGCGGACGCAACGCGATCATGTTCATGTTCCTCATCGGTCAGTTGATCCCCGGTGCGCTGCTGCTCATCTCGCTGTATCTGATGCTGAGCTCCGCGGGCCTGCTGTACACGTATGCGGCCCTGATCCTCTCGTTCACGACCTTCACGCTGCCGCTCACGGTCTTCCTGCTCAAGGGGATCATGGACGGCCTTCCGGACGACATCCTCGAGGCCGCGAAGGTCGATGGGCTCTCCCGAACCGCCACCGTGTTCCGGATCGTCTTCCCGCTCGTCGTGCCGGGGCTCATCACCGCCGCGATGTTCGCCTTCATGCGCGGGTGGAGCGACCTCCTCTTCGCGCTCACGCTCGCAGGTCCCGACAAGCAGACGCTCCCGGCCGGCCTCACGCAGGCGTTCATCCACGAGGGCACAGCGGATTGGCCGGCGCTCATGGCGGCCTCCCTGATCACCTCGCTTCCGCTCGTCATCATCTTCGTCGTCCTCCAGCGCTACTTCGTCTCCGGCCTGGCCGCCGGAGCGGTGAAGGGCTAGCCGCTTGTCCCCCGAAACACCCTGATTCCCGATCTGTCTCTGAAGGAGCTGTGCCCATGAACATCCCGAACTCGCAGTTGAGTCGTCGCGCCTTCCTCGGCGGCGGCACCGCCCTGGCCGCTTTCGGCGTCCTCGCGCTCGCCGGCTGCGCGACTCCGGCCGCGACGCCGCCCGGCGCCACGGCGAATGCCGCGACCAAGGCCAAGACCATCAACTTCTACGGCAACTCGCTCGGCGAGGAAGCGCTCAAGCCGGCCTGGCAGGGGATCATCGACGGGTTCTCCAAGGACGCAGGAGTGACCGTCGCGCCGGTGATCTACCCGTACGACCAGGCCGCCACCCAGCTCGCGCTCACCGGCCGCTCCGGCAAGCTGCTCGGCGTCGGCCAGTCGGGCGGATGGCAGGTGCTCACGCCGATGGACCTGCTCGCCGATCTGACGGAGCTGGCCAAGGGCCTCGGGATCCCCCAGGGCGTCCTCGACTCCTACACCAAGGACGGCAAGCTGCTCGTGCTGCCGCTGACTGCTTCGGGCATCGGCATCGCCACGAACGGCGAGATCGCCAAGAGCGTCGGCATCAAGTCCGGCATGACCGTCGAGCAGTTCGCGACGGCGCTCGAGAAGATCAAGGCCCAGGACTCCTCGCTGATCCCGTACGCGGCCGTGACGAAGAACCCCGACCTGAAGGACGCCGTGCACTGGATGTGGGGCTTCGGGAGCGAGGTCGTCACGGATGATCTGAAGTGCACGATCGGCGATGCGGCGAGCGTCAAGGCCATCACCTGGTACAAGTCCCTCATGGATGCGGGGCTCACGCAGACCAACGTCGCCCGCAGCGACGCCCGGATCCTGTTCGCGAGCGGGCGGGCGGCGCTCTACGACGATGCGCCGCTCGTACCGACCTTCCTGAAGAAGAACGGCGCGGCGCAGAACATCCTCGACAACGTCAGCGCGATCTCCCGCCCTACCGTCGACGGCAAGAAGTCCTACAACCGCGCCTGGGGCAGCGGCCTGTTCGCGACGGCCGGCGAGGGAGAGGTCACCAGCCGAGAGTTCATCAAATATGCGGCGACCGATGTCGCGGCGGCGACGGCGCTGTACGAGCGCTCCGCCGTGGCGCCGGCTGCCAAGAGCGTCGCCGACAAGATCCCCGCCCTCGCCGCCGACAAGTTCCAGGGGACCTTCCGCACCCAGGTGTCGGAGCACGCCCGGGCTGCTGCCTGGGACCGGGTCGCCGTGACCGCGCAGATCGACGCCGCGATCGGCGGCGGTGTCGCGACCATCCTCGCCGGCCAGGTGGACGTCCAGGCCGGTCTCAACGCCCTGAAGAAGGAAGTGCAGGGGCTGCTCGACTCCAACTCCTGAGTCACGCATACGAATGCCGCGCCGGAGATCCTCCGGCGCGGCATTCGTATGCGAATGGAACGGTTGTCAGAGCCAGCGGTCGCGCAGCGCCGGCTTCAGCCACGAGGCCGGGGAGGACATCGAGAGCCCCCCGTCGACCGGGATGGTGGCGCCGGTGATGAAGGACGCCCCCTCCGATGCGAGGAAGGTGACGACGGACGCGACCTCCTCCGGGCGTCCGATCCTGCCCAGCGGATAGCCTTCGGTCTCGCCGGTGTCGGCGGCGGAGATGCTCCCGGGCTGCACCGAGTTGACGCGGATCCCGCGCGGGCCGTAGTCCAGTGCGAGCTGACGCATGAGCGCCTCGACACCGGACTTGGCCGCGGCGTACGCGGGCAGGGAGGGCGCTGCGAGCGTGGCGTTGACCGAGGTGACCGCCACGATCGATGAGCCGGGCGCGAGCAGCGGCAGCGCCGCGCGGGCGACGAAGAACGCCGAGTCGAGGGTCGCCCCGAGCGCCCCGCGCCAGTCCTCGTCGCTCGTCGCGTCGGCGCGGCCGATCGGCATCCGCGCCGCCGCGAGAACGACGACGTCGATGCCGCCGAGAGCGGCCGCCGCGTCGGAGACAGCCCTTTCCGCGCCTTCCGGGCGGCTGCAGTCGGCGACGAGGAAACTCGCGAAGGCCGGATCGACGGTCGGCTCCAGCCCCACGCCGACGACAGCGTCGCCGCGCTCCGCGAACGCGCGCGCGATGGCGATGCCGATGTCGGATCCGCCGCCGATCAGCAGCACACGACTGCTCACACGCGCACCGCGGTCGGCAGGGGAGGAAGGGCGAGCTCCGCGAGGACGAGGTGCACCGCGGCGCGGCTGCCGGCGTCGAGGCGGGCCGCCGGGTAGCGCACGGTGGCGTGCTCGATGATGCCGCGCGCGACGAGGACCTCCTTGTGCACCGCCCATGCGATGCCGCCCTGCAGTCCGATCAGCACGAGAGGGAGCATACGACGGAAGCCCGCGCGCGCCTCTTCGACGCGCCCCGCGACGAAGTCGGCCAGCACCGGTCCGAGCAGGTCGGGGAACTCGCAGGCCGGCATCGTGCCGACGGCGCCGCGCGCGTACTCCTCCAGGCAGAACTGGGCGTTCTGGCCGCCGAGCACGGCGAAGTCCGCCCCGCCGAGCGCGTCGATGACGGCTCCGACCTTGGGCGCGGTCGGCGGCGCCTCGACCTTGACGGAGTCGACGCGATCGAGACGGGCGAGCTCGGCGATGAGCCCCGGCGTCATCGTCACGCCGGTGACGCCGGGGGCGTCCTGCACCATGATGGAGAGGGAGGTGGATCCCGCGACATCGCCGTAGAAGTCGACGAGCGTGCCCGCCGCCGGCTTCACCATGAACGGCGGAAGCACCATGAGCGCGTCGGCGCCGCCCTCCTCGGCGAGGAGGGCCTGCTCGATCGAGGTCGCCGTCGAGGTGCCGTTGACTCCGGCGATGACGGGAACGCGTCCGGAGACGACCGAGACGACGTCGTCGAGGATCGCGCGCCGTTCGTCCGCCGTCAGCGCGAAGCCCTCGCTCGCCATCCCGAACACGGCCACGCCGTCGACGCCGGAGGCGAGTTCGAATTCGACCAGACGCCGAAGGCCGGCGCGGTCGAGCGCGCCCGTCTCGTCGAATGGCGTCGCCAGGATCGGCATCAAGCCATGGAGGGTAGGAGTCATCGGCCGGTTCCCCGCTTCATCATCGGTTCGCATTTCGCGCAAGAGCTATGCATATTGTGAGATAGTCTGCCACATAACGGTTGTCGCCTACCAGGGAAGAAGAGCAAAGATGTCGCGTTCACCCCGCTCGCGAGCCGTCGAGATCATCTCCGACGAACGATACGTTCAGGCCGAGTCACCGCGCTGGGACGGCCGGGACGGTGGTCTGGCCTGGATCGACATGGCGACGGGACGCTTCCACCGGGGGCGCTGGGACGGCTCGAGGCTGGTGCCGGCGGAATCCCTCGCCGTCGGGGCGAAGATCGGCGCGCCGGCGCCCCTCGTCGAGGCGGGCGCGGGGTGGATCGTCGCCGCCGAGCGTGGCGTGGTGCACGTGGGGGATGAGGGCGGCATCGTTCCCGTCGTCTCGGACCTCGCCGTGCCGGGCGACTACATGAACGATGGCGCCTGCGATCCGTCCGGGCGTTTCTGGGTGGGGAGCCAGTCGATGCCGCGGGATCCGCACAGCGCGCTGTGGTGCATCGACGGGCGCGGGATCGCGGTCGAACGCCTCGGCGGAGTCACGGTGTCCAACGGCCTCGTCTTCGACGACACCGGATCCACGATGTACTACATCGACACGCTTCCGCACCGCAGCATCGAGGCCTTCGACGTGGCCCCCGACGGCCGGTTGTCGCACCGCCGCACGGTGTGCGCCGTCGAAGGAGGGAACCCCGACGGCATGGCGATCGACAGGGAGGGGATGCTCTGGGTCGCGGTGTGGGATGCGGGAGAGGTGCGCCGCTACTCGCCCGACGGGACGCTCGACGAGGCCATCGCGCTCCCCGCGACGAGGCCGACCGCGGTCGCCCTCGTCGACGACCTGCTGGTGATCACGACGGCGAGCATCGGACTGCAGAGCCCCTCCCCGGCGGACGGCGCGATCCTGGGCGTGCAGGTCGAGGTCGGCGGTGCGCCTGCGCGGCCGTGGGGCGGAGCGATCCCCCTCGGAGGTCGCTCAGACGCGACGGCCGGGAGGAACGGCTCGTGATCGTGGACAACGCGCGCCTGCAGGAGCGGCTCGGCGCGAGCCGGCTCATCGCGACCCTCCGCGGAAGCGACGTCTGAGGGAACCCGAGCTCCGAGGCAAGCCCCTCCACTTGCGAGTCGTCCCCGTCAGCGCACACTCTGGCGTGTGCTGACGGGGACGACTCGTCGGTGGGGCCGCGTCAGTGCGTGTCGACGGCTTCGATCTCGGTGCGGTCGCCGGACCACTGGGTGTGGAAGGTGCCTTCCTTGTCGACGCGCTTGTAGGTGTGCGCGCCGAAGAAGTCGCGCTGGCCCTGCACGAGCGCGGCGGGAAGGCGGTCGGCGCGGATCCCGTCGTAGTACGACAGCGACGAGGAGAATGCGGGCGCGGGGATCCCGGCCTGCGCGGCGGTCACGACCACGCGGCGCCACGCGGCCTGGGCGCGGGTGAGCGCCTCGGCGAAGTACGGCGCGGTCATCAGGACGGGCAGCTCCGGCGTCTCCGCGTAGGCGTCGGCGATCCGGTTCAGGAACTGCGCGCGGATGATGCAGCCGCCGCGCCAGATCTTCGAGATCGCGCCGAGGTCGATGTTCCAGCCGTACTCGGCGGCACCCGCGCGGATCTCGTCGAAGCCCTGCGAGTACGCGACGATCTTCGACGCGTACAGCGCCAGGCGCACGTCCTCGATGAACGCGTCGACCTGGTCGGCGGACACCGTGAGGGCCTCCGCCGGACCGGGAAGGGCGGTGGCGACGGCGCGCTGCTCGGGGTGCGAGGAAAGGGACCGGGCGAATGTGGCCTCGGCGATGCCGGAGACCGGCACCCCCAGCGCCAGTGCGGTCTGCACGGTCCAGGCCCCGGTGCCCTTGGCGCCGGCCTGGTCGAGGATGACGTCGACGAGCGGCTTGCCGGTGGACGCGTCGACCTGGCGGAGCACCTCGGCGGTGATCTCGATCAGGTAGCTCTCGAGCTCGCCCTTGTTCCACTCGGCGAAGATCTCCGCGATCTCGGCGGGGGTCTTGCCCGTGCCGCGGCGGATCAGGTCGTAGGCCTCGGCGATGAGCTGCATGTCGGCGTACTCGATGCCGTTGTGCACCATCTTCACGAAGTGGCCTGCGCCGTCGTGGCCGACGTGGGTCACGCAGGGCTCGCCCTCGGCGATCGCCGCGATGGAGCGCAGGATCGGTCCGAGCGTCACCCAGGACTCGTCGGATCCGCCCGGCATGATCGACGGGCCGGTGAGCGCACCCTCCTCGCCGCCGGAGATGCCTGCGCCGACGAAGTTGATGCCCGTGGCGCGCACCGCCTTCTCCCGGCGGATCGTGTCGGGGAAGTACGCGTTGCCGCCGTCGACGATGATGTCGCCCGGCTCGAACACCTTCACGAGCTCATCGATCACGGCGTCGGTACCGGCGCCGGCCTTGACCATGATGATCGCGGTGCGCGGCTTCTGCAGCGCGTCGGCGAACTCCTGGTAGGTGGAGGCGGGGATGAAGCCGGCCTCCGGGTGCGCGTCCAGCACGCCCTGGGTCTTCTCGTAGCTGCGGTTGAAGATCGCCACGGTGTTGCCCTCGCGGCTCGCGAGGTTGCGGGCGAGGTTCGAGCCCATGACGGCGAGTCCGACGACTCCGATGTTGGCGTGGGCGGTGTGTTCTGACACGCGGGACTCCAGACGACAGCGTGGGTGGGCTTCCCAGGCTACCCGGTGGGTCCTCGCCGACGATGTCGATGACGTTCGCCGTCGGGGGATCCGCGGGGGAGGTGCGCCCGGAGCGTGCGTCGCGTGCGTCGATGTGTCGGTCGCGAGAACAGCATGTAACGATCCGAATACCCGTTCGTCGCGGGGGAGCGAAATTCCGGACGCCGTCGGACTAATGTCGTTCGCGGAGCGCGTGCAAAGAGGTACGCTCACCACACCCTTGATGACATCGACGTTCGCAAGGAGCGGTCGATGACCCGAATCGGAAGGCAATCACAAAATGATGCGAAAGAAGGCCCTCACCGCGGGCGTCGCAGCAGCAGCGGCCCTGCTCTTGCTCGCAGGTTGTGCGAACAAGGCCGGAGGAACCCCGACGTCGAGCAGCGGAGGCGGGATCGACGTCCCCGCCGTCACCTCGGTCGACACCCCGAAGGACGCCGTCCTGCCCGCGGGTGACGGCAAGGGCAAGTGCGCGGCGACGACCACGATCGCCTACATCGGCGCGGAGACGGGCGCGAACGCCCAGCTCGGCATCAACATCTTCAACGGCGTGCAGCTCGCGATCGACCAGCACAACAAGGCCAACCCCGACTGCCAGGTGCAGTTCAAGAAGTTCGATACCGAGGGAACGCCCGACAAGGCGACCGGTCCCGTGACCCAGGCCGTGGGCGAGGCCGACATCGTCGGCGTCATCGGCCTGCCGTTCTCCGGAGAGTCCAAGGCGACCGGCAACATCTTCGAGCAGCAGGGCCTCGTGCACCTGACGCCGTCGGCGACCAACCCCGGCCTGACCAAGAACGGCTGGACCACCTTCTTCCGCGCCCTCGGCAACGACTCGCAGCAGGGTCCCGCCGCGGCGAAGTTCGTCACCGACACGCTGAAGGCCAAGAAGGTCTACCTGGTGCAGGACGACTCGGACTACGGCATCGGCCTCGGCACCGCGACCAGCGACGCGCTCGGCTCCGCACTGGTGGGCACGGACAAGGTCACCACCGGTCAGAAGGACTTCTCGGCCACGATCTCGAAGATCATGAACGCGAAGCCCGACGCGGTCTACTACGCCGGCTACTACGCCGAGGGTGCGCCGTTCGACCAGCAGCTCGTCTCCAAGGGCTACAAGGGCGCCTTCGTCGGCCCCGACGGCGTGAAGGACGACCAGTTCATCAAGCTCGCCGGTGACGCGTCCAAGAACGCGTACTTCACCTGCCCCTGCATCCCGGGCGAACTGCTGACCGACTTCGCCAAGCAGTACCAGGACGCGTCCAACGCGGCTCCCGGCACCTACTCCATCGAGGGCTACGACGCCACCACCGTGCTGCTGGCCGGCATCGACGCGGGCAAGCAGACCCGCGCAGACCTCAAGGACTGGGTCAAGAACTACGACAAGGACGGGCTGAGCAAGCACTACAAGTGGGACGCCACGGGTGAGCTGCAGGCTCCCGCGGTCTACGGCTACAAGGTCGACGGCGGCAAGATCGTCTACGTCGGACAGATCGGCAAGTGATCCACCGGCCCCGCGACGCACGAGCTGCGTCGCGGGGCCCTTCTTCTCCTGCTCTTTCCCGGCGCCACGAGCGCCCCCTGTGGAAGCGAACCTGAATGCTGGATCTTCTCGCCCAGTCCGTCGTGCACGCGGACAACTCATGGATCAATTTCGACGTCAATGCGCTGTTCCAGAACTTCTGGAGCGCGACCTTCGACGGTCTCACCTTCGGGGCCGTCTACGGCCTCATCGCGGTCGGCTACACGCTCGTCTACGGCGTGCTCAGCCTGATCAACTTCGCCCACTCCGAGGTCTTCATCGTGGGCGCATACGGGGTGGTCGTCACACTGACCACGCTCGGCTTCGGCCCGAGCGCCCCGACCATCGGCCCGGCTGAGATCATCATGGATCTGCTGCTGGCGCTCGTGGTCGGCATGCTCGCCTCGGCGGTCACAGCCTTCCTCGTGGAACGCGTGGCCTATAGACCGCTGCGCAAACGCAACGCGCCGAGGCTCGCGTTCCTGATCACCGCGATCGGCGTCTCCTTCGCGATCCAGTACCTCATCTTCCTGCCGTTCGTCGGCGGGGCGAACGCGCAGCCCGCCGTGACGATGTTCATCCCGGAGCCGGTCTTCGATGTCTTCGGCACGATCATCACCAACCAGCAGATCATCATCGTGGTCGCCGCGATCCTGCTCATGGTCGGCACCGACATGTTCATCCGCCGCAGTCGCACCGGACGCGGGATCCGCGCCGTCGCGCAGGATCCGGACACCGCGACCCTGATGGGCGTCTCCAAGGAGCGCACCATCGTGATCACGTTCGTCATCGGCGGCCTGCTCGCCGGAGCCGCGGCCCTGTTCTACGTGATGCTGGTGCCCTCCGGTGTCATCTACAACGGCGGGTTCATCCTCGGCGTCAAGGCGTTCGCCGCCGCTGTCCTCGGCGGCATCGGCAACGTCCGGGGTGCGCTGCTCGGCGGCATCCTGCTGGGCGTCGTCGGCAACTACGGGCAGATCCTCCTCGGGGATGCGCAGTGGGCCGACGTCGTGGCCTTCGTCATCCTCGTCCTCGTGCTGCTGGTCCGCCCGACCGGCATCCTGGGCACCACGCTCGGAAGGAGCAAGGCATGAGCACCTCATCCGACGGGCCCCGCCCGCTGCCCACGGCCGAGTCGGCCCGAGAGACGATCGAGACAGAATCGATCGCCACCGCACGTCGCGGTCCGTTCCGCGGGCTCCGCGAACGCTGGAACGAGATGTCGCGTCCCATGCAGTGGGCATGGATGCTGCCCGTTGTCGCGATCGCCTACGCGTTGCCGTTCCTGGACTTCTTCCCGCTCAGCACGTCGCCGGGCAACAACTGGTCGATCGCACTGTTCTCGATGGCGGTCTACGCGCTCGTCGCGGTCGGGCTGAACGTCGTCGTCGGCTACGCGGGTCTGCTCGACCTCGGCTACGTCGCGTTCTTCGCCGTCGGCCAGTACACCGCGGCGATGTTCACCAGCCCCGACTCGCCCTACCTGAAGATCCCGTACCTGTGGACGCTGCCGGCGGCCATGGTCGTCGCGATGATCTTCGGCGTCGTCCTGGGCGTGCCCACGCTTCGACTGCGCGGAGACTACCTCGCGATCGTGACGCTCGGCTTCGGAGAGATCGTGCGGATCCTCGCGACGATCATCCCGGCCATGAAGGGTCAGGTCGGCTTCCAGAACATCGGTCGCCCGCCGGGGGAGACCGCCTCCGGAGTGCCGATCTTCTCCAACTCGAACGGCGTACCGTGGTACTGGCTGACCATCACGATCCTCATCATCGTGCTGCTGCTGGTGGGCAACCTCGAGCGCTCGCGCGTCGGCCGCGCATTCATCGCGATCCGCGAGGACGAGGACGCCGCCGAGACGATGGGCGTGCCCACCTTCAAGTACAAGGTGTGGGCGTTCGCGATCGGCGCGAGCGTCGGCGGCCTCTCCGGCGCGCTGATGGCAGGGCAGATCGGCTTCGTGAACAACCAGAAGTTCGACGTGCAGACCTCGATCCTGTTCCTCGCCGCCGTCGTCCTCGGCGGCACGGGCAACAAGGTCGGTGCGATCCTGGGCGGCGCGATCGTGGCGTACATCCCGCTGCGCTTCACGGCGATCGCCGAGTACAAGTACCTCATCTTCGGTGTCGCTCTGGTGATCCTGATGATCTACCGCTCGCAGGGTCTGATCCCGGCCAAGATGCGTCTGATGGCCTACTCGCGCAAGGCGATCGAGTGGATCGCGCCGCCGAAACCCCCCAGGGCGGAACCGACGCGAACGCCCAAGCCGAGCACTGAGGGAGGTGCGTCATGACCGATCCGAACGAGAACCAGGTTCCCGCCGACGCGGCTCCGGAGGAGTCCGTGACGGACGCGGTGGCTGCCGAGATGCCCGAGGGCGCGCAGCCCGACATCGTGCCGGGTGAGGACCCGCCGCTCGTCGAGGGCGCCGAGTCCGAGCGCGAGATCGAGGTCGAGGTCGGCGAGAAACTGGTCGAGGTGAAGAACCTCACCATCCGCTTCGGCGGTCTCACCGCTCTGGACGACGTGTCGTTCGACATCAAGCGCGGTGAGATCCTCGGTCTGATCGGACCGAACGGCGCCGGCAAGACGACGTGCTTCAACGCCATGACCGGCGTCTACAAGCCCACCAGCGGCGACGTGCTGCTCGAAGGGCAGTCGGTCAAGGGACGCAAGCAGCACCAGATCACGCGTCTGGGCTTCGCCCGCACGTTCCAGAACATCCGCCTCTTCGGCGAGATGACCGCTCTGGAGAACGTCGTCGTCGGGTTGGACGCGCGGCACCGCACCTCGGTGCCGGGAGCTCTGCTGCGGCTGCCCAGGCACGTGCGGGAGGAGAAGAGCTCGGTCGATCGTGCGATGGCCCTGCTCGACTTCGTCGGGATCGCGCAGCACGCGCAGAAGCGCTCACGGGATCTGTCCTATGGATCCCAGCGACGCCTCGAGATCGCCCGCGCCCTCGGAACGGATCCGAAGCTCCTCTGCCTGGACGAGCCGGCCGCCGGCTTCAATCCGGCTGAGAAGGAGGATCTGATGGCCCTCATCCGCTCCATCCGCGACGAGGGCTACACGGTGCTGCTCATCGAGCACGATATGAAGCTCGTGATGGGTGTCACCGACCGCATCGTGGTGCTGGAGTTCGGCAAGAAGATCGCCGATGACCTGCCCGCCGCCATCCGCAACGATCCGCGCGTGATCGCCGCCTACCTGGGAGTGCCCGAAGATGACGTTGCTTGAACTGAAGGACGTCTCGGTCCACTACGGACGGATCAAGGCGATCCACGACATCTCCTTCTCGGTGGACGAGGGTGAGATCGTCTCGCTGATCGGCGCGAACGGCGCGGGCAAGACCACGACCATGCGCACGATCTCGGGACTGCTGCAGCCGTCCACCGGATCCATCACGTTCGATGGCGAGGACATCACCAAGATGAAGGCGCACCTGCGCGTCGTCAAGGGGATCTCGCAGTCGCCCGAGGGTCGGGGGATCTTCCCCGGCATGACGGTGCTGGAGAACCTCGACATGGGCACGTTCGGTCTGAAGAGCAAGTCGGGCGTCGCCGAGTCGTACGAGCGCGTGTTCTCGCTCTTCCCGCGGCTGGACGAGCGCAAGAAGCAGCTGGGAGGCACGATGTCCGGAGGCGAGCAGCAGATGCTCGCCATCGGGCGGGCGCTGATGTCCCAGCCGCGCGTGCTGCTGCTGGACGAGCCCTCGATGGGTCTCGCCCCGCAGTTCATCCGGCAGATCTTCAAGATCATCACGGAGATCAACGCGCAGGGCACGACGGTGTTGCTGGTGGAGCAGAACGCGAACCAGGCGCTCGCACGCGCGCACCGCGCCTTCGTGCTGGAGACCGGGGCGATCACCCGCACCGGAACCGGCAAGGAGCTGCTCGCCGATCCGGCCGTCAAGGAGGCCTATCTCGGCGTCGGATGACCGGTCCCTGAGCCTGTCGAAGGCACACACGAGAAGAACCGCGTCGTCCGAAGGGGCGGCGCGGTTCTTCGTGTGTGGTTCGTCAGTCCTTGCGGTAGCCGGAGCGGCCGAGCGAGAACAACGCGCCGAAGCAGAGTACGGTCGCGCCGACGGCCATCAGGCCGATCAGCCAGGCCAGCGCTTCGGAGAGGAATGCACCATCGGTCATGCCGTACAGCCTACCGTCAGAACAACGCGCCGAACTCGGGTAGCATGGTGTGGTCCTCGGCGAGGGATGACGCACGTGTGCGCGCATCCGTGATCGACGCGGCGAGCTCTGGCTCTCCTTCCGTCGTGTCGAGACGACGCACCCAGACCACCGCGCGGCCCCGAGCCGCGTGTGAACAAGGAGAACACCATGACCGAAGACAACAAGGTTGTCGCCGAGCTCCGCACCAGCTTCGGCAAGGGCTTCGCCCGCCGCCTGCGCGCCGCGGGCCAGATCCCGGCCGTCATCTACGGCCACGGCACCGAGCCGGTGCACGTCGCGCTGCCGGGACACCAGGTCGCCCTGCTCATCCGTCGCGCCAACGCGCTGCTCGAGCTGGACATCGAGGGTCGCGCCGAGCTCGCCCTGGTCAAGGACGTGCAGAAGGACCCGGTGCACCAGATCATCGAGCACATCGACCTGCTCGTGGTGAAGAAGGGCGAGAAGGTCTCGATCGAGCTCCCCGTCGTCGTCGTGGGCGAGGCGTTCGCAGGCACGATCGTGCAGCTGGAGAACACGCACGTCGCCGTCGAGGCCGAGGCCACCCACATCCCCGAGCACGTCGAGGTCTCCGTCGAGGGCCTCGAGGAGGGCTCGCACATCACCGCCGCTGACGTGAAGCTGCCCAAGGGTGTCACGCTGGTCGCCGACCCGGAGCTGCTCATCGTGGCCGTCTCCGCGCAGAACGTCGCCGACTCGCTCGCCGAGGCCGAGGGCGACGCCCTCGAGGCGGACGCGATCGCCTCCAAGGCGGAGTGACCTTTCGGTTCTCAGAACTCTGAGAAGGGAGCGCGATTCTTTCGCGCTCCCTTCTTCTTCTCTCCGGGAGGATGGATCCATGGCGCAGACGTGGCTGGTGGTAGGGCTCGGCAACCCGGGCCCGAAGTACGCCGCGACCCGGCACAACGTGGGTCAGATGGTCTTGGACGAGCTCGCGGCGCGGCGTGGCGAGGCGTTCCGTGAGCACAAGGCCGGCGCCCGGGTCGTGGAGACCTGGGTGCGGCCGGGCGGCGACAAGCTCGTGCTCGCCAAGCCCAACAGCTTCATGAACGTGTCCGGCGCCCCGGTCGGCGCCCTCGCGCGGTTCTACTCGGTCGACCCCGAGCGGGTCGTGCTCGTGCACGACGAGCTGGACATCCCGTTCGACACCATCAAGCTCAAGGTCGGCGGCGGGCACGGGGGACACAACGGCATCCGTGACGTCGCCCGGGTGCTCACGACCCCGGACTTCCCGCGGGTGCGGGTCGGGATCGGGCGTCCGCCCGGTCGGCAGGATCCCGCGGACTGGGTGCTCGCACCGTTCGGCGCCGCGGAGCGCTCGAATCTCCCGATCCTGATCTCCGACGCGGCGGACGCCGTGGAGCAGCTGGTCGAGGAGGGCCTGCTCGCCGCGCAGCAGAAGCACCACGCGCCGCGCTGACCGCGGCCGCACCGCGTGCCGGGCAGATCGCGTCGCGTCAGCTCTGCGAGGCCGCCACGCCCAGTGCGATTGCGAAGGCCAGGTAGCCGACCACGAAGTAGACGAACGGCCCCAGCACGGCGATGATGACGGCCGCGACGCCGGATCCGCGTCCGCGCCGCTTGGCGATCGCGACGATGCCCTGCACCAGCGCCCAGATCCCCAGCGCGGTCGCGGCCCACGACGTGATCTCGACCCACAGCACGAGGTCCCGCACGGGTGTCAGGATCGACAGGTCGCCGGCGCCGACCTGATTCTCGAGGGTCGTCAGGTCGGCCGAGGATCCGATGCCGTGTCCGACCTGCCACGCGAGCACGGCCCCGACGACGGTCAGCACGACGGTGGCGACGAGCGAGAGCAGCAGAGCCGTGCGGCCGAGCCCCGAACCGCGGGCCGTCTGCGGCGTCGGCGCGTAGGGGGTCGTGAAGCCCCCGGCAGGTCCGGAGAACGCTCCGGGAGGGGCCTGGTAGACCGGGGCGGTGGGCTGCGCGAACTGCTGCGGTGCGCCGTAGGCGGGAGGCGCGATCGGCGGTGCCGGATATCCCGTCGCGGCGGGCGGCGGAACGGGAGCGGGCTGCTGCGGATCGGTCACGCGTTCATCCTAGGGTCGGCATCGGACCTACGACGAGAGGCGATGGACGGCTCCCGTGTCGGCGACGGCACGTAGACTCTTCCGGTGACTGTGCAGGGGATCATCCGCGCTCTGGAAGAGGAGGCGTCCGGATTCCGCGACGCCCTGACTTGGGCGCAGACCGACGCCGACCTGCTCGCGAGCGCAGGCATGGACGCGCCCATGCTCGCGGGGCTTCTCGAGCGCCGCGCCGCCGCGGGCAAGCCGGGGGCGCTGCTCGTGGTCGCGCCGACCGGGCGCCGTGCCGAATCCCTCGCTGCCGCCCTCGGCTCCTACCTTCCCGACGCCGAGATCCTGTCCTTCCCCGCGTGGGAGACGCTGCCCCACGAGCGACTCAGCCCCAGCCCCGACACCGTCGGGCGGCGCCTCGAAGTGCTGCGCCGGATGCGGGTCTGGTCGGGGGAGCGCCCGCTCGTCGTCGTCGCGTCGGTGCGCGCGGCCCTGCAGCCCGTCGCCGCGGGGCTCGGCGACGTCGAACCCCTCGAGCTCACGGTCGGCGGACGAGGCTACGATCTCGACGGCGTCGCCGCTTCCCTCGTGGAACGCGCCTATTCGCGTGTCGACATGGTCTCCCGCCGCGGAGAGTTCGCGGTGCGCGGCGGCATCCTCGACGTCTTCCCGCCGACGGCAGAACATCCCTCGCGAGTGGAGTTCTTCGGCGACGAGGTGGACCAGATCCGGCTCTTCTCTGTCGCGGATCAGCGCTCCCTCCCCGCAGCGCCGTCGAGCGTCTCCCTGCCCGCCAGTCGCGAGCTGCTGCTGACGGCGGAGGTGCGCGAGCGGGCGGGCGCTCTCGTCGACGCCTTCCCCGGCATCGCCGGGATGCTGCAGAAGATGGCGGAAGGGATCCCGGTCGAGGGCATGGAGTCGCTCCTGCCCGTCGTCGCCGGTCCTGTGGTGCCGCTCACGGACTACCTGCCCGAGCACGCGGCGGTCGCGCTCGTGGATCCGGAGCGGTCCGGCGCCCGCGCGGCGAGCCTCGGCGAGACCAACCGCGAGTTCCTCGATGCCGCCTGGAGCGCCGCGACCGCGGGCGCCTCGGCACCGATCGACCTGCAGACCGGCGACTTCCTCTCCATTGCCGAACTGCGCACCGCCGTGCATGACCGCGACGGCGTGTGGTGGCGGCTGAGCGCGTTCGACGCCGGCGCCGAGGATGCGGTGTTCGATCAGGGTACCGACGGTGTGAGCGCGGCGCCGATCCCGTCGTTCCACGGCAACGTCGACGGCGCGATCGAGTTCACGGCCGGCCGTGTCTCGGACGGATGGCGGGTCATCCTGGTGGCCTCGGGCCCCGGCCTCGTCGATCGCGCCCGGGACGTTCTCGCTGACCGCGGGGTCGCGGCCCGTGTGGTCGACTCTCTCCCGGGCGCTCCAGACGCGGGCGTCGCCACGCTCGTGACGGGAGCCATCGAGTCGGGTTTCCAGGTAGCCTCCGCGAAGATCGCGGTCCTGACCGAGAGCGAGTTCTACGGACGCACGATCGGCGGTGACACCCGCATCGTCAAGAAGCTCGCCTCCCGACGCAAGAACGTCGTGGATCCGATGCAGCTCAAGGCGGGCGACTTCGTCGTGCACCAGACGCACGGCATCGCGCGCTTCGTCGAGATGACCCAGCGCGAGGTCTCGTCGGGCGGGCGCAACGCCGTGAAGACCACGCGGGACTACCTGGTGCTCGAGTACGCGCCGTCCAAGCGCGGTTACCCGGGCGACAAGCTGTACGTGCCCACCGATCAGCTGGACCTGCTCTCCAAGTACGTCGGCGGGGAGGCGCCCCAGCTGTCGAAGATGGGTGGCAGCGACTGGGCCGCCGCCAAGGGCAAGGCGCGCAAGGCAGTGCGCGACATCGCCGTCGAGCTGGTGAAGCTGTACTCGGCGCGGATGGCGGCCAAGGGGTACGCCTTCGCCAAGGACACCCCGTGGCAGCGCGAGCTGGAGGAGGCCTTCCCGTTCGCGGAGACCCCCGACCAGCTGCAGACCATAGACGAGATCAAGGCCGACATGGAGCGGCCCATCCCGATGGATCGGCTGCTCTCGGGCGACGTCGGCTTCGGCAAGACCGAGGTCGCGGTGCGCGCTGCGTTCAAGGCGATCCAGGACGGCAAGCAGGTCGCGATGCTCGTGCCGACCACGCTGCTCGTCAAGCAGCACCTCGAGACCTTCACGGAGCGCTTCGCGGGCTTCCCGGTCAAGGTGCGTCCGCTGTCGCGGTTCCAGACCGACAAGGAGGCGCGGCTCACGCTCGACGGCCTGCTGGAGGGATCCGTCGACATGGTGATCGGCACGCACCGGATCCTCACCGACCAGGTGATGTTCAAGGATCTGGGCCTCATGATCATCGACGAGGAGCAGCGCTTCGGCGTCGAGCACAAGGACGCGCTCAAGAAGATGAAGACCAACGTCGACATCCTCGCGATGAGCGCCACTCCGATCCCGCGCACGCTCGAGATGGCGGTCACCGGCATCCGCGAGATGTCGACCCTGCAGACCCCGCCCGAGGACCGCCATCCGATCCTCTCGTTCGTGGGCCCCAAGAGCGACAAGCAGGTCGCCGCCGCGATCCGGCGCGAGATCCTCCGCGAGGGCCAGATCTTCTACGTGCACAACCGGGTGCAGTCGATCCAGCGCGTCGCGAGTGAGCTCGCCGAGCTCGTCCCCGAGGCGCGGATCGCCGTCGCGCACGGGCAGATGGGCGAGCACCAGCTGGAGCAGGTCGTCGACGACTTCTGGGAGCGCAAGTTCGACGTGCTCGTCTCGACGACCATCATCGAGACCGGCCTGGACATCTCCAACGCGAACACGATCATCATCGACCGGGCCGACCGTTACGGCCTCAGCCAGCTCCACCAGCTCCGCGGGCGCGTGGGGCGCGGGCGGGAGCGGGCCTATGCCTACTTCCTGTACGACGAGATGAAGCCGCTGTCGGAGACGGCCGCCGACAGGTTGCAGACGATCGCGGTGAACAACGACCTCGGGTCCGGCATGCAGGTCGCGCTCAAGGACCTCGAGCTGCGCGGCGCGGGCAACCTTCTGGGTGCGGAGCAGGCGGGTCACATCGCGGGCGTCGGCTTCGACCTGTACCTGCGCATGATCGGCGAGGCTGTCGCGACCTTCCGCGGCGAGGAGACCGAGACGGGCGCCGAGCTGCGCCTGGAGCTGCCGGTGGATGCGCGGATCCCCGACTCCTACATCGACAGCGAGCGGCTGCGGCTGGAGGCGTATCAGAAGCTGTCCAGCGCGGCCACGGCGACGGCGGCGGACGACGCCATCGACCACGTGGTCGAGGAGCTCACCGATCGGTACGGCGCTCCGCCGGCAGAGGTCGCCGGCCTCGTGGCGATCGCCCGGCTGCGGCGTCGCGCCGCGCGCGCCGGGCTCACCGACGTGGTCGCGATGGGATCGAACCTCCGGGTCGCGCCGGCGCGTTTCGAGGACTCGATGAAGGTGCGCCTGCAGCGGCTCTACCCGCAGGCCAAGCTGGTCGGCGGGGGAGAGGCGCTGGTCGTGCCCATGCCGGGTGCGGACAGGGCGGATCCGGTCGAGTGGACGAGTCAGCTGCTGACTGCGCTATTTCCCGCGTCCGCACCGGCCGAGGAGACCGTCGCCGCAGGAGCGGCATCGTGAGCGCCGGGCTCACCGCGCCGCGGCGGCGCGACCGTGCGCTGTCGGCGGCGGAGGGGCGGGCCTTCGTGCGGGAGCAGCTGATGCAGGACCGGCAGGATGCGCTGCGCGCGGATGAGCCTCCGGCGGCGTCCGGGAGGTCCGCGGACCTCGCCGGACCGCGCTCCAAGGCCCGGAAGACGGATCCGGTCCTGGTCGTGGGCTCCGCCTCGGCGCCGGAGCCCTCGCGGCGCTCTCGGGTGCGTCCCGAGCCTGCCGCGGATCCCCGCTGGCAATGGATCTCGACCCGTGAGACGCATCGCGGCAAGGTGCGCATCGATGTCGACGAGGTGCAGCTGCCCACAGGCGAGCGCGCCACGTTCGAGGTCGACCGCAGCGTGCCGTTCACGGTTGCGGTGCTCGTGCAGGACGGAGCCGACCTGCTGCTGGCCCGGCAGTACCGCTACCCGGTCGATCGCTGGATCGTGGATCTTCCGGGCGGCGCGGGCGCGTTCGGCGAGATGCCGGAGCAGGCGGCACGACGCGAGCTCGAAGAGGAGCTCGGCGTCGTGGCGACCGAGCTGATCCCGCTGCACACCTTCTTCGCCAACCCCGGGCGGAGCGTCTGGAAGACGCACCTTTTCTTCGCACCTGGCGTGCGGGAAGGCCGGGCATCGGCGGACGATCCCAGCGAGAAGGTGCAGCTGGCGCGGATGGCGCGCGTCGACCTGGATCAGCTCCTGATCGAGGGGGAGATCAGGGATCCGGCGCTGCTGATCGCCCGCACGATGGCGGCCGCCAAGGGGCTGCTCCCGCCCGTCGGATCCTGACGATCCGCCTGCTCAGCACTACGCTCGTCACATGATCTACGAGCACCTCGGGGCTCGGCCCCGCATCCACGACACGGCCGTCGTCGCTCCGTCCGCCGTGATCTCCGGCGACGTCACGATCGGGGAGAACTGCCAGGTGCTGCACGGCGCCGTCATCACCGCGGAGGGCGGTCCGATCACGCTCGGCGAGCACGTCATCGTGATGGAGAACGCGCTCATCCGCGCCACGGCCGCCAACCCGGTGCACATCGGCGATCACGTGCTGGTGGGGCCGATGGCGAGCATCTCGGGGGCGACCATCGCCGAAGAGGTGTTCCTCGCCACCGGGACCCGGATCTTCAACGGCGCGGTGATCGGCGAGCGCAGCGAGGTGCGCATCAACGCGGTGGTGCACCTGCGCACGACCCTGCCGCCGGAGACCGTGGTGCCGATCGGCTGGGTGGCGGTCGGGGATCCGGTGCGCATCCTCTCGCCCGAGCAGCATGAGCAGATCTGGGAGGCCCAGCACGAGCTCGACTTCCCCGGCTACGTGTTCGGCGTGGACCGCTCGACGCCCGACCTCATGGTCCAGTTGACCGAGCGCTACGCCCGCTCACTCGCGCGGCACGCCGACGACCACGCGCTCTGAGATACCACTCCACGCTTCCCGCGCTTCCAAACGAAGGGACCGCTGTGCCCGAACAGCCGACCGGGGGTCTCGTGCGCCCCGATGTCACCACCTCTGACGCCGTCGCGATCGCGAGCGAGCTCTGGGGCATCACCGCCACCGCGTCCGAACTCGGCAGCAACCAGGACCGCAACTTCCTGCTCACCGAGGCGGACGGCACCCGCAGCGTGCTGCGCGTCGACAACCCGGTCTTCCCCGACAGGGCGCGTGATGCGCAGCATGCCGCACTCGACGCCTACCGTGCGGCAGGCGTCGCGGTGCCCGCCGCGTTGCCGGGCCTCGACGGCGCCCTCACCCAGCGCTGGCGCGGGTTCTCGGTGCGGCGGAGCGCCTTCGCCGAGGGGGAGGCGATGGTCGACGCCGGCTACTTCGCGCCAGAGGTGCTGCGCGAGTTCGGATCCCTCGCCGCCGCGTCCGTGAACGCACTCGCCGAGCTGGTGCATCCGGGCCTCGATCGTCCGCAGATGTGGGACATGCGGGTCGCGGCCGAGGAGGCGCGCCGTCTGCTGCCGTCGATCGAGGAGCCGGACCTGCGAGTTCGCGTCGACGAAGCGATCGCGCGGGCCGAACGCCTTCTCGGAACCGTCGCCGTGGATCTGCCGGTGCAGCCGATCCACGGCGATCTCACCGATGACAACGTGATGGGCCAGCGGGGAGCGGATTCCCGGTTGCACCCGCGCACGGTGCTGGACCTGGGCGACCTGGCGCTCGGATGGCGGGTCGCGGAGCTCGCGGTCTGCGCATCGTCGATGCTGCATCACGAGCCCGAGCGGCCGCTGCGCGTGCTCGAGACCATCGCGGCCTTCCACGCCGAGGCGCCCCTCAGCGAGTCCGAGGCGCGCGCGGTCTGGCCGCTGATCGTGCTGCGCGCGGCCCTTCTCGTGGCGAGCGGCTGGCGTCAGCTCGAGATCGACGGCGGCAACGAGTATGCCCGCGAGCGGATCGCGGGGGAGCAGGCGATCTTCGACGCGGCGACAGCGGTGCCGCTCGTCGAGGCGGTCGAGCTCGTTGTCGATAGGCTCGGGTTCCCCGCGGCGGCGATGCTGCCCGAGACCCCGATGCGAGAGAGCTCGGCCGTAGCGCTCGCGTCTCTCCTGCCCGGGCTCGACGGTGACGTCGCGGTCCTCGATCCCGGCGTCGAGTCCGAGGATCTGTCCGGCGGGGCGTGGCTCTCGCCTGATATCGAGCAGGTGCTCGTCCGCGCCGCATTCGACGGCGGGGCGGCGGCGGCGGTGATGCCCTACGGCGTCTACCGGCTCACCCGCACGCGCGTGGACAGCGCGGAGGCGGCGCCGACCTGGCCGATCGGGACAACGATCCATCTGCCCGCGGGCGGGCAGATGCTGCTCGCCGCCCCGGTCTCCGGGCGGATCGAGGGATCCGCGTACGGCACGGTGCGGATCGTCTTCGCCGAGAACTGGGTCTGCGAGATCCGCGGCACGGGATTCGCCCCCGAGCACGGCGCCGAGGTCGAGGCCGGGCAGGGGATCAGCTGGGTCGCGGACAGCACGACGGCTCGGACCGTGGTGGTCTCGATCCTGCGCCGCGACGCCCCGGGGACGGCGCCGGAGCTCGGTGACGCCGCGCTCGTCAGCCCGGAGTCGGTGCCTGCCTGGCGCCGGTTCAGCACCGATCCGGCACCCTGGCTCGGCCTGCCCGCGCTCGCGCAGTGGGACGAGGCGCCGGCGGAACTCGCGCGCCGGGAGCGCACGTTCGCGAGTGCCCAGGAACGGTACTACGAGCGCCCGCCGCAGATCGAGCGCGGCTGGCGGCACCACCTCGTCGACACCACCGGGCGCGCCTACATCGACATGGTCAACAACGTCACGGGGCTCGGACACGGCCACCCCGGCGTCGCCGACGCTGTGAACCGGCAGATCCGGATCCTGAACACCAACTCCCGGTTCCTGTATCGCGAACTCGCGGAGTACAGCGAGCGCCTCCTCGCGCTGCTGCCGGTTCAGGCGCGCCGCGGCGGCACCGACCGGGACGCCCTGGACACGGTGCTGCTCGTGAACAGCGGTTCCGAGGCGGTCGATCTCGCGCTGCGACTCGCCCAGGCGGCCACCGGGCGCAAGACCGTGGTGTCGCTGCGGGAGGCCTATCACGGCTGGACCATGGCCAGCGATGCGGTGACCACGAGCGCCTATGACAACCCCGACGCCCTGGCCACGCGCCCGGACTGGGTGCACGTGGCCGATGTGCCCAACCGGTTCCGCGGCACCTACCGCGGCGAGGAGACGGGATCGCGGTACGTCGCCGATCTGGGGGCCGACCTCGACCGTCTCACGGCCGACGGGCGTCCCCCGGCCGGCTTCATCTGCGAATCGGTGCTCGGCAACGCCGGCGGGGTTCTGCTGCCGGACGGCTACCTCGCGGAGGCCTATGCCCGGGTGCGCGCCGCAGGCGGGCTGTGCATCGCCGATGAGGTCCAGGTCGGATTCGGCCGGATGGGATCCTCGTTCTGGGGCTTCGAGCAGTCCGGCGTCGTCCCCGACATCATCACGATCGCGAAGCCGATGGGCAACGGCTTCCCGATCGGCGGGGTGATCACGTCGAAGCGAGTGGCTGACGCGCTGTCCGCCCAGGGGCAGTTCTTCTCATCCGCGGGCGGGAACCCGCTCAGCTGCCGCGTCGGCATCGCGGTGCTCGACGCGATGGCGGTCGAGGGGCTGCAGGAGAACGCGCGCGTCGTGGGCCGGCGCCTGGCGGAGGGGCTCCGCGCGCTCGCCGAGCGCCATCCGCTCATCGGACCGGTGCACGGCGAAGGCCTCTATCTCGGGGTCGAGCTCGTCCGCGACCGCGAGAGCATGGAACCCGCGGCGGCCGAGGCGGCCGCGATCTGCGAGCGGCTCCGGGAGCTGGGCGTCATCGTGCTGACGACCTCCGAGCGGTCGAACGTGCTGAAGATCAAGCCTCCGCTGTGCCTCACGGCGCAGAGCGCCGACCTGGTCGTGGCGGCGCTGGACCGGGTGCTCGCCGAAGGCTGGTGAGCCCGTCCGAGCCCGCGCGACGTGGGGCTCGGACGGACCGGATCAGGCCTGCTGGGTCGGCAGGACGACGACCTGGCGCAGGTTCACGTGCGCGGGGCGAGTCACGACGAAGTCGACCAGGTCGGCGACGTCGTCGGCCGAGATCGCCTCGATCGCGTCGAACATGGCGGCGAGCTCGGCGCCCAGGCGCTCGTTCTCGATGTGCGTGCCCAGTTCCGTGGAGGTGAGGCCCGGTTCGACGTTGGTGACCCGCACGCCGTGCCGGGCCACTTCGGTGCGCTGCATGGCGGACAGAGCGGTGACGGCGGCCTTCGTCGCGGCGTAGACGGCGTAGTCCGGGAACACCACGTGCGCGGCGATCGAGGAGATGTTGACGATGTCGCGCGGCCCGGTTCCGTCCAGAAGGTCGGGCAGCACGGCGCGGGTGACGCGGAGCAGGCCGGTGAGGTTCGTGTCGATCATGCGGTCCCATTCGTCGGCACGACCGTCCGCGAGGGGGTTCGGCAGCATCACGCCGGCGGCATTGACGAGGAGGTCGACGGAGCCGAGTTCGCGGTGGATCTGCGCGATGGCGGCGGCGACCTCGGACTCGGAGATGATGTCGGCGGGAACCACGAGGATCCGCCCTGCCGCGTCGGAGTCGGCGGAGGCTGCGGCGACGGCCGCGAGGCGATCCTCCCGGCGACCGAGGGCGGCGACGGAGGCGCCGAGGGCGGCGAGGTGCGCGGCGACCGCCGCACCCATGCCGCTGCCGGCACCGGTGACGAGGGCGGTGCGTCCGGAAAGGGGGAGAGAGGATTCGGTGTTCATGGGAACCAGCCTGCGCGGGCTGCACCAGGGCGGGAACGTCCCGATGAACCTGGGTCTGACAGGGCCACCCTCGCGCGGTGCGCGGCGGCGATACTGGGACCATGACATCCGAGATCGGGGAGTTCCTCCGTGCGAAGCGGGAGCGCATCGCCCCTGAGGAGCGCGGCCTGCCCGCCGGCGGTCAGCGGCGGGTGCCGGGTCTGCGCCGCGAGGAGGTCGCGCTGCTGTCGGGGATCAGTCCCGACTACTACGTGCGTCTGGAGCAGGGCAGGGCGCGGGCGGCGTCGGACCAGGTGCTCGACGCGATCGCGCGCGTGCTGAGTCTGGACGATGTCGAGCGCGATCATCTCCGAGTGCTTGCGCGACCGGGCACGCAGGCTCAGGCGCCCCGGCCCCTGGCCGCTCCCGGTGCGCGTCCCGGGGTGCGCGCACTGCTCGATGCGATGCCTCAGGTCCCGGCGTTCGTGCTGGGGCCGGCCATGGACGTGCTGGCCACGAACCTGCTCGGCGACGCCCTCATCGCGCTCCCCGACGGTCCGCGGAACATGGCCCGTCACGTGTTCCTGGATCCGACCGCACCGGCGTACTACCCGGAGTGGGAGAAGGTCGCCCGCGAGACGGCGGCTCATCTGCGCCGCATGGCGGGGCTGCTCCCGGACGCCCCGGAGATCGCCGCCCTGATCGGCGAACTCACCATCGGCAGCGACGACTTCGTGCGTGCCTGGGCGCGGCAGGAGGTGGTCGTGAAGACCCACGGCCACAAGCTCGTCGACCACCCGGAGATCGGGCGCCTCTCACTCGACTACGAGACGCTCACCCTTCCCGACGAACCTGCGCTCATGCTCGTGACCTACATGGCCGCCGACGAGAGGACCTCCGACGCGCTGCGGACGCTGGGATCCTGGGCGGCGAGCCGTTCCGCAGCCGGCGGCAGCGCCCAGCGCCCGCAGTTCGCCGATGAACTCGGCCGCGCGGAGTCCGCAGAGCGCTGACCGCGCCGAGACGCGGAGCGCCGACCCGCTCGAAAGCGGGTCGGCGCTTCGACTTCCGGAGCGAGGTTCAGATGACGCCCTGCGCGAGCATCGCGTTCGCGACCCGCTCGAAGCCGACGATGTTGGCACCGGCGACGTAGTCACCCGGCACGCCGTAGCGCTCGGCGGCGTCGAACGCGGCGCGGTGGATGTCGGCCATGATGTCGCGCAGCTTCTGCTCGCTGTCGTCGAAGCCCCAGCGCTGACGGGCCGCGTTCTGGCTCATCTCCAGAGCGGACGTCGCGACGCCGCCGGCATTCGCGGCCTTGCCGGGGGCGAACAGCACGCCCGCGTCCTGGAAGGCCGCGACGGCCTCGGGCGTCGACGGCATGTTGGCACCCTCGGAGACGGCGCGCACGCCGTTCGCGATCAGGGCCGCTGCGCCTGTGCCGTCCAGCTCGTTCTGCGTGGCGGAGGGCACGGCGATGTCCACCGGCACCTCCCACACGGAACCGCCCTCGATGAAGCGGGCCCCGGGGCGGCGCCTGGCGTACTCGACGATGCGTCCGCGCTCGATTTCCTTGATCTGGCGGAGAAGGTCCACGTCGATGCCGGTATCGTCGACGACGTACCCGGAGGAATCGGACGCGGTCACGGCGACGGCCCCCAGCTGCGCGGCCTTCCGGATCGCGTAGATCGCGACATTGCCGGATCCGGAGATGCCGACGCGCCTGCCCTCGAGCGACTCGCCGTGCACGGCCAGCATCTCCTGCGCGAAGAAGACCGCGCCGTAGCCGGTCGCCTCGGTGCGCACCTGCGCTCCGCCCCAGCCGATGCCCTTGCCGGTGAACATGCCGGACTCGTGCCGGTTGGTGATCTTGCGGTACTGGCCGAACAGGTAGCCGATCTCGCGGCCGCCCACGCCGATGTCTCCGGCGGGGACGTCGGTGTGCTCGCCGAGGTGACGGTACAGCTCGTTCATGAAGGACTGGCAGAACCGCATGATCTCGGCATCGCTGCGACCGTGCGGGTCGAAGTTCGAGCCGCCCTTGCCGCCGCCGATGCCCTGACCGGTGAGCGCGTTCTTGAAGATCTGCTCGAAGCCGAGGAATTTGATGATCGAGAGGTTCACCGACGGGTGGAAGCGCAGGCCGCCCTTGTACGGACCCAGCACGGAGGAGTACTGCACGCGGTATCCGCGGTTCACCTGCACCGTGCCGTGGTCGTCGACCCACGGCACCCGGAAGATCACCTGGCGCTCCGGCTCGACGAGACGCTCGAGCACCCCGGCGTCGACGTACTCGGGGTGACGCTCGAGCACAGGTCCGATGGAGTGCAGCACCTCGTGCACGGCCTGGTGGAATTCGGGTTCGTTCGGGTTCAGGGCGAGGACGTCCTCGAACACGGGCTGGGCGAGCGGGGAGAGGGGATGGAAGTCGGTGCGTGCGGGGTCGCTGATGGTGTCGGTCACTCGGGATGCTTTCAGACGGGGATGCGGAGAGGAGCGCGGGTGATCGTGTCGTGCGCAGACAGCCGGATGCGGCAGATTCCTCACTCTAACCCGCTCCGCAACCCAGCCTGGGCGGCGTGAACCCCGCGTGAGAAGCCCGGATCAGCCGGTGTTCTGCAGACCCGCGGCGACTCCGCTGACCGACAGCAGCAGCAGGCGCTGCAGGTCCGGATCCGGTGCGGGGGCCTGCTCGTCGGCGTCGCGGAGGCCACGCAGCGCCCGCAGCTGAAGGAGCGAGAGCGCGTCCACATAGGGGCTGCGCATCGCGACCGCTCGCTGCAGGATCGGCTTGTTCTCCAGCAGGCGCTCGCCGCCGGTGAGGCGGATGACCCAGGAGCGGGTGAGCTCCATCTCCTCCAGCACGAGCGCGGCCAGGTCGTCGCGATCGCCGAGACCGAGGTAGCGGCGGGCGATGCGCGGATCCGTCTTGGCGAGGCTCATCGCGACGTTGTCGACCATCGTGCGCAGCAGCGGCCACTCCTGGTACGCGGTGCGCAGCAGTTCCTCGTCGCCGACGGCCTCGAGAGCCGTGCCCAGGCCGAACCAGCCGGCGAGGTTGATCCGGGCCTGCGTCCAGGCGAACACCCACGGGATCGCCCTGAGGTCCTCGAGGGACTCGACGGACAGGCCGCGGCGGGCCGGGCGGGAGCCGAGCGCGAGAAGTCCGATCTCCTCCATCGGCGTCACCGTGGCGAACCACGGGGCGAAGCCCTCCGCCTTCACGAGCGAGAAGAACCGATCGCGCGAGGCGCGGTCCATGGTGGCCGCGACGTCGGCGAACCGTTCGGCGGCGGCGCTGCCCAGCTGCTCGACGCCGGGGGAGGACGCGAGCAGGGTCGCCGCCGTCACCTGGTCGATGTGGCGCATCGCGATCGCGGGCTCGCCGTACCGCGCGAAGATGACCTCGCCCTGCTCGGTGAGCTTGAATCGGCCGTCCACGGAGTGCGGCGGCTGAGCCAGGATCGCGGAGTTCGCGGGGCCGCCTCCACGGCCGAGGGCGCCGCCGCGACCGTGGAACAGGGTGAGCTCGATGTTCTCGCGCTGCGCCCAGGCGGCGATCTCTGCCTGCGCCTCGTACAGGGCGAGATTCGCGGCCACCGGGCCGACGTCCTTGGAGGAGTCGGAGTACCCGAGCATGACCTCCAGGCGCCGGCCGGTCGCCGCCAGCCGTGCCGCGAAGGCCGGGTGGTCGACGATCTCGGCGAGGATCCCCGGCGCCGCCTGCAGGTCGGCGAAGGTCTCGAACAACGGCACGACGTCGAGCACGGGCCCGTCGCCGGCGCTCGCGTACTGCGCGAGGCGGTGCACGTTCGCGAGGTCCTGAGCCGACTGCGTGAACGAGACGACATAGCGCCCCGCCGCGCGCGGCCCGTAGGTGCGCTGGATCTCGCGGACGGCGCGGAAGACCGCCAGCACCTCCTCGGTCTCGGCGCTGAGGGAGCCGGATCCGACCGCGGCAGCGTCGAGCTCCGCGAGCGCACGCGCGTGCACCTGGGAGTGCTGCCGCACCTCGAGTTCGGCGAGGTGGAAGCCGTACGTCTCCACCTGCCAGATGAGGTGCTGCATCCCGCCGAACGCGTGCCGGCGTGCGCCGGCCGCGTCGAGCGACGACTGCACGGTGCGCAGATCCGCGAGCAGCTGCTCCGGATCCGTGTAGCCGCCCTCGTCCCCGCGGCGGGTGACCGCGACGCGATGCGCGAGCAGCAGCAGGATCCGGCGATGCGGCTCGGAGGGGGAGCGAGTGGCGACCTCGCCCGCGACATCGGGGTGCGTGGCCTGCAGCGCATCCCACAGCGCCGTCGCCGCCGCGGAGGGCGGCGTGCCCTCGGCATCGAGCGTCAGCGTGCGGCCGATCCGCTCGATCGCCCGCTCGAGTCCACGCAGCACGTGGTCGGCCGCGATCGCGGCGGCCTCGCGGGTCACGGCGGCCGTGACGAACGGATTGCCGTCGCGGTCGCCGCCGACCCAGGTGCCGATGCGCACGAAGGCCGGGACGATGGGGGCGGAGGATCCGGACTGCTCGCCGCGCAGCACGTCGTCGATGCGGCGGTACACGTGCGGGACGGTGGTGAACAGCGTCTCGTCGAAGACGCTCATGACCGTGCGCACCTCGTCGGTCGGCGCCGGCTTCTGCGCCCGCAGCGGTGCGGTGCGCCAGAGGGTGTCGACCTCCTCGAGCATGCGCCGGTGTGCGCGGTGCGCCTCGGGGGTGCCCTCGGCTGCGGCGTCATGCGCGCTCAGCAGCTCGGCGAGGCGCCGGATGCTGGAGGACACCGCGCGACGGCGGGCCTCGGTGGGGTGCGCCGTGAACACGGGGTGGAATCGCAGCGCACCCAGCCGGCGGCGGGCCTCGTCCTCGCCGACCTCGCCGCTCAGCTGCGCGAAGGCTCCGGCGACCGTGTCGGTGGAGGTGGGGTCCTCGCCGCGATCGCGGAGCACGCGCACGCGCTGGTGCTCCTCGGCGAGGTTCACGAGGTGGAAGTAGGCGGTGAAGGCCCTGGCGACCTCGTCGGCGCGCTGCACCGAGAACTCCTCGGCGATGCGGGTCGCGCGGTCGAAGGCCTCGGCGGACTCGTCGGTGTACGCCTCGATCGTGGCCTGACGCAGGCGCTCGACGTCGTCGAACAGGTCGTCGCCGCCGGATTCGCGCAGGACCTGGCCGAGCAGCGCGCCGAGCATGCGCACATCGGCGCGCATCGCCTCGGGCAGCTCGCGCCCTGCTTCGAACCGGCCGACGATGCGGATGGCTTCGGTATGGGTTGTGTCGGGGGTCACGATTCGAGCGTAAACCGATGCTGCGCAGGCGACGACCGCGTGACGTCCCGCGGCGACCTCTTGAAGTGGGAAGGGGGGATCGCTGAGGAGGGGCGCGATACGGTGGAGGGGATGAGCCGCACCAGTCGCCTTCTGAGGTCCCCGCAGTTCCCCGCGATCCTGCTGCTGGCGACCGCGGGGCTCGGGCTGCTCCTCGCGAACCTTCCCACGCACGACGCGATCGCCAGAATGCTCGGCGCGCACTTCGGGATCCCCGGCACGGCTCTGGACCTCTCGGTGTCGCACTGGGTGTCGGACGGCGTGCTCGCGATCTTCTTCTTCGTCGTCGCGCTCGAGCTCCAGTACGAGCTCACCCGCGGCGAGCTGAACAGCGTGCGCGTGGCGATCCAGCCTGCGATCGCCGCCGCGGGCGGCATCCTGGTGCCGATCGCCCTGTACCTGTGGATCGCCGGCTCGGATCCGAGCGCGGCCGGCTGGCCGATCCCGACCGCGACCGACATCGCCTTCGCGCTCGGCGTGCTCGCCGTGTTCGGACGCGGTCTGCCCTCGGCGGTGCGCGCCTTCCTGCTCGCGCTCGCGATCCTCGACGACATCGTCGGGATCGTGTTCATCGCCGTGCTGTTCGCGCACGGGCTGAACCTGCTGCTGCTCGGTCTCGGCGTGCTCGCGGTCATTGTGTTCGCCGTGCTGAGCCGTCGCCTGCGCGGGTCCGCCACCCCGGTCGTGGCCGTGCTGATGGCGATCGTCGGCGTGGTCGCCTGGGGGCTGTTCGCCGCCTCCGGCGTGCACGCCACGATCGCGGGCGTCATGGTGGGCCTGGTGATGGCGCCCCGGGCCGCGGATCCGACCCGTCATGCGCTGGAACCCTGGGTCAACGGGCTGGTGCTGCCGCTGTTCGCCTTCGTGGCGGCGTTCGTGGTCATCCCGCAGGTGCCGCTGGAGGAACTCTCCCCGGCGTTCTTCGCGATCCTCGTGGCGCTGCCGGTCGGCAAGCTGATCGGCATCGGCGCGTTCGGCGCCCTCGCGCAGCTGATCCGCCCGCGGGGCGCGCCTCCGGCGATCCGCTTCCCCGACGTGCTCGCGGCCGGAGCGCTGGGCGGCATCGGATTCACGGTCTCGCTGCTGCTGGCGAATCTCGCCTTCGCGGGGGATGCCGCGGTGAAGGACCAGGCGATCCTCGCAGTGCTGCTGGGGTCGGTGATCGCGCTGGTGGTCGCCGCCGTGCTGGTCTCCTGGCGGGCGAAGGTGCACCGTGCGATCGGCGATGCGGAGGACGACGAGCCGGACGAGGACGAGGACGAGGAGGCGTACGGGGATGAGCGCTGATCGGGAGTCCCCTGCCGAGACGGATCCGCTGCGCGCCGCCGCGGGGGTCATGCGGCAGGTGCGGGAGAAGTGCGTCTGGTCGCAGGCCATGACCCATCGCGAACTCGTGCCGTACCTCGTGGAGGAATCGGCCGAACTCATCGACGCCGTCGAACGCGAGGACCGCGCGGAACTCCGCGAAGAGCTCGGCGACCTGCTCTGGCAGGTGCTGTTCCACGCGGCGATCGCGGCGCAGGATCCGGTGGATCCGTTCGACATCGACGACGTCGCGCGCACCCTGACCGAGAAGATGACCCGGCGCCACCCGCACGTGTTCGGCGACGCGATCGCCCGCACGCCGGAGGAGGTGCTGGTGCACTGGAACGCCGCCAAGGCCGCGGAGAAGCACGACCGCCGCAGCGTGCTGGACGGCATCCCACCCGGAATGCCCGCGCTCGCCCGGGCGCAGAAGATCCTGGGCCGCGCCGCGAAGGCGCACGTCGAGGTCTCCGAGGATCCGTCCGCGTCCGGGCACGAGGAGGCCCCGCCGGCGATCGTCGGCCCGACCCCCGCGCCCCCCACGGAGCCCGCTCCGCTCACCGAGGCCGAACTCGGCGAGCAGCTGCTGACTCTCGTCGTGGCGGCTCGCGCCCACGGCTGGGATGCCGAGCGCGCCCTGCGCGAGCGCATCAGGATCCTCGAGGACGAGGTGCGCGCCGCGGAGGGATCAGAGCCGGCCTGACGGACCTGGAAGAATGGATCCGTGGCAACGGTCAATCCTCCGCGCGGGATGCGCGACTTCCTCCCCGCCGACAAGGCGCGTCGTGAGCGTGTGCTCTCCGTCATCCGGGAGCGCTACCGCGCTCATGGGTTCGACGAGATCGAGACGCCCGTCGTGGAGGAGTACGACCGGCTGCACGCCGGGATCGGCGGCGACAACGAGAAGCTGTCCTTCAACATCCTGCGCCGCGGCCTGGACGCCGACGCGGTCAGCGCGGCGGCGGAGGATCCGGCCGCCCTCAGCGACCTGGGCCTGCGCTACGACCTGACGGTTCCGCTCGCGCGCTTCTACGCGACCAACCGCGGTCAGCTGCCCGGAGTGTTCCGCTCGATCCAGATCGGGCCGGTCTGGCGTGCCGAGCGGCCGCAGAAGGGTCGCTATCGCCAGTTCGTGCAGTGCGACATCGACATCATCGGCGACGACTCGGCGCGTGCCGAGGCCGAGCTCATCGTGGCCTCGCTCGACACGATCGACGCCCTCGGGCTCACGGGTGGCATGGTGCGCGTGAACGACCGCCGCGCCCTCGACTGGATGCTCGATGCGTTCGGATTCACCGAGGACGAGCGTCCGGGAGTGCTCATCACGATCGACAAGCTCGACAAGATCGGCACCGACGGCATCGTCGCGGAGCTGCGCGAGCGCGGTGCGACGGTGGCCGCCGTGGACGCGTTCGAGGCGTTCCTGCATCGCCCGCAGACCCTCGAGTACAACCCCTACGGCGAACGGCAGATCCGCAAGGCGCTGCCCGAGGGCGTTCCGGACGACCTCGTCGCGCACCTGGTCGGCCTCGGCGAGGCCGTTGCCGCCGCCCGCCCCGAAGCCTCGGGCATCGATCCGATCCCGCTGCAGTTCGACCCGTTCCTGGTACGCGGCATGGGCTACTACACGGGCACGATCATGGAGCTCGCGCACCCGTCGGTGTCGTACTCGCTGGGCGGTGGCGGCCGCTACGACGGCATGATCGGGCGCTTCCTCGGGCAGCAGGTGCCGGCCGTCGGCTTCTCGATCGGCTTCGAGCGGATCGTGGATCTGTTGGAGTCCGCCGACGACGCGGCGGGGCAGGCCGTGGTGCTCGTGCACGACGCCGACGTACCCGTCGCCGAGCTCGTCGCGCACAAGGCGGCGCTCATCGCGAGCGGCGCCAGAGTACGGCTGGAGCGGCGCACGAAGAATCTCAAGGCCCTCCTGCAGCGCGCCGCGGCCGACGGTTACACGGCCTTCGCGGCCGTGCGCGCGGGCGACGCGTCCGACGCGCTCGAGGTCAAGCCGCTGTCCTGAGGCGCCCGTCGCCTCTGCGTCCACGGCCGGTCACGCGCCGTTCATGTCGATGCGATCTGATCGGCGTATGGACGCTGCTGATCGCCGTCGGGCCGGGTCCCGAGGCGTGCCGGTGGGGCTTCTCGGAGCCGCCGGGCTCGCGATCGCCGGATCCGCCGTCGCCGTGCCGCTGGCGCTGCGGCGACAGGCGCGTATCGCTCGGCGTCGCATCGGCAAGCCGCTGGGAGAAGACGCGATCGACGCCGACCGCGTCTGGCGGCGGGGCCTGTCCGGGGAGCCGATCGAGCTGCTCGTGCTCGGCGACTCGCTTGCGGCCGGTCTGGGCGCCGAGCGGCGCAAGGACACGCTGGGCGGACGGCTCGCCAAGGGCGTCGCCCGGCGGACGCGTCGGCCGGTGCGGCTGCGTACGGTCGCGATCGTCGGATCCGAGTCGCCGGATCTGGACGCTCAGCTCGCGTCGCTCGAGACGGACTATCTGCCGCACGTCGCGGTGATCGTCGTCGGCGGCAACGACGTGACCCACCGGATCCCGGTCACCCTCTCGGTGCAGCATCTCGAGGACGCGATCGGCTGGTTGCACGCGCTCGGAGCGAGCGTCGTGGTCGGCACCTGCCCCGACCTCGGGGCGCTGCGGGCCGTTCCGCAGCCGCTGCGGTCGATCGCCTCGCGGATGTCACGGCGACTGGCCGCGGCGCAGGCCCAGGCCGCCATCGAGCACGGCGCCACTGCGGTCGATCTGCGGCGCGCGGTCGGGCCGATGTTCTTCGATGAGCCTGAGGAGATGTTCAGCCTGGATCGGTTCCACCCGAGCGCCCTCGGCTACCGCCGCACTGCGGAAGCGCTGCTGCCCGCGGTGACGGCGGCGGCCGAGGAGGCCTCGGTGAACGCGGCCGGCGGAGCGCTCAGCTCTCCGGTGCGGTGAACGAGGCGGCCCATTCGGCCACGCGGGCCGTGCTCTCGGACTCGGAGAGGTCCTCGACGCGCGTCATGATCGACCAGCGCACGCCGAACGGATCCCGGATGCTCGCGTAGCGGTCGCCCGAGACGAACGTGGACGGCGCCTCGCGAACCGTCGCACCGGCCGCCACCGCGCGTTCGACGACCGTGTCGACGTCGGGCACGTAGAGGCCTATCGAGTAGCAGTCGGCGTCGCCGGCGGGGGCCGAGACGAGCCCGTACTCGGGGTTGGGATCGCCGAGCTGCAGCACGCCGAGACCGAAGTCGAGGTCGGCGTGCGCGACCACGCCGCCGAACTCGGTGATGTCGACGACGCGCGCGCCGAAGATGTCGCGGTAGAACTCGATCGCGGACCGGGAGTCGGGGATGGCCAGGAACGGGGTCAGGGACGTCGCCGAGTTCGGGCGGCCGTTCGTCGTGTATTCGCCGGTGACGCCGGTGGTCGCTGTGGTGGGGGTGTGTTCGCTCATGACCACGAGGCTAGGGGGCGACGGGAGACGGTTCTTGGAGATTCGCGCCACGTTCGGCCGGGGGCCCCGCGCGGCCCATCACCGGATGTCCGCGACGCCTTCTAGGCTCGGGGAATGGTCGATCCGACGCGCGGCGTGCTGTATCCGGCGCGCCTGCCGCAGTTCCACCGCCTTCCGCCGCCGGCGGAGGCCGCCGAGCTCGTGGAGTGGTGCTGGATCCCCGAGTGGGACATCGAGCCGGGCCGTTCGTCGCGTCAGGACCTCGTGTCGTTCCCTGCTCTGAACCTGGTCGTCGAGAGCGGGGGCACGGTGCTGTCGGGCGCGACGACCCGAGCCAGCTCCCGGGAGCTGACCGGCAAGGGGTGGGCCGTCGGCGCGCTGCTGCGGCCGGCCGCGGCGGCCGCGCTGACCGAGACGCCCTCCGCCCTGCTCGACCGGGCGGAGGCGTACCCGGCACCGGGGCTGGCGGAGGCGGTCGCAGGCGCGATGACTTCGGGGGAAGGGCATCGGGAGCGGGCCGTCGCGCTGCTGTGCGCCTGGCTGCGTGAGCGCGTGGGCGAGGTCACGGCGCCGGCCCGGCACGCGAACGCCATGGCGGAGGTGCTCATGTCCGATCCCGACGTGCGCAGCCCCGAGCAGGCGGCGGCCCGTCTCGCCGTCTCGGTTCGCACCCTGCAGCGCATGGCGCACCGCCACGTGGGTCTGTCTCCGGCCGCCATGATCCGGCGCCGGCGCCTGCAGGAGGCGGCGGAGCGGATCCGCTCCGATCCCGGCACGGATCTCGCGACCGTCGCTGTCGAGCTCGGCTACGCGGATCAGTCGCATCTCGCCAACGATTTCCGCGCGGTGCTGGGCTTCACCCCGTCGGCGTATCGCGCCGACGCCGGTCCCGTCCGAGCCTGATCGCCCGCACACCGACGCCCACGAGGACCACGCCCGCTCCGATCATCACCGAGGACACCGGCAGCGACGCAGCCAGAGCCACGCAGCCGATCGCGCCGAGCACCTGCAGCGGTTTCGGATACCGGCGCGCGGCCCCACCCTGCTGGAGCGCGGCGGCGTTCGCGACGAAGTAGTACAGCAGCACGCCGAACGACGAGAACCCGATCGCTCCGCGCAGGTCCGCGACGAGCACGACCGCCACCACGACCGCACCGGCGGCCAGCTGCGCACGCCGCGGGACGTGATGCCGCGGATCCACGGCGGTGAGGGAGCGGGGGAGGTCGCGTTCCCGAGCCATGGCGAGCGAGGTGCGACCGATCCCGGAGAGAAGAGCGAGCAGCGCGCCGGTGGCGGCCGTAGCTGCGGCGATCCGCACGGCGGGCGCCGCGCGGGGCCAGCCGGCAGCGGTGACGACGTCGGCGAGGGGCGCGGATGAGCTCTCGGCTGCGCCGCCGAGCGTCAGCACGACCGCACCGCCGATGAGCACGTAGATGACGAGTGCGGACGCGAGTGCGATGCCGATCGCCCGCGGGATGGCGCGCGACGGGTCCCGCACCTCCTCGCCCATGGTCGCGATGCGCGCGTACCCGGCGAAGGCGAAGAACAGCAGCCCCGCGGCCTGGAGCACGCCGTAGGGGGAGCCAGGCGGGAGGGGCGCGGGCGCGGCGTGCGGCAGTGCGGTCCCCGCGGCGGCCAGCACCACGATCAACCCGAGCAGGGTCACAGCCACGAGCACCTGGGTGACGCGAGCGGTGCGGGTCACCCCGACGCAGGTGACAGCGGTCAGGGCCGTGACCGCCGCGACCGCGACCGGCTTCTGCCACCCTGCCGGAGCCACGTACGCGGCGACAGTCATCGCCATGGCGGCGCAGCTCGCGAGCTTGCCGATCACGAAGCACCAGCCGGCGACGAAGCCCCACCACGGTCCGAGCTCCGCCCGTCCGTACGCGTAGGTGCCGCCCGAGACCGGGTGCACGGCCGCGAGCTGCGCGGACGAGGTGGCGTTGCAGAAGGCCACGATCCCCGCGAGGAGCAGCGCGATCAGCAGGCTCGATCCGGCCGCGCCGATCGCCGGGCCCCAGACTGTGAAGACTCCGGCACCGATCATGGATCCGAGGCCGATCGCGACAGCATCGGCGAGGGTCAGGCGGCGCGCGAGGGGCATCCCGTCATCGTGGCACGCCGCGGTGAACGGCGGGTGCCGTGCCCTCCGGAAGCGGCAGCGAGAGCACCGCGGGCGTCGCAGCGCAGAGGAAGAGCGTCTGCGTGCTGGCCACCAGGCGCGAGTGGTCGCGCACCGGATCCGCTGTGCCCGGATTGCGCAGATGCAGGGGGTGCGCGCCCCAGGACACCTGCACGCGGAGGCGGCTGCCCGCGACGAAGCGATGCGCGATCGGTGCGAGCGCGACCCGGACCCGGCGCGGCTCGCCGGGCGCGGCCTCCGGGGAGAGCCGCAGGTAGCCGTCGGTGACGGTGCGCGAGGTCCCCCGCGCGTCCACTTCGCACAGGCGCACGAAGACGTCGACCCGGGGATTCGTGGAGGCGAGCGTGAGCGCGATCTCCGCCGAGCCCATGACCAGCAGCGGATCCGGGAGCGGCTCGCCCGTGAACAGCAGCACGTCCTCGCGGCTCTCGCGACGTCGCTGATCGCGGCGCCCGGCGCTGAACGGGTTGAGCGTGCGGCCGCCGGCATCGGGCGTGGGATCGGCAGGGTCGTAGCGAGAGGTCAGCACACCGTCCTCGGGGGCGGCCCCCGGCGCGACGAGACGGCCGTCCGCGGTCAGCTCCCGCGGATGCGGGGCGCTCGGCGGCGGCCAGGCGGCCAGATCCCGCCAGCCGCCGCCCCCGCTGATCTCGACGCGCACCGGGGCGGCTGCGGGCTCGCCCTCGAGCGCCCGCAGCGCCTCGCGCACCCCGATCACCGTGATCTCGGGAGCGCCGTGGATCCAGTCGCCCACGATCAGGCGCGTCTGTACGCCGGCCCCCTGCAGCGCGGCGTGGTCCTGCAGCTGGCCGACGAGGAAGAGGTCCTGCCACCCCGCCATGAGCGTGACGGGAGGCACCGCCGCGGGATCGGAGGCGAAGTGCAGCGGATCCCACCAGGGATCCCCGGGATCGCTGTGCTCGACCCAGTCGCGGAAGAACTGCGGGTTGTCGCCCAGCGCCGCGGGCACGGCCTGGGACGGCGGCACCGTGCGCGCTCCCCGTGCGAGGGCGCTGCGCGCTCGCAGCAGCCTCCACAGACGCGCCGGCAGCCGGCGCTCCTGCAGGCCGAGCGCGTACGCCCACGCGAGCGGCGTGTCGATCGAGAAGCCGCGACCGAGGTAGAGGATCGCCTCGTCGAAGCGCCGGGCCGACACCGCGATGCCCATCGCGTCGGGTCGGAGCGCGCCGTCGCAGTACGCCCACTGCGTCACCCCGAAGTAGCTGCCGCCCCAGGAGTGAACGAGACCCGTCGCCCACGGCTGTGCGCGCAGCCACCGCAGCGTCGCCTGCCCGTCGGCGGCCTCGTCGTGCAGAGGCCGGAAGTCGCCGCCGGAGCCGAAGGCGCCCCGGCAGCTCTGCACCACCACATGATGCCCGCGTTCGGCGAGGAAGCGCGCCACGGCGGCGACACCGTTCCGGTCGTAGGGCGTGCGGATGAGCACCGTGTGCGGGCCGGCGTCCTCGGCCGCCCAGTGGTCGGTGAGCAACGGGACGCCGTCGTCCGCGGGCACCGCGATGCCGGAGGTCCGGCGCACGCCCGCGTGGGTCCGCGGCGGCATGCCGGGAGCCGAGCGCAGCCGGCGGTATTCGGCGCGCGCCGTCCAGGGGAGCCGGTCGTCCCTCGTCATCGCACGGCCCTGACCCGGGTGACGGCGAAGGCCGCGAACAGCGCCATCACGACCGCACCCGCGTAGAGCGCCACGAAGTTCTCGCCCGTGGGCGAGCCGATGCGCGTCACGAAGAAGGCGAACACCGGCACCAGGATGCCCGGGAGCAGGTAGGCGAGCGCCACGATGCCGAGGTCCTTGCCGGCGTCCTCGGTCGAAGGCAGGCACTCGGTCATGAGCGCGACGTCGGCGGCGATGTAGGCCCCCTGCCCGGCGCCGACGATCGCGATCCCGATCAGGAAGAAGGCGACGTCGCCCACCGCGACGGCGACGACGAGTCCGACTGCGCTCGTGAGCGCTCCGATCACGACGGTCGGCTTGCGCCGTCCGGTACGGTCCGAGATGACGCCGAAGACGAACGCCAGCACGAGGTTCATGATCGTGAACGCCGCCGTGGCCTGCGTCTGGACGGCCGCGATCTGCGCCGGGTCGTCGATGCCGAAGCGGCTGGAGATCGTGAGGTAGAGGTAGCTCGTCACCGACACGATGGAGGCGGTCATGAAGAAGCGGCAGATCCAGGCCCACGCGAAGTCGGGGTGGCGGCGCGGGCTCAGCCAGAACGTCTCGATCACCCCGCGCCAGTCGAGCGGCGCCGCGGGGACCGTGCGGTGCAGGTCGCGCAGGGCGAAGAAGAGGGTGCTCGCGAGCACGACGGCGATGCCGCCCGGAATGAGGAAGATTCCGATCTGTCCCGTGCCCGCGACAGTGCCGGCCAGCGCGACGCCGCCGAAGATGCCCACGGTGGTGGCGGCGCCCGTCACGGCGGACATGATCGCACGGATGCGGCGGCGGATCTGGTCTGCGAAGAGCGTGTGGATCGTCATCGACACGGCGCCCCACCCGACCAGCACGAGCACCGCGCCTGCGCCGAGCAGCAGGAGCGAGGTGGCGAACGCCTGCAGGAGGTAGCCGATCGCGGCGATGAGCACGCCCGCCGCGATCCAGGGGCGGCGGATGCCGAGGCGGGAGAGCGAGCGGTCGCTGAGACGCCCGAAGATCGGGGTGGTGACGAGGATCGCCGCGCCGCCTGCGGTCAGCACGATGCTGAGGTTGCCCGTCGCCTGGTCGGGATCCCACTCCTTGAGGAGCTGCGGCACGGCGACGCCGGCCACGCCCTGGGCGATGCCGGTCGCGAGCCAGGTGAGGACGAACGCGATCCAGAACCACCGGGTCTGACGCTCGCCGGGCACGGCGTCGTCGCCGTGTGCGGGCGTGGACGGCAGGGGGATCATGGGATCTGCGGCATGGGTGGACATCATCGTCTCCCTCTCGGGTCGGTGGCCGGGTGCGGGTGCGGGTGCGGGTGCGGGGGTTCGGACGCGTAGGCGGCGGCGAGCTCGGCGACGAACACATCGCGCCAGTCGCGGGCGCCCTGCCAGGCGGTGAGCCCGGGGGAGCCGTGCACGTGGCCCGCGCCGATGCGGAGGGTCACCGGGACGTCCGCGTCCTGCAGGGCGCGGGCATAGGCGACGGCGCCGTCGCGCAGCGGATCGAACTCGGCGGCGAGGATGAGCGCCGGAGCGAGGTCTCGATGATCGGCGGCGTCGAGCGGCGAGCACTCCGCGAGCGGGGCGCCCGCGCGGTAGATGCCGGCGAGCAGTTCGGCGCCGTCCATGCCGGAGGCTCGTCGTCGCCGCGCGGAGAGGCCGCTGAGGGGGCGCAGCGTGGCGGGCAGCACCTCGAGCGCCTGATGGTGCAGTCGGCGGCCGGCATCCCTCTCCCGGAGGGCGGCGGAGGCCGCGATCGTGGCGCCGGCGGAGTTGCCTCCGATGCCGAGACGGTCCGCGTCGACGCCCAGCTCGCCCGCCCGCGCGCGCAGGTCGGCGAGGGCCGCGACGGCGTCGTCGACGGGGGCGGGGAAGGGGTGCTCCGGCGCGAGGCGGTACTCGAGCGACACGATCTGCACCGCGGAGCGCAGGGCGCGGTCCGCGGTCGTGCTCTCGTTGAGGACCTCGTCGATCGTGCCCGCGATCCAGCCTCCGCCGTGCAGCCACAACATGGTCGGGAGAGGGCCGGACGCGCCTGCCGGGCGGAACCGCCGGGCGCGGAGAGGCCCGGCGACGCCGGTGAGCCGCAGCTCCTCCGCCTCCGCCCCCGGGGGAGTCGGATCCGTGAACTCGGCGGCCAGCAGATCGCTCAGGATCCTGGCCGCCCGGCGATGCGCGGCGGGGTCGGGCGAGCCGTGCTCGGGGAGGTCGGCGACGATCTCGTCGATCCGGCGGAGCCAGGCCCGCACCGGTGCGTCGAGCGCGAGCGTGTCGGCGGTGCTCATGAGTCCGCCCGCAGCCGACGCAGCTCGGTCACGATCAGGCGGTGGGCGACGTCGGCGGCCGGGACGAATCCGGTCGCGCCCAGGGAGCCGTGGGTCTGGCCGACGAACCGCACGGCGGTGACGTCGACCCTGGCGTCGGAGAGCGCCCTGGCGTACGCCTCGCCGTCGCCGCGGAGGGGATCCAGCTCGGAGGTGATGATGAGCGCCGGAGGGAGGCCGGCGTGGGAGCCGGCGAGCAGCGGCGAGGCGTACGGGTTCCGGGCCGCCTTCGCGTCGTCGCCGACGTACTGCCGCACCAGCATCCGGCCGGCCCTGCGCACGATGACGCCGGGCATCCTCGCGCTGACCCCGCGCGCGTCGGCGTGCCCGATGGTGAGGTCGAGCGCCGGGTTCTCCAGCAGCTGCAGGGCGATCGGATGCGCGGCGCGGTCACGGTTCATGAGCGTCACCGCCGCGGCCAGGTCACCCCCGGAGGACGCGCCGCCCACGGCGAGCCGGTCGCGGGATCCGCCCAGTTCCTCCGCGTGGGCATGCGTCCATTCCCAGGCGCTCCAGCACTGCTCCGGCTGGGTGGGGAATCGCCGTTCCGGCGCGTGCGCGTAGTCTGTGGCGACGATGATGATCCCCGCGTCGCGCGCCCGCTCGCGGAACCGCGCGTCCCACGAGACCCAGTCGATGCCGGCGATCGTGAAGCCTCCGCCGTAGAAGTACACGAGGATCGGGAGTCCCGCGTCCCGCGGGGCCGGTTCGGGGCCGGGCCAGTAGACGCGCACCCGCACGTCGGGATGGCCGGCGACGGGTACGGTGTGCTCCGCGGTGGCGGTGTGAAGGGGCGAGATTCCCAGGGCCGCGCTGACCGCGGTGTCGTTCTCGCCGGCGACGCGGCGCCGCCCCGCAGGATCCTTCGGCTCGGGCGCGAGAAAGGCGGCGGTCTTCGCCTCATGCGCCGCGACGGCGCGGTCGAGCATCGGGCGGCGGTAGCGGGAGCCTCTCGGCATCGGTCATCTCCTTCGACGGGCTGCGGACTAGTCTGGGCAATCGAAGAACTTCGATGAAGAGGGGATCCGAGCGATGCGCGCACGTCCGGGAAGGGTCACGATCTACGACGTCGCCGCGCGTGCCGGGGTGAGCATCTCGACGGTCTCGCTGGCGGTGAGCGCGCCGCACCGGGTGCGCCCGGAGACGCGCGAGCGGATCGTCGCGGCCGCCACCGCGCTCGGCTACCGGATGACGCAGGGGCGCCGTATCGGCGCATCCCGGATCGCGGTCGCCGCCCCCTTCACGAGCTACCCCTCCTACCTGCGCCGGCTCTCGGGGATGCTGCGGCGGGCGCGCGACGTCGCGGTCGACATCATCCCCTACGACCTGGAATCGGCGGCCGCGGCCGATGAGCCGCTGCTGGACGTGCTGCCGGCGCGCACCGACGCGTCGGGGCTCATCGTCATGGGCGTGCCTCTCGGCGGCGCCGCCCGCCGTGCGAGCAGAGCGGCGAGGATCCCGGTCGTCTACGTGGACGTCGTGCCGGCGAAGGGCGAGATCGGCGGCCCCGTCGTCCTCGTCGACGACCGGGACGGAGGCGAGCAGATCGGCCGCCACCTCGTCGAGCTCGGGCATCGCACGGCGCTGTTCGTGCACGAGCCGCAGCGCTCGCCGGCCTACGTGTCGGCCGGCATGCTGCGCATCGAGGGGCTGCAGCGTCACGTCTCTGTGGTGCCCGCGGCGGTGGACGGGCCGGCCGAGATCGACGAGCGGGTGCTGCAGGCCGCGCGCGATGCCGGGGCCACCGCCGTCGTCGCGAATCACGACCGGTTCGCGGCCGCCGTCCTCGACCTGCAGCGCTCCCGGCCGGAGAGCGAGAGACTGCCCGTGGTCGGCTACGACGACGGCGAGCTGGCCGAGGGGCTCGGCCTGACCACCGTGCGGCAGCCGTTCGAGGAGAGCGGCCGCACGGCGCTGGAGCTCGCGCTCGGCCTGGTCGCGGGCACCTCGGGCGCACGGGACACCGTGCGCCTCGCGCCGACGCTGGTCGAGCGGGCCTCGAGCCTGCGCGGGGTCACACCCGGGCGGCCGTGACCCGTTTCTTCTCCCGCACGTACACCTCGCGGCGCACGCGCGCCACGACCTCGCCATCGCGGTCGGTGATCTCGGTCTCGAACCATTCGAGCACCTTCGCGCCGCCGGCGGCGCGCGTCCGGATCTCGGCGACGCGCTCCGGCGGCACGTGGAAGCGTGCGGTGAGCACGCCGCGGCCTGGCTTGACGAACTCGATCTCACCGCGGGTGTCCCAGACCACGTAGTCGCGGCCCAGCTGGTGCATGACGAGCATGAAGAAGTACGGATCCGTCATCGCCTGCATGGATCCGCCGAACGCGGTCTTCACATAGTTGCGGGTGAAGACGTTCACGTGCAGCTCCACCGTCGCCCGCGTCCAGTCCGCGCTGAAGCCGCGCACCCTGATGCCGCTGAACAGGTTCGGGATCCACAGGCTCATGCCGACGGCCAGACGGCGGGGTGTGACGCGCATGCAGCCAGTCTTCCCGGGGTGCGCCGCAGGAAGGGAATCGACTGGATCTCTTCCACAATTGATCTAGTTGAAATAGAATAACTGCACAGGAGGTGAGTCGGATGCTGATCCGTATCGATGCCGACAGTGCGCAGCCGCTGTTCGCGCAGATCGCGGCGTCCGTGCGCGCCGAGGTGCTCGCCGGACGCCTGCGTCCTGGCGACCGGCTCCCTGCCGCCCGTGAGCTGTCCGAGGCGGTCGACGTGAATGTGCACACCGTGTTGCGGGCGTACCAGGAGCTGCGGGACGAGGGGCTCGTCGACCTGCGCCGAGGGCGCGGCGCCGTGCTCTCCGCCTCTGCCGCGCCCCTCGCCGACCTCGCCGAGGACATCGGGGCGCTCGTCCGTCGCGGTGCCGTCCTCGGGATCAGTCCCGCGACGCTCGCCGCGTTGATCGCCGCCCAGGAATGAGGAGGATCCATCATGAACGCACGTTCCGCTCCTGCCGTGCAGGACGTGACCGCGATCCCGGAGCGCGACCTGCGCCGGGCGCGCCTGCTCGCGGTCTGCCTCGGCGCCGTGGTGCCGCTCGTGCTCTCCGGCGTCGTGCTCGCCCTGGTCCTCGCGTGGCTGCCTGAGTTGCCGTCGCCCGCCGCCACGCACTGGGGCCCGTCGGGCGTCGACGGCTTCGGACCGCCGGCGACCTTCGTCTGGCTGACGATCCTGCTCGGCTTCGCGCTGCCCGCGGCGCTCACGATCACGACCGTGATCGGCGTGCGCGACCACTGGGGCGGTGGCGCGAGACTCCTCGTGGGCATGGCTCTGGGCATCTCCGGGCTCAGCGCCGTGATCAATCTCGGCGCGGTCGGCACGCAGCGCGGTCTCGCCGATGCGAAGCACGCCGACGACCTCGGTGGCCTCATGCTGCTCGGATTCGGCGCGTTCGTCGTGCTGATCGGCATCGGCTGGCTGCTGCAGCCGCACATCCGCCCCGCTCCGGCCGCGCCGCTGCAGCCGGCCCACGTCGCCGCGATCACCCAGGGCGAGCGGGTGGTGTGGCTCGCCACCGCGTCGTTGTCTCGCCGGGCGATGATCCTCATTTCACTGCTCGTGGTCGTCGTCGTCGGTCTCACCGCGTTCATGGCGATCCGGTTCACCGACCGGATGTGGGTGCCGATTCTGACGCTCGTCCTCATCGGCGGCGCCTTCGCGTCGTCCGCGTCGTTCCGGGTGCGCGTCGGTCCGGACGGCCTCTCTGTGCGGTCGCAGATCGGCTTCCCCCGCGTGCACGTGCCGCTCGACGAGGTGGTGTCGGTGCGGGCTGTGGAGTGCAACCCGTTCGGCGAGTTCGGCGGCTTCGGCTGGCGGCTCGGCCTCGACGGGCGCACCGGGATCGTGCTGCGCCGGGGGCCCGCGATCGAGGTCGAGCGCCGGGGCAAGCGCCCGCTGGTCGTCACCGTCGACGGAGCGGCGGTCGGCGCCGCCGTGCTGCAGGCCTACCTGGAGCGCGACGCGTCGTCCGAGTCCACCCCACCCGACGGCGGAGCGGCCGACGGCGGAAGCAGATCATGAGCGCCGGCCTCGATGGCACAGCCCAGGCGAACGGCGCGGATGCGGAGCTCTCGGCCGACGTCCCGGTGCGCATCGGACTCGGCGCGATCGTGGCCTACATCGTGCTCGCCTGCGGGCTGGCGTGGCTCGTGGTTCTGCCTCTGTGGCTGGGGGACGGGCTGCGAGAGCCCTATGCCCTCCCGCTGATGTCGGTGATGATGTACATGCCCGCGGTCGCTGTCGTGGTCGTGCTGCTCGTGTTGCGGCCGGTCCCGAAAGGGAAGCGACTGCGGTTCCTCGGTATGTGGCCGCTGCGCCCTGCGAAGCGCGTCATCTGGATGATGGTGGTCGGCCTGCTGGTGCCGCCGCTGCTGGTGCTGGCGTCGACCATCGTCGCGACTCTGTGCGGCTGGCTCCGCGTGGATCTCGTCGGCTTCTCCGGATACACCCACCTGCTGGCGTCCGCGGTGCCCGCCGGCACCCCGCTGCCCCCGACCGTCGTGCTGATCGCCGCGCAGGCGGCGAGCATCCCGGTCGCGGCCGCCACGATCAACGCGGTCGCCGCGTTCGGCGAGGAGCTCGGCTGGCGCGGTTTCCTCGTTCCGGCACTGCGTCGTTTCGGGACGTGGGCGTCCCTGCTCGTCAGCGGCGTGATCTGGGGCGTGTGGCACGCGCCGATCATCCTGCTCGGCTACAACTTCGGCCGTACCGATGTCAGCGGCGTGCTGCTGATGACCGGCGGCTGCGTCGTGCTGGGAGTGCTGTTCGGCTGGCTGCGGCTGCGTTCCGCGTCGATCTGGCCTGCGGTGTTCGCCCACGGCGCCTTCAACGCATCGGCCGCGATGTACCTCTGGTTCGTCGCTGCGGGATCGGCGCCGGATCCGGCGCTCGTCCTGCCCCTCGGCGTCTCCGGCTGGATCGTCGGCGCCGTGGTCATCCTCGTCCTGATCCTCAGCGGGCAGTTCCGCCGGCAGCCCGCGCTCGCCGCGGACCGGCCGCGGACGATGCCGGCGCCGTTCCCGGGGCCTTCCGTCGACGACCCGCGGGGCGCGGGGACGACCGCGGACGCGACGACCGGATCGGATCCGGATCGGTCTTGATCGCGGTCTGCTCAGGCGCGAAGCTGGGCGCATGGCTGAACCGAACCTCGCGAACTGGCGTGCTGCTGACGACTATCTGTCCGAGACCCTGGTCGGGCACGACCCCGCGCTGGAGGCTGCTCTGACCGCGCAGCAGGCGGCGGGGATGCCGGCGATCGAGGTCGCGCCGGTCAGCGGGAAGCTGCTGAACCTGCTGGTGCGGATCGCAGGCGCGCGCCGGGTCCTCGAGATCGGCACGCTCGGCGGCTACTCCACGATCTGGATGGCGCAGGCGGTGGGCGGCGGCGGACGCGTCGTCACCATCGAGGCGGAGCCGGACAACGCGGCGGTCGCGCGCGCGAGCATCGACGCAGCGGGCGTGGGGGAGCGCGTCGAGATCCGCATCGGGCGAGCCGCCGATGTGCTGCCGCAGCTCGAGGACGACGAGCCGTTCGACCTGATCTTCATCGACGCGGATAAGGAGTCGAACACGATCTACCTGGACTGGGCTGCACGCCTGGGGCGCCCTGGAGCGGTGATCGTGGTCGACAACATCGGCCGCGACGGCGACATCATCGATCCGGCGTCCGCCGACTCCAAGGTGGTCGGTACGCGCGAGGGGCTCGAGATGCTCGGTCGAGATCCGCGCTTCGACGCGACGGCGCTGCAGACGGTCGGCGTGAAGGGCTGGGACGGCGTGGCGATCGCCCTCGTGGTCTGACGACGTCGCTTCCGCCTGTGGTCGGGATCGATCGGGCCCGCATCGGGACACACCCACCCCGGGCCGCGCGGATGCCGGTGTCGCGGGCCACAATGGACGCGTGACGCAACCGATGGGTCTGGGCGGGCGGCCGATGACGCCGCCGCCCGGCGTGCCCGCCGAAGAGCGACTCATCGCGCGTTTCCACCCGCACGCCCGGCACCTGCTCTGGTCGGCGCTCCTGCTCATCGCGGTGGCCGGCGCGACCGGGTACTTCACGAGCAATCTCCCGGCGCCGATCGCCGGATGGGCGAAGGACTGGATGCTGTGGGCGGCGGCCGGTGCGCTGGTGCTGCTGCTCGTCGTGGCACCGTTCCTCGTGTGGCTCTCACGCCGCGTGACGATCACGACCCGGCGGGTGATCGTGCGCGACGGGATCGGATCCCGCAACAGCACGGAGATGTCCCACGCCCGCGGATACACGATCACGGTGCGGCGCGGACCCCTGCAGCGTCTCGCCGGAGCCGGCACGATCCTGCTCTCGAACGGCGTGGATGCACCGCTGCGGATCCGCGACGTCCCGAATGTCGCGTTGGTGCAGGAGACCCTGGCGGACCAGGTCGAGGTGGGGCAGATCCTCGCGCACCGCGACGCCCAGGCCGCTCAGAACCCCTTCAGCGTCTGACACGACCGAGGCGCAACGCCCTGCGCTCTCGGCGGCGGCGATGATGGCTCGCCCGGTACGGAAGAATGGATCCCGAGGAACGGAGATCCGATGGCGTTGCGTGTGGGTGTGATCGGCGGCGGACAGCTGGCGCGGATGATGATCGCCCCGGCGGTCGAACTGGGTATCGACATCCGGGTGCTCGCGGAGGACGAGGGCATGTCGGCGCAGTTGGCCGCGACCGCCGTGGGCGACTACCGCGACCTCGACACCGTGCGCCGGTTCGCGGCGGACGTCGACGTGATCACCTTCGACCATGAGCACGTGCCGCAGGAGGTGCTTCGGGCCCTGGTCGCCGACGGCGTCGCCGTGCACCCCGGGCCCGACGCGCTGCGCTTCGCGCAGGACAAGCTCGACATGCGCGCCCGCCTCGCTGAGCTCGGCGCGCCCCAACCCGACTGGGCGCGCGTCGCCGATGCCGCGGACCTGCAGGCGTTCCTGGACGCGCACGGCGGTAGCGGCGTCGTGAAGACGCCTCGCGGCGGCTATGACGGCAAGGGCGTGCGGGTGGTGTCCGCAGCCGACGAGGCGGCGGACTGGTTCTCGGCCCTCGCCGAGGGTGACGCCCTGCTCGTCGAGGAACTCGTGCCGTTCGTGCGCGAGCTCGCACAGCAGGTCGCGCGGCGACCGAACGGCGAGTCCGTGTCGTACCCCGTCGTGGAGACCGTGCAGAAGGGCGGGGTCTGCGCCGAGGTGATCGCCCCTGCACCGGGAGTCGACGCGGAGCACTTGGCTGAGGCAGCCCGGATCGGCCGGGAGATCGCCGAAGGGCTGGACGTGACCGGCATGCTCGCGGTCGAGCTGTTCCAGACCGAGGACGGCCGGATCCTCGTGAACGAGCTGGCCATGCGCCCGCACAACAGCGGCCACTGGAGCCAGGACGGCGCGGTGACCGGGCAGTTCGAGCAGCACCTGCGCGCCGTCGCCGACCTGCCGCTCGGGGAGACGACTCCGCACGCCGACTGGTCCGTCATGATCAACATCCTCGGCGGTCCCGAGTACGGGAGCATGCTCGACCGCGTCCCTGCCGCGCTCGCCGCGAGCCCGCACGCCAAGGTGCACACTTACGGCAAGGCCCCGCGCCCCGGACGCAAGGTCGGTCACGTGAACGCGAGCGGATCCGATCTCGACGCGGTGCTCGCCGAGGCCCGGGGCGCCGCGGCCGCATTCTCCTGAGAAACCGGGAGAGCGGCCTGAGCGGACGCCTTCCGGCGTTCTCGCCGGCCAGGGCGCGCCGCAGCGGGGTTCTCACAGGCCCCGCCCGTAGCCTGTACGGGTGACTGGGACACTGCACGCATCCGCCGCGCCCCTCGTCGGCGTGGTCATGGGATCAGACTCCGACTGGCGCGTGATGAGCGCCGCCTCCGAGGCGCTGACCGAGTTCGGCATCCCGCACGAGGTCGAGGTCGTCTCCGCGCACCGCACGCCGGAGAAGCTGCACCGCTACGGCACCGAGGCGCGTGAGCGCGGGCTCAAGGTCATCATCGCGGGAGCCGGGGGAGCCGCCCACCTGCCGGGCATGCTGGCCTCGGTCACGGCGCTGCCCGTGATCGGCGTACCCGTCCCGCTCGCCTACCTCGACGGCATGGACTCACTCCTGTCGATCGTGCAGATGCCCGCCGGCATCCCGGTCGCCACCGTCTCGATCGGCGGTGCGCGCAACGCGGGTATCCTCGCCGCGCGCATCCTCGGAACCGCGGATCCGGCCCTCGCCGACCGCGTCGAGTCGTACGCCCGCGACCTCGAGGCTCAGGTCGAGGAGAAGAACCGGCGGCTGAAGGACAGCCTGTGACCCAGATGCTCACCCGGCCCGGTGGGGTCTCCGCGCAGAGTGCGGGGCTGATCCGCACCCGCCCGATGCGCGATCCCGATTTCGGCTCGCCGGAGGTGATGACCCGCCGCGGATGGTGGCTGGTGGTGCTGAACGTGCTGATCCCCGGATCCGCGCAGGTGCTCGCGGGCAACCGCAGGCTCGGTCGATTCGGACTCGGCGCGACCCTGGCGATGTGGGCCCTGGTGATCGTGGGAGCGCTGACCGCGCTGCTCTGGCATCAGGCGCTGCTCTGGTTCACGGTCGGCGGCGGCTGGGTGAGCTGGATCGTGCTGAGCCTCATCCAGGTCCTGTGCTTCGCCTACATCGTGCTGTGGATCGTGCTGACCTTCGACGCGCTGCGCTTGGTGCGCCTGGTGCGCACCAGGAACTACGCGAAGATCGCGATCCCGCTGGTGGCGGTGCTGGTGCTGGGCCTGTGCGGCAGCGCCACGGCGTCCGCCGCGAACATCGTCGGATCCAGCCGCAACGCCATCAGCACGCTGTTCGGCTCGGGCGGGCCGAGCCTGCCGCCGAGCGACGGCTATTACAACGTGCTTCTGCTGGGCGCCGACAGTGGGCTCGGACGCGACTCGATGCGCTACGACAGCATCTCCGTGGTGTCGGTGAACGCCGAGACCGGCAAGACCACGATCTTCGGCATCCCGCGCGACATGCCCCACGTGCCGTTCGCGCCGGGACCGATGCACGACCTGTACCCGGACGGCCTGCAGGCCCACGACGACGAGGAGTGCGGCTGGGGGAGCGGCATCAACCAGCTCACCAATGCGGCCCAGACGTGCCACACCGGTCCGTCGCTCTACCCTGAGGCCACCAAGCACGGGTCCAGCCCCGCGGTCGAGGCCACCAAGGATGCGGCCGAGGGCGTGCTCGGCATCAAGATCCCGTACTACGTGTTCCTCGACATGAATGACTTCGCGAAGCTCATCGACGCGCTCGGCGGCGTCGACATCAACGTCAAGGAACGGCTGCCCGAGGGCAACGTCCCGGAGTGGGGCGGTCCCGACAACGCCGAGGAATGGGCGACGGGCTGGATCGAGGCCGGCCAGCAGCACATGAACGGCGACACCGCTCAGTGGTACGCGCGCTCCCGCTACACGACGAGCGACTTCGACCGGATGCGCCGCCAGCGCGAGCTGCAGGATGCGCTGCTGAAGCAGTTCACGCCGCAGAACGTGCTCACGCACTTCAACGAGATCGCCGCGGCGGGCACGTCGGCGGTCGACACCGACCTGCCGCAGGACAAGCTGCCGGAGTTCTTCGACCTCATGGTGAAGGCGAAGCAGCAGAAGCTCACCACGATCGATCTCACCCCGGCGAACGGTGTCGACGAGCTCGAACCGGACTGGAACGCGATCCACGCGATGGTCAAGGCGGTGCTGCACCCGGAGCCGTCACCGACGCCGACCGGCTGATCGCGGGAGGCCGGGAGCGCCTCAGCGGCGGAGGCCCCGGCGCTGGATAGGCTCGTCGCATGGCTGTGCTGCGGGTGGTCCTCGATCAGGTGAACGACGTCGTGGAGCCCGATCAGGCCGATGCGGCGCGCTCCCTCGTCCGGGCGCTCGCGGCGACCGCGCCGCCGAAGTGCGAGATCGAGGCGATCGTGCCGGCCGGCGGCGAGAGCACGGTCGCGGGCGCTGACACGGTGCACCGTCTCGGGCTCGCCCGTCGCGAGCTCGCCGGGGCATGGCAGCTGGGCGTGGTCGCGGGCGTCGGCGGCGGTATGATCCATGCCCCCGGTCTCCTCGCTCCGCTCGTGAAGCACGACAGGGCCAACGACTACGACCAGACCGTGGTCACGGTGTGGGACCTGAGTCCTTGGCTGGCGCCGGAGCCGCTGTCGCGCGCGAGCGTGCTCTGGCACCGCGGCATGCTCAAACGGGCCGTCAAGCACGCCGATGCGATCGTCGCGCCGACGCACGCCATGGCCGAGCAGCTCGCGGACCTGGGCCGCTTCGGCGACCGGATCCGCGTGATCCCGGGAGCCGCGGCCGAGGGCTTCACGATCCCGCTCGACGCGGCGGAGCGCCGCGTCGGTCTCGGCGCCCCGGCGCGGTACCTGGTCGCCACCGGCGGAGCCGCCGTGCTCGAGCCGGTGTTCGTCGCCGCGGTCGCCGTCGACGCCGATGTCTTCGTCCTCGATGCTCCCGGCACCGCGGCCTCGGCGATCGCGGAGGTTGCGGCTGCCGTTGGGCTGCCCGCGCCGCGGGTGCACGTGATCGGGCGCCTCGACGCGCCGGATCGTGCCGCTCTGCTCGCGGGAGCGCTCGCGCTCACCGCCGCCGACCCGGCGCCGGTGTGGCCGTGGCGCATGGTCGAGGCGCTCGGGCTCGGGGTACCCGTGATCGCTGCCGACAGCGGCGTGCACCGGGACGTGCTGGCCGAGGGGGGCCTGCTGGTCGGACCGGATGGCTTCGCCGAGGCGGTTCAGGACGCGGCGGGGGAGGGCGCGCGGCGCCTTTCGGTGCTCGCCGCGGATCGCTCGCGCGCCTACTCCTGGACCGGTTCGGCCGAGCGGGTCTGGACGCTGCACGCGGAGCTCTGAGCGCCGCGGCGGATCCCCGAACGCGCGGATCCGCGATTTTCCGCGGGTTCTTGCGTGTCTCCTGGGCATTTGCTCCGAGGATCGCGCAGAATATCACCATGACTGGACATGCCCCGGGTCCTGTGCGCTCTCGCACGTCCCGACGCTGGATGATCGGCATGCTGGTCGTTGCCGCCGTCTTCCTCACCGCTCTCGTTCCGCTGGCTGCCCCCACGACACCGGCCGCGGCGTCGCAGCATTCGACGTCGGCGGCCGCACCCGGATCGAGCGCGTCATCCGCCGCGACCTCGGTGCGTCCGATGACGTTGGACGGCTGGAACGCAGGCAACATCATCAGCGACGCCGTGTTCACGAACAGCGCCACGATGAACGAATCGCAGATCCAGGCGTTCCTCAATGCGAAGGTGCCGGTCTGCCAGGCCGGATACACCTGCCTCAAGGACTTCCGGCAGAGCACGGTCGATCGACCCGCGGACCGCTATTGCAACGGATACGTCGGGGCCGCTTCCGAACCGGCGTCGCGAATCATCGCCCGTGCGGCGCAGTCGTGTGGGATCAATCCTCAGGTCCTCGTCGTGATGCTGCAGAAGGAGCAGGGGCTGGTCACGCACACGTGGCCCAGCAACTGGCGCTACGACGCCGCGCTGGGACAGGGGTGTCCCGATGACGCGCCGTGCAACCCCGACTACGTGGGATTCTTCTTCCAGATCTACGGCGCTGCCCGCCAGATGAAGATCTACATGGAGGGCCGCTACTTCACGTGGTATGCACCGGGGAACACGTGGAACATCCTCTACAACCCGAATCAGAACTGCGGATCCGCGCCGGTGTACATCGCGAACGCCGCCACCGCGGCGCTGTACTACTACACCCCGTATCAGCCCAACGCCGCCGCGCTGCGAGCCGGCTACGGCGAGGGAGACGCGTGCTCGGCGTACGGCAACCGCAACTTCTACAACTACTTCACTGACTGGTTCGGGTCGACACAGAGCAACGCAGGCGCCGACAACCCGATCGGCAACGTCGAACTGGTCCAGGCCACGCCGGGCAATTTCTCCGTCGCGGGCTGGGCCCTCGACCCGAACACCTCCGCCTCCCTCGCTGTCCACGTGTACGTCGGTTCGGTGGGCAAGGCGATCACCGCAGATCTGGATCGTCCGGACGTCGCGGCAGCCTATCCGAGTGCCGGGAGCAAGCACGGCTTTGCCGCGACGATCCCGGCCACGGGACCGGGCGACACCAATGTGTGCGTGTACGCGATCAATCAGGGGCCCGGTGCGAACGTGCTTCTCGGTTGCAAGTCGGTGACCGCTCTCTCGGGCGACCCCGTAGGCAAGCTCGACGCGGTGTCGTCGGCGAAGGGAACGCTGCAGATCGGCGGCTGGGCTCTCGATCCGGACACCACGGGCGCGATCGCCGTGCACGTCTACGTGGACAGCACGGGCAAGCCCCTGGTCGCGGACCAGGCGCGGACGGACATCCCCGCCACGTACCGTGACTACGGGACCAAGCATGGGTTCACGACGACGGTCACTGCCGCTGCGGGGACGCACAACGTCTGTGCCTACGGGATCAATTCCGGCCCGGGAGGCAACGTGCTCCTCGGCTGCGTCTCCGTCACGGTGACGGGCACAGGAACCGTCGATCCGGGGCGGGTGCCCGTCGGCAACTTCGAGGGCGTCTCGGGCGTCGCCGGAGCGATCAATGTCGGAGGGTGGGCGTTCGACCCGGACACGACGGCTCCCATCTCGGTGCACATCTACGTCGATTCCGCCAGCGCGGCGTACCGGGCGGACAAGTCTCGCCCCGATGTGGCGGCGGCGTATCCGGCGATGGGGGCGAACCATGGGTTCGCCGAGAAGATCACAGCCACGGCGGGTAACCACAACGTCTGCGTCTATGCGATCAATGACGGCGCGGGAGGGAATGTCCTGCTGGGTTGCCGGACGGTCGTCGTCACGCCGGTCGGCGATCCTGGAAGCGTTCCTTTCGGCAACTTCGAGAGCGTCTCCGGGACCCAAGGCGCCGTGAGGGTCGACGGGTGGGCGATCGACCCGGACACAGCCGATCCGATCTCGATCCACATCTACGTGGACTCCGCGAGTGCCGCTTACACCGCTGACAAGTCCCGCCCTGACGTCGGTGCGGCGTTCCCCGCGTCGGGCCCGAACCACGGGTTCTCACAGACGATCCCGGCGTCCCCGGGGTCCCACACGGTCTGCGTCTATGCGATCAACAACGGCATGGGCGGGAATGCCGCCCTGGGATGCAAGTCGGTGACCGTCCCTGCGCCCCCGACCGCTGACCCGGGCCGCGTGCCGTTCGGCAACTTCGAAAGCGCGACCGCAGCGGCCGGAGCCATCGACGTGAGCGGCTGGGTGATTGATCCGGACACGGCTGATCCGATCTCGGTGCACATCTACGTCGACTCGGCCAGCGCTGCCTACTCGGCGGGGAAGACCCGCACCGACGTCGGGGCGGCGTATCCGGCGTCCGGACCGAATCACGGGTTCGCCGAACGGATCGCGGCCGCATCCGGCACGCACAACGTCTGCGTGTACGCCATCAACAACGGTGCTGGCGGCAACGTGATGCTGGGATGCCGCTCCGTCGTGGTGCCGTGATCCACGCGTCGGTGACGACGTGAGAAGAGGCGAAGGATCGATCAGATCCTTCGCCCCTTCTGGGTCCCGGCGTCAGCCGGCGAGATAGCCCCGGAGACCTTCGCGGTGGTCGACGGCGGTGAACCCGGTCGCCTCGAGCTTCGACAGGTCCAGCACGCTCCACGCCGGCCGCGGTGCGACCGGCGCGGTCGCGGACGCGAAGTACTCCTCGGTGCTGACACCGGTGATGCGTGCCGGGTCGTGTCCGGTCGCGGAGAACACCGCGCGGGCGATGTCCGCCCAGGATGCGGGATCGCCCGAGCTCGTGACATTGTAGACGCCGTACGGGGCGTCTGCGTCGAGAAGATGGACGATCGCCCGCGCGATGTCGGTCGTGAAGGTGAGGTGCCCAATCTGGTCGTCCACGACACGCGGATCGATGCCGCGCTCGGCCAGCGATGCCATCGTGCGCACGAAGTTCTTGCCTGCGCCGATCACCCACGACGTGCGCAGGATGTAGTGCCGCGGCGCCGTGGCCACGGCCACGTCTCCCGCCGCCTTCGTCTGCCCGTACACGCCGAGCGGCGCCAGGGCGTCGTCCTCGCGGTACGGACGGTCGGCCGTGCCGTCGAAGACGTAGTCGCTCGACACGTGGACGAGGGTGATGCCGTTCTCGGCGGCGATCCGCGCCAGGCGTGCGGGCCCCTCCGCGTTCGCGATCCACGCGTCGCGTCGTCCCTCGGGCGTCTCGGCGAGATCCACGGCCGTGTAGGCGCCGGCGTTGATGATCGTGCCGTAGTCGCGCCAGCGACGGGCGGTCGCCAGATCGGCGTCGGCCAGGTCCAGGTCGGCGCGGGTCGCGTACTCCACATGCGCGGCCTCACCCAGCGCGGCGCGCAGGGCCAGGCCGAGCTGCCCGTTCGCGCCGACGACGAGGATCTTGCGCGGCGCGATCGGGGTGACGTCCGCCAGCCGCGGGTGGTTCTTGTCCTTCTCCGAGATCTCCACGTCCGCGAGCGGGATGGGCCAGTCGATCGCCGCCGTCTCGTCGGCGAGGTTCAGGAACGAGTAGGACGCGTCAGGCGACCAGTGGTCGTTCACGAGGTAGGTGTAGGCCGTGTCGGGCTCGAGGGTCTGATACGAGTTGCCGACCCCGCGCGGCACGAAGATCGCGCGGGACGGATCCAGCTCGACCGTGAAGACCGTGCCGAAGCTGTCGCCCTCGCGCAGGTCGACCCACGCGCCGAAGATCCGTCCCGTCGCCACGGAGACCCACTTGTCCCAGGGCTCCGCATGGATGCCCCGTGTGGTGCCGACGGCGTCGTTGAACGAGATGTTGTTCTGCACCGGGCCGAAGTCGGGAAGGCCCAGCGCGGTCATCTTCTCGCGCTGCCAGTTCTCCTTGAACCATCCGCGAGCATCGCCGTGCACCGGCAGCTCGAGGACGATCATCCCCGGGATCGGCGTCTCGACGACCTGGAGCTGCTTGCCGAACTCGACCGTCATCGCGTCGTCGCCCATCGTCACTGGCCCTTGGTGGCGTAGAAGGCTTCGGTGGCGTCCTTGGACGGCGCCCACCATGCTTCGTTGGCCTTGTACCAGTCGATCGTCGCGGCAAGGCCCGACTCGAAGTCCGCGTACTGCGGCGTCCAGCCGAGTTCGGTGCGGAGCTTGGTGGAGTCGATCGCGTAGCGCAGGTCGTGACCGGCGCGGTCGGTGACGTGGTCGTACGCGTCGCGGGGCTGCCCCATCTGCTGAAGGATCAGCTCGACGACGTCCTTGTTGTTGCGTTCCCCGTCGGCGCCGATGAGATACGTGTCGCCGATGCGGCCCTTGTCCAGGATCGTCAGCACCGCGGAGGAGTGGTCGTTCGCGTGGATCCAGTCCCGCACGTTCTCACCCGCACCGTAGAGCTTGGGCCGGATCCCGCGGATCACGTTCGTGATCTGGCGGGGGATGAACTTCTCCACGTGCTGATACGGCCCGTAGTTGTTGGAGCAGTTCGAGATGGTCGCCTGCACGCCGAACGAGCGCACCCAGGCGCGCACGAGCAGGTCGGATCCGGCCTTCGTGGAGGAGTACGGGGAGGACGGGTTGTACGGGGTGTTCTCCGTGAACCGTTCCGGGTCATCCAGCTCGAGATCGCCGTAGACCTCGTCGGTGGAGATGTGGTGGAAGCGGCGGTCGTGCTTGCGGGCCGCTTCGAGCAGCGTGTAGGTGCCGACGATGTTCGTGTCCAGGAACGGGCGCGGGCTGTGCAGCGAGTTGTCGTTGTGCGACTCCGCGGCGTAGTGCACCACGGCGTCGGCGTCGGCGAAGAGCTTGTCGACGAGTTCCGCATCGGTGATGTCGCCGTGCACGAACGTCACCCGGTCCTCGGGCAGGCCGTCGAGGGACGCGCGGTTGCCTGCGTAGGTCAGGGCGTCCAGCACGGTGACGTGATGGTCGGTGTTCTCCACGACGTGGTGCACGAAGTTCGAGCCGATGAAGCCGGCGCCGCCGGTGACGAGCAGTCTCTGCATGGCTTCCAGGGTAGTGGCGCGCATCGGCGGAACATGCGCGCGGCGGCGGCGAATTCACAGGAAACCGCATGCGATGCGAGAGAATGGGCGTATGCGTGGAATCATCCTGGCCGGTGGCACCGGCTCCCGGCTGCACCCGATCACCCTCGGCACCTCGAAGCAGCTGGTCCCGGTGTACGACAAGCCGATGATCTACTACCCGCTGTCGACGCTCATCCTGGCGGGCATCCGGGACATCCTCATGATCACGACCCCGCACGACGCCGAGGCGTTCCAGCGCCTTCTCGGCGACGGCTCCCGCTTCGGTGTCTCGATCGCCTACAAGACCCAGCCGTCTCCGGACGGACTCGCCCAGGCGTTCGTCCTCGGCGAGGAGCACATCGGATCCGATTCCGCGGCCCTGGTGCTCGGCGACAACATCTTCTACGGCCAGGGGATGGGCACGCAGCTGCGCCAGTACACCGAGCTCGACGGCGGCGTCGTCTTCGGATACTGGGTCGACGACGCGACGGCCTACGGCGTCGTGGAGTTCGACGACGCCGGCCGCGTGGTCTCCCTCGAGGAGAAGCCGGCCCAGCCGAAGAGCAACTACGCGGTGCCCGGTCTGTACTTCTACGACAACGACGTGATCGAGATCGCCAAGAACCTCAAGCCCTCGCCTCGCGGGGAGCTGGAGATCACCGACGTCAACCGCGAATACCTGGACCGCGGGAAGCTGAAGGTGCAGCTGCTCACCCGCGGCACCGCGTGGCTGGACACCGGCACGTTCGACTCGCTGGCCGAGGCGACCGACTTCATCCGCACCGTGGAGAAGCGTCAGGGCCTGTCCATCGGCTGCCCGGAGGAGGTCGCCTGGCGCATGGGCTTCCTCACCGACGATGAGCTGCGCGAGCGTGCGGAACCGCTGATCAAGAGCGGTTACGGCGCATACCTGCTCAAGGCCCTCGCCCAGGGTCGCTGAAACTTCGCACCCTAGGATGATCGGCGGCCCTTCGCGCGTGACGCCGAGGGCCTCGTGACTGTGATTATCCGGAGCTGATGCGTCTCATGACTTCCCTTCCCCTGCCTTCGTCCTTTCCTGTGGGTGGTCGTCGGCTTGTGGTGTATGTGGTGTGGGATCGGCGTGGGGGTGTGGAGGATTTCGTTCCTCATGCTCTTGCGGGGTTGCGTGAGCATGCGGCGCGGGTGCTGGTGGTGGTCAACGGCTCTTTGTCGGAGGAGGGTCGGGCGAAGCTGGAGCCGGTGTCGGATGAGATCCTGGTGCGTGACAATGTCGGGTTCGACATCTGGGCGCATAAGGACGCGTTGGATCATGTGGGCGAGGCGATCGGCGAGTTCGATGAGGTTCTGCTGACGAACGACACGTGGTTCGGTCCGGTGCGTCCGTATGGTCCGGTGTTCGAGCGGATGGGGGAGCGTCCGGTTCATTTCTGGGGCATGACGGATCATGTGCGTCAGGAGCCGAATCCGTTCACGGGCAAGGGTGTTCTTCCGTATCATCTGCAGTCGTTCTGGATCGCGGTGCGGCGGGAGATGTTCCTGTCGGAGGCGTGGCGGCGGTATTGGGCGGAGCTGCCGGAGATGCCGTCGTATTTCGATGCGGTGCTCAAGCACGAGGCGGTCTTCACGGAGACGTTCGCGCAGGCCGGCTTCACCCACGACGTCGCCTTCCCTGAGGGCGACTACCCGACCGAGCACCCCGCGCTGTTCAACCCGGATCTGCTCGTCGAGGACGGCTGCCCGCTGGTCAAGCGGCGACCGCTGTTTCACTACCCTCCCTTTCTGAACCGGCATGCCGTGAGCGGACGCCGCATCGTCGAGACCATGGCGGAGCACGGGTATCCGGCCGAACTGGTGTGGAGCAACCTGGCGCGCAACGTGCAGCCCAAGGTGCTGAACACGGACGCCGGGATGCTGGAGGTGCTGCCCGGTGTAGCCCGGAGCGCGGACCCGATCCGGACGCCGCGACTGGCCGCGATCGTGCATCTGCCGAAGGCGGCGGACGCGTCGCGCGTTCTCGAGAAGCTGAGGTCGGTTCCGCATCGATTCGATCTCTTCGTCACGGTCACGGAGGCGACGGCCGCGGATGCGGCGCACCGCGCCGTCGAGGTTCTGGCACTCCCCGGCCTCGATGCGGTCGACGTGCGAGTCGTGCCGGCACACGGGCGCGACATGAGTGCCCTGCTGATCGGTTGCAGAGACGTCCTGGATGAGGATCGCTACGATCTCGTGATCAAGATCCACGGGCGTACCCCGGGTCAGCGTTCCGAGAACGCCCGACGCTACATGACTCGCTACCAGTTGGAGAACCTGCTCGACTCCCCAGGCTATGTCCGCAACGTCCTGGCGCTCTTCGAGCGCGAGCCCGGCCTCGGAGTCGTGTATCCACCGATGATGCACGTCGGATACTCGCTCCCCGGACGAGCGTGGTCGTTCTACCTCCCGCGAGCGAAGCAGATCTGCGAGGATGCGGGCATCCAAGTCCCGCTCGACGGCATCTCGCCGCTCGCGCCGTACGGCGGCATGTGGATCTGCCGCCCCGCCGTGCTCCGCCGCCTGATCGACCTGGACCTGGACTACCGGGACTATGAGAAGCCTCGTTCGAAGAGCGTGCCGGCCCTGGCGAAGGTCATGGAGAGGCTCGTCTCCTACGCCGCCGGCGAAGACGGCTTCCACACACGTACGATCATGACCGGCGAGCACGCTTCGATCAGCCACACGTCGATGGAGTACAAGGTCGATCAGCTCGCGTCGACCACGCCCGGCTATCCGATCGAGCAGGTCCAGTTCCTTCATCGGGCAGGGTGGATGGGAACCGGTGGCGCTGTCGCGATGATCCGCATGTACATGCGGGTCAATCATCCGGACGTCGCGCGACGCCTGCATCCGGTCCTCCACCCGGTCGGGCGCCTGGCGCGCTTCGGCCTTCGTACTGCCAAGGCGACGCTGCGGAATGGTCGCGCACTCATCAAGGGAGGCCGTGATGACTGACGGAACCCTGCCTTCGTCCTTTCCTGTGGGTGGTCGTCGGCTTGTGGTGTATGTGGTGTGGGATCGGCGTGGGGGTGTGGAGGATTTCGTTCCTCATGCTCTTGCGGGGTTGCGTGAGCATGCGGCGCGGGTGCTGGTGGTGGTCAACGGCTCTTTGTCGGAGGAGGGTCGGGCGAAGCTGGAGCCGGTGTCGGATGAGATCCTGGTGCGTGACAATGTCGGGTTCGACATCTGGGCGCATAAGGACGCGTTGGATCATGTGGGCGAGGCGATCGGCGAGTTCGATGAGGTTCTGCTGACGAACGACACGTGGTTCGGTCCGGTGCGTCCGTATGGTCCGGTGTTCGAGCGGATGGGGGAGCGTCCGGTTCATTTCTGGGGCATGACGGATCATGTGCGTCAGGAGCCGAATCCGTTCACGGGCAAGGGTGTTCTTCCGTATCATCTGCAGTCGTTCTGGATCGCGGTGCGGCGGGAGATGTTCCTGTCGGAGGCGTGGCGGCGGTATTGGGCGGAGCTGCCGGAGATGCCGTCGTATTTCGATGCGGTGCTCAAGCACGAGGCGGTCTTCACGGAGACGTTCGCGCAGGCCGGCTTCACCCACGACGTCGCCTTCCCCGCCGCGGAGATCGGTACGAAGAACCCTTCGCTGTACCGCGCCGAGGCGCTCCTGGACGCGGGCTGCCCCACGCTCAAGCGCCGGCCCTTCCTGCAGTGGCCTCCGTACCTCGACCGTCATTCCGTGGTCGGGCGCTGGACGCTCGAGAAGGCGGAGTCCTACGGCTATCCGATGGAGCTCCTCTGGCGCAACGCCGCGAGGACCATACCGCCGAAGGACCTGAACACGGACGCCGCCGCGCTGGAGGTGCTGCCCGAGATCGACGTCTCCTACGACCCCGAGCGGCCGCTGCGGACCGTCGTGCTCGCACACATCTTCTATGTGGAGATGACGGACGAGATGCTCGACCGCGCCGACACGCTTCCTGGCGCGTACGACCTCGTGGTCACGACGTCCGACGAGACGCGCGCCGAGGGCATCCGCGAGGTGCTGAGCCGGCGCGGCCATGACCGCGGGACGGCGGAGGTGCGGGTGGTCGGATCCAACGACGGCCGCGACCAGAGCGCCTTCCTCATCGCCTGCCGCGACATCCTGCTCTCGGGACGCTACGACCTGTTCGTCAAGATCCACTCCAAGAAGACCCCGCAGGACGGCTTCAACATCGGGCGGCACTTCAAGGAGCAGCAGTTCCTGAATCTGCTGAACAGCCCCGGATACACGGCGAACCTGGTCGCCCTCTTCCAGCGCGAGCCGGGACTCGGGATGGTCTTCCCGCCCATGATCCACATCGGGTATCCGACGCTCGGCCGCGGCTGGTCCGTCAACAAGCCCGGTGCCGAGAGGCTGTGCGCGGAGCTCGGGATCCGGGTGCCCCTCGACGACGTCTCGCCGCTGGCGCCCTTCGGGTCGATGTACATCGGACGGCCGGAGGCGCTGGCCGTCCTGATCGAGCACCCGTGGAGCTACGCCGACTTCGGCGGGGCGGAGGCGTACCGCGACGGCGGACTCGCCCATATCCTCGAGCGCCTTCCCGTGTACGCGGCCGGTGAGCTCGGCTACCACGTGCGCACGGTCAGCACCGCGGAGTACATGTCGGTCAGCCACACCACGCTGGACTTCCTGCTCGACGAGATGTCCGCCACGACGCCCGGCTACACGTACGAGCAGATCGAGCTTCTCCGCAGGGCGGGGTACGTCGGTACCGGATCCGCGCGAGACTTTGCCAGAATGTACATGCGCGTCAACTTTCCCGGCACCGGCGCGCGGTTGCGCGCGATCATGGCGTCCGACACGGTGATGGGCAAAGTCGCCCGAGCCGCGCGGAAGCCACGGACGGCGCTCCGGCGCCTTCTCGGCCGATGACCGGAGCGGACCCGCTGGCCCGGAACGGGATTCACGGAAGTATGAGGACATTGGACACCACGGAACGTTTCGCGCGCATCGCGGCTGAGCCGTTCTCCACGATCGATTCGCGCGGCCTCCGCGTGCGCGGAGGCAAGATCAGGGAGATCATCTCGCGGCGGCAGTTGCTGTCCCTGCTGGTGCGCCGCGATCTGCAGGCGCGCTACCGCGACAGCGTCCTCGGCTTCCTGTGGACGGTGATCCGCCCGCTGATCCAGTTCCTGATGTACTACCTCGTGCTCGGGCAGTTCCTGCGCGCGGCTCAGGGCGTCCCCGACTTCGCGATCTACCTCTTCTCGGGGCTCACGCTCTTCGGCTTCTTCAGCGACATGGTGTTCGGCGCGACCGGCTCGATCGTCGGAAACGCCGGTCTGGTGAAGAAGATCTACGTGCCGCGCGAGGTGTTCCCGCTCGCGAGCATCGGCGCGGCGGGCTTCATGTTCCTGGTGCAGCTGCTCGTGCTCCTCATCGCGGCGATCGCCTTCGGGGCGCTTCCCGGGCCGGTCCAGATGCTCTGGTTCTTCCCGTCGTTGTTCCTCGTGGTCGTCTACGGCGTGGCGATCGGCCTGTTGCTGGCCGCGCTCAACGTGTATCTGCGAGACATCCAGTACCTCACCGAGGTCATCATGATGCTCGCGATGTGGGCGTCACCGATCGTCTACTCCTGGTCCATGGTGCGCAGCGCGCTCGAGCGCTACCACCTTCCGACTTGGATCCTCGAGGTCTACGCCGCCAACCCGCTCACCATCGGCGTGCTGGGTTTCCACCGCGCGTTCTGGGGCGCAGGGACAGCGGCGGACTATCCGGCGCATCTTGGGATGCGCATGCTCATCGCCGCCGTGGTCGGCGTCGTGCTGCTCTGGTTCGCTCATCGAGTGTTCAACCGGATGCAGGGCAACTTCGCGCAGGAGCTGTGATGACAGACGTCGACAACCGCCCCGACATCGTCCGCCTCAACGGCGTGGTGAAGGAGTTCCGCGTCCGCAAGGACAACAGCCTGAAGGACCGCATCGTCCATTTCGGCAAGCTCGGCCAGGAGCATCGCACCGCGTTCACCGCCGTGGACGACGTCACCCTGACCATCGAAGCCGGCACGACCGTGGGACTCCTGGGCGCCAACGGCTCCGGCAAGTCCACGCTGCTGAAGCTCATCGGCGGCATCGTCTCGCCGACGAGGGGGACGGTGCAGACGCGTGGTCGCATGGCCGCCCTGCTCGAGCTCGGGGCAGGGTTCCATCCCGACCTCAGCGGGCGCGAGAACGTATATCTGAACGCGTCGCTGCTCGGGCTCAGCCGCCAGCAGATCGAGGAACGCTTCGACGACATCCTCGAGTTCAGCGGCATCGGCGACTTCATCGAGACCGCCGTGAAGTTCTACTCGTCGGGCATGTACGTGCGACTCGCCTTCGCGGTCGCCGTGCACACCGACCCCGACATCCTCCTCGTCGACGAGGTCCTGGCGGTCGGCGACGAGGCGTTCCAGCGCAAGTGCATGGATCGCATCGCCCAGTTCCGCAAAGAGGGGCGCACGATCATCCTGGTCAGCCACTCCGCGAACCAGGTGCAGGAGCTCTGCGACCGCGGCATCGTGCTCAGCCACGGCGAGGTCGTCTTCGACGGGGACACGAACGAGGCGGTCGGCGCGCTGCGCAACGTGCTCGACGGGCGCCGCGCGGACGAGGCGGCTCCCGAGGAGACGCGGCACCCGATCCAGGTCAAGAGCATCGAGCTGCTCGACAAGACCGGCGAGCCGACCAAGGAGATCGACGTCGACGACCCGCTGACGATCCGGATCAACGTGGACGGCCTTCACCGGATCGAGCGGTGGGAGGTCGGATTCAGCATCGACACCCCGCTCGGCCACATGGTGCTGGCGAGCAACACCGAGATGCTCGGCGTCACGCTGGATCCGATCGACGGCCCCCGGGCCGTCGACCTCACGATCGCGAGCGTGCACCTCGGTGCCGGGCAGTACTACGTCAACGCCAACGCGGCGGGTGTCAGCGAGCACAGCTCGCACGGGCTGTCGCAGGGCATCATGTTCACCGTGCGCGGCGGCGATTCGAGCGTCGGCAGTGTCGCGGCGAAGGTCGCCGTCTCGTCCTAAGCCCGATCCCGGCCCAAAGCCGCCAGCGCCACATTCAGCAGCGTGGCCGCTCTGGCGTCGAAGGAGTGTTCAGCGCGAATCCGCCTCCCGACCGCGCTCAACGCGTCCGCGCCGGGGAACGCCGCGGACAAATCGCCCGTCACGATCGAGAGCAGCTCGGTGACGTCCGCATATGTGCGGACGGCGCCGCCGAACAGGTCGGTGATGCCGTCCACGTCGTCGCTGATCGCTCGTCCTCCGGCCGCGACCACGTCGAACAACCGGTTCGAGATGAAGCCCTCGACACGCATGGCCGGCCAGTGGTCATTCAGCACGGCTCCCGCCGTCTCGTACAGCAGCGGGAGATCGTCGTTCGCGATGCCCGGCGCGACGACATGGGAGGCAGGGATGTAGCCGGTCCAGTCCGGTCCGTACACATGGACTGGAACCCCCGCGCGGATCGGCTCCACGACGGAGGGTCGCGCGATCCCGCGGGCCGTTCCGACGAAGACGAGATCGTCCCCGCGAGAGGCTCCCGTCGGGTGAAACCGTGAGATGTCGGTGCATTGCAGCAGCGGGCGGATTTCCCGGCCGAATTGCACGGCCGCCTTTCGCGCCCACGGCTCGGATGCTGCGAAGACCTCATCGAATCCGAACAGCTCCTCCGAAGCGATCTCATCCGGGTGGCTGATGATCCAGAGCAGGGACAGTGCGTCCGGCTCCGCGTCGATGCGGAAGGGGCCGCGCAGGGCGAGTGACACATCGTCCAGGTACCGGCTCGGCCGAGCCCGCGCGGCATAGGCGTCGATCACTACCTCCTGACCGAGCCTGCGCAAAGCCGCAGCGAGGCCGCGTGCAAAATGCGTCTCGCCCCAGGACTCGCCGCGGCGACCGCTGGGAGCGGAGGTCTTGATCGCCCATCGCAACGAGGGCACCACGGATCCGTCGGGGAGCGTGACAGAGCGATGGGACCGCACGAACCTCAGGGACTGGCCATAGCCTTCAGTGCTCCAGCCGAGGGGCCGGAGCAGCTCTCGCGCATCAGGTCCCGCCGGCACGGCCGGGACAGGACTCTTGTCGCGCTCCGGCGCGACCGCCTCCGTGGTCAGCAGCGTCGTCCAGGCGGCTTCGGACGAAAGAGGCAGGGGCGAGGCGAATGTTCCCCCCGCGGGGCCGGCGCTGGCGATCCTGCTGCCGAGGGCGCGTGCATCTTCCGCAGGGTGCCCGGCGAGGAGGGGCACGATCCGCCCGTCGAGGAGCGCAGTGCCCGCTGACGCTATGGTTCCGTCGTCGGCGAGGCGGAGCGGCTCGACCGGGGCATGCTGCGCAGCAGCCGCGAGGGCGCTCAGGTGCGCGGACGTGATCTCCGTGCAGGGTCCGCGGACGACGACGCGATCGGCGCCGGGGAGATCCTGCAGTGCGTCGACGTCCGAAGCCGTCAGCCGGATCCGCTCATCCCAGAGGCCGAGTATCGCCGTCGCGGAACGCTGCTCAGCGTTCTGCGGGTCAGCGGCAACGAACACCGTGCCCGTACCGCGTGCAAGGAGCTCGGCGGCGGCGGTGAGGACGGGCGTGATGTCCTCCCGGGTGCCGAGAAGGAACACGTAGACCGTTCCCGACAGGTGAGAGGGAGGTCGTGCGGGCGCTTCCAGCGCCCGGCGCGCAGCTCCCGAGATCGTGGTCCAGGAGAACTCTTCGGCGTCGTCCCCGGGGCCGATCGCGAGCGACTCCCCGCCCTTCGCCGACCGCCAGGCGTGTCCGACGGTCGAACCAGGCGCATGAAGGGCCTCCGGATTGGTCATCAGATAGCGAGGAGCGTCCCAGAAGGGGGCCACCCGGATGCGCCGCTGGTCGTTCACGAGGTAGGCGTACAGCGCAGGCACCCGATCGGCGTCGGACAGCTGCTGGGAGACGATCTGCTCCAGGAACAGCGGGTTCAGGCCGAAGCCGGATCGGAACCCTCCCCGGACGTACCACCGCACTGCCGCGCGCTCGGAGACGCGTCTTCCAAGCTGAGCCGCGACGTAGTCGAGATCGACCAGATCGGCCTTCCTGATCGTGCGGGACCACCACATTCGGTCCACGGACTCGACCACGTTGCGCAGGAGCGGGAGCCCTCGTGCGGAGCGCCAGTGTTCGCGGGCGGATCTCAGCACCCTTCGGAGTATAGGCGGATCGGTCTGCGGTCCGCTGGTCGCATCGGGTGCTCAGGTCTGCGGTGATATCGTCGATCGGATGTCCAGGCCTGAGGAGACGCGAGTGACGACCGACGATGACGTCCCTTCCGCGGGCGGATCCGCCCGGATCGGGATCGTCCTTCGTACGAAGAACCGCCCGACGCTGCTGAAGCGCGCGCTCGCCGACATCGCCGCACAGTCCTGCACAGACTGGCGCGTTCACGTGGTCAACGACGGGGGCGACGCTGCGCACGTGGACGCCGTCGTCGCCGAGGCTCCGGCAGCCGTCCGGGAGCGGTGCACGGTCACGCACCACGCAGTCCCGCACGGCCGCTCGGCAGCCGCCAACGTCGGAGTCCGCGGCGTGGACGCCGAGTACCTCGTGCTGCACGACGACGACGATCGATGGGACCCGGATTTCCTGGAACTCACGAGTGCGTGGCTGGACGCGAATCCGGATCACGCCGGCGTGGCGGTGCGCACGGAGATCGTCTACGAGACCGAGCGCGAAGGGGGATTCGCCGAGGTCGGGCGTGCACCGTTCTGGCCGGGCCAACGCTACATCGCGTATTCCGATCTGCTCCAGCGGAACCGGTTCGTACCGATCGCCTATCTGTATCGGAGTGCACTCCACGCGGAGGTCGGCCTGTATCGCGAGGATGTCCACGCTGCCGAGGACTGGGAGTTCAACCTCCGGGTGGCGCAGCGCCACCCGATCGGGTATCTCCCTGATCGTGCTCTCGCGTTCTGGCACCAGCGAGCCGGAGTCGAAGGAGACCTCGGGAACAGCATGTTCGCGCTCGCCGCCGACCATGACCTCTACGACATGATGGTGCGCGATGAAGCGCTCCGCGGCTACGTCGCGGAGCACGGGCCGGGCCTTCCGCTGTATCTCGCCCGATATGTGCAGGACGAGGTCGCGCGGCAGCTTGACGAGCGGCGTACGCTCGGTCAGGTCCTCACCGCGAAGGCGCGAACCTGGCTCCGCGAACGGCGCATGCGGTGACGTCAGGGCAGGGCTGGAGCCCGATCCATCGTCTCGTCCTGCCGTCGGACGGTCAGCCGGCTGATGTGCTGCCGCTGTATTTCGACGCGGACGGTGAGATCGAGGCGGTTGCGCGCGGCAGTCTGAGGGTCGCACCGGGTGTGCGGCTCACCTCCGGGACGTACTTCGGCGCTCTTCCGACCGCCGTGTGGCTCGCGCGTACCGACGTCCGACGCGTGCGTCTGCGGATGGGACTGTCTGGCGAGGCGAGGGTCCGTCTGCGAGCGACGAACGGCGCGGGCGAGGCGCGCACCGTATCGGCCGCCGAACAGGAAGGCACCTGGGAAGTCGCGCTCGACGAACGCTGCGCAGGGTGGCTGTGGTTCGAACTCGACGCGGTGGCAGAAGTCGTCGTCACCGATGCGGTCTGGGAGGCGGCGGCGCCGACTCGTCCGCCTCAGACCGCGAGCGTGGCGATCACGACGCACAACCGGGTGACCGATTGTCTCGAGGTGCTGAGGACGCTCGCCGAGGATCGCGCGCTGTCCGACCGGATCCGAACGGTGTTCGTCACCGACCAGGGCACGCAGAGGATTCAGCAGGACCCGGGGTTCCCCGAGATCTCGGCCCGATGGGGTGACCGTCTCGTCGTCCGGGAACAGAGGAATCTCGGTGGATCCGGCGGGTTCTCTCGCGGAATGATCGAGGCCGCGGGAACCGATGCGACACATGTCCTGCTGCTTGACGACGACGTCTCAGTGGAGCCGGAGTCGATCCATCGCCTGCTGGATTTCGCCGCGCACGCGGATGGGCGGCCCCTGGTCGGCGCGCAGATGCTGAGTCTGACCGAGCCGACCCAGCTCTACTCCTACGGCGAGCGCATCGATCGTTCGCGGTTCTGGTGGGGGCCCGTGGCGCCGGAGCTCTCCGCCGTCGATCTCGGCTCGATCCGCATCGACCGCACTCCGGCGCTGAGTCGGGCCTACGAGGTGGACTTCAACGGCTGGTGGATGTGCCTGATCCCCCTTGATGCAGTCCGGGCCGTGGGGGCGGCGCTGCCGTTGTTCATCAAGTGGGACGACGCCGAGTTCGCGCTTCGTGCCGGCGAGGCCGGATTCCCCACCGTCACACTCCCCGGCGCGGCCATCTGGCATATGCCCTGGACAGGGAAGGACGACGGCCTCGATTGGCAGTCATACTTCCAGCTTCGCAATCGGCTGATCGCGGCATTGATCCATGCGCGTGGACGCCGTCGTACCCGGCTGCTGACGGCGGCGCTGGCGCAGGACCTGAACCACATCCTCTGCATGCAGTATGGATCGACCGCGGTGCGCCTCACGGCCCTCGAGGATCTCTTGAACGGGCCGTCCACACTCGTGCAGACGATGGAAGAGGGGCCGGCGCGTCCTGCGCGGATCCTCCGGAACGCCGGACAAGAGCTTCGCTCCGAGAGCGCCGGCTTCCGCATCGGGATGCCTCCCGCACGCCCGCGGGCGAGGGCGATTCCCGCGCGAGTGCTCCAGGTCGTTCTGCATCAGTTGCGCCCTGTGCGCAGTACCGCACCCCTCGTCGTGACGCGTGAGCAGGGGAAATGGTGGAGTGCCGGCCTCCTCGACGCGGTCTTCCTTCGCAGCGCGACCGGCAACGGGGGATTCCTGCTTCAACGCGACAGGCGAACCGCCCGTCGCCTCGCCCGGACCGCCGTCCGCAGGTACGCGAGGCTGTGGTGGCAGTGGCCACGGTTGCAGAAGACGCATCGGGCCGCGTCGACCGGATTCGCATCGATGGAGTACTGGCGCAGTGTGTTGGACGGGAAGTCGCGTGAGGAATGGACGTGAGTGAGCGATCGAGGACCTCGCCCGACAGCTTCGTCCCGACGGGAACGCTGAGCCGTATCGGGCTGGCCCTCTCGGGGCGGGAGTTCCCCGCCAGAGGGAACTCCCTCAACATGTTCCGGTTGATCCTGGCTGCACTCGTGCTCTTCGCGCACAGCTGGCCGCTCACCGGACGCGGCGAGGGGCCGCTCATCCAAGGCGAGAACCTGGGGACCTGGGCCGTCGCCGGCTTCTTCGTGGTGAGCGGTTTCCTCATCATGGGGAGCCGCATGCGCACGAGGCTGGGGGAGTACCTGCTTCATCGGATCGTGCGGATCTACCCCGGCTTCTTCGTGTGCCTCGTGGCGACAGCGTTCCTCTTCGCGCCTCTCGCCGCGGTGCTGACGGGTACGACAGACCGGTACTTCTCGACCGCACCGACGCCGCTCGAGTTCATCTGGGCGAACCTGGGCCTTTCCATGACCGACTACAACATCGGGAAGGGGCTCTCGGCGGTCCCGTACCCGAACGTATGGAACGGGTCTCTCTGGACGCTGTACCACGAGTTCCTCTGCTACCTCATGCTCGCGCTCCTGGGCACCTGGGCGTGGTTCCGCCGATCCATCGTCGCTGCGGCCGTGCTCTTCATCCTCAGCGTCGCGCTGTGGGCCAACAGTGGACTGGTCACCTACTACGGCCTCGACGCGGTGTTCCTGCTGTTCTCCAAGCTGGCGCCGTTCTTCCTCGGGGGCACGCTCGCCTACTTCGTCATCGATCGATACGGCCTGAACCGGTGGATCGGGATCGGCTCCGGGATCGTCGCCGTCGCGCTGATCGGATTCGTTCCGGGCTGGGGAGGACAGGCCGCGTCCCCCTTCCTGGCGTACGCCATCCTGTTCCTGTCGACGATCGTCCCTCAGCCTCGGTGGATCGCGAAGAATGACGTGTCGTACGGCTTCTACATCTACGCCTGGCCGATGCAACAGCTACTGGTGCTTCTCGGAGGAGCTCGCTGGGGATTCACCGTGTTCATGCCGACGGCTCTCGCCCTGACTCTGGTCTTCGCCGTGGCGAGCTGGTTCCTGGTGGAACGCCCGATGATGCGTCGCATGCGGCGTCGGGCGTCAACCCTCTAGCGCGGCGGACTCCCGCTCGACCCGTTCTCGGGCCAGCGTCGGGGACGCGACGGCGAACCACAGTGCGGCGAAGAGCAGGGTGAAGCTCACCGCTCCGATCAACCACACGGTCAACGGTGAGGGAGCGACCGCGGTCCACCACCACTCCGCGTGCGCCCCCGGATCCAAGGAGGTGACGTCGAGGCCGGTGGTGTAGCGACGGATGTTGAATTGAAGGGCGATGGCGGCGGCGCCCGCGAGGGCAAGACCTCCGAACGCGATCCGCGTTCCTGTCCAGAGCCCCTTCGCGGGGGAAGCGGCCACGATCCCCACGGCGATCACCAGCAGCGGAAGGATGTAGCGCGGCTGGACCTGCGTGCCTACCTTGGCGTGCGACAGCGCCAGCATGGCGAAGGGGACGACCCACAGTGCGGCGAACGCGCCCACCACCGCGAGGAGATGGCGCGGAGGAAGCGCCTTCAGTCCGAGGAAGAACACTCCGCCGAGCACCAGCAGGGTGAACACCCACACGGCCGGTGGCATCGGGGTGTCGAGCCATCCGAGGCCGCTGGTGCCGAGGGCGCCAGCCCACAGAGACGGCACTCCGAGGAAGTTCGTCGTGTGCTCCGCCAGCGTGAGCGGCGGCGCGTCGCCGCTCAGGCCGCCGGTGACGGCACTGCTCTGGCTGGCGCTCAGATAGAACGCCACGCTGAGGCCGATCGAGACGACAGCACCGACGAGCGCGGGGACCGGGATCGGACGGCGCCGCAACCCGAGCATCAGCGCGATGATGACGCCGAACACGGCGAAGATGGCGGCGTCAGCACGCGCACCGGCACCGATGAAGGCGCCGAACACGGTCAGCGCCGCGAGCGTCCAGGAACGCCGGGGCGACTCGGCGATCATCGACCCGTAGAGGCAGATCCACACAGTCGCCGCGGAGAGGATCGCCCAGGAGGACGGGTTCGTCGAGGCGAACAGGAACAGCCCGAGCGGGACCGAGGTTACGAGCACGGAGATGAGCAGGGCGGGCCTCAGTCTTCGCGGCAGCGCGAAGAACACTCCGGTGAGAAGCCCGACTGCGAACACCGAGTTCAGGATGCGCATCGTGACGACGGCGGTCGGCACGTCCTGCGAGGCGAACGGGGCCATCACGGCGTAGAACACAGGCGGGTAGAGCCCGTCGATGTTCGCGCGCCCCGCGATCGTCATCTTCGTCGTATTGCTGTTCCAGCATGCATCGCTCTTGTTCGAGTCGAACGCATAGCAGGTGGAGGTGATGAGCGGCTCGGGCACCATGCGCTGCACGGGATCACCGAAGTCCTCGCAGAGTCCGGGGCGTTCCCCCATGCCGCACCAGATGGACGGGAGGTGGAAGTCATCATCCGGGCTCGAGCCGACAGCATCGCTGAACGACCAGGCAACGAGCGTCAGGAGCGCGAAAAGCGGGGTCACGATGGCCAGGATGAGTCGGAGATGCTTCGGAGCCGGTCGCGTCACCTGGTCATCGTACTCAGCCCCGGCCGCGTAACCACTCAGCGCTCGCGGGGTTGGTTAGGATAGGGAACCGTGAAACAACAGTCGGGTCGAGTGCTCGTGATCGTCCCGGCATGGAACGAGGAGAACAACGTCGGCATCACCGTGGCCGAGATCCTCGCTTCCGATCCGGCGTACGACGTCGTGGTCGTCGATGACGGATCCACGGATGCCACGTCGATCGTGGCGAGGGAGGCCGGTGCGACGGTCCTCGTCCTGCCTTTCAACCTCGGCGTCGGCGGTGCGATGAAGACCGGCTACACCTACGCCCAGCGCCACGGATATCAGCGCGCGATCCAGGTCGACGCCGACGGGCAGCACAATCCCGCCGACATCGCCAAGGTGCTCGCCGGGCTCGAGAGGGCCGACATCTCGATCGGGGCGCGCTTCGCAGAAGTCGGCGACTACACCGCGGGAGGACCCCGACGTTGGGCGATGGTCTTCCTCGCCTCCATCCTGTCGCGCATCGCCAAGACCCGTCTCACCGACGTCACCAGCGGCTTCCGTGCCGCGAACCGTCGTGCGATCGATCAGTATGTGCGCTACTACCCTGCCGAGTATCTCGGCGACACGATCGACTCGCTGGTGGCCGCGGTGCACGCAGGACTCACTGTCGCGCAGATCCCGGTTGCGATGCGGGCGCGCATGAGCGGCCGCCCCAGCCAAGGACCTCTCGGCTCCACGATCTATCTGTTCCGATCGGTCTTCGCCCTCGGGCTCGCCGTGGCACGGGGAACGAAGAGGAGAACGGCATGATCACTGTCCTCGGTGTGATCTTCGGCGTCGGCATTCTCGCCGCGATCGTCGGTCTGCTGCTGAAGCACAAGCTGCGCGAGAAGTACGCAGTGCTGTGGCTGATCATCGGTCTCGCGATCCTGGTGCTCACGCTCTTCCCGAGTCTCCTCATCGGTCTCGCGAGCGTCCTGGGCATCGCCGTTCCGTCGAACCTCCTCTTCATCCTGGCCATCGCACTGCTCGTCGGTGTGACGCTGCATCAGTCCTGGGAATTGTCCGCGACCGAGGACGAGACGCGTCGCGTCGCGGAGGAAGTCGCCATCCTGAGGGCTGAGATCGAGGCCCTTCGCGGCGCGAACGGCTCCGGCGCCGAGGATGAGCCTCGTGGCTCGGACGTCTGACGGGGGTTCCCGCGGGCTCATCGCGATCCTCTCCGCCACCGCCGTCGCGGGAGTGAGCGGATACGCGATCCAGCTGATCGCTCCGCGATTCCTGCCCGGCGAAGGGGCATATCTCGGCTTCGCCGTGTTCTGGTCGACGATGTTCCTGTTCGGCGGCGCGGTCGGTGGGATCCAGCAGGAGGTCGCGCGGGCGACCTCGCCCCGAGCCTCAGACTCGCCCCGGTCGTCGATCAGCCGGTTCGCGCTCATCGCCCTGGGCGTCGTCGCGGCCGTGGGCATGGTCGCTGCCGTCCTCCTCGCTCCGACGGCGTTCCGGGCTGCTCCAGTGCCGCTGGCCCTCGCGTTCGTGCTGGGCCTCCTCGGGTACGTGCTGACCGCCGTACTGACGGGTCTCTTGTACGGGCTGGCGGAACATGCGGCGATCGCCGCGATGATCACCCTCGACGCGGTACTGCGCGGCGCCGGAGTGGCGCTCGGGCTCGTGCTCGGCGCGCCGATGGGCATCATCGGCTTCGCGATCGCGGTGCCGTTCGGCCTCGCCTCGTCCTTGGTCTGGCTGCTCGCCCGTCGCCGGGTCTCGGGCCGCTATCTGCTGGACATCAGCACCGCGCAGCTGTCGCGCAATGCACTCAGCACGGTGCTCGCGGCGACCGCGATCGGAGTCGTGGTCACCGGGCTCCCTCTGCTGTTCGACACGTTCCTGCCGAGCGGCGATGCCGCCGTGATCGCGTCCCTCACGCTCGTGGTCACCGTGACGCGAGCGCCCTTGATCATCCCGCTCATGGCGCTGCAGAGCTATCTCGTCGTCCATCTCCGTGAGCTCAGAGCACATCGCATGCGGCGGATCATGCTCCTGCTCGGCGCGCTGGCCGCCGTCGCCGCGGTCGGCGTCGCGCTCGCGGTCTGGCTGGGACCATGGCTCATCGGCGTCATCTCTTCGGGCCGCTACAGCACGGATCCGCTGACGGCGGCGATGGTGGTTGTCAGCGCAGCGATGGTCGCGGCGATGTGCGTCACGGGGGCGGGCCTCCTCACCCTCTCCCGACATCGGGCGTACGCCGCGGGCTGGGTGGTTGTCGCGATCGCGTCGATCGCTCTGCTTTGGCTGCCCGTGCTGCCCACGTCACCACGCGCGCTCGTGGCGCTGGTCGTGGCGCCCGCTCTGGGCTTGATGGTGCACCTCATCGCCGTCCGTTCCGCCGCACCCGCCCTGAGCGATGTCGCCGCGGCGCCGGTGGTGGACCGCGAGTCGCAGGATCCGGCGTGAGCCCGGTCGCGGTCCGGGTGGCTCGTGGGGGCGCCAGCGCGCTGATCATGGCCTTCGGGATCGCCCTCTTCGCTGCGGGCGTCTCGCCGTGGCCGGCGCCCGTCCTCGTCGGGATCGGTCTTGCGTGCGCGCTCCGGAGCGCGATGCGGCCGAGTGCGGCCGTGGCCTCCGCGGCCGTGATCGAACTGCTGTTCGTCGCACTGGCGGTGCAGATCGCACCGGCGGTCCGGATCTCCTATCCGCTCGCGCTCACGCTCGGCCTGACCGTCCTCGGCGCGGTCGCGGCGCTGGTGATCGGCACGCGCGAGATCCGGCTGCCGTCGCCGCGCGGGCTGGCGCTCGCGTGCGTGGTCGCTGTTCTCGGGGCCGTCACGGTGGCGGCCACGTCGGCGTGGCTCTGGCACGCTTCGGCGTTCGCCTGGGCGATGCGAAACGACTCGGTGTGGAACCTTGTGAGCACGCGGTTCGTGATCGCGGACGGCGGCATCGGAAGCGGAGCACACCCGAATCCGGCGCCGCTCACGCCGGCCCTCTTCGCCGCCGTGATCGGCGCGGGCAGGAAGTCGGTGCCCGCGAGCGAGTTGCTCGCGCATGATGTCTCCGCCTTCGCCGCGCTCTGGATGGCGCTGTCGCTGATCACGTCCCTCCTGGCGGCTCTCTGCGCGGTCAGGGCGACGGGTGGTGCAGGAATCGCCATCCGCCTCGTTGCCGCCGCGACCTGTGGCGCGTTGCCTCTGCTGTGGTTCGCCCTCGGGGTGGCGGTGGACTTCGGGTTCTGGAACGCGACCCTGGCGCTGCTGCTGCTGCTCGCCGCGTGGATCCTCTGGCTTGAGGCGAGCAACTCAGCGGTCGTCATGCTGGGCGTCGTCTCTGTGTGTCTGCTCGCGACCTGGGGGCCTCTCGTGCTCATCCCGCTCGCCCTCACTGCGCTCGCGGGCGGTCTACGGATCATCCGCCTGCGGAAGGACCGCCGTGCGCTTCAGAGAGCGCTGGTGGGCGCCCTCGTCGCGTTCGGCATCGTCGGGGTCTACGGTCTCCTGGTAACCCTTCCGGACTTGCGTCGCGAGGGCGCCGCACTCGCCGTGGACGGGGGCTTCATCGCATTCGGTCCGCTAAAGTTCAGCATCATCGTCGTGGCGGCTGTCGTGGTCGCGCTCGTCGCGCCGCGTCGCAGCCGACTGGGCGTCGTCGCAGTGAGTGGCGCCGCCGGTGTCGCGGTCGGATACCTGCTGCTGCAGAGAGCCGGCGCCAAAGATCTGTGGGGTTACTATCCGGCGAAGCTCGCCTGGCTCTGCGCGCTGCTGCTGCTGGTCATCACCGCGGCAGCGCTGTTCGGCATCGCGGCACGCCGGACGAATCCCTGGCGGACGCTGATCGCTGCGGCGGGGGTGGTGAGTGCTCCGTTGCTCATGAACCGTGTCCCTCCCTCCGACGGATGGTCGTCCGCGTTCACCCCGGTCGCCGCAGTCTGGAAAAGCACGGAGCCGGCGCTCGCCGATGCGGTTCGCCATGTCTTTGCGGAGGCGGAGCCGGGAACGCCGACGATCCTGATGGCGTACGGCACACGCGGACAGGACGCCTTCGGCAACACATGGCTGCTGCAGCTCGAGTCGACCTCCTCGCAGGAGCCGATCAGGCAGTTCGCCTACCTACTCGACCCGGAGTCGCCTTCGCAGGTGTGCGACGCCGTTCACGCCTGGAAACGCCACGTGCGGGTCATCACCGCGGATCCGCAGCGGGGCGAGGAGCTCGCGAACCTCTGCGGCACCGGCAGTCTGACGATCGAGCTCCGGTCTCGCTGAGCCTCGGGATCAACGACCGAACGCGAGCCGCCACGCGGCGGTCCGCGCGGCACTCGTTCCGCGCATCATCGCGGCAGGCAGGGAGCTGAGCGCGTGCAGACGTGACATCGGGCGCGTCGCCGCCGCTCGCGCGGCGCGCGTCCAGCCGTGCCGTCGGGCGCGCTCTGCTGTCTCCTGGTAATAGCGACGCTCGTCCGCGAAGCGCGAGCCGTCGGCGAGCGCGGTCTGCGAGAGGCTCTCGCCATGACGGCGGTAGGCGAAGGCATCGACGCCGGTGTAGTGCAGCACGCCGTCTTCGAAGGCGATGTCGATCAGCAGCGCCAGGTCGAGAATGATCGGCAGGCCGTCGCGGAATCCGATCCGGTTCACCTTCTCGGCGCGGAGGGCCAGTGACGGCCAGTACAACCAGTTGCCGACGAGCAGGGTCCGAGCCATCTCCTCACCGCGGAACGAGCGCGCGCGACGCGGCGTGAGCAGCCGTTGCTTGACGCCGTCGACGAGTGTCCGGCGGGGGCGGCCGTCTGCACCCACGACCTGGACACCGGGCTGAATGACGTCGGCGTCGGGGTGCTGTGCGATCATGCTTCGGATGTGTGCCACGTAGTTCGGGAGCAGCAGGTCATCCGAGCCGAGGATGACGACGTGCGAGCCCTCGGCCGCGGCGGCGGCGCGGCGGAAGTTCTCGATGATGCCGACATTGGTCTCGTTGCGCTGATATCTGATCCGCGTGTCCTCGAGGTGAGCGACATAATCCGCGATGACCGTGCCCGGATACCCGTCGTCGATGATCGTCAGGCGCCAGTCGGGATCGGTCTGCGCGAGCACGGAGTCGATCGTCTCGATGAAGACGGCGGGATCGCCCCAATAGGGGACGCAGATGTCGAGGGTCATGGGTTCCGGTTCCAAGGCTGTGTCATGGTGATTCCATTGTGCGCGATCCGGCGAGCGAGGCCGTTCTGCCCTGCGGCACGAGGCGGATCCAGGCAATCCGGAGGGATTCCCCCTAGGCTTGGAGTGTTTTGCGATCGCTCCCGATGATCGCAAGACGCACGTGCAGAAGGGCGTCACATGGATCTCCTCATCGTCGGCTCGGGCTTCTTCGGCCTCACCATCGCCGAGCGCGCCGCGGCCGCGGGACGCAAGGTCACCGTCATCGACCGCCGCCACCACATCGGCGGCAACGCGTACAGCGAGGACGAGCCGACGACCGGCATCGAGGTGCACCGCTACGGTGCCCACCTCTTCCACACGTCGAACGCGACCGTGTGGGAGTACGTGAACCGCTTCACCACGTTCACGAGCTACGTGCACCGGGTCTACTCGACGCACAAGGGCGAGGTCTACCCGCTCCCGATCAACCTGGGCACGATCAACCAGTTCTTCCGCGCCGCATACACGCCCGATGAGGCGAGGGCGCTCATCGCCGGCCAGGCGGGCGAGTTCGACGCGCACCAGGCGAAGAACCTCGAGGAGCGCGGCATCGCCCTGATCGGCCGTCCGCTGTTCGAGGCGTTCATCCGCGACTACACCGCCAAGCAGTGGCAGACCGACGCGCGTGAGCTCCCCGCGTCGATCATCAGCAGGCTCCCGGTGCGGTACAGCTACGACAACCGTTACTTCAACGACACCTGGGAGGGCCTGCCCACCGACGGCTACACGGCGTGGCTGGAGCGCATGGCCGACCACCCGAACATCGACGTGAAGCTCAATGTCGACTTCTTCGACGATGCGCAGTCGCTGAGCAAGAAGGCCACGGTCGGTCAGCTCCCGATCGTCTACACGGGTCCGGTGGACCGCTACTTCGACTACGCGGAGGGCGAGCTCGGCTGGCGCACGATCGACCTGGAGCAGGAGGTGCTCGACACGGGCGACTTCCAGGGCACCAGCGTCATGAACTACCCCGACGCGGACGTGCCGTACACCCGGATCCACGAGTTCCGTCACTTCCACCCGGAGCGCGCCGATCGCTACCCGACCGACAAGACCGTGATCATGCGGGAGTTCTCGCGGTTCGCGGAGCGCGGCGACGAGCCGTACTACCCGGTGAACACCGCGGCCGACCGGGACGGCGTGCTCGCCTACCGCGAGCTCGCGAAGGGGGAGCAGGACGTGCTCTTCGGCGGTCGCCTGGGGACCTACCAGTACCTGGACATGCACATGGCCATCGGATCCGCCCTGTCGATGTGGAACAACCAGCTGGCATGACGGTCGACGCAGAATCCCGACGGGCTCACAGGGCTACGGCGGCGCGGCGACGCGCCGGGCGGCAGGGTCCCGGCTACCGTCGCGACATCGACGGCCTGCGCGCCGTCGCGATCCTCCTGGTGGTCGTGTACCACGTGTGGATCGGGCGCGTGTCGGGCGGCGTCGACGTCTTCCTGATGATCTCGGCCTTCTTCCTGACGGGCTCCTTCGTCCGTCGGATGGACGCAGGCAGGCCGCTCGCCGTCGGCTCGTTCCTGCTGAGCCGCTTCCGGCGCCTCATGCCTGCGGCGGCTGTCGTCCTTGCCGCCACGCTCGGGGTGTGCTGGTTGCTGCTTCCGCAGACCGAATGGCCGCAGCTGTGGAGGGAGGGCTGGGCTTCTCTCGGATACGTGCAGAACTGGGTGCTGGCCAACGACGGAGTCGACTACTACGCGCACGACTCAGCGCTCGCCTCGCCTCTCCAGCACTTCTGGTCGCTGTCCGTCCAGGGCCAGGTGTTCGTGCTCTGGCCCCTGATGTTCCTCGTCGGTGCGCTCGTCGTGCGGATGACGAGGAAATCCGCGTCGGCCGTGATGGGCGTGCTGTTCGGCGTCGTCTTCGTGGCCTCGCTGGCTTTCTCCGTCTACGAGACCGACACGATGCAGGTCTTCGCTTATTTCGACACGCGCGCCCGGCTCTGGGAGTTCGCGGCTGGATCGCTACTGGCCCTCTGGCTTCCGCGCGTCCGGCTCCCACGTCTGCTGCGCGCGATTCTCGGCTGGCTCGGTCTCGCGGGGCTCGTGGTCTGTGGAATGGTCATCGACGTGCGCGGAGGGTTCCCCGGATACCTGGCGCTCTGGCCCATCGCGTCTGCGGCCCTGGTGATCCTCGCGGGCAGCCGCCCGGCAGACGAGCATCCGGAGCTGACCGAGTTCGGTCCGGCCCGACTGCTGACCACCCGTCCGGTACTGGCGCTGGGACGGGACGCCTATGCGCTGTATCTGGTGCACTGGCCGATCCTCATCCTCTGGCTCACTGTGCGCGAGCGCGACCAGGCGTCGTTCCTCGACGGTCTGGCCATCATCCTGCTGTCCGTGGCGCTCGCACGGGTCGTGACCGCGGTCGTCGAGCGGCCGCTGCGCCTGCCGGCGGGAGATCAGGGCCGTGCGATGCGCAACGTCGGCGTGATCGCGATGTGCGCGGCGCTCGTGGCGAGCGTGCTGTTGCCGTGGCAGATCATCACCACGACCGAGGCGGCGGCGAAGCAGGCTTCCTACGCCAAGGAGTACACGGGCTCGATGGGCGGCGACACTGCGGGGGATGGCAAGGAGATCCCCGTGATCCCCGTTCCCGGCGCGACCGAGGACGAGCGGTGGGCTCGTCTCGACGGCGGCGCGTGCACCGGCGACTTCGCCTCGGACGACGCCGACCTCCAGGACAGCTGCACGCAGACGAAGAACGCGGCCACCGCCAAGCACTTGGTCGTCGTCATGGGAGATTCGCATGCCAACGAGCTCGCCGGTGCCGTCGCGCCGGTCGCGGCCGAGCGCGGGTGGGGCATCGTCATGCTCATGCGTCCGTGGTGCTCGCTCACCACCCATGAACCCGGTAGCGATCTGGCCGAGCACTGCGACGCCTGGAAGCAGAACGCCCTCGACAAGGCTGTGTCGCTGCAGCCCGATGCTGTCTTCACGATCGTCACCGCAGCCGCACCGGACAGCCCCGACGAGCGCGTGATCGACGGGATCGAGGACGTCCTCGATCGTTTCGACAACGCGGGCATCCCTGTCGTCGGGGTGAGGGACAACCCGCGCTCGGCGGTGTTCAACTATTACGAGTGCGCGGTCAACGGGACCCCGTGCGACTTTCCGGTGTCGCAGGCCCTTGCCGAGGTGAATCCGGCGTCGGCCTATGCGGATCGGATGTTGCTTGTCGACTTCACTCCCTGGACGTGCCCCCACGGGACGTGCCGGACGGAACTGGGGCACATCGCGGTCTACCTCGACACCAATCACCTCAGCGGCCCCTACGTCAAGACACTCGCCCCCGCGCTCGCACGGCAGCTCGGCGAGGGCTTCCTGAAGCCGTGACACAGGGATGGTCATCGCCGCCGCCTAGACTCGGAACTGTGAGTCACACGACGGCCGGCGCACCCGGAACGCCCCGGCGCTACTTCCACTCGCTGTGGCTGCTGTCGGCGCGGGACCTGCGGGTGCGATACGCGACGAGCGTGCTCGGCTACCTGTGGTCGGTGCTGGATCCGCTGGTGATGAGCGCGATCTATTGGTTCGTGTTCACGCAGGTCTTCCATCGCGGTCAGGTGGGGGAGCAGCCCTACATCGTGTTCCTCATCACGGCGCTGCTGCCCTGGGTGTGGTTCAACACCGCGGTGGGCGAGTTCACCCGCGCCTTCAAGAAGGACGCACGCCTGATCCGCTCCACGGCGATCCCCCGGTCGATCTGGGTCGTACGCGTGATTCTCACGAAGGGCCTGGAGTTCACCTTCGCGATCCCGGTGCTCGTTCTCTTCGCCGTGTTCGCGGGAGCTCAGGCGAACTGGTCTCTGCTGCTGTTCCCGGTCGCGATGATCTGGCAGACCGTGCTGCTGTTCGGCCTCGGGCTGCTGGTGGCGCCGCTCTGCGTGCTGTGGAGCGATCTCGAGCGCACCACGGCGCTCATCCTCCGGGCCCTGTTCTACATCTCGCCGATCATCTACGGGTTCAAGGATCTGCCGCACGAGCTGCACTTCCTCGGCGCCCTGAACCCGCTGTCCGGCATCTTCATGCTCTACCGGGTGGGGTTGTTCCCGGGGCAGTGGCAGCCCGAGCCCGTGATCATCGGCGCCGTCGTCACCGTGGTGTTCCTCGCCCTCGGTCTGCTCACGTTCCGCTCCCTCGAGCGCGACGTGCTGAAGGAGCTGTGATGACCCAGCAGCACTCCGCGATCGAGGTCGAGGGGCTCGGCGTGCGGTTCCGCCTGGGCCGTCGCGGCCGGCGCAGCTTCAAGGACCTCTTCGCCGGCAAGAACCGGCGGAACCGTCCCGGCGAGTTCTGGGCGCTGCGGAACGTCTCCTTCACCGTGCGGCAGGGCGAGGCGATCGGCGTGGTCGGCCGCAACGGCCAGGGCAAGTCGACGCTGCTGAAGCTCGTCGCCGGCGTGATGCTGTCCGATGAGGGGCAGGTGCGCGTGCAGGGCGGAGTCGCCCCGCTGATCGAGCTCACCGGCGGCTTCGTGGGCGACCTCACCGTGCGGGAGAACGTGCGGCTCACGGCCGGGCTGCACGGGATGGGGCGCGCCGAGATCACTGCGCGCTACGACGACATCATCGACTTCGCCGAGCTGGAGAAGTTTCAGGACACCCCGTACAAGCACCTCTCCAACGGCATGAAGGTGCGCCTGGCGTTCTCCGTGGTGTCCCAGCTGGAGGAGCCGATCCTGCTCGTCGACGAGGTTCTCGCCGTGGGTGACAAGGCGTTCCGCGAGAAGTGCTATCAGCGCATCGACGAGTTGCTCGCCGACGGCCGCACGCTGTTCTTCGTGTCGCACAACGAGAAGGACCTGCGCCGGTTCTGCACGCGCGGCCTGTACCTGGACAAGGGCGGGCTCGTGCTGGACGCGTCGATCGGCGAAGTGCTGGACCGCTACAACGCCGACAACGCCTGATGCGACCCTGACCGCGCCTGATCGGCGCGCTGAAGGAAGCCGGTGACGCCCTCGCCGGGACCGGATCCGATCAGAGTCCGACGAGCGAGCGCAGCTGACCGAGCGCGGCGCGCGCGTCGACCAGGGGTCCCGACGGGTCGGATCCACCGGCGTAGGCCGAGCGCAGTGACTGCAGCCGGGCGGCGTAGGCGTTCACGGCTTCGCCCCATTGCGTCGCGATCGACGCGGGCGCGGGCTGGCCCGCCAGGTTCTGCGCGTCGTTCTGCAGCGAGTCGACGATCTGCACCGCCATGTCGCCGCTCTGGTTCTGCACGAGGTCGAGGCCGGTGGATGCGTCGTCGAGTCGCGGCTGCACCTGCGCGCGGAACTGGTCGACGGAGGGATCCGGCACCGGAGGCGGCGAAGTGGCCGGTGCGGTCGGCAGATCGGTCGGAGGCGTGGTGGGAGTGGGGGATGCCGTGGGCGTCGGGGTCGCCGTCTTCGACGTCGTCGGGCTCGGGGTCGGCGCGGGAGTGCCGTCGCCTCGCGGGATCAGGAACAGCACCACGACGGCCGCCACGATCAGCACCGCCACGATGAGTCCGATGATCAGGGCGATGCGGCCGCCGCGCTTCTTCGGCTCCTCGGGGAAGATCCAGACAGCTTCGGGCTTCTGCTCGCTCATCAGTCCTCCAAGGCCGGCATCGGGCGCCAACTGCGGTCGCGGCCGATCTTCCCGCCGTCCCGCAGCCCGCGGAACAGGTTGCTGGTGCCGCGCACGGTGCGCTCGACGAACACCAGGCGGATGAGTTCCTTGGCGAAGGTCATCGAGGTGCCGAGGGCGAACAGTACGGGGTTGTACACGTCATGCACGCGGTAGTACTGCTTCAGGTACGCGCGGTTGCGCATGATGTAGTAGCGGTAGGCGTTGCTGGACGCGTTCATGTGCCGCACGCCCATGTCCCACTGCTTGATCTCGCGGGTGCGCCGCAGCACGAACTCGTCCACGATCACGGCCTGGGTGCGCCGCGAGGCGAGCCAGCCGTACATCTGGTCGTCCCAGTAGATGAAGAACCGGGGATCCGGAAGCCCGATCTCCTTGACGATCGAGCGGTGGATGAACATGCCCTCGAAGCAACCGCTGTTCATCGGCTTGAACCCCGTGGCGTCGAAGCCGGCAGGAGCGAACGGGATCGGGATGCCCATGCGCTCCGCGATCCGGTACTGCCAGTAGAACGCGCTGCCGTCGTAGTCGTAGCGGCGCCCCTGGATGCTCTTGAAGCGCGGCGCCCATGCGCCCATCCTGGCGAGACCGTCGGGCAGCACCTCGACGTCGTCGTCCATCATCCAGATCCACTCGGATCCCAGCTCGTACGCGGTGCGCATGCCCTCGCTGAATCCGCCGGATCCACCGGTGTTCGTCTCCAGGCGCCGGTACACGATCTCCGCGCCGATCCGCGAGCGGTAGGAGTCGACGACGTCGGTGGTGTCGTCGGAGGAGGCGTTGTCGATGATGACGACGCGTCCCGGCTTCGGGTCCATCTGCACGATGCTGTCCAGCAGCCCCGTCAGCAGGTGCGAGCGGTTGTAGGTGACGACGACGATCGTCGCGGTGGCCGGGTCGAAGCCGGCGGCGGCGTTCTGGGGGTCAGGGGTCACGGATGTCGCTCCAGAGAAGGTGAGGGGAGGCCTCCAGCCTACCCGCGGAAGCCCGGGCAACCCTGCGAACGCGTGCGCGCGCCTCGTGCTTGTCCGAGGTCGCAGCCCGCCTCTCAACGATCCGGCAGTGGTGTCGAACTCGTCTGCACGGCGTCGATGTTCTCCCGCCAGGACCGTGACTGGCCGGCGCGCAGGGCGCACAGCACGAGCAGGAACCAGCCCGCATTGACGATCGTGAAGCTCTCGAACACGGAGTCGACGGCGAGCGCGACGAGCACCAGCGGCGCCCACGCGTAGACGACCGAGCGCCGTACGCTCGCGACCAGCCAGGAGCGCACCAGCGCGATCCCGCCGAGCAGGCAGAACAGCAGGAAACCGCCCGCCCCCACCTGCAGGAGGACATCGAAGAAGGCGTTCAGAGCGCTGCCGTGGTGATCGCTCGTGAAGTAGTTGATCGAGTTGAACGGGTACAGCGCGTCGCTCCACAGGCCGAACCAGCCCCATCCCTGAGCCGGACGCTGCTGAACGTATGGGGAGAGGGTGCTCCACAGCTCGACCCTGGTGTTGAAGTCGCTGCCCGCGTCGAGCAGCGCGACGATGCGGTGCCGGAAGATCGCGGTCGTGATGAGCGCCGCCAGCACCACCCCGCCGATCGTCCACTGCAGCGGGCGCCTCCGTGCGACCGGAGCCTGGCGCACGATCACCAGTGCCACACTCGCTGCGCCCACGACGGCCGCGAGCACGAGCACGGTGGGGGAGGCGGAGAAGAGCGCCAGGAACCCCGCCAGCACCACCGACGGGATGGCGATCCCGGCCGACAACGACTGCGAACGCCACTCCACCACGAACGTGATGACGGCGATGACGGCGATGAGTCCGAGCATGTTGCGCGTGCCGAAGAGCCCCTGGATCGGACCCCCGGCGGCGATCTCGCCCTGGATTCCCAGGAAGCGGAACGGCATGTCCAGCAGGACTCCGCTCATGATCTCGGCGACCAGGGATGCGCCGAGCAGGATCCGCAGGGCATCGCCCAGTGCGCGCACGGTCTGCAGGGTGTCCCGGATGTGGCCCACGACGACCGCGATCACCGCGTATCCGGCGAGGGCGGCCCAGGCCTTGAGCGTCGCCGTGGACGCGGTCGACCACACCGCGCTCGCGAGCGTCCACGCGAGGAACGCGAGCAGGGTCGACGGCGCGATCCGCAGCGGGCTGAGCTCCTCGCGGCGCACCCACAGGATGCCGACACCCGTCACGCAGAGCACGGCGATGATCGTGTTGAGGGTCGCGGGCGAGGTGAACGCGGAGATCGCGAACGATCCGAACACGCTCAGCAGCGCGCAGGTCGTGTAGGCGCGCGCCATCTCGACCGAGGCGAGGGTCCTCGCCAGGCGTCGCCGTGGAGTGGTCATGCCGTCTGCCGACGCGACTGCGGCGGTGCGCCCTCGCCGGGTCCGGATCCCACGAACGGCGAGATCTTCATCTTGAACGACAGCATCACGAGCAGCAGCCAGCCCCACAGCATGATGGGCGTCGACTCGGCCAGCCCCAGCACGAGCAGCATCCCGGCCAGCACGGTCGGCAGCAGCGACAACGCCGCGTAGGGGCGGTCCCGCACGAGATCCCAGCGGGGTCGGTCGACGGCGAAGAACCAGGCGCGCCACGCGAATGCGAAGAACGCGACCGCGATCAGCAGCACACCGACGATGCCGAGCTGGAGGAACACGTCGAGCCACATGTTGTGCGCCATGAACACGGTGATGCGGTGGTCGATGATCCAGTCGTGGAACGCTGGATCCCACGGCACCCAGGGGGAGGAGAAGCCGTTGCCGAAGACCGGACGGTGCACGGCGCGCTCCCACACCTTGCGCCAGATCTCCAGGCGCCCGGTCAGGTCGGAGGACTTGCCCAGCGCGCCGGACAGCGCGTCGCGGGCGAACCAGACGGCGGCGGCGCCGGCGACGGCGACCGCGGTGAACACGGCGTACAGCCGGCTGCGGGCGCCCGGTGCGCGTGTGCGACGCATGAGCAGGGCGGCTCCCAGCACCAGCACGCCGACGGCGAACGACGCGTACGCGGTGGCGGATCCGGCCCGCAGGAAGAAGAACGCGGCGAGCACGATCCAGACCAGCAGCGCCGGCCGGCGCCGCGCACCCTGCGCGTACAGCAGCGCGAACACGACCAGAGCGAACGCGCAGAGGATCCCCAGCGTGTTGGAGTTGCCGACGATGCCCTGCACCCGGCCGCCGTCGAACAGATCGCCGCGCACCCAGTACCAGTGCGGATCCGGCTTGCCCGCGGGCAGGTCCGAGAAGAACGGGAGCAGCGGATGCCGCAGCACCAGCGCGACCCACAGCTCGAGCAGCAGCGAGAGACCCAGGATCCACTTCAGCGCGCTCGAGAGCGCTCGCACGATCTCATGCCAGCTCAGCGTGAACGCGATGAACAGCGCGACGACGGTGATCGCCGCCTGCAGCGTCCAGGTGAGCAGCGTCGCCCACGGCCAGCCGGACCAGAACACCGAGAGCAGGGCGAGTGCCGTGTAGCCGAGGGCCGTCCACGGCATCCGTCGCCACGGGAACCGGGCGGGACGCGCCAGGGCGATGCGGGGGATCGCGAGCCCGAGCGTGCCGAGCAGCAGTACGCCCAGCACGACGGCCGCGCCGTCCACGCCGAGCAGATTGAAGACCGCGGTGTGCGCGAACACGGAGAAGAGCAGCAGCACGATGTGCGCGCGCAGCAGCAGATGCCGGGTGGACTCGCGTGCCGGAGCGCTCGGCGGAGGGGCCGTGGAGAGTCTGGAGTGCTGCGCCATCGTGGTTCAGAGTACCGCCCGCACCTCGGGACGCCGGGAGCGCCGCCGGTCTCCGACACGCCGTCGCGACACGCCGAGGACGTCGAAGAACGTTCAACGCGTGCTTGAGGGTTTACGATCCGCGACTTGACCAGGGCGAATGACACGGGTGTAATTAGTAATGCAACGCGGCCCGCGGCGCACCCGGGGGGAAACGAGGGAGAGGGCGACATGACGGCATACCGTTCAGACGTTCCCGATGACTGGTTCGTCGATCCGGTCCAATTGGGGGTGCCGGGCGTCCGCCGCCCGACCGAGGGCGACGACAATGCACTCGCGTGGCAGAGCGACGCGCTGTGCGCGCAGACCGACCCCGAGGCCTTCTTCCCGGAGAAGGGCGGCTCGACCCGCGACGCCAAGCGCATCTGCACCACCTGCGACGTGCGGGGCGAATGCCTCGAATACGCCCTGAACAACGACGAGCGCTTCGGGATCTGGGGCGGCTTGTCGGAGCGCGAGCGCCGCAAGCTCAAGCGCCGCGCCGGCTGACGAAACGCGGCGCCCTCGCAGCCCCGCCGCTTCGGTTGCGCGGTCGCGGTCCCCGCAATGCGTCTGCCAGGAATACCGGGACGCGCCCACGTCCCAGCCCTCCCTCCGGCGACTGGCCGCTTAGGCTGACCCCGTCATGTCTGCCCGAGTACACGCCGTCCTCGTCGCCCGTTCGGGTGCGACCTCCCTCGCGCGCCTGCTGCGCGCCCTCGATGCGCTCGCCGCGCAGACCCGCCGGCCGGATGCGCTGACGATCGTCGCGTGCGGCTCCTCGAGCGCCCTCCGCGGCAGCGCCCGCGTCGCCGAGGCCGCCGAAGCGGTGATCGAGACCAAGGCCTCCACGACCCTGGCCGCCGCGGTGTCGCTCGCGCTGCCGCGTGTCGCCGAGGGGGCGGCGCTGTGGATCCTCACGGAGGATTGCGCCCCCGCTCCCACTGCGCTCGAGCAGCTCGCCGGCGCGCTGGAGCGCTCGCCGGCGGCCGCGATCGCCGCTCCCAAGCTCGTGAGCGATGTCGACGAGCACCGCATCGCGTCGTTCGGGCAGAGCATGACCCGCCTCGGCCGCGCCGTCGACCCTGCACGGGGCGAACTCGACCAGGGCCAGCACGACGGCATGGACGACGCGCTCGGCGCGGATGCGCGCGGGCTGCTCCTCCGCGCCGGTCGCGGGCTGCGCCCCGACGCCGGTCTGGGCGGCCGCGACGAGGGGCTCGATCTGGGCATCCGTGCCCGCCTCGCCGGCGGCCGCATGGCGCTCGCCGCCGGAGCGAGGATCGCCGTGGACGACGGCGCCGACGTCGAGGGCACGGCGGCGGACGCTTTCGCCCGCCGCCGCGCACAGCTGCATCGTCGGCTGAGCTACGCCCCCGCTGCGGCCGTGCCGCTGCACTGGCTCTCGCTGCTGCCCCTCGCGCTGTGGCGCTCGATCACGCACCTGACCGGGAAGCGTCCCGCCGCGGTGCTTCCGGAGTGGGGCGCCGCCGGCATCGCGATGGTCTCAGGATCCGCTGTAGCGCGCTCGCGCCGGGCGATCCGCGCCGATCGCAGCGCGAGCTGGGCGAGCATCGCTCCGCTCCGGGTCACCCGTGCTCAACTGCGCCAGCGCCTCGATGACGGGCACGGCACCGAGGCGGGGGTGCACGAGGAACTCGGGTTCTTCTCCGGCGGCGGCGCCTGGGCCGTGCTCGGCGCGCTGGTGGCCGGCGTCGCACTGTTCGCCTCCTTGCTGGCCTGGCCCGCCCTCGGTGGCGGGGCGATGCTGCCGCTGCGGCAGACCGTCGGCGCGCTGTGGCGAGACGCCGCCTACGGGCAGCGCGGCTTCGGGATCGACGTGGTGGGACCAGCGGATCCGTTCTCCGGCGTGCTGGCCGTGCTCGGCTCACTCTGGCCGGGATCGCCCTCCTACGCTCTGCTGCTGCTCTGGGTCGCGGCCCTGCCGCTCGCCGTGCTCGGCGGATGGTTCGCCGCCACCCGCATCACCGACAAGCCGGGGCTGCGGATCCTGGCCGGCGTCGTGTGGGCGCTGTCGCCCGCCTTCCTGATCGCGCTCGCCGAAGGGCGCCCGGCCGCGGTGCTGCTGCACCTGCTGCTGCCCTGGGTGCTGCACACCGCCCTCGTCGCCCAGCGCTCCTGGGGAGCGGCCGGGGCGGCGTCGCTGCTGACGGCGGCCGCACTGGCGTGCGCGCCGTCGCTCGCGCCGGCCTTCGCGCTGCTCTGGTTCATCGCGATCGTGTGGCTGCTCGCTCGACGCTCGGTACGCGGCGCCGTGCGCATGGTCTGGGTGCTCGTTCCGGCCGTCGTCGTGTTCGCCCCGCTCGTGATCTGGCACCTCGCGCACGGCTCGCTGTGGGCTCTGCTGTCGGATCCCGGTGCGATCGTCGTGGCGCCGCAGGCGGCCGCGGATGCGGCCGGGCGTCTGTCGCTGCTCGCCGGACTGCCCACCATGGACCAGGCCGGCTGGCCGACGCTGCTGGGTGTGAAGGACGCGTCCTGGGTGCTCTGGTTCGGCGCCCCGCTCGCCGTGCTCGCGGTGTTCTCCACGATCACACGTCGGTGGAGCGTGGGGATCGGATCCCTCCTCGTCGCCGCCACCGGGCTCGCGACCGCGTTCGCCGCGGTGGGCGTCGCGGTCGCGTTCGCACAGTCGCAGGCCGTGCCGATCTGGCCAGGATCCGGACTGAGCCTCGCGTGGATCGGCGTGCTGGGCGGAGCTCTGGTGACCCTGGACTGCGCGATCACCCGCCCGGCGCTGCGCGGAGCCGCGGCGCTCATCGCCGCCGCCGGAATCGTGGTGTGCGCGGTGCCGACCGCCGTGTCGTTCGTCACGGGGACCGCGACGATCCAGCGCGGCGACCTCACCACGCTGCCCGCGTATGTGAACGCCCAGGCCCGCGCCGACCGCGAGCTCGGAACGCTCGTGCTCAGCGCCCAGCCGGACGGCGCCCTCGCCACCACGGTGGTGTGGGGTGCGAGCGCGACTCTCGGCGCGCAGGCCACGATCATCAACACGGCGACCTCGGCGCCGGGCAAGGACTACACCGAACTGTCGGTGGATCTCGTCTCTGCGCGACGGTTCGATGCGCCCAAGGCGCTCGGCGCGCTGGGAGTGCGTTTCGTGCTGCTTCAGGCGGGCTCCGAGAAGGAGACCTCGGCGGAGCGCTCGCTGCGCCTGCAGTCCGCCACGGCCCTGGATCAGCGCGCGGGCTTCGTGCGCGTCGGCGAGACGCCTCGCGGGGTGCTGTGGCGCATGGATGCCGAGCCGGCCACGCGCGCGGGGATGAGCGCCGGGCAGCGCGCCACAGCGCAGCTGGTCGTGACGGTGGAGCTGATCGTGCTGCTCGCCGCGCTGCTGCTGTCGATCCCGACCCGTGCCTCGCGCCGGGCCGCGCGAGCCGTTCCGCGCGCAGTCGGCGTGCTGCCGGAGCGCGCTCCCCGACCGGTCAAGCCGGCACGCGAGCGCCCCGCCCGCGCGCCGAAGAAGCGCAAGGGCTCGTCCGGTTCGGTCGTGATCCCGGGCGAAGCGGCGGCGGCAGAAGGCGCCGCCGCGCCCGACACCGTGATCGACGACGAAGCATCTCCCGGGACGGAACCGCCTGCCCAGGCGGACTTCGAGGAAGCTCCGGTCGAGAGGGACGCGGACTCGGCCGATCGGCCGGCGGATCCCGACGCGACGCCTGCGGATCCGTCTGCAGCTGCGGATCCAGATCCCGAAACCGAACCCGAACCCCAGGACCCCGGATCCGCTCCCGCCGATACGGCATCCGCGCCCGCGAAGGAGGCCGACGAATGAGCAGCAGGACCTCCGTGCGTCTCGTCGCCACCGGGGCTCGCCTGGTCGCAGGCGTCGTCGTGTCCGCGGCCTGCGTGGCCGGCGCGGTCATCGCGATCCCGGCCGCCTGGCCCACGATCGCGCACACACCGGCTCATTCCACGGTCAAGCCCGTGGCGGGCGACACTCTGCTCAGCTGCACCGGATCCTTCCTGGCGCTCGGGCGCGACGCCGCGCAGGCATCCCAGCTCAGCGTCGCAGGCAGCCCGAACCTCGTCAGCGGCGCCTCGGCGGGCGAGAACCTGACCCCGGGCGAGCTCGGCATGTCCGATGTGGTGGGCGCGACCTCGGCGCCGGCGTTCACAGCCTCCCCGCAGAATCGCGAGTCCGCCCTGGCCGCGGCGGCCCAGTCCGTCACGGTATCCGCCGACGACCTCTCCGGCTTCGCGGCGTCCGCGTGCCGTCCGCCGAGCATGGAGTCGTGGATCGTCGGCGGCGCCGGCACCACCGGATCGAGCGACATCCTGCTGATCGCGAACCCGGGCGCCGTCACGGCGACCGTGACCTTCACCGAGTACGGTTCGGCCGGCGGCACGCACTCCTCGGAGCTGGTCGTGCCCGCGGGCACCCAGTCCACGGTCCCGCTCGTCGCGGGGTCGGCGGGGGAGAGCAGCCCCGTCGTCGAGGTGACCTCGAGCGGTGCACCGGTGCGCGCGGCGCTGCAGTCCAGCCTGATCCGCACCCTGGATCCGGTCGGCATCGACGTGCAGGACGCCATCGCGCAGCCCCAGAAGGACTTCTCTCTGCTCGGCGTACGCGCGGTGGTCGGGTCGGACGACGACGACAACGCCTCGACGGCGGTCCGCCTGCTGGCCCCCGACGCCGACGCCACCGTGACGCTGCAGCCGCGCAACGCCGCCAACGGCAGCAAGATCGGCGAGCCGAAGACGGTGAAGCTCACGGCGGGCCAGGTCGGATCCGTCAACTTCTCCGCGCTGAAACCCGGACTGTATGCCATCGACGTGACCGCGAGCAATCCGGTCGTCGCCGCCGCCTGGCAGACCACCGGGTCCGCCAAAGGATCCGACTTCGCCTGGATGACTCCGGCCCCGGTCATCACCGGCACCACGGCCTTCGCCGTGGCGGACGGGCCGGCACCGCAACTGCACCTGCAGAACGCCTCGGACCAGGCGACCACGGTCGAGCTCACCCCGATCGACGGCGGGGCGACCCAGCGCGTCACGCTGGAGCCCGATGGCGCTGCCACAGTGACCGTCAGCGCTTCCACCACGTATTCGCTGTCTTCGCCGACCGCGGTGCGCGGTGCGGTGGTCTACTCCGGCATCGGCCGGCTGGCCGGATATCCGGTCTGGGCCACGGACGCCGCAGCGGCCCCGATCACGGTCTACCAGCGTTAGGCGGGCCGGGCGGTCAGCGCCCGCGCTCCGTCGAGCGCGTCACTCGTCGGTGTCGAAGCCGCGTGGATCCATCTCCCACGGCTCGCGTCCGATGTACTGCGCCGCCGCGCGGAACACCGCACCCTCGATCGCGACGCGGCGGTGCGCGCTGTCGTCGTGACCGGGCTCGAGCAGTCGTTCGATGGGTACGCGGAACAGCACGATGCGCTGCGCCTGGGTGTCCACGAGCCAGCGCGGCAGTCCGTCCGGATCCGGATGGGTGGGCATCGCCGCGATCTCGATGCGCACCGGGCGAAGGTCCGGCCACATCGAGCGCAGCAGTTCGACCGCGGAGCCGACGTGCAGGTCGAACGTGTCGAGGCGCCCGTCGAGCGGTGGCAGCGGCGGCCGCACTACGGAGCTGCGGCCCAGACGGCCGTGCCGGCCGTGCCGGTCGCCGCGGCGCGGGACGACCGCACGGCGGGATCCACGAGCACGGCGCATGCGGCAAGTCTAGGCGGCACCGGCGGTCCAGGCGGCACCGGCAGTTCGGTCGGGACCCCGCCTGGTCCTCCGCGGATGGGCGGATCCGACTCACGTGCGCGCGGCATCCCGGCGCGGGCGGTGCGCGGTCGTAGCCTGAAGGGGATGTACGGACGACTCTGCTCCAAGGTGGGCTGCGCGCGCGAGGCCGTGGCGACCCTCACCTACGACTACGGCGACCAGATGGCGGCGCTCGGGCCGCTCGGCGTCGAGAACGACCCGCACGCGCACGACCTGTGCGCGATCCATGCCGAGCGCCTCTCCGTGCCGGCGGGCTGGATCGTCGTCCGCCACGAGACGCTGCGGGCCTGAGGGCTCGCCGGGTCTAGACGCCGACGTCCACGCCGCTGAGGCGCTGCACACGCGCATCGGCGAGCGCGAGCGCGCGCCGTTCGCGCTCCCGGCGCAGCACCGTCGCGGCCACGAGCACGGCCTCGGGGGGTGCGGCGGGAACCGGCGAGATGAACGCCGACGCCTCGGTCAGCAGCTCATACGCGATCCGCGCCCTGGCGGGCGGGAGCAGCTGCGGCGCGCTGTCCAGGAACTGCGAGATGCGCCGTGCGAGCCGATCGGGCATGCGGGCCACGTCCGCGATCGCCGCCCACGACTCCATGCCAGGCGGCATGACCGGCACGCGCGCGGCCAGGCGCGGCGTGCGCACCTTCTGGCTGTACGTCCCGGCGACGAGGTCGCCCAGACGCTGCGATCGCGCGGTGAAGGCCGCGGTCAGGAAGGCGACGGCCCCGAACGTGAGGTAGGTCTCGAAGACGCCGATGAGCGCGCGGATGAGAGCGTGCCGGAATCCGGCCGCGCCGCCGTCGACGCGCACGATCCGTCCGCCCACGGCGAGCTTGCCGAGGCTGCGGCCGTGGGTGAGGGTCTCGATCGTGCACGGCACGATCACGAACGCGGTGACCAGCGCCAGCACGGCGAGTATCCGGTCCAGGGCGGGATCCCCGAACGCGCCCAGCATCCAATAGCGCACGGCGATGTAGCCGAGGAAGACGGCCCAGCTCAGAGCCGCGTCGATCAGGGCGCCCAGCGTGCGGAAGAAGAGGCCGACGGGCTGCACTTCGATCGCGACGGCCTCGCCCGAGAGCACCTCGTCGTCGCTGTCGAGTGCAGCGATCGAGTGCGCAGCGCCCACGGCGTTCGAGGCGCTGGCATCCGACATGGGTACAGTAAAACACGTGGACGCCGACGCACTCGCCGATGCCAGGAGCCGCGAGTGGGCGCGCCTGGACGAGCTCAGCCGGCAGTCGCTCGACGGCGCCGGTGTCGACGAACTCATCACCCGCTATCGTGCGGCCTCGGCGGATCTCGCCGACCTGCGCAGTTCGGTCGGATCCTCTCCGCAGAGCGCGCACGTCTCCACGATCCTGGCCAGGGCACGGTTGCGGCTCACGGGCCAGGGCGACAACGTGCTCCGGCAGACCGGTCGCTTCTTCACCCGGCAGCTTCCCGCGGCGCTGTACCGGCTGCGCTGGACCACGCTGGTCATCGCGCTCGCAAGCCTGGCGGTGATCGTCGGCGTGGCGATCTGGATCACCTCGGATCCCGCGCTCGTCGCGGCACTCGGATCCAAGGCCGATCTGAAGTACTACGTCGAGCACTCCTTCACGGACTACTACACCGAGAATCCGGCGGCCGAGTTCGCCGGCATGGTGTGGACGAACAACGCCTGGATCGCCGCGCAGTGCGTGCTGCTCGGGGTCACCGGCATCTGGCCGATCATGGTGCTCATGCAGAACGCCGTGAACGTGGGCCTGGCGGTCGGGGTCATGTTCGCATTCGGGCGCGGCGACGTGGTGGTGCTCTACCTGCTGCCGCACGGAATGCTCGAGCTCACCTGCATCTTCGTCGCCGCTGCGGCGGGCCTGCACATCTTCTGGGCCTGGCTGGTGCCGGGCGAGCGCACCCGCGGCGAGGCCCTCGCGGTCGCCGGGCGCTCGCTCGGCACCGTCGCCATCGGGCTCGTGTTCGCGCTCGGGCTCTCCGGCCTGGTCGAGGGATTCGTGACCGGCTGGGGACTGCCCTGGCCGGTGAAGATCGGGATCGGCGCGCTCGCGCTGGCGGTCTTCCTCGCCTACATGCTGATCGCGGGCCGTCGTGCCCAGCGACTCGGCGAGAGCGGCGACCTCACCGAGTTCGAGGCCGGCACACCGACGCTCGTTGCCGGCTGAGCGCGCCGCGATCGCGGGCCGTCGCGGCCGGTTCCGTGACGTGGATCCGGAGTCGTGGGTTCAACGCTCGGCGGGGACGGGAGCGTCGAACAGCGCTCGGTAGGTGAACCCGGCGATCAGGGCGCCCAGGATCGGGAACACCAGGAACACCCACAGCTGCGCGAGCGGCGCGACGCCGCCGTAGATCGCGGTGGCCAGCGATCGCGCCGGGTTCAGCGAGGCGTTGTCGATGGGCAGGGTCGCCAGGACGCCGAGGGTCAGCGTCAGGCCGATCGCGATGCCCGCGAACGGCGTGCCGCGCACGGGGTGGGTGACGCCGAGGATCACGAAGAGGAACAAGGCCGTGAACACGACCTCGGCGATGATCGCGGCCCACACGCCGAAGCCGCCGGGGGACAGCGCGCCCCAGCCGTTGCTGGCGAAGCCCGCGTCCTGCGCCCGGGGCAGCCAGCCGTCCGGACCGAATGTGCCGATCAGGGTGAGCACCGTGGACGCCACGACGCCGCCGACGCACTGCGCGACGACGTAGGGACCGGCGTCCTTCCACGCGATCCGCCCTGCGGCCGCCGCGCCGAGTGTGACGGCGGGGTTGAAGTGCCCCCCGGAGATCGGGCCGAAGGCGTAGACGCCCACGAGCACGGAGAGACCCACGGCGAGTGCCACCGCGAGGTAGACGGCGCCCTGCGCACCGGGATCGGTGAAGTGGTTCGAGGCGAACAGCGCGGTGCCCATCGCGGCGGCAACGAGCAGGAACGTTCCGAGACCCTCTGCGACCAGGCGCGGGGCGAGAGACGAGGGCGGGGCGGCCGGTGCGTCGACGGGGGAGGAGGACATGGGGCTCCTTGCTGTCTGGCGCGTGGGAAGGCGGGCGCCGCTGTCCGTCAGCGACACTACCCGCCGTGGCGCATCCGGCACCGCAACGCCGACGGCCCGCCCCGGGATCGGGACGGGCCGTCGGCGCACGGATCCGTGTCGTGAACTCAGCGCACGTCGTAGCGGTCGAGTTCGGCGACCTTGACCCAGGCCTTCACGAAGTCGTCGACGAACTTCGCGCTCGCGTCATCGCTGGCGTACACCTCGGCCAGCGCCCGCAGCTCGGAGTTCGAGCCGAAGACGAGGTCGGCGCGGGTGCCCACCCACGTCGTCTCTCCGGTCGCGTCGTCGGTGGCCTGGAACGCGTGGGATCCGGGATCGAGCGGCTTCCAGGTCGTGTTCAGGTCGAGCGCGTTCACGAAGAAGTCGTTCGTGAGCACGCCAGGGGTCCGGGTGAACACGCCGTAGGGCGAGGCGTCCCAGTTCGTGCCGAGCACGCGCAGACCGCCGACGAGCACCGTCATCTCGGGTGCGGAGAGCGTCAGCAGGCCGGCACGGTCGACGAGCAGCACCTCCGCCGGGATCGCACGGGCCACGTCGCTGACGTAGTTGCGGAAGCCGTCGGCCTGCGGGTTCAGGTACTGGAACGACTCGATGTCGGTCTGCTCCTGCGTGGCGTCGGTGCGTCCCGGCGTGAACGGGATCTCCACGGCGCGCCCCGCGGCGGCCGCGGCCTGCTTCACGCCGACGTTGCCCGCGAGCACCACGAGGTCGGCGAACGACACCTGCGCGCCGCCGGTCGCGTTGAACGCCTCCTGCACGCCCTCCAGCGCCGCGATCACGCGGGCGAGCTCGACAGGCCGGTTGACCTCCCAGCTGCGCTGCGGCTCGAGGCGGATCCGGCCTCCGTTCGCGCCGCCGCGCTTGTCGCTGCCGCGGAACGAGGAACTCGCGGCCCACGCGGTCGACACCAGGTCGGAGACGCTGAGACCGGTCGCGGCGATGCGCTGCTCGAGGTCGGCGATCTCGGCGGCGCCGATGAGCGCACCCTCGTGCGCGGGCACCGGGTCCTGCCAGAGCAGGTCCTCGGCGGGCACCTCGGCGCCGAGATAGCGGGTCTTCGGGCCCAGGTCGCGGTGGGTGAGCTTGAACCACGCGCGGCTGTACGCATCGGTGAACGCGGCCTGATCCTGGCTGAAGCGCAGCGAGATCTCGCGGTAGATCGGGTCCTCGCGCAGGGCCAGGTCGGTGGTCAGCATGCGCGGCTCGCGGCGACCCTCGCCCTGTGCCTCCGGGACCAAGTCCGATCCGGCGCCATCGGTCGGCTTCCAGTGCTTGCCGCCGCCGGGGCCCGTGGTGAGCTCCCAGTCGTAGGCGAACAGGATGTGGAAGAACTCGTTGTCCCAGCGGGTGGGGTGGTAGGTCCAGGTGACCTCGAGGCCGGATCCGATCGTGTCGTTGCCGTGTCCGGCGCCGTGGCTGCTCTTCCAGCCCAGACCCATCTGCTCCATCGGGGCGCCCTCGGGCGACTCACCGACGTTCCCCGCTTCGGGGGCCGCGCCGTGGGTCTTGCCGAAGGTGTGGCCGCCGGCGATGAGGGCGACCGTCTCCTCGTCGTTCATCGCCATGCGACCGAACGTCTCGCGGATGTCCTTCGCGGCGAGAAGCGGATCCGGGTTGCCCTCGGGCCCCTCGGGGTTGACGTAGATGAGACCCATCATGGTGGCCGCGAGCGGCTTCGCGAGCGAGCGCTCGCCCTGCTCATCGGTCGAGATGCGGGCGCTGGAGTCGAGCCAGATCTTCTCGGAGCCCCAGTACACGTCGTCGTCCGGCTCCCACACATCGGGGCGGCCGCCGGCGAAGCCGAAGGTGGGCATGCCCATCTGCTCGTGCGCGACGTTGCCGGCGAGGATCATCAGGTCGGCCCAGCTCAGCGCCTTGCCGTAGGTCTTCTTCACGGGCCAGAGCAGGCGGCGGGCCTTGTCCAGACCCACGTTGTCCGGCCAGCTGTTCAGCGGGGCGAAGCGCTGCTGGCCGTTGCCGCCGCCGCCGCGGCCGTCGAACACGCGGTACGTGCCGGCGGAGTGCCAGGCCATGCGGATCATCAGCGGACCGTAGTTGCCGAAGTCCGCCGGCCACCACGGCTGCGACTCGGTGAGCAGCGCGGCGATGTCGCGCTTGACGGCGTCGAGGTCCAGCGCCTCGAACGCGGCGCGATAGTCGAAGTCCTCGCCGTGCGGGTCGCCGACGGCGGGGTTCTTCGCGAGCTGGCGCAGGTTCAGGCGCTCGGGCCACCAGTCGGTGTTGCCGGTGCGGCTACCGGTGGGGCGCGGCGCGGGGGCGCCGCCGGAGTGGTCGATCGGGCAGGTGAGTTCGTCAGTCAAGGCTGATCCTTCCTGTTCTTTCGTGGGGTTTCAGGCACGCCGATCGCCGCTCCGAGGGAAGGTCCCCGGGGCGGGCGGCGCGAGTCTCGGTCAAGCGGACGGCCGCACCTCGTCGCAGGTGCGGCACACCGCGCGGTAGGTGACGGAGGCCTCGAGCAGGCGCATGCCGTGGTCTTCGGCCGGGTGCAGGCACGGCGAGGCGCCGACAGCGCAGGAGACGACCTCGAGCCGGCCGCAGCGGACGCACTGCATGTGGTGGTGGTTGTCGCCGGGCTCGACCTCGAAGAGCGCACGGTCGGCATCGGGCAGGCTCACCCGCCGGATGATGCCGGCCGTGGCGAGGTCGCCGAGGATCGCGTGCACCGTCGGCAGGGCGATATCGGCGCCTTCGACGGCGGTGTGGATCCGATCCGCCGAGCTGTGCGGGGCGAGGGCGAGGGCCTGCAGCACCGCGATGCGCTGCACGGTCACGCGCAGTCCTGCGTTGCGGAGGATGGCGGAGGTCTCCATGCCTCCACCGTAGCTTTTTCTGAATGATTCAGGAAAAGCCACGGTCATCTGGGCGTGTCGCCAGAGGGCCGATCAGAGCCGGCCGGCCGCCTTGAGCTCCAGATAGCGGTCCGCGATGCGCGGCGGCAGGTCCTCCGGATCCGCGGCGAGCGGCTCGCCGCCCGCGCGCCGGATCGCGTCGGCGACCCGTGCGGCATCGGCGAGGGTCCGCTCGGCGGCGGCGGCGAGATAGACGTCCTCGCGCGAGTCCCTGGCGCGCGCCAGGTCGTCGATCGAGAGATCCGTGGAGGATCCGACCAGGATCGTCGTGGCGCGCGAGGCGTGGGGGAACGCACCGAGGAACGACCGCGCGCTCTCCACTGCATCCTGCGCGGTGAGAACGACGATGAGCGACGGGCGGGTGGTGACCGAGCGGATCGCTGCGAACGCGGCGCCCCAGTCCGTGTCCACGAGGCGGGCGTGCACGGGAGCCATCGTGTCCGAGAGCGCCGGCAGCAGCGCCGGACCCTCGACGCCGCTCACCCGGCCGCGCACCGCACGGTCGAACAGCAGCAGGTGCACGTGGTCGCCCGCACGCTGGGCGAGGGCCGACAGCAGCAGCGCGGACTCAAAGGCGGCGTCCAGGCGCGTGCCGTCGCCCACGCGCGCGGCGGCGGTGCGGCCGGTGTCGATGAGGATCACGACGTGCCGGTCGCGCTCGGGACGCCAGGTGCGCAGCATCGTGGTGCCGGCGCGGGCGGTGGCGCGCCAGTCGATCGAGCGCACGTCGTCGCCGCGCACGTACTCGCGCAGCGAATCGAACTCAGTGCCCTGGCCGCGCACCTGCACGCTCGTGTTGCCGTCGAGCTCGCGCAGCCGTGCCAGACGCGACGGCAGGTGCCGGCGCGACGTGAACGGCGGCAGGATCCGGATCGTTCCGCGCACGCGGTGCCGGCCCTGGCGTCCTGCGAGCCCGAGCGGACCTGTGGAGCGGACGGCGACGAACTCGCTCGCCAGCTCGCCCCGGCGGCGCGGCAGCAGGGTGATCGGGACGCGTCGGCGCTCGCCGGCGGGCAGGTCCAGCGTCGCCCTGCCGCGGTTCCCGGCGCCCGCGGTCGGCTGCCACGCATCGCGCAGCTGCCCGCGCAGCCGGCGCTCGCCGAGGTTCTGCACGATCAAGGTCGCGGTGACCGGCTCGTGCTGCCGCGCGCGGTTCGGCACCTCGCGGACGATCCGCAGCGCGCCGAGCGGGGCTGCCGCGACCACGTCGACGCCGACCAGCACCGCGCACAGCGCCAGCCAGCCGAGCAGGACGAACCACGGCGACACCCCGAGGACGTCGAGCAGCACGAGCGGAACGACGCCGAGTGCGGCGACGATCACGAGGCGACCGGTGAGGAACATCAGGAGTGTCTCCGGGGCCTAGATCGGGACGCGGGTCTGCTGCACCACGCTGGTGAGCACGGCGTCGGCGGACACGCCCTCCATCTCGGCGTCGGGGCGCAGCTGCAGGCGGTGCCGCCAGACCGGGATCAGCATGGTCTGCACGTGGTCGGGGGTGACGGCGCTCGAGCCGTTCAGCCAGGCCCAGGCCTTCGCCGCGGCGAGCAGCGCGGTGGAGGCGCGGGGTGAGGCGCCCAGCTGCACCGACGGCGACTGCCGGCTCGCACGGGCGAGGTCGACCACGTAGCCGAGCACGTCGTCCGTGACCTGCACGCGACCGGCCGCCTCCTGCGCGGCGAGGATCTCCTGGGCGCTGACGACGGGGTGCAGATCCGTGAGCTCCCGCGGCGAGAAGCCGTCCGCATGGCGACGCAGCACCGAGACCTCCGCGTCGCGCTCCGGCATGCCGACCACGAGCTTCATGAGGAAGCGATCCAGCTGGGCCTCCGGCAGGGAGTAGGTGCCTTCGTGCTCGATCGGGTTCTGCGTCGCGGCGACGAGGAACGGATCCGGCAGCGGCATGCTCGCCCCGTCCGACGACACCTGGCGCTCCTCCATGGCTTCCAGCAGCGCCGCCTGGGTCTTCGGCGGGGTGCGGTTGATCTCGTCGGCGAGCAGGATGTTGGTGAACACCGGACCGCGGCGGAACTCGAACTCGCCGGTCCTGGCGTCGTAGACGAGGGATCCGGTGACGTCGCCGGGCATCAGGTCGGGGGTGAACTGCACGCGCTTCGTGTCCAGCCCGAGCGCCCGGGAGAACGAGCGCACCACGAGGGTCTTCGCGACTCCCGGCACGCCTTCGAGGAGCACGTGGCCCCGCGCCAGCAGCGCCACGAGCAGGCCGGTGACCGTGCCGGCCTGGCCGACGACGGCCTTGTCCACCTCGGCGCGGACGCGCTGCATCGCCTGGCGGAGCGCGGCGTCGTCGGAGCCTGGCGCCGTCGCGGATCCTTGTCGGGACGCCGCCGGGGACGACCCCTGGGCCGGCGCTGCCGGCGGGGCGGGCGGCGCCGGCGGATACCCGAGCGGGGCGGTTCCTGCGGGGTCGGTGCCGGGACGATCGGTCACGGGGTGCTCCTTTCGATGCGGACGGCGTTCTCGACGGCGGTCTCCAGCTCGGCGAGACGGCGGGCGTAAGGGACGAGGTCGGCGTCGCCGGCGGGCAGCGGGCCGATGAGCAGGGCACGGCAACCGGCCCTGTCCACGCGGATCTGGTCCGCTGCGGCATCCGCCACGGCCGCGGGATCGGCCCGGGCGGCGAGGCCCAGGCGTGCGGCGAGGCGGGAGAGCGTGCCGGCACGGAGCGCGTCGGCCGCATGCGCGGCGTCGGCCGCCTTCGCGGTGAGCCTGGCGCGGCCCAGCATGGTCTCCGAGGCCCGGACGGTGACCGGCAGCGTCTCGGAGACGAGCGGCCCGAACCGGCGCCCGCGCCAGACGGCGGCGAGGAGGGCGGTGATCATGCCCAGGACGATCACCGGCGTCACCCATCCGGGGGTGAGATCGGCCAGGCTCTTCGGTACGTCGACCTCGGAGCGATCGGAGTCCTCGTACGAGGGCACGTACCAGATCACGTGCGGCCGTGCGCCGAGCAATGCGAGTCCGAGCGCCGCGTTGCCGTTCTCGGCGAGGTGCTCGTTCGTGAACAGCGCGTCGCCGTCGACGATCGCGCGACGGACGCCATCCTGCTCGGAGATCAGCACCGCGGCGCCCTCGGCCGCATCGCCGAAGCAGGAGGTGACGCCGGAGTCAGGGAGGAACAGCTGGCCGGGGACGATCGTCCCGACGTGCGCGAAGGCGGGGACGTCGCAGTCGGCGCGCGTCAGGGGCGGCCCGGACGGGAAGGCGTAGGTGCCGAGCTGCAGCATCCGCAGCATCCGCGAGCTCGGCGAGATCAGCACCACGTCGTGCGCGGCGTCGGTGAGCTCCGTGACCGCCGCGTCCGTGAGCGGGTACGGATCGCTCATCACGAGTGTGGTCTCCGCGTCCAGCCGGGCCGCCGCGTCAGCCCGCGAGCGCACGACGTCGATGGTCACGCCCTGCTGGCGGAGGATCTGCGCGAGCGCCTGCGTGCCACCCGGACCGGGGCGCTCCGGGTCGAGCGCGTCCCGCTGCACGGGTGAGGCAGATGTGAGCAGCAGACCCGCAGCGGCGACGATGAGGACGAGCGCGATCACCAGGACCCAGCCCAGGATCCGTCGCACGCGGCGTGGCGCACGCACGAGCGTCCCCGCGGGACGCGTGTCGGCGGAGGACGTGTCGCCGGCGGAGGACGGGGTGTCGGATCGGCCGTCGATGCGGTCCGGGGCGGGTGAGACGGGGGGAGCGGTGCTCATGCGGGCACCGCCTCGGGCAGCACCTGCGGGCGCAGCGCGCGCAGGCGGTCATCGGTGTCGGCGAGCGCGCGGTACTGGGCCGATGTGCCGGAGTGGCCGAGGTAGCGCACGTCGTCGAACGCCACCGCGGCGGCGTGCAGCGCCTCGCCTTCCCCGGGGAACGGCACGACGGCCTCGCGGGCGATCGTCTGGGCGGTCGCTCCGGGCGCCGGCGCGATGAGGTCGCGCTCGATGAGAGACCGGGCGACCGCGCGGTAGCGCAGCACGATCGCCTCGGCCCAGTCCTCCTCGCGCGACGCACGCTCGGCGTCCGCGCGCAGCTGGGCGGCGGTGCGATCGTCGGCGGCCCCGAGGAGCACGGATCCGGTCACCCTGGAGCGGGAGCGCCGGGGACGTCCCCAGATCAGCAGCACCGCGATGAGGGCGGCGACGAGCACGGCGCCGATCACGATCGCGGCCCACGGTCCGAGGTCGACCGCGTGCTGCGGTGTGAACAGGTCGGCGAGCCAGTCGATCACGGCGCGGGCCCATTGATCGATGAGCGTGGGCTTCGCGGCCTGGTACTCGGGCTTCGCCAGCTCCTTCTCCGCCAGCTCGCGCGCGCCGTCGCCGTCGGGGATGAGGGGGATCGAGGCGAGCTTCGCGCAGAGCGTCGCGGGGAGCGTGATCACGGCGACACAGACGGCGGGACCCGTCATGGCCGATCGGATCCGGGCGCGGTCCACCCGTCATCTCGCGTCGGGGCGGCCCAGGGGCTCTGCTGCGCGGGCGGGATCGGGGCGGGGGGTGCGGGCGGCGCCGGGGGAGCAGGTGGGGTCGCCGGCGTCGCGGGCGGGCCGGGGCGGTAACCCGCGGGCGCGGCCGGCGGAACGGCGGGCACGGCCTGCGGAACGGCGGGCACGGCCTGCGGAACGGCGGGCACGGCATAAGGCGGCACGGTCGGGTACCCCTGCGGCGCAGCCGGTCCGGCGTAGCCCGAGGGGATCGGAGCGCCGGCGTGTCCCTGGGGCGCCGATGGTCCGGCAAACCCCTGCGGGGCCGGGTAGCCCGGGACGGGACCATGGGGCAGCGGGTAGGGCACCGACGCGGGCGCGGGGCGGAATCCGGCGCGCACGGCCCGGGCCGGATCCACACGGAACGGATCCGTGCCGTCGTCGTGGCCGGCGGCACGGCGCTCCACGGTCGCCATCAGATCCTGATCCAGCCCCTCGTAGCGCATCCGGCAGTCGATGTAGACGAGTGCGCCAGCGGTGGACTGCACGACGGAGCTGATGGACTGCAGCACGACGACGACGACCTCGGTGATCGCGAGACCCACGATGGTGCTGACGGTGAGGGAGAGGTCGGTGCTGCCCGTGGGGTTGAGCACCGGGCCGAACAGCGAGGTGACCAGGCTTCCGACCATGCTGATCGCCTGAGTGCCGACGTACATGATCGCGCCGATGAGGAACACGATCCCGAAGGCGAACCAGAACCGCCCCCGGGTGAGGCGCCAGGAGCGTGCGATCGCGGCGCGCACTCCGGAGCCCTCGAGGACGAGCAGCGACGGCACGAGCATGAGCTTGGTGCCGACCCAGATCGACAGCACGACGAGTCCGGCGATCCCGGCCAGCATGGCGAAGATCACGAAGGCGATGCCCGCGCCGTCGAAACCGGTCGGCAGGCCGATCGCGAGGAACGGCACGCCGATGATGAGCACGGCGGCCACCACCCCCGCGACGCCGTAGAGCAGGGTGTATCCGATGAGCCGCCAGGCCGCCGGGCGCACGCGACGCCACAGGGCGCCGAGCGTCGCGCTCTCGCGCAGCACCGCCGCCCGCACGTCCGCGGCGACGATGCCCTGGACGATCGCGGTGAACGCGACGGAGAACAGCCCCATGAGCAGGCCGGCCAGGCCGATGAACGCGATCGAGCCGACGTAGAGGGTGATCCACTCCTGGCTGCCCGCCTGCACGGTGCTGAGGCGGCTCAGCGTGGCGAACGAGACCACCCCGACGACAGTCAGGACCACGACCATCACGACCAGCTGCACCACCACGGCGAAGCCGAACAGCACCTTGGGGTTGTGCCGCAGGGCTGCGAAGGACTTCCCGAGGATCGTGCCGAACCCCAGCGGGCGCAACGGGATGAGGCCGGGCTTGGGCGCGGGGGTCCAGCCCTGCGCATTCACACTCTGCTGGCTCACGAGTCCTCCGGTTCGCGTGTGGGTCCATCGTGTCACACCGCTGTGACGCCCGGTCCGGCGACGCGACGTCGCCCCGCGGTGCCCTTCGGCCGAGTTCCGCAGGTCGTGAAGTACGCTGGACCGACGTGGGGGCGCTCGCCCGTGCCCACGTCCCGCAAGAGATCCGAACAACGCGAGATCCGAAAGACGACTGCCCGCCCATGACCTCACGCATCCTCGTGGTCGATGACGACACGGCCCTGGCCGAGATGATCGGCATCGTGCTGCGCACGGAGGGCTTCGAGCCCGTGTTCTGCGCGGACGGCGCGAAGGCCGTGGACGAGTGGCGGACTCAGCGTCCGGACCTCGTGCTGCTGGACCTCATGCTGCCCGGCATGGACGGCATCGAGATCTGCACCCGCATCCGGGCGGAGTCGGGGGTGCCGGTGATCATGCTCACCGCACGCGGCGACACCGCGGACGTCGTGCGGGGTCTCGAGGTCGGCGCCGACGACTACATGGTCAAGCCCTTCAACCCGAAGGAGCTCGTGGCGCGCATCCGCACCCGGCTGCGGCCGACGCCGCAGTCCACCAGCGAGGTGCTGCGCATCGGAGACCTGACGATCGACGTCGACGCGCACGAGGTGCGCCGCGGCAGCGCGCCGATCGCCCTCACGCCGCTGGAGTTCCAGCTGCTCGTGGCCCTCGCCTCCAAACCCCAGCAGGTGTTCTCCCGCGAGATGCTGCTGGAGCAGGTGTGGGGTTACCACTACAAGGCCGACACTCGGCTGGTGAACGTGCACGTGCAGCGCCTGCGCGCGAAGGTCGAGCTGGACCCGGACAACCCGCGCATCGTCACCACCGTGCGTGGCGTCGGGTATCGCGCAGGGAGCGTGGTCTGACCCGCGCGCGGGTCACGCCGACGCCACGGCCGAGAAGAAGCGGTCCCCGCCGATGCTGAAAGTCCGCCGATGACGAACACCGTGGCGCTCGCGAACGCGGCCGTGCGCGGCGTACGCGGCAGCGGGCATCGCGCCGCGCAGCTGTGGCGGCAGTCGCTGCGGTTCCGCACGCTGGTGATCGCCCTGGCCCTCACCAGCGTCGCCGTGCTGGTGACGTGCGTGGCGATGGCGCTCGCGGTGCAGAACAACCTCTGGGACTCGCGCAAGGACCAGGCGCTGAAGGACGCGCAGCGAGCGACGAACTCGGCGCAGTCCCTGCTGTACTCCGCCGACACGCAGGGTAACCGCACCGCGCAGATCGGCTTGATGCGTGAGGTCAGCGGGCAGGTCCAGCTGGTCTCGGCCTCGCGGGTGTTCGGCGTGATCCCGATCGATCCGCAGGCGCCGCCGGGCGCGACCCTGGGCGGATTCAGCCAAGACGTCGTCTCAGATCAGCTCAAGCAGCGGGTCGAGAAAGACGCCACGAAGCAGTGGTGGCAGCCGGTCGCTCTGCAGGACGCGGACGGATCCACGCACGCCGGGTTGCTGGTGGGACGGCAGCTCAACGCCCCGGGGGCGGGGGCGTATGCGCTGTACATCGCCTACGATCTCGCCGACACCGAGCAGACACTCGTGCTGGTGCAGTCGAGCCTGTGGATCGCGGGGATCGTGCTCGTCGCATTGATCGGCGTGATCGCCTGGTTCTCACTGCGCACCGTGGTGCATCCGATCACCGAGGCCGCGGAATCCAGCGCGCGTTTCGCCGGCGGAGACTTCGATGTGCGTCTGCCGGTGCGCGGGCAGGACGAGCTGGCGATCCTGGGCCGATCCTTCAACGCGATGGCCGACAGCATCGAGGCCCAGATCAAGGAGCTCGGCGAGCTGTCGCTCGTGCAGCAGCGATTCGTCTCGGACGTGTCGCACGAGCTGCGCACGCCGTTGACCACCATCCGGCTGGCGGCCGAGATGCTCAATGACCGTCGGGATGAGTTCGACCCGACGACCGCCCGCACCGCGGAGCTGCTGCAGACGCAGGTGCACCGATTCGACACGCTGCTCGCGGATCTGCTGGAGATCAGCCGCTACGACGCGGGATCCGTGCAGCTGGAGACCGAGGCGATCAGCCTCGCCCACCTCGCGGAGGACTTGGTGGACGACATGCGGCCCCTGGCGGCGACGCACGACACGGAGCTGCGTTTCGTCGCCCCGGGCGGGCACACGCCGGTGGACCTCGACCCGCGCCGCGTGCGCCGCATCCTGCGCAACCTCATCGGAAACGCGATCGAGCACGGCGAGGGGCGGCCCATCGTCATCACGGTGGACAGCAGCCAGAACGCGGTCGCCGTCGGCGTGCGCGATCGCGGGATGGGCATGACCGCCGAGGATGCGGAGCGCGTGTTCGATCGGTTCTGGCGGGCGGATCCGTCGCGCACGCGCACGATCGGCGGCACCGGACTGGGGCTGTCGATCGCCCTGGGCGACGCGCGGCTGCATCGCGGCTCCCTCGCCGTGTGGTCGCGGCCCGGAGAGGGCACCAACTTCGTGCTGACCCTGCCGCGCGGCGCGCGACCGCTGGACGGCTCGTCGCCCGTGCCCCTGGAACCGGTCGAGGCGATCGCGGAGATCGGCGTGAACACCGCACCGATCGTCCAGCCCGGCGATCAGGCGCGCGTCGCATCGCCCGCCGAGGAGGAGAAGTCATGAGGTTCGGACGGATTCTGCGCGGAGCGGTCGTCGCTCTCGCCCTCCTCGGGCTCACCGCCTGTGCGTCACTGCCGATCACGGGCGACGTGCGCCCCGGACTCTCCGCCGATCAGAGCGACAGCGGATCGGACCTCGCCTTCGTGCCGCAGGGGCCGTCGGACGGGATGGATCCCAAGGAGATCGTGCGCGGCTTCATCGACGCCGCCTCGAGTCCCAAGGACAGCTGGGGCATCGCGCGGCAGTTCCTCACCTCCGGTGAGGCACAGAAGTGGAAGCCCGACGCGGGCGTAACGATCGACACCGGATCTGCAGGTCGCCGCTTCGATCTCCCCGACCTGCCGAAGGACGCCAGCTCGGCGACGGTGCGCCTGGGGCTGCAGCAGACGGGGATCGTGGACGAGACGGGCGCCTACTCCGGGACGCCCGTGAACCGGGCGGCCGAGCTCCCGTTCGAGCTCGCGAAGAACAAGGACGGCCAGTGGCGCATCTCGGCGGCGCCGGACGGCATCGTGCTGGACGCGGACTCCTTCGCGGCGGCCGACGTGTTCGCCCCCTACGACCTGCAGTACTTCGATCCGACCTGGACCTACCTGGTGCCCGATGTGCGCTGGTTCCCGAAGCGGGAGAACACGGCGAGCAGGATCGTTCAGTCGCTGGTCAGCGGCAAGCCCAGCTCCTGGCTGAACGGCGCGGTGCGCACTTCCTTCACGGGCGACATCGCGCTGGGCCGCAACACCGTGACTCCGGACTCGCAGGTCGCCGAGGTCGCTCTCGCCAACGTGCCCGCGGATGTGGATCCGGTCACCCTGGCGCGGATGCGCACGCAGCTCGAGCGCAGCCTGAGCGGGGTGGGCGTGCTGCAGGTGAAGCTCACCGTGTCGGGCCGCGATCTGAACGCGGGGTCCGCCTCGCCGGCGTCGACGTCGGTCGACTCGCGTCCGCTCGTGCTCACCGACAAGGGTTTCGGCTATCTGACAGGCGGCGAGCTCGCGCCGGTCGCCGGCGTCTCAGCGCCGTTGCAGAACTTCCCCGAGGCGATCACCGCGATCCGTGCGGCCAGCGGTGCGCAGCGCGTGGCGGTGCAGGGGGCCAGCGGCCATGTCTACGCCGTCACGGACGGCAGGACCGATGAGATCGACACGCGCCCCGGCCTCATCGCTCCGACGCTGGATCCCTTCGGCTACATCTGGACCGTGCCGCAGTCATCGCCCTCGTCCATCCTCGCCTGGTCGAACTTGGCCAAGTCCCAGCCGGCCTTCGCCGGGCCGCCGGACGCCAGCCAGATCATGGCGATGGCGGTGAGCAGGGACGGCGCCCGGCTCGCGATGGCCGTGAGCGCGAACGGCCAGATCCGCATCGAGGTCGCTGCCATCACCCGGGACGACCGCGGTGCGCCCACGGCGATCGGTGTGGCGAACCCGAACGTGATCGCCTGGCCGACGGGGGCGACCGACATCACCTGGCTGGACGACACCACAGTGGGCGTGCTCACCACCGACGGGTCCAGCCTGGTGCTGCGCGCGCAGCAGGTGGGCGGACCCGCGAAGACCGTCGATGTGCCGGATACCACCCAATCGATCGCACCGGCGTCGCCGACCACGACCGTGCAGTTGCTCGGCAACGGCGTGCTGTGGGTGCGCAGCGGGCCGACCCCCACGCAGGTGAGCACGAACGTCAAGGTGCTCGCCGTGCAAATGGGCGGCAGCTGAGGACGGGGTCTGCGGAGGATCCTCGCGAGTCCCGGATCACGGGCGGGCTGGATCGTCCTGCACAGACCCCGGACGCCACCGGTTCCGCACCGATCGCGGCAGCGGCACTCGGGCGGTATTCCCGGCCGGGCACGCTGGTGACGTGCCTCGCGAGATGTCGACTTCCGTGTCGCCCGCGGATGGCGTCGTCCGCCGGCTCCTCCGGGAGGTGGCCGACTTCGCCTTCGCCTCCGTGTGCGCCGGGTGCGGTGCGACCGGGACGGCGCTGTGCGCCTCGTGCGCTGCGGGTTTGGAGCCTCGCGTGGTGCGCCCGCGGTCGGACGCCGTCGCGCTGCGCGCAGGGCTCGCCTACGACGGGGTCGCGGCCGCCGTGCTGCGCGCGGTCAAGGAGGACGGCCAGACGTCGCTGATCCGGCCGTTGCGGCCGGCACTCGAGGCCGCCGTGGACGACCTGAGCGCCGGAGCCTCCGCTCCGCGCCGCATCGACGTCGTCGTGCCGGTGCCGACCACGCGGGCCGCGGTCCGCCGGCGCGGATTCCGCGTGCCGGAGCTGCTCGCACGCGGTACGGGCATCCCGATGCTGCGTGGGCTGTCGTACACGCGCCGCGTGCGGGATCAGCGCACGCTCGGTGTGCGGGAGCGCCGGAGCAACCTCGGCGGGGGTCTCATCGCGACGAGGGACGGCGACGGCATGGCCGCTCTGATCGTCGACGACGTGATCACGACGGGGGCGACCTGCGAGGAGGCCGCCAGAGCGCTCCGCGCGGCGGGCTTCCAGGTCGTGGGCGCGGTGGCGGTCGCCGCAACCCGGCGCCGCGGATGACGTCCCGAACGTCGGCATCGCGGTGCCGGGCACGGTCCGGATGCGTATCCTGGCGAGTCTCGATCCGGATCCACACGACACACAGATGAATAGTGGATGACATCCCGGGATCCGACGACTACGGTGGGGACTCACAAAGGCGACCACGGTCCGCCCCCTACCGGTCGGACCGGAACAAGGAGGTCAGGATGGAAACGAACATCGTCGGTGTCGGAGTCGGCATCAGCGATCGATTCCGAGCGGTGGTCGAAGAGAAGACCGCACGGATCGCGACTATCGCGACGAAGGCGCAGAGCCTCGACGTGAAGGTCACCCATCGTTCCTATCGCGGCGGTCATGTGGAGGACGAGACCGTCGAACTCACTCTCAACGGAAAGGGGCCGCTGGTACGCGCCGAAGCGCGCGACGCGGACAAGTTCGTCGCACTGGACCTCGCGGTCGACAAGCTCATCGAGCAGGTGCGGCGGGCCAAGGAGCGCCGGATCGACGGTCGTCACCATCCGCGCGGCGCGCACTTCGAAAAGGGCACCGGCGAACTCGCAGGCATCGATGTGCACCCCGTCTCCGTGGACACCCTGCACGCGGTCTCCACAGGTGCGATCCCGACGATCGAGGTCGAGGAGGACTACTCACCGGTCGTCATCCGCACGAAGAACTTCGATGCGGAGTGGATGACCGTCGAAGAGGCGGTCGACCGCATGGAACTGGTCGGCCACGACTTCTTCCTCTTCGTGGACGCACGCAGCGACCACCCGAGCGTCGTGTACCGCCGTAAGGGCTGGGACTACGGCGTGATCTCGCTCACCACCCAGGCGGCGCCCGCCGAGGCGCTCGTGGGCTGACGTCGACCCTCTGAAGACGACGAAGCGGCCCGGGAGGTTCCCGGGCCGCTTTGTGTCGGCGCCTACCTCCGAGTTCCCGTCCGTGGACCTTGAGGCCTGCGGGCGACAGGGATGACTCGGATAAATCGGGGCTGTCAGTCGAAGATGTCGCCGAGGAGGCCGCCGATGACGAGGCCGCCGAGCACGCCCGTCACGACGTCCCCGCCGCCGGAGCCGCGGCCGCCGCCCCAACCGTTGCCGCCGCCTCCGCCCCAGCCCTGGTCGGGGCGGGACCGGTCGATGTCGTGCTGGGCGAGCTGCAGCGCCTCCGCGGCGAGTTGCGCGACGCGACGCGCGGTGCTGAGGGCTTCTTCACGGGTCTCCTCCGCGGGCAGCAGAGACGGCGCGTCCACGCGCAGCCGCTCGGCCTCGGCGAGGCGGGTGCGGGCGTCAGCGCCGATCCAGCCGCGGTGGCCTTCGATCAGGCCACGCGCGACTCCGAGTTGCCGGTCCGCGTCGTCCAGCGCATGCTGCACGGTGGCGATCGTGGGCAACGGGTGCTCCGCACGGTAACGAGCGGCAGCGATGGCGGCGTCCAGTGCGGTGTTCGCCGCACGGAGGCGGGTGAGCTCGCCGAACGGGTCGGTGCGGGTTCCCGCCGGTGCGAGGGAGTTCAGCGCGCGCTGCAGTTCGGTCGCCGCCGCGGTCACGGCGAGCGCGTCCGGCGCCGTCGGCAGAGCGGCCAGATCGCCCCGGGAGTCGGCCACGACCTCGGCGAGCGTGGACTCGGCCCGCAGCGCCTCGATCTCGAAGTCATCCACGGCATCCAGCAGGGCGGAGGCGCGGCGCGTGGCCTCGGTCGCCGTCTCGAGCGCGAGCACGGCCTCCTGGTTGCGGCCGGCGTCGCGGCGGCGCTCGAACACGTCCGCGCCGTGGTTAGCGAAGACGACGAGCTGCGCGGCCTCCTCGGCGCTCTTCGCGATGCGCTGCATGGCGGCGTCGGAGTACCGGGTGGCCAGCCGCTCCACGGACGCCTGCGCCTGCGGCACGCGGCCCTCGAGGGCAGCAGCGTCCGCGCGAACCTTGGCCACCACCTGCGGTGCGTTGCGCACGCGGGCCACGGAATCGGCGATGGCGGCGGACTTCTCGTCGATCAGGTCCTCGGCCCACTGGCACAGCTGCACGATGCGGGCGTTGCGTGTGCGCAGCTCCTCGGGGGTGTCCGGGATCTCGTCATGGTTCAGCTGGTGCAGCTGGAACGCCTCGCCCATGTGCGTGCGCACGGCGTCCAGCACCGCGTGGAAGTCCGCGGTCATCTCCTCGCCGAGTTCGGCCGTGGCGAAGGCGAGTTCGTCGGAGGAGGTGCGGATCCGCTCGTCTGCGGCGACGATCGCCTGCTCGGCGCGGCGCGCGAGATCCGCGTCCTGCGCCTGCAGCTCTTCCTGTTCACGTTTGCGTCTGCCCCAGAATCCGGCCATGGGCCGATCCTATGGTCCCGGACCGTGCGCGGGCTGTGGAACCGCTACGCCCTCGGCGATCAGACCGGGACGGCGCGGGAGGGCCGCCCGCGTTTGGGCCGCTCGCTGGAGAGCTCCAGCTCGAGCGCGTGCTGCGGGTGCTGCGCGAGTCGCTGCTCGGTGTGGTCGAGCCACCGCACCTCCGCCTCTGCGGCGAAGATCATCGAGTCGATCACGAGCGTCCAGGCCAGCTCCTCGGGACTGTCCGGCTTTGCGCCCGCGTACTTCGTGCGCTGCAGCTCCTGCAGCTGGGCGAGCGACGCCTTGCGCTGCGTGTGGATGACGGCGGCGACGTCGACGCCGGGCAGCGTCGCGGCGACGGCGAGCTTGATCGCGAGCTCGTCGCGGGTGCCGGTGGCGCGCTCGACGGGGGAGGAGAGCCACCCGGAGACCTCGGCGGATCCGGCATCGGTGATCGCCCAGTAGACGTGGCCCTGCTCGTCGGCGTCGCCGCGCTCGACGAGACCGTCGCGCTCCAGGCGCTCGAGCGTGTTGTAGATCTGGCCGACGTTGAGCGGCCAGGTCGAACCGGTGCGCCGATCGAACTCGGCGCGCAGCTGGTACCCGTAGCACGGGCCCTGATCGAGGATGGCGAGGAGGCTCTGGCGCACCGACATGGATTTTTCCTTTCCCGGAATCTGTTTCCGAGTATATGCATACCGGGAAACGCGCTCGCGAGGCGGGTGTCGTCGCGTGTCGGAGGGGCCGTGCTCGCCGTCGGGGTTCTCTGGTGGCGCGACGCTCGGTCGACTCGCCGGAGTCGCATCCGTCGCGGGCGCCGTCGCGCCGATCCGCCGTCGGCCGATCGGGCCGCCGGAGCCGGGCCCACCGGAATCGGGTCCGCCCGAATCGGGGTCACCGAATCGGGATCCATCACGATCAACGCCCTGACGTCGAACGCTCCGACCTCGAACGGGTCTGACATCGGAGCCCGTGCCCGATCTGGACCGCTCGACCGATCCCGGCTCCGCCCAGGGGATCGACAAGTCACGGCCCGGTAACATGAGTGCGTATGCCGTGCGCGCGACGCGCGCGGCCCCCGAAATAGATCGGGCACAGAACCCCTAGGGAGATGGAATCCGTGGCGAATCCTCTTGAGAAGCTGCTGCGCGCGGGCGAGGGACGGATCCTGCGCCGCCTGAACGGCGTCGTCAAGGCCGTGAACGCGCTCGAAGACGACTTCGCGAAGCTCAGCGACGAGGACCTCCGCAATGAGACCGCAGAGCTGCGCGCGCGGTTCGAGAAGGGCGAGACGCTCGACCAGCTCATGCCCGAGGCCTTCGCCGCCGTCCGCGAGGCTGCCAAGCGCACGCTCGGCATGCGCGCCTACGACGTCCAGATCATGGGCGGCGCCGCGCTGCACGAGGGCAACATCGCCGAGATGAAAACCGGTGAGGGCAAGACGCTCGTCGCGACCTTCCCGTCGTACCTCAACGCCATCGCCGGCCAGGGCGTGCACGTCATCACGGTGAACGACTTCCTCGCCTCCTATCAGTCGGAGCTCATGGGTCGCGTCTACCGCGCGCTCGGCATGACCACCGGCGTGATCATCTCCGGGCAGACCCCTGAGGTGCGCCGCGAGCAGTACAACGCCGACATCACCTACGGCACGAACAACGAGTTCGGTTTCGACTACCTGCGCGACAACATGGCCTGGCGCAAGGAGGACCTCGTCCAGCGGGGCCACTTCTTCGCCATCGTCGACGAGGTCGACTCGATCCTCATCGACGAGGCGCGTACGCCGCTCATCATCTCCGGTCCGTCATCGGGCGAGGCCAACCGCTGGTTCGCCGAGTTCGCGAAGATCGCGCGCACCCTCGAGCCTGATGTCGACTACGAGGTCGACGAGAAGAAGCGCACGGTCGGCGTGCTCGAGCCCGGTATCGAGAAGGTCGAGGACTACCTCGGCATCGACAACCTCTACGAGTCGGCGAACACGCCGCTCATCTCGTTCCTGAACAACTCGATCAAGGCGCTCGCACTGTTCAAGCGCGACACCGACTACGTCGTGATGAACGACGAGGTCATGATCGTCGACGAGCACACCGGCCGCATCCTGGTCGGACGCCGCTACAACGAGGGCATCCACCAGGCGATCGAGGCCAAGGAGGCTGTGCCGGTCAAAGCCGAGAACCAGACCCTCGCCACGGTCACCCTGCAGAACTACTTCCGCCTGTACGACAAGCTCGCCGGCATGACCGGAACGGCCGACACCGAGGCTGCCGAGTTCATGTCCACGTACAAGCTCGGCGTCGTGCCGATCCCGACCAACAGGCCGATGATCCGCCAGGACAAGGCCGACCTCGTCTACAAGAACGAGACGGCCAAGTTCGCGCAGGTGGTCGAGGACATCGCGGTGCGGCACGAGAACGGGCAGCCGGTGCTGGTCGGCACCGTCAGCGTCGAGAAGAGCGAGTACCTCTCCCGGCTGCTGAGCAAGAAGGGCATCAAGCACGAGGTCCTGAACGCGAAGAACCACGCCCGCGAGGCCGAGATCGTCGCCCGCGCCGGGCGCCTCGGCGCCGTCACCGTCGCCACCAACATGGCGGGCCGCGGTACCGACATCATGCTCGGCGGCAACGCCGAGTTCCTCGCCGTGCAGGAGTTGAAGTCGAGGGGTCTGGATCCGGTCGAGACGCCGGAGGATTACGAGCAGGCCTGGGACGAGACCTACGAGGCGATGAAGGCCAAGGTCGAGGTCGAGGGCTCCAAGGTCGTCGACGCCGGCGGCCTCTACGTGCTGGGCACCGAGCGTCACGAGTCGCGCCGCATCGACAACCAGCTGCGCGGCCGCTCCGGTCGTCAGGGCGACCCGGGCGAGAGCCGGTTCTACCTGAGCCTGACCGACGACCTCATGCGGCTGTTCCAGCAGGGCGCCGCCGAGGCGATCCTCGCCCGCACGAACTTCCCCGAGGACATGCCGATCGAGTCGGGCCTGGTCACCCGCGCCATCCGCAGCGCGCAGAGCCAGGTCGAGGCGCGCAACGCCGAGATGCGCAAGAACGTCCTCAAGTACGATGACGTGCTCAACCGTCAGCGCGAGGCGATCTACACCGACCGCCGGCACATCCTCGAGGGCGACGACATCGCCGATCGGGTGAAGCACTTCGTGGAGGACGCGATCGGCGCGATCGTGGATGACCACACCAGCACCGGGCACACCGAGAGCTGGGACTTCGACAGCCTGTGGACCGAGCTGAAGACGCTGTACCCGGTCGACGTGACGATCGACGAGGTCGTCGCCGAGGCCGGCGGGCGCAAGGGCGGGATCACCGCCGAGGGTCTCAAGCGCGAGCTGGTCTCGGACGCCATGGTCGCCTATGAGAAGCGCGAGACGTCGCTCGGCGAGGCCGCGACGCGCGAGCTCGAGCGTCGCGTGGTTCTGCAGGTGCTGGACCGCCGCTGGCGGGACCACCTCTACGAGATGGACTACCTCAAGGACGGCATCGGCCTGCGCGCGATGGCGCAGCGCGACCCGCTGGTCGAGTACCAGCGCGAGGGCTACTCGATGTTCCAGGCGATGATGGGCCAGATCAAGGAGGAGTCGGTCGGCTACCTCTACAACCTGGAGGTCGAGGTGCGCCAGGCCGGCGACGAGGGCATCACCGAGGTCGAGGCCAAGGGGCTCGCCGAGTCCGCGGGCGACCAGCGCCTGGAGTACTCGGCGCCCAACGACGCCGGCGACGTCGAGGTCCGCAACGACCGGGGCCAGGTGCAGCAGGCGGCCACGGATCGCCTCCGCCAGGCGGCCGCACGCGCTCAGTCCGAGAACGAGGAACCTGCCGAACCCGCCGCGCGCGGTGCCTTCGGCCAGCGCGTCGATGGCGATCAGGCGGCCCCGGCCAACCGCGCGGAGCGGCGCGCTCAGGGCAAGAAGAAGTAGTCCCCGCGAAGCATCCGGAGACACGAAGGAGGCCGGCACCCTGTATGGGTGCCGGCCTCCTTCGTCAGCGCCAGGATGATCTGGGTCGCCCATCCGCGCGGTGACGAGATGTGCCGTACAGAGGTCAGGCGATGCGGTCGGCGAGGGCCACGAGCGCCTGCTGGAACGCCTCGATCGGCGGGTGCGTGATGCCGGCGCCGATCATGCCGATGCCTGGATCCTTGTGCGCGATCGCGGTGTTGATGATCGGCAGGATGCCGGTCTCCATGACCTTGCGCACGTCGATGCCGGTGGGCACGCCCATGAAGTCGAGCGCCGGGATCGTCACGTTCGGGTTGTTGCCGGTCGTGATCGCGTTCATGGTGCGCGAGTAGCCCATCGCCTCGTCGACCGTGCCGCCGACGAGGGCGACGATCGCGGGCGCGGCGGCCATCGCGAATCCGCCGATACCGAAGGTCTCGGTGATCGCGGAGTCGCCCATATCGAGCCCGGAATCCGCCGGAGTGTAGCCGGCGAACATCGGGCCGACGACCTGCTGCGCGGGGCCGGTGAACCACTGGCCGCCGGTGCCGGACACGCGGATGCCGAAGTCGACGCCGTTGCGGGCCATCGTCGTCACGACCGTCGAGTCCTCGATGCCGTTCGCCGCATCCAGCGACGCCTTCGCGGTGACCATCCAGGTCGGGCCCGAGAAGTAGTCCGACGAGGCGACGAAGTCGAAGACCTCGCGCTTCTGGCTGGTCGTGAAGTCCGTCTCCAGGATGTACGGCGCGAGGGCCTGGATCAGCAGCGTGGTCCCCGCCACATTGCGGTTGTGCGCCTCGTCACCCATGTGCAGCGCCTGGGAGAGCATGAGACGCAGGTCGATGCCGTCGTTGTTCAGCTTCATCGCGCCCGAGAGCACCGGCCCGAACACGTCGCGCATCCAGTTCAGCCGGTCGATGACCGACTGATCGTTGGCGCCGAAGCGCAGGATCTTGGAGAGCTGCTCCGAGAGGTTCGTGAAGGCGAGGTTGCCGTGCGTGCGGTTGCGCACCTGGTGCACCCACATGCTCGCGCTCGTGACACCGGCCATCGAACCGACCGACTGGTGCTCATGGCAGGGCGAGAACGTGATCTCGCCGGAGGCGGCGAGTTCGAACGCCTCGTCCAGGTCCTTCGCGAGTCCCTCGAAGACCAGTGCGCCCGTCACGGCGCCCTTCATGGGGCCGGACATGCGGGTGAACCCGATCGGCGGACCGGCGTGCAGGATCGTCTTCGCCGTCATCCCCGGGACGACGTCGATCGCCTGGCCGAAGCCCTCCAGGAACGGCTGCGCGGAGAGGATCCGGCTCAGCGCCTCCTGGTTCGCCGCATCGATCCGCGCGGCGATCGCGGGGTCCTCGAGCCGGCTGAGCGCGGCGATGACCTCGGGGTCGCCGCCGCCCGGCGGGGTCCAGTCCATGAGCACGGGGCTGACGCCCTGCGCTTCGAGGTCCTCGGCGAACATGTCGAGGCCGAGGTTGACCGGCTTCAGTGCGGAGCCGAACAGGTCGTTGACGCTCATCAGTTGTCACCCTTCGCGACGAATTCGCGGGCCAGCAGCCCGAGGTTGGTGGAGGAGGAGGCGATCGTCACGCCGGCGGCCTCGAGCTTCGCGACCTGGTCGGCGATGGCCGGTGTGTCCAGGTCGGTGCCGAGCACATAGCCGAGGATCTCGAGGTGCTGTCCGCGCGCGGCGGCCTTGGCCTTGGCCTCCTGGATCGCCGGGGTCGTCACGCCCACCGGATCCTCGTGCGAGCCGAATCCGAGGATGAAGTCCATCGCGATGACGCCGACGGTCGGGTCGTCGGCCTCTTGGACAAGGCGCTGCAGGCGCAGCGTCGGGTCGATCATCGGGTGCGGACGGCCGTTGGTGAAGTCGTCGTCGCCCATGTCGAGATAGGTGTGCTCGCGGGACGCGTCCATCGCGCCGATGACGCGCGCCGGATCCTTCTGGATGTTGGAGTACACGTTGTCGTAGGTCGCGAGGGCCCCGAACATCGCCTCGTCGCACAGCGTGCCGCCGCAGAACAGGCCGCGCACGTACTGCTGCTCGGGCGCGAGCTTGGCGCGCACCTCCTCGATCAGGGGGAGGTTCAGCGGGTGCGTGTCGAGCGTGGACTCGTCGATCCCGCTCGCGACGACCGCCGCGATCGCGGTCGGCTTGGTGCCGGAGACGAGCGTGACGTTGTCGTAGCCGCTCTCGGTGCGAGTCGAGCCCAGGAAGGTGACCACGACGGGCTTGGACGCCGCGCCGGCTGCGGCGAGCACCCTGTCGGCGACCTCCTCGGCCGGAGGCTTGGAGACGACCACGATCACCGCGGTCTCCGGATCCGCATCGAGAGCCGCGATGCCGTCGATCATGGAGATGCCGCCGATCTCGGTCGACAGGTCGCGTCCGCCGGTGCCGATCAGCTGCGAGACGCCGCCGCCGAAGTCATGGATGCGCACGCTCAGCTCCTGGCTGCCGGTCCCGGACGCGCCGACGATGCCGATGGATCCGCGACGGACGGCGTTGGCGAACGCCAGACCGGTGCCGTTGATGATCGCGGTGCCGCAGTCCGGCCCCATGACCAGCAGACCCTTATCATGGGCCAGCGTCTTGAGGGCCAGCTCGTCTTCGACCGGCACGTTGTCGGAGAAGATCATCACGTGCTTGCCGGCGTTCAGCGCCTTGCGCGCCTCGCGGGCCGCGAACGCGCCGTTCACCGAGATGAGCACGAGATTGCTGTCGGGAACCTCGGTGAACGCGCCGTCCAGGGTGCGGTAGCGCACTTCGGCCACGCCGGCGGCGCCCTTGCTCTTGCGCGCGAGGATGTCGTCAACCGCCTCGATCGCCGCCTCGATGGTGTCGTCGGAGGCGTCGACGACGATCATGAGATCGCTGGGCTTCGCCGCGTCGATCGCCGGATCCTGGACGCCGACGTTGAGCAGCACCTCCTTGTTCATCGGCGTGGCCATGCCGAGCAGCGCCTGGGTCACGCCGTCGACGGCGTTCGCCTTGGTGCTCATCGACATGAGCGAGACCGAGTCGAGGTACGTGTTCTTCCTGATTTCGATGTGCCTGGTCATCGGGATCCTTTCGAGGAGTCTCAGGCCTGGGCGCGCTCGAGGATGGCGACGATCTCGTCGTATCCGCGCTCGCGGGCCAGGTCGGCGGGGGACGTGCCCCACGGGTCGGGCATGCCGGGCTTGGCGCCGTGCGCGAGCAGCAGCTCGACGATCTGCCGGCGCACCGGGCCGCCGTCGCCGAGGATGATGGTCTCGATCAGAGCGGTCCAGCCCAGGTTGTTGGTGAGGTTGACGTTGATGCGGGTGTTCTCCAGCAGATAGCGGACGACCTCCAGGTGTCCCTTCTCCGCCGACGGGGTGAGACCATTCCCGCCCATGCGGGTGAGCCGCTTGAGGTCGGCGCCTGCCTCGACCATGACGGTCACGAGCTCGAGGTCGTCGTTGATGCACCCGTACAGGAACGGGTTGGACTGGGTCTGGTCCTGGGCGTCGATGTCCACGCCTTCCGCGATGAGCGCGCGCACGACGTCGAGGTGGCCGCCGCGCGCCGCCAGCAGGATCGCCGACGCCTCCTCGCGGTCCTGCGCGTCCTTGTCCGCGCCGTCGGCGAGAGCGGCGCGGACGCCGTCCAGGTCGCCGGCGGACGCCGCGGCGAGATACCGCTCGTCTGTGCTGTTCGAGATGCGCGTGCTGCTCGAGATGCGCGTGCTGCTCGAGATGCGTGCGCTGTCCGAAACGGTCATCGGGTCGTCTCCTTGGCGGGCGCGGTCCGCGAGCGGGGGGACCGCTCGAGGACGAGGTAGGCGAGGCATCCCACGACGAGGCCGACGACAGCATCGCTCAGCACGGGGGCGAAGAAGTGCGAGAGCAATGCCGCCCCTGCGCCGATAGCCCAGGCGACCAGGGCGGTCCAGCGGAACCGCTGCGGTGCGCGATCGGCGTTGCGCTTGGCGAGGATGATCTGGTCGGCGATGAGGACGGCGCCGAGCGGGGGCACCAGCACGCCCAGCAGGACGAGCCAGTTCACGAAGTAGTGCCAGGCGCCGAGCACGGCGACCAGGGTGCCGATGACGCCGAGGATCAGGGTGAGCACGCGCATCTTCGAGCGGGTCAGGTGCGACCAGCCCAGCGCGCCGTTGTAGAGGCAGTGCGTACAGACCGAACCGAGGTTGATCACGACGAACACCAGCAGGAACACATCGAGCAGCGGATTGTGCGTGCTGGTGAGGATCGGCGCGAAGTTGCCGCCGTTCGACGCGGGATCGACGATCGCGCCGGCGGCGACGAACAGGGCGCCGCTGAGCTGGGCGACCAGGCTCGCGACCGGGAACGCGGTGACCGTGGCCATCACCGCTTCCTTGCCGTTGCGGGCCCAGCGGGTGAAGTCGGCGGTCATCGTGCCGGAGTCGGCGAAGGTCGCCATGATCGCGGTGACCGCGACCCCGAACGACATCGCCTCGCCGCCGACGCCCTTGTAGCCGAAGACGGCCGAGAAGTCGTGGTTCTGCGCCGCGATGGTGATCGCGATGATCACCGCCGCGATGAACAGCGGCGCCGCGATGGATCCGAGCACCGAGAGCGCACGGATGCCGAGGTAGGTGATGGCGATGAACACCAGTCCGGCGAGGCCCGCGACAAGAGTCTCGTTCCAGCCGAACGCGGCGCCCAGGCTGGCACCGGTCGCGCCGGTGTTGAACGCGAACCAGCCGACCACGACGGTGGCGAGGAAGCCCGAGGCGATCGCATATCCGGCGGTGCCGAAGGTCTCTGTCGCCTGCAGCGAGAAGCTCTTGCCGGTACGGCCCGCGCGCCAGCTGAGCAGGCTCACGTAGACGAACATGATGGCGTTCGCCGTGAGGATCGCGCCGACACCGGGCCAGAATCCGAGCATCGCGACCACGAGGCCGCCGGGTACGGCGTTGGTGAGGATCATCGGGAAGCCGAACCACACCGCAGAAACGGTGAAGAGCGACTTGCGATGGTTCAGCGGGACGGGTTCGTGCTCGAACTCCGAGGTGCTGCTCTCCGCCGGTGCGGTCTTGGTCATCACACGTGCTCCTTCTGGACGATCCCGGACGTCGGCGTCGCGGGGACGGGTGCGGGGGCGGTGCGCAGCGCCGCCTCGGTACGCAGGGCAAGGCGGACGCCGCTGAGCATGTCCGTGCCGGAGGTGTGTCCGATGGCCGCGACGCGCAGGGCCGCGGACTCGGTGCGCGAATCGTCGCGGTCGCGCACGGCCCGGACGAGCGCATGCAGGCTCTGCGGAGCACGGGCGCGCAGCGCGTGACGGATGGTGACAGTGCTGAGCAGTGTCGTCCGCTCCGCGCCGTCCTCGTCGAGAGCGGCGGTCAGGGAGGGGAGCGCGCCGTGCAGCCGCATGCCACGCTGCGCGCTCACGAACGCGAGCCCGGTCAGGACGTCGTCGCCGGACGGGGTGAGGCCTTCGCCGAGCCCGAGCAGCCGCCTCGCCGTGTCGGCGATTCCGGCCGGATCCCGCCGGAGCAGCGCCGCTTCCAGAGCCTCGCCGCGAGCGGTCAGCAGTGCGGCGGCGGCGCGGCCGAATGCGGTCTGCGCGGCCGGCGCCGGGGTGCGTCCGATGATCTCCTCGGCGCGCCGCAGGTGTGCGGGGGTCAGCGCGCAGAGGCAGACGTCGGAGGGGATCCAGGGGGCGGCGGGGCCCGTCAGCACCGCGATCGGGCCGTTCTGCGTCTCGATCCGGAAGCCGTCGGGGGCGATTGACACGGCATCCCCCGGCTGCACCTGGAGCGCGGTCCAGTCGTCGACGGGTACGCGGACGGTGGCCGGGGCGTCGTCCAGGTCGGGGGAGACGAGGGCGACGAGCTCGTCCGCGATGCGCAGATTCACGGCGCGACGATGCACCGAGTGCACCCGGTGGCACGGCTCGGACCCATCGGCGATCGCCGGCCGGACGCGGGACAGCACGGAACGGGGCTGCGCAGAGTCGGCGGCGCGCGAGAGCGTCTTCTCAAGCGCGGCATCCCAGGTGATCGCGCGCACGGCGACGGGGGTGGCGACGGGGTTCATCGTCTTCTCTCCGACACCTCCGCGGGGCCTGGTCGACGACCGCGGAGGAAGGTCAAGTGTTTCAGGGAAATGTATACCATCGATTGAAATGGAGTACCATTCCCGAGTCAGCACCGGTCGCGACCGCGGCCTCAGCAGGAGGAGAAACCAGATGCGTGTCGTAGTCGCACTCGGGGGCAACGCCCTCGCCCGCCGGGGCGAGCCGATGACGGCCGAATATCTTCGGGCGAACGTCAAAGCGGCGTGCGAGGCGCTCGCCCCCTTCGCCCGCGAGAACGAGGTCGTGATCACGCACGGCAACGGCCCTCAGGTCGGTCTGCTCGCTCTGCAGAACCTCGCGTACCAGGACGTCGCGGCGTACCCCCTGGACATCCTCGGCGCCGAGACCCAGGGCATGATCGGCTACGTCGTGCAGCAGGAGCTCTCCAACGCTCTTGGTGGCGAGCGCGAGGTGGCCGGTGTGATCACCACCACCGTCGTCGACGAGAGCGACCCCGCCTTCGTGCGGCCCACCAAACTGATCGGCCCGCAGTACTCCGCGCACGATGCCGCAGAGGCCGCCGCCGAATACCGCTGGACCATCGCGAAGGACGGCAACGCGTTCCGTCGCGTGGTGCCCTCCCCGGTTCCGGTCTCCATCGTGCAGGCGCCGCTCATCCGCCGCCTGCTCGAGGCCGGCAGCCTCGCCGTCTGCGTGGGCGGTGGCGGCGTGCCCGTCCGCGAGGACTCGAAGGGCCGTCATATCGGTGTTCAGGCCGTCGTCGACAAGGATCTCGCCAGCGCGGCGCTCGCCGCGGACATCGGCGCCGACACCCTGATCATGCTCACGGACGGCGACTACGTCAGCGAGAACTGGGGCACCCCGGAGCAGCGCGACATCCACACGGCCTCGGCGGATGCGGTCGCCGCGATGGCTTTCGCCGAGGGCTCGATGCAGCCGAAGATCGATGCCGCGATCCGCGTCGCCCGTGCCGGAGGGCGCGCCCTGATCGGTCCGCTCGACCGGCTGGACGATCTGCTCGCCCGCACCGTCGGCACCGAGATCGTGCCCACGCTCAAGGAGGGCATCCGCTGGGTCGAGCCCGCGAAGTCCTGATCGGAGCGCCCCGCCGTCGCGGATTGCGGTCCGCTCGATGGAAGAATGATGCCGTGACCAGCAAGGATGAACGGCAGCTCGAATCCACGAAGATCGCGTCGTGGTTGCGTGATGCGATCCTCGACGGCGCTCGCGCCCCGGGCAGCCGCCTGATCGAACGCGACCTCGCTGCCGAGTTCGGGGTGAGCCGGGTGCCGGTGCGCGACGCGCTCAAGGTGCTCGACGCCGAAGGGCTCGTCGAGCTGCGCCCGCACACCTGGGCGGTGGTGCGCGAGTTCACCGACGCGGATCTCGCGGACCTCGACGAGGTCCGCGCGGTGCTCGAGCCGCTGGCGTTCCGGCTTGCGGCCGAGCGCCATCGGCGCGACGGTCTGGCGCGACTGCGCCAGGCGCTCGATCGCGAGGAGTCCAGCGCCCGGATCGGCGACGAGATCGTCTCGCGCCGGGCGGCGGCGGACTTCCACGAGACCGTCACCGAGCTCGCGGAGAACCGTCTGCTCAGCGAGATGATGCGGGGGATCGGGAGTCGCCTGCGCTGGGCGCTCTCGCAGTACGACGACCTGGAGTACATCAGCGGGGAGCACGTCGAACTCTTCGAAGCGATCGAGCGCCGGGACGGCGATCGAGCCGCGGAACTCGCCGCCACGCACCTGGAGAGCAGCCGGCGCGAGCGCATCGCGCACGTCGAAGCGGTGCGCACCGGGGCGATCCGCACCCAGCAGGCATCGCACCGCGCGTGAACGGGACGGCCCCGCGCAGACGGTAATCTTGCCCGATGACACCGAGAACCTTCGACCAGTCGTCCAAGCTGAAGAACGTCCTGTACGAGATCCGCGGCAACGCGCTCGTCGAGGCGGCGCGGCTGGAAGCGGCAGGTCACTCGGTGCTCAAGCTGAACACGGGCAACCCCGCGGTCTTCGGGTTCGAGGCGCCGCAGCAGATCGTCCGCGACATGCTCGCGACCCTGCCCAGTGCGCACGGCTACAGCGAGAGCAAGGGCATCGTCTCCGCCCGCCGTGCCGTGGTCAGCCGCTATGAGCAGGTCGACGGATTCCCTCTCGTGGACCCCGAGGACGTCTACCTCGGCAACGGCGTCTCCGAGCTCATCACGATGACCATGCAGGCGCTGCTCGATGAGGGCGACGAAGTGCTCATCCCCGCCCCGGACTACCCCCTGTGGACCGCGATGACCAGCCTCGCCGGCGGGACCCCGGTGCACTACCTGTGCGACGAGGAGAACGGCTGGAACCCGGATCTCGAGGATCTCCGCTCCAAGGTCACCCCGCGCACCAAGGCCATCGTCATCATCAACCCGAACAACCCCACGGGCGCGGTGTACTCGCGAGAGGTGCTGCAGGGCATCGTGCAGGTGGCCAGGGAGAACGACCTGCTGCTGCTCTCGGACGAGATCTACGACCGGATCCTCTTCGACGACGCGCAGCACATCTCCACGGCGACCCTCGCGCCCGACCTGCTCTGCCTGACCTTCAACGGCCTCTCCAAGACGTACCGCGTGGCCGGATACCGGTCGGGGTGGCTCGTCATCACCGGCCCGCAGCAGCATGCGAAGGGTTTCATCGAGGGGATCACGCTGCTCGCGTCGACGCGCCTCTGCCCGAACGTGCCGGCGCAGCACGCGGTGCAGGCCGCTCTCGGGGGAGTGCAGTCGATCGAGTCGCTGATCGCCCCGAGCGGTCGCCTGCATCTGCAGCGCGACGCCGCCTGGGAGGGGCTCTCCGCGATCCCGGGTGTCAGCTGCGTGAAGCCCACGGGGGCCTTGTACGCGTTCCCGAAGCTGGATCCGAACGTGCACGAGATCCACGACGACGCGAAGCTCATCTACGACCTGCTGGTCGCGGAGCGGATCCTGCTCGTGCAAGGCACGGGCTTCAACTGGCCGACACCGGACCACCTGCGCGTGGTGACGCTGCCCGAGCCGCGGGTGATCACCGAAGCCATCGAGCGCCTCGGCAATTTCCTGGCGAGCTACCGGCAGTAGGCGCCACATCCGGCGGAGCGTCGATCAGACCGCCGCCGCAGCCCCGCGCCGCCGCGCGCGCCGCGTCGCGGGGCTCTGCTCGTCGCGCAGCAGCGTCGCGGCGAGGGCTCGTGCGGCGGTCGTGAACGCCGAGCGCCCCGACACGTCCGGCACCGGCCGCGCGTGCAGGGCGGCGGCATCCAGCGCACGCTGGTCGTACGGCAGGAAATGCACGTCGCGAATGCCCGAGAAGCGGTCCAGGGCACGCCGGATCTGTCCGCGCGCGTCGATGCCGAGAGGCCCGGGGCGCACCTTGTTCACGGCGACGGTCACGGGGGCGTCCCCGATCTCGGCGCGCAGCTCCGCATAGCCCCGCACGAACCGGGCGATCCCGAGGGGATCGGCGGCGGCGACCGCCACGATGCGATCGGCGCTGCGCAGCGCGGTGAGCGTCGCGGCATTGCGGCGCGGTCCGTCCAGGTCGCTGATGATCTCCTCGTCAGCCTCGAGCGAGGCCGCGACGTCGACCAGCGTCACCGCGCTCCAGGTGCGGCACGCATCGAGCGCGGCCTGCAGGCGGGTCGCGGACAGCTCGGGCCAGCGCGTGGGACGGTTGATCCCGACCAGTACGTCGACGATGCCGCCGGACGATTCCACGGGGCTGGACAGACGGCTCAGTTCGGCGCCGTCGAGCAGCCCGAGTTCGGCGCGGCGGCAGGCCGCGGCGATACCGGGGCCGTCGTCGGTGAGGCCCAGCATGAGGGCGAGCGCCGGCGCGTGCGTGTCGGCGTCGACGAGGGCGACCCCGCGGTCCGGGGCGGCGAGGAGGGCCGCGAGCTGCACGGCCAGGGTGCTGCGCCCCGGAGCGCCGTGCGGGCCCCACACGGCGATCAGCCGATTCGGCGCGGCCGCCGTGTCGAGCTCCTCCGCACCGATCTCGTCCCGGCCGGCGCCCGCGTCATCGGCCTGCAATGCATCGGCGACGTCCCATCCGCTCGAAGACGCGGGCAGGGGCGTGCCCAGTCCGTGCCGGTGGGCCAGTCGAACGGCGGCCGGACCGTCGCCCAGGGTCAGGATCCGCACGCCGGCGCGGTCGCAGGCGCCACGCAGCGCAGCGCTCAGCCAGGCCCGCTCCGCGGGGATCAGCAGCGCTTCGGCATCACGGAGCTCCTCGGCGTGTGCGACCAGTCTGGCCGCCTGCTCCGGTGTCATCCGCGCGATCACCGTGATGCCCGCGAGCCCCAGCTCCTCGGCGAGCGTCTCGGCGCGCTCCGGCGGCAGGGCCAGGACGACGGCGGTCATGACCGTGCGCCGATCGGCACCACCGACAGCGAGGATCCGTCGGTCAGCGCCGTGAGCACCTCTCCGACCTTCGCCCTGCTCACGACGAGCTCGAGCGTGGTGGCCTTGGCGGACAGCGGGCCGTCATCGCGGTCGACGGAGGCCACGGTGGCCTCGGACAGCAGCACTCGCGGCTCACCGAAACCCTTGCTGTCTTCGAGAGGCTCGGCCGCCCACAACTCGACCACGGAGCCCTTGACGATCGAGGCGGGAACCGGCACCGTGCTGCGGACCACGACCGAGGTGGTGCGCCCCTGGTCGGCGTCGGCCGCGGCCGTCGAGGGCACCAGCTCGCCCTCCGCGATCGTGCGCGTCGCGATCAGGCCGGGCTCGAGGGTGCCAGGGGTGAGGTAGCCGGATCCCACCGTGCCGAGTACGACGTCGACGACGCGCACGTCGGCGGAGGTGAGCGGCTCGCCTGGCACGATCGTGCGCACGGCCTGCAGTGCGGGACTGGTCTGCTTCGCTGCGCCCACGATCAGCCAGACTCCGGCGACGGAGACGACGATCAAGGCGAGGCCGATGAAGAAGCGCAGATCGGTCCAGGGCCGGCGGGCGGCTCGTGCGGTGCTCATGTGCTCATGGTCACAGAATCCGGATCCGTGCCGGGAAAGTTATCCACAGCGCTCCGCCGGTCGCCGCGCACGCCCTGACGCGGAGCACAATGGGTGCATGCCCGACGCATCCACGCCTGCAGTGCGCTATCTCGCCCCGGCCCAGGTGGCCGAGCTCCTCGGCGTGCACGTCGATGAGGTCGTCGAGCTCATCATGCAGGGCAGGCTGCGCGGCGCGCGGCTCGGTGCCCCGGCCGCCTGGCGGGTGGAGGAGGGCTCGATCACCGAGTACCTGGCGGAGCAGGCGGAGGACGCGCGGCGCAGGGCGCTGTGGCGGCAGGCGAACGCGGCGAGCTTCCCCGAGCTGTGGGGCCCTCCGGTCCGCCTCGGGGAGTGAACCGGCCCTCGTCCGGGTCCTGATCCCGCCTCGTCGGCGGCGGTTGCGAGCCTGCCGTCAACCGAGGCCGGGCGCGGGCGCATCCGTGCCGATGGAGAGCACCGACGCGAACGGAACGATGCGGAATCCCGTGACCGCCCTCGCGCGTCGCGGAGAGCCGGCATCATGCAGCGCGAGATCCAGATGATCGGACCCGGCCCGGTCGATCGTGCCCGCCAGCACCGTGCCGGAGCGGGTGCGCAGGGTCACCCCGCTGCGGCGCCGGGCGAGGTCCCGGACGACGAAGCCGAACGTCATCCGCTCGCGCAGCGGCGAGAGCGGCTCCGCGGTGGCGCCGCTGCTCAGCAGCGCGCCGTGATCGAGCGCCCACAGCTCCACGGCGTGCGCGGGCAGCAGCACGAGACCGGGCGCGTCCTGCGGCTGCACGGCCGCCCAGTCGGCGCCGACCGCGCGCAGTCGGCCGCGCACCCGGGTCGAATCGGTGAGCACTGCGGCGACAGCACCGCCCTCGTCGACGAGTACGCCCAGGCGCGTGCGCAGGTCGAGCCGCGCGATGCGCAGCCGCTCGGTCTCGGCGTCCAGGGCGGCGCGCTCCGCCTCCCAGCCCGAGGCGATCTGATCCTCGAGGTCTTCGAACAGCCGATCCCATTCCATGCCGTCGAGGCTACGGGAAGCGGCGGAGGCGATATACGGGTTATCCACATTCCTCGGCGAAGACGGCCCACGGCGCCCGCGAATGTGCTCGAATGCCAGTCACGCCATCCGAATCTCGAGGGGGAGAACACCGATGATGACGCTCGAGGATTTCGCACCGCAGCCCACGCCGACCGCAGAACTGCCGGATCCGGCTCCGCTGCTGCAGAGCCTCACGCGCGGCGTCCTCGAGGTGCTGGCCGGGGTGCGCGAAGCGGATCAGCTCGCGCGCTGGCTCAGCGAGGATGCCTTCCTCGTGCTCACGGCCCGCGCGAACCTGTCTGCGCGAGCCCGCAGCGCGCGCGGTGTCGCACCGGCCAGGCCCGTCTTCCGGGTCCTCTCCACCCACGTGTCATCGCCGGCGGACGGCATCGTCGAGGCCACCCTGATCGTGCAGACCCCCGGGCGGACCAGGGCTGTGGCGGTGCGTATGGAGGGGTTGGACCGGCGTTGGAGAGCCACCTCGCTCGCCGTGCTCTGAGCCCGGCTCCGCTGCCCTCCGCCCCGCGCGTGCGAGCCGGGGATACGCCCTAGGCTGTCAGGGTGTCGACACTCAGTGATCTCGCCCAGGCCCAGGGCTGCCTCGCCGACGAGGACATCGAATGGCTGCATCGCCTGGCCGGCGACGGGCAGTTGCTGGCGGATCTGGCTTCCGCGGACATCGTGATCTGGATCGCGACGGCCGACGGATCCTTCATCGCGGTCGCGCACACCCGGCCGAGCGGCGCGGCGACCCTGTTCTACCGCGACATCGTGGGGGAGCGGGTGCGACCGCAGTGGCGCACCCAGGTGCAGGGCGCGTTCGACACGGCCGGGATCGTCGACTCGGCGAACCCTGACTGGTTCGAGGAGACGCCGACCAGGGTCAGGGCGGTGCCGATCGTGCGCGCCCGCAAGAACGGCGACGATGGCGGACACCGGCAGCCGATCGGCGTGCTCACCCGGCACACGAACCTCGGTGAGGCGCGCACGCCCTCCCGGCAGCAGATCACGTTCAACGAGGCCGCAGACGACCTGTTCGGCATGATCGCCGGCGGGGAGTTCCCCGACCCTTCCGCGCCCACGTCGCCACGCCGCGGCGCTCCGCGCGCCTCGGACGGTCTCATCCGCATCGATGTCGACGGCGTCGTCACGTTCGCCAGCCCGAACGCCCTGAGCGCGTTCAACCGGATGGGCTTCGACGAGGAGCTCGAGGGGGAGTCGCTGGTCGAGGTCACGACGCGGATCGTGCCCCCTTCGCGGCAGGTCGATGAGTCGCTGCCGGTCGTGGTCACCGGGCGCGCTCCGTGGCGCACGGACGTGGAGGCGCGCGGCGTCACCGTCTCCCTGCGAGCCATCCCGCTCAAGGACCACGGCACCCGGATCGGGGCCATCGTGCTGTGCCGCGACGTGTCGGAGCTGCGTCACCAGGAGCAGGAGCTCATCACCAAGGACGCGACGATCCGCGAGATCCACCACCGGGTGAAGAACAACCTGCAGACGGTCGCATCCCTGCTGCGGATCCAGGCCCGTCGTACGCACTCCGAGGAGGCGCGCGACGCGCTGACGCAGGCGATGCGACGTGTCGAGTCGATCGCCGTGGTGCACGACACGCTCGCCGGGGGACTGGCGCAGAAAGTCGACTTCGACGAGGTGTTCGCGCGCGTGCTGAAGCTCGTGGCGGAGGTCGCCTCGGCGCCCAACACCCGGGCGCGCACCCAGTCGACGGGACGGTTCGGCGTGCTGCCGAGCGAGTATGCGACGCCTCTCGCCCTCGCGCTCACCGAGGTCGTCACCAACGCCGTGGAGCACGGACTCGCGGGCCAGGAGGGCCTGGTCACCATCGAGGCGCAGCGCACCGACGAGAACCTGCGTGTGATCGTCAGCGACACCGGACACGGTCTGCCCGAGGGGCGGATCGGTCAGGGCCTGGGTACGCAGATCATCCGCACCCTCATCCAGGGCGAACTCGGTGGCACGATCGTCTGGGAGGGTTCGGACGGCGAGGGCACCGTGGTCACGATCGACCTGCCGATGCGCTGGGTGAACGGCTGAGCCGGATGCGCCGGGCGCGGGTCAGCCCGCGCGGGCGGCGCGGCGCCTGAGAGCGCGCGTCAGCCGGCGCGGCGGGCGCGAGCGGCGCGGCGCTTGAGAGCGCGGCGCTCATCCTCGCTGAGTCCGCCCCACACGCCCGAGTCCTGGCTGGACTCGAGGGCGTACTGCAGGCAGACCTCGGTGACGGTGCACCGGGCGCACACGGCCTTCGCCTTCTCGATCTGATCGACGGCCGGACCGGTGTTCCCGACGGGGAAGAACAGCTCGGGGTCGACGGTGAGACAGGCGGCCTTGTCGCGCCAATCCATGGGGGCTCCTCGGTGTGGAAATGTCATGGGCGCGCGAATCTCGCGTGCCCGGAATTCGTAGGCGGCGTTCGGGGGTCGACGCCCATCGGTGATGCGAGCGGATGCTCGCCCCACGCCGCTGTGGGAGCACATGGCTGTCATCTATTCTCTTACATGAAAGGCGAGCGATCAAGGATTTTCTGCACTCCGTGTGAACGGGAGCCGAACCGTGAGCGAACGCCGACGACCCGACACCATCCAGGAGCCCCTTATGCGCCCGTCGAGACTGACCATCGCGGCGGCGGCCGTGCTCGCCCTCGAAGCGGTGGCACTGCTCGTGGTCACCCTCGGGGAGGTGTTCGGTCTGAGCTCCGGCGCCGCCACCTCGCTGCCCTCTGCCCTGGGACTGATCGGGCTCAGCGCGGTCGGTGCGGTGGGGCTCGCCGCTCTTGCCCTGGCCGTGCTGCGCGGACGCTCGTTCGGGCGCAGCGGAGGAATGGTGGCGCAGATCCTTGCGATCGCCGTCGCCCTGAGCGCGCTCACGGCACGGCCGTTCCCGGTCGTGTTCGTGCTCGCACTGCTGACCCCGGGCGTGATCGGCGCGGTTCTGCTGTTCCTGCTGACACGGCGCGCGGGGCTGGAAGCCCGTCGGCGTGCCGATGCCGAACAGCAGGACGACTGAAGCGTTACGCGGCGAGGCCCACGAGCTTGCGGATGCGAGCGACGTGGCCGGTGGCCTTGACGTTGTAGAGCGCGTGCGCGATCACGCCGTCCTCATCGATGACGAAGGTCGAGCGGATCACGCCCTGGATCACCTTGCCGTAGTTCTTCTTCTCGCCCCACACCCCGTACGCGCGATGCACGGCGAGGTCGGCGTCGCTGAGCAGCGGGAAGGAGAGCCCGTCGCGCTCGGCGAACTGCTTGAGCTTGGCCACGTCGTCGCGGGAGACTCCCAGCACCGTGTAGCCCGCGCCCTGCAGCGAGGCGAGGCTGTCGCGGAAGTCGCACGCCTCGGTCGTGCAGCCCGGGGTCATCGCCGCCGGGTAGAAGTACAGGATGACGTTCCGGCCGCGCAGGTCGTGCAGGGAGACGGACGCGCCGTCCTGGTCCTGCAGAGTGAAGTCGGGGGCGGGGGATCCGGGTTCGAGGCGCTGTGCGGTCACCCCTCCAGGCTACCCGCACCCCGGGGAGCGGATCCGCTCAGAGCTTGTCCGCGAAGGTCGCGAGCAGCCGCTGCAGCGATTCCAGCCGTGCCAGCCCGGCCTCGCCGAGCGCTCCGTCCGCAGCGGCCTCGTTGAGCGCGCAGTCCTCCGCGTCGGCGCGGTGCGTGCAGCCGCGCGGACAGTTCTCCGCGATCACGGCGAGCTCGGTGAAGGCGGCGAGGATGTTCTGCGGATCCACGTGCCCCAGCCCGAAGGAGCGCACGCCCGGCGTGTCGATCACCCAGCCGGACCCGCCGTCGGAGCCGGGGGCGAGGGGCGGAGCAACATAGCGCAGTGACACCGTCGACGAGGACGTGTGCCTGCCGCGCCCGGTGACCTCGTTCACGTGCCCGGTGGCCCGCCCGGCTCCCGGCACGAGGGCGTTCACGAGCGTGGACTTGCCGACGCCGGAGTGTCCGACGAACACGGTGGAGTGACCGATGAGGGCTCGGCCGATCTCGTCGACCGGCATCTCGCCCTGCGCGCTGGTGAAGACCGTCAGATCCAGGCCCTCGAAGTGCGTCAGGAACTCGGCCGGATCCGCCAGATCCGTCTTGGTGACCACCAGCAGCGGACGGATCCCGGCGTCGAGGGCTGCCACCAGGTAGCGGTCGACCAGGCGCTCGCGGGGCTCGGGGTCCGCCGCAGCGACGACGATGAGCATCTGGTCGGCGTTGGCGACGATGACGCGCTCGACCTGGTCGGTGTCGTCTGCGCTGCGGCGCAGCAGAGAGGAGCGTTCGAGGATGCCGACGATCCGGCCGAGGGTGCCTTCGTCGCCGGAGACGTCGCCGACCACGCGTGCGGCGTCGCCCGTGACGATCGGCGTGCGGCGCAGCTCTCTGGCGCGCGTGGTGGTGATGGTGTGCTCGTCATCGGTGCCCTCGCCGATCAGCACGGCGTACCGCCCCCGATCCACGCCCAGGACGCGCCCGATCTCGGCATCGTTGTGCGCGGGGCGGCGCTTGGTGCGCGGACGGTTCGCCTTCGGATTCGGGCGCATCCGGATCTGGGACTCGTCGAAGCCGTCGAGCTCGTCGTCGCCGTCGTCCTCCAGCCAGCTCACGCGGGTGCGCTCCCCGGGGCGTCGACGGACAGCATGCGCTCCCACAGCTGGGTGAACTCGGGCAGAGTCTTCGCCGTGGTGCCGATTTCGTCGATCTCGACGCCGGGCACGCGCAGACCGATGAGAGCACCCGTGGTCGCCATGCGGTGATCGTGGTGTGCCGGCCAGGTGCCTCCCCGCAATGTCGCGGGGATGATGCGGATGCCGTCCTCGAGCTCCAGGGCCTCACCGCCGAGGGCTCGCAGATTGCCGGCGAGTGCGGCGATCCGGTCGGTCTCGTGCAGGCGGATGTGGCCGATGCCGGTGATCGTGGTGGGCTCGTCCGCCAGGGCGGCGAGACCCACGAAGGTCGGTGCGAGCTCTCCCGCTGCCGACAGGTCGAACTCGCCGCCGCGGATGCGACCGGTGCCGCGCACGATGAGCACCCCGACTGCACGGTGCACGTCAGCGCCGAGGCGCTCCAGCAGATCGGGCAGCAGCGCGCCGGGCTGCGTGGAGCGGTTCGGCCAGCCCTCGATCGAGACCTCGCCGCCGGCGACGAGCGCCGCCGCGAGGAACGGGGCGGCGTTGGACAGGTCCGGTTCGATGGCGATCTCCCGGGAGCGCGGGACGCCGCCCTCCACCATCCATTCGCCGGGGCCGGGTCGGGTGACCTTGATCCCGCGGCGCGTCAGCGTCTCCACGGTCATGTCGATGTGCGGCATGCTCGGCAGCCGCTCACCGGTGTGCACCAGATGCAGACCGACATCGAAGCGCGGCGCCGCGAGCAGCAGGCCCGACACGAACTGGCTCGATGCAGAGGCGTCGATCTCCACGCGGCCGCCGCGGATGTGCCCGCGGCCACGGATCGTGAACGGCAGAGACCAGCTGCCGTTGTCCTCGATGTCGACGCCGAGATCGCGCAGAGCGTGGATCATGGCGCCCATGGGACGGTGCAGCGCCGTCTCATGGGCAGTCAGCAGCACGTCGCCGCGAGCGAGTCCCGCGAGTGGCGCGATGAACCGCATCACCGTGCCGGCCTGGCCGCAGTCGACGGTGGTGCCGCCGGTGAGCGGGGCGGGGGTGATCCGCAGGTCGGGGCCGAACTCCCCGGTGCCGAACTGTTCCTCGACCCCGACGCCGAGGGCGCGCAGGGCGTCGATCATGCGCGCGGAGTCGTCCGAATGCAGCGGGGCCGAGACGATTCCCGGGGCGTCGGCGATCGCGGCCAGCACGAGTTCGCGGTTGGTGAGCGATTTGGATCCCGGCACGCGCAGCCGCGCACTCAGGGAGTCGGCGGCGACCGGCGCGGACCAGCGTCCGCGCGGGGCAGGGGAATACAGGGAGGCGCTCATCGGTTCCTACCCTACTGAAGGCCTCCGGCAGCGGAGGGCGAGAAACAAGGAAGGCAGTGCGCATGCTCGCGACGCTCGAACCGGTGGAGGTCGACGTTCTCGGCCTAAACTGGCTGGCGATGAACGATCACGCACCGCTGGACGCGCAGCCGGACGCGGACTCCTCCGCGCGCCGGGAATTCGAGGAGCAGGCGATCCCCTTCATGGATCAGCTGTACGCCGCCGCCATGCGCATGACGCGCAACCCGTCCGACGCCGCGGACCTGGTCCAGGAGACGTTCGTGAAGGCGTTCGCCTCGTGGTCGAGCTTCACGCAGGGCACGAACCTGAAGGCGTGGCTGTACCGGATCCTGACGAACACCTACATCAACATCTACCGCAAGCGCCAGCGCGAGCCCTATCAGGGCACGATCGACGAGCTCGAGGACTGGCAGCTCGGCGGCGCCGAGTCGACCACGGCGTCGCACAGCCGCTCGGCCGAAGCCGAGGCGATCGACCGGATGCCCGCGTCGATCGTCAAGGAGGCGCTGCAGGCGGTCCCGGAGGACTTCAGGCTGGCGGTGTACCTCGCCGACGTCGAGGGCTTCGCCTACCAGGAGATCGCCGACATCATGAAGACCCCCATCGGCACCGTGATGAGCCGCCTGCACCGCGGGCGTCGCATGCTGCGGGAGCTGTTGGCGGATTACGCCGCGGAGCGAGGCATCGCCACGGCCGGCACGAGGAGCACGAAATGACGGACTGCGGATGCGCCAAGGCGCGGCAGGACCTGGAGGAATACCTCCGCAATGAGATGTGCAAGACGGAGCACTCGGACATCCGCGAGCATCTCGAGAACTGCCCGTCCTGCGCAGAGGAGGCCCTCGTCGCGACCACGCTGACCGAGGTCGTCTCCCGGGCGTGCAAGGAGACGGCTCCCGAGGAGCTGCGCGACCAGGTGCTCGCGCGGCTGCGCGCCGTCCAGGCGGCGGTGCACTGACCACTCGCGGTCCACTCGTCGCGCGCCCGGTGTCCACCGCCCTGGCTAGGGTGGAGGCATGGCAGCCCTCGACGCCCGTGACGTTCCCGTCGACCCGCGCTCGAAGGAGCGCCTGAGCGCTTCAGGTCTCGACTACCGCATCGTCGACATGTCGGATCCGGTGCAGCGGCGCGGATTCGCCCGGGCCGATGCGCGAGGATTCCTCGACAAGGAGCCCGACGACGAGACCATCCGCCTCATGGGTGAGATGATGTCCGAGCGGCGCAACATCGGCGTGTACGCGCCGGGCGGCGAGCTTCCGGTCGCGACGGTCGACTCCTGGGTGACTCCGATGACCGTGCCCGGCGACGCCGGTGCGCACATCGACATGTGGGCGATCAGCGCCGTCACCGTCGCGGCGACGCACCGCCGTCGGGGTATCGCGCGCAACCTGCTGGAGGGCGAGCTGCGCGCTGCGGCCGCGGCCGGAGTGCCGATCGCAGGGCTCACCGCGACGGAGGCGACGATCTACGGACGCTACGGCTTCGGTCCGGCGGTCCCCGTCTCCCATCTGCAGGTCGATGCCCGACGTGCCGGCGGCATCTCATCGCCTGCCGTGGGGGACGCGACCACGGTGGAGTACCTCGAGCCGGAAGCGTTGCGGACGGCGCTCGGCGAGGTGCACGAGCGGACTCGCCTGGACCGGTCCGGCGACATCCCCGGATGGTCGCTGCGCTGGCGTCGCATGGCGGGCCTCGTGCCGGGCGACGAGCGCTCCCGCGCCGTGCGGGGCGTCAGGGCGGCAGGTGCCGACGGCGTCACACGAGGTGTGCTCGCCTACACGCTCGACGAGCTCGCCGAGGAGTTCGGCGCCGACCTCGCGATCCGTCACCTCGACGCGGAGACGCCGGAAGCGCTGCGCGCGCTCTGGGCGTTCGCCGTCAACCACGATCTGATCCGCACCGTGCGCGCGGACCTGCGGCCCGTCGACGATCCGCTGCCGTGGCTCGTCGCGAACCAGCGCGCCGTTCAGGTCACCGTGCACGACCACGGCTGGCTGCGGATCCTGGATGTCCCCGCCGTGCTCGCCGCGCGCACGTACCGTGCGCCCCTGGATCTCGTCCTGCGGGTGTCCGATCCGCTCGGCCTCGCCGAAGGAACCTGGCGTCTGCGGGTCGGTCAGGACGGGAGGGGCATCGTCGACGCCACGGCGGATGCTCCCGACGTCGAGCTCGGCGTGGACATGCTGTCATCGCTGTACCTCGGTGGCGTGAGCGCGACGACGCTGCGCGCCGCCGGCCGGATCTCGGCCGCGGCGGAGACCGCGGTCGCGATCCAGGACGCCTTCGGCACCGCCGCGGCGCCCGCGCTGAGCATCTGGTACTGAATGTCCGCCCCCCTCGTTACCGTGAGGGGATGACCGCACTCCGTCCCGCAGAGGGCGCCGACGGCGCAGACCTTGGCATCGTCGCGCCGCCCGGGCTCGGGCTGGCCCAGGGCATCGCGCTGTACCTCGCCTCCGTGCTCGGCACCGGCCTGCTGGTGCTCCCCGGGCTCGCGGCGAAGACGGCGGGCCCCGCCAGCCTCATCGCGGTCGGGGTGATCACGCTCCTGGCGGTGCCGCTCGCGGGCGCGTTCGCGGCGCTCGCCGCGCGTCACCCGGATCCGGGCGGCGTGGCCAGCTACGCGCGTCGGGCTCTCGGCCCCACCGCGGCGCGGGCCACCGGGTACTGGTTCCTGTTCGGCGTCGCGGCGGGAGGGCCCGTCGTGTCGGTGCTCGGCGCCCGCTACATCGCGACCGCGGTCGGGATCGACAGCGCGGGTGTGCCCTGGCTCGCTCTCGGGTTCCTCGTGGTGCCGTTCGTCGCCAACCTGTTCGGGGTGCGGCTGACCGGCTGGCTGCAGCTGGTGCTGACCGGCCTGCTGCTCGCGATCGTCGTCGTGGTGGTCGCGGTGGCGGCGCCCGCCGTGCGCCCGGAGAGCTTCACGCCGTTCCTGCCGCATGGATGGGGCGGCGTGGGTACGGCGATCGTGATGTTCGTGTGGGCCTTCGCCGGCTGGGAGGTGGGCACCCACATCTCCGGCGAGTTCGCCCGGCCGCGGCGCACCATCCCGCTGGCCACGGCGATCACGCTCGTGCTCGCGGGCGGCTGCTATCTCGCGCTGCAGGTCGTGACCGTCGGCGCCCTGGGGGAGCGGGCGGGGCGCGGCGATGTCGTCCTGCTCGATCTCGCCGAGGCGGGTGGCGTGCGCGCGGCACCCACGCTCATCGGCGTGGTCTCGGCGGTGGTCGCGCTCGGCGTGCTCAACGTCTACCTCGCCGCGTTCGGCAAGCTCGGGGCATCGCTCGCCGGCAACGGCGACCTGCCCCGCTGGTTCGCGAAGGGCGCGGAGTCGGGCGAGGTGCCGCGCCGCGCGCTGCTGCTGTCGATGGCGCTCGTGCTGGCCTACTTCGCGGTGTCGTGGGCGACCGGGTTCGCGCTGGCGCCGTTCATCCTCATCCACACCGCGAGCATGGTGGCCGTCTACACGATCGGCATGATCGCGGCGATCCGGATCCTGCCGCGGCGCACACCCGGCTGGTGGATGGCGGTGATCGCCTCGGTCTGCACGATCGGACTGCTGCTGCTCGCGGGGGTCGCGCTCGTCGTACCCGCCGCGGTCGCTGTCATCGCGCTCGCCGTGACCGCCGTCCGGAACGTCCGCGAACGACGACGCGGTGCCCCGGAGAACCGGGACACCGCGTCGATCCGCTGAGGAGTCGACTCAGAGGGTCAGCGCCCGCGAGAGCAGGTCGGCCTGCTCCGCGGCGTGCACCTTCGAGGATCCCGTCGACGGCGCGGCCGATGCGGGCCGGGTGATCGGGCGCACGACACGCGGACCGGGCACGGTCTGGAAGTGCAGCGCGAGGAACGGCCAGGCGCCCTGGTTCTCCGGCTCCTCCTGCAGCCAGACGATCTCGGCGTTGGGGTAGGTGTCGGCGACGGCCTTGAGCGCGCGCAGCGGCACGGGGTAGAGCTGTTCGACGCGCACCAGAGCGATCTCCGGGTTCGGGTTCTTCTCGAGCTCGGCGACCAGGTCCCAGTGCACCTTGCCGGAGTGGAAGATCACGCGCTTGACGGCCGTGCGGTCGAGCTGCCGGGTGTCATCGATCACGGCCTCGAACTTGCCGCGGGTGAAGTCCTCGACCGGGCTGGTCGCGCCGCGCAGTCGCAGCATCGCCTTCGGCGTGAACACGATGAGCGGCCGGCGCGGCTTCGCGTAGGCCTGACGGCGCAGCAGATGGAAGTAGCTCGCCGGCGTGGACGGGCGCGCCACGGTCATGTTGTCCTGCGCGCACAGCTGCAGGAACCGCTCGATGCGCCCGGAGGAGTGATCCGGCCCCTGCCCCTCGTAGCCGTGCGGCAGCAGCAGCACGACGCTCGACTGCTGGCCCCACTTCTGCTCGGCGGCGGAGATGTACTCGTCGATGACCGACTGCGCGCCGTTCACGAAGTCGCCGAACTGCGCCTCCCACAGCACCAGCGCCTCGGGGCGTTCCACCGAATAGCCGTACTCGAAGCCGAGCGCGGCGTATTCGCTGAGCAGCGAGTCGTAGACGAAGAACCGGGCCTGGTTATCGGACAGGTTCGCCAGCGGCAGCCACTCCTGGCCGTTCTCCCGGTCGTGCAGGACGGCGTGACGCGACACGAACGTGCCGCGGCGCGAGTCCTGGCCGGCCAGACGGACGGGTGTGCCCTCGACGAGCAGCGAACCGAAGGCGAGCAGCTCGCCGAAGCCCCAGTCGATCGCGCCGTTGCGGCTCATGTCGACGCGCTTGTCCATGGCCTGCTGCAGCTTCGGGTGCACGGTGAAGCCCTCGGGCTTGTTCGCGTGCGCGTCGCCGATCAGGTGCACGACCTCGAGCGGAACGCCGGTGACCTCGGGGGTGCCGATCTGCTCGTCGACGGGCGGGAGGTCGGGGGCGATCGGCGTGGCACCGGTCTCCGCCGCGTGCGTCTCCGCGAAGGCGATCTCCAGGCGGTTCTGGAAGTCGGCCTTGGCCTGGTCGTACTCCTCCTGGGTGATGTCGCCACGACCGACGAGAGCGTCGGTGTAGAGGCTGCGCACCGAGCGCTTCGCCTGGATCAGGTCGGTCATCAGCGGCTGCGTCATCGACGGGTCGTCACCCTCGTTGTGGCCGCGGCGGCGATAGCACACCAGGTCGATCACGATGTCGCGGTGGAACCGCTCACGGTACTCGAACGCGAGCTGCGCGACGTGCACGACGGCTTCGGGGTCGTCGCCGTTCACGTGCAGGACCGGCGCCTGGATGGTCTTCGCGACGTCGGTCGCATACACCGAGGTGCGCGAGTCGTTGGGCAGCGTGGTGAAGCCGACCTGGTTGTTCACGACCACGTGCACGGTGCCACCGGTGCGGTAGCCGCGCAGCTGCGACATCTGCAGGGTCTCCACGACGACGCCCTGGCCCGCGAAGGCGGCGTCGCCGTGCACCAGGATCGGCAGCCAGGTGAACGTGCCGATCGGCTTGCGGTCCTGCTTGGCACGCGCGATGCCCTCGAGCACGCCGTCCACGGTCTCCAGGTGCGAGGGGTTCGCGGCGAGGAGGATCGGCAGCTCGGCGCCGTCGTCGGCGACGAAGGTGCCCTCCTTGCCGAGGTGGTACTTGACGTCGCCGGATCCGCGCTGGTTGCCCGGAAGGGTGGATCCCTCGAACTCGCGGAACACCTGCCCGTAGGTCTTGCCGGCGATGTTCGCGAGCACATTCAGGCGGCCGCGGTGCGCCATGCCGATCGCGGCACCGTCGAGTCCCGCACCGGCGGCGCCCTGCAGGATCTCATCCAGCAGCGGCACGAGCGATTCCGCGCCTTCGAGCGAGAAGCGCTTCTGGCCCACGTACTTGGTCTGCAGGAAGGTCTCGAAGGCCTCGGCCTCGTTGAGCTTGCTGAGCACGCGCAGCTGCTCGTCGTGGCCGGGCTTGACGTACTTGACCTCGACCTTGTCCTGGAACCAGCGGCGCTGCTCCGGATCCTGGATGTGCATGTACTCGATGCCGATCGTGCGGCAGTAGGAGTCGCGGAGCACACCGAGGATCTCGCGCAGCTTCAGCTGACGGTGACCACCGAAGCCGTTCGTGACGAACTCGCGGTCCAGATCCCAGAACGTCAGTCCGTGGGTCTCGATCTCGAGGTCGGGGTGTGTGCGCTGCACGTACTCGAGCGGGTCGATGTCGGCCATGAGGTGGCCGCGCACGCGGTAGGAGTTGATCAGCTCCTGCACGCGGGCGGTCTTGTCGATGCGCTCGGCGAGGTCGACCGCGATGTCCTTGTTCCAGTGGATCGGGGCGTACGGGATCCGCAGAGCACGGAAGATGCCCTCGTAGAAGCCGCGCTCGCCGATCAGCAGCTCGTGCACCTTCTTCAGGAACTCGCCCGAGCCCGCGCCCTGGATGACCCGGTGGTCATAGGTCGAGGTGAGCGTGATCGTCTTGCCGATGCCGAGCACGTCCAGCGTCTTCTGGCTGGAGCCCTGGAACTCGGCCGGGTACTCGAGGGCGCCGGCGCCGATGATGCAGCCCTGGCCCTTCATCAGGCGCGGCACGGAGTGCACGGTGCCGATGCCGCCCGGGTTCGTCAGGGACAGCGTGGTGCCCTGGAAGTCCGCGGCGGTGAGCTTGTTCCCGCGCGCGCGGCCGATGAGGTCCTCATACGCGGAGAGGTACTCGCTGAACGTGAGCGACTCGGCACGCTTGATGCTCGGCACGAGCAGGGCGCGGGTGCCGTCGGGCTTGGGGATGTCGATGGCGATGCCGAGGTTCACGTGCGCGGGGGCGACGACGCTGGGCTTGCCGTCGACCTCGGCGTAGAAGACGTTCTGGCTCGGGAACTCCTTCAGCGCCTGGATCAGCGCCCAGCCGATGAGGTGCGTGAAGGAGACCTTGCCGCCGCGGGTGCGGGACATGTGGTTGTTGATGACGATGCGGTTGTCGATCATCAGCTTCGCCGGGACGGTGCGCACGCTCGTCGCCGTGGGGACGGTGAGCGACTCGTCCATGTTCGCGGCGAGGGTCTTCGGCATGCCGCGCAGCGGCGTGACGACGTCCTCGTGCTGCTCGGCGCCGGGTTCCGCGGTGGCGCGATCCTGCGCCTGGGCGGGGATCGGGGCCTGGCGGGCGGGCTTCGTCGTGGTGCGTGCCACGGGCTGCTGGCCGATCACCGGGACCGGAGCGGTCACGGGGTGCGTGTCCGGGGCGGTGGCGGGAGCGGCCGGCGGCGCGGCAGCAGCGGGGGCGGCGGGAGCCGTCGCAGGCTCGGAGGGGCGGTAGTTCTCGAGGACCGGCCACCACTCCTTGTCGACGGAGTTGCGGTCGACCTTGAACTGTTCGTACAGCTCGTCGACGAGCCAGGAATTGGCCCCGAACTCTCCATCTCCAGAAGTCCCGACGCCGGTCACCTGGCTCGACACGCTCGATCGCCCTCTTTCATCGCTGAATCTGGTGGGATCCGTCCCCGGTGGTCTCCGGGTATGGCCACTCATCCGGGTGTCAAGCCTAACGTGTCACAGCCCCGGTGCGGGCCTGGATCGCAGGGCGCGGCGAGACGTTCGGCACGCGGGTCGCCCGGGGTCACGACGCCGAGTCCGGAAGGACGCGGCGCCGAGGCGTTCCGGGCGGGGGAGGCATACCCTGTGTGCATGCAGTTCTCCGGCGAAGGACCCATGGTCGACCTCACCTACTCCGACGTGTTCCTGGTGCCGCGTCACTCGGACGTGACCAGCAGGCTCCAGGTCGATCTTGCGCCGCAGGACGGCACCCCGGCGACCATCCCGCTGGTGTCCTCGAACATGAACTCGGTCACCGGCCCGCGGCTCGCCGCGACCCTCGCCCGCCGCGGCGGGATCGGCGTGCTGCCGCAGGACATGCCGCTGCAGGAGCTGGACGAGGCGATCCGCTGGGTCAAGCGCCAGCCGGTGTCCTGGGACACCCCGCTCGTGCTCTCGCCGCGAGCGACCGTGGAGGACGCGCTCCGGCTGCTGCCGGCCACCGACGGTCACGGCATCGTGGTCGCGGACGCGCCGCGCGGCCCGGACGGCCTCCACGTCGACGCGATCCACGGAATACTGCCCGCCGTCCGCCTCGCGTCCGCGTTGCGGGACGCTCAGCTCGGCGACCTGGTCCGCGCCGACTCCCCGTCGCTCGACGCCGAGGACGTCGCCGACCCGCGTGCGGCGTTCGACGCGATCACCGCTGTCGAGGCCGAGATGGTGTGCGTGCTGCAGCACGGTCACCTGGTGGGCACGCAGACCGCGCGCGGAGCGCTGCGCTCCACGCTGTACCGGCCCGCGGTCGACGCCGCAGGGCGTCTGGCCGTGGCCGCCGCGGTCGGGATCAACGGCGACGTCGCAGCCAAGGCCACTGCCCTGGCGGCGGCCGGGGTGGACGTGCTGGTGGTCGACACCGCGCACGGTCATCAGGAGGGGATGCTGCGGGCGCTGCGCACGGTCGCGGCGCTCGATCTCGGCATTCCGATCGTGGCCGGCAACATCGTCACGGCCGATGGCGTGCGGGACCTCGTCGACGCCGGCGCATCGATCCTGAAGGTCGGGGTCGGACCCGGCGCGATGTGCACCACCCGCATGATGACGGCGGTGGGGCGCCCGCAGTTCTCCGCCGTGCTGGAGACGGCGCAGGCCGCCGCCGAGCTCGGCGCGCACGTGTGGGCGGACGGGGGAGTGCGCTACCCGCGCGACGTCGCCCTCGCCCTCGCCGCGGGGGCCGCATCGGTGATGGTCGGCTCCTGGTTCGCCGGCACGATCGAGGCCCCGGGTGAGCTGCAGAGCGACGCGGAGGGGCGCATCTACAAGGAGTCGTGGGGCATGGCCTCGACCAAGGCGGTGCAGGCGCGCTTCGGCCGTCTCGATGCGTACGAGCGTGCCCGCAAGGAGCTGTTCGCCGAAGGCATCTCGTCTTCCAGGATCTACCTGGATCCGCTCCGTCCCGGTGTCGAGGATCTGCTCGACATGATCACCTCGGGCGTGCGCTCCTCGTTCACCTACGCAGGCGCATCCTCCGTGCCGGAGTTCCACGAGCGGGCGCTTGTCGGGCTGCAATCCGCGGCAGGCTACGAAGAGGGCAAGGCGCTGCCGGTCAGCTGGTGATCACGCCGACGACCGTGCATCCGGTCGCATCGCCCGCGCCGACGGAAAGTAGAGCCGCGGGACGATAGAATCGTTCGCACCATGGACGACCCTCCCTCGTGTAGTACATCGCCCCACTGCCCGCTCTCCGCTTCGTCGGAGGTGACACCGTGATGGATTACATCTGGTTGGGCGTGGGGCTTCTGCTCATCGTGGGGACGGGCCTGTTCGTCGCCAGCGAGTTCGCCCTGGTCAACCTCGACCGCGCCGATCTGGAGGCGCGACGGGATCGCGGCGAGAGCCGCCTGGGCATGACCATCGCGGCGCTGAAGATCACCTCGACGCACCTGTCCTCGGCGCAGCTCGGCATCACGCTGACCACCCTGCTGACCGGTTTCACGATGGAGCCGGCGCTGTCGAACCTGCTCCGTCCGTTGCTCAGCTCGTGGGGGATCCCCGAGCCCGTCACCGTCACGATCGCCGTGATCGTCGCGATGACGGTCGCCACGATGCTGTCGATGATCCTCGGCGAGCTCGTGCCGAAGAACTTCGCGATGGCGCTGCCGGTCGCGACCGCCAAGGTCGTCATCCCGTTCCAGACCGTGTTCACGATGGTGTTCCGCCCCGTCGTCGCGCTGCTGAACGGCAGCGCCAACGGCGTGCTCCGTGCCATCGGCATCGAGCCCAAGGAGGAGCTCAGCGGTGCGCGCTCGGCGGAAGAGCTCAGTTCGCTGGTGCGCCGTTCCGCGAGCGCCGGTGTGCTCGAGGAGGACACCGCGACGCTGCTGGATCGCAGCCTCGGCTTCGCGCGGCTCACGGCGGGCGACGTGATGACCCCGCGCCCGAGCATGCACGCGATCTCGGCGGCGGATTCCGCCGACGGCGTGATCGGGCTGGCCCGGCGCACCGGCCACAGCCGTTTCCCGGTTTTCGACGAGGACCTCGACGACATCACCGGCGTGGTGCATCTGAAGGCGGCCGTGTCGGTGCCGCGCGACCGCCGCACCGAGGTGCCGGTGGGTGCGCTCTCCTCCGAGCCGCTGCGCGTGCCGGAGACCGTGCACCTGGATGCGCTCGTGGCCGAGCTGCGCGGCGGTGGCTACCAGCTCGCAATCGTCGTGGACGAGTACGGCGGCACCGCGGGGATCGTGACCCTCGAGGACCTCGTCGAGGAGATCGTCGGCGAGGTGTCCGACGAGCACGACCGCAGCAGGGCCGGCGTCGTGAAGAGCCGCGACGGGATCACCTTCCCCGCGGAGCTGCGCCCCGACGAACTGCGTGCGAGCACCGGCATCGAGGTGCCGGAGGGCGACGTGTACGACACGGTCGGCGGCTACGTGATGAGCGTGCTGGAGCGGCTGCCCAAGGCCGGCGACGAAGTGCCCGTGCCGGGCGGCACCCTGCACGTCGTGCGCATGCAGGGGCGAAGGGTGGATCGGATCCGCTTCATGCCCGAGGCCACGACCGAGGAGGGGGGCGAGCGATGAGCGACTGGGCCGGAATCGCATGGCTGTTCGTGCTGCTCGCCTTCAACGCGTTCTTCGTCGCGGCGGAGTTCGCGGTGATCTCCGCGCGCCGGTCGCAGATCGAGCCGCTCGCCGAACGCGGATCCCGTTCCGCGCGCACCGCGCTGTACGCGATGGAGCACGCCACGCTCATGCTGGCGACCTCGCAGCTCGGCATCACCGTGTGCTCGCTGCTGATCCTGAACGTGTCGGAGCCCGCGATGCACCACCTGCTCGCCGCGCCCCTGGGCGCACTCGGGCTGGCCGAGGGGGCGGTGGACGCCATCGCGTTCATCATCACCCTGGTCATCGTGTCGTTCCTGCACGTGGTGTTCGGCGAGATGGTGCCGAAGAACCTCGCGTTCTCGGTGCCGGACCGGGCGGTGCTGATCCTCGCGGCGCCGCTGGTGTGGATCTCCAAGGTGTTCTATCCGGTGATCCGCGCGCTGAACGCCACCGCCAATGGCGTCGTGCGGCTTTTCGGTGTGGAGCCGAAGGACGAAGCCGCATCGACGTTCACGCTCGACGAGGTCGCCACGATCGTGGATCAGTCCCGTCGTGAGGGCATGCTGACCGACTCCGCGGGCACCGTGAGCGCGGTCGTCGAGTTCACGGACAAGGACGCACGCGACGTCGCCGTGCCGCTCGCCGGCCTCGTCACGCTGCCGCTCGGCGCGACCCCGGACGACGTGGAGCGGGCCGTCGCCAAGCACGGCTTCTCGCGCTACGTCATGGTCGACACCGAAGGGGCACCGGTGGGCTACGTGCACCTGAAGGACGTGATCCGCTCGGCTGAAGGGCCGGATGCAGCGGTGCGCGCGGCTGCGCCGATCCCCGCGAAGCGCGTCCACCAGATGGTGCCGATGCAGGAGGACACCGATCTCGAGGATGCGCTCGCGATCATGCGGCGCGCGGGGCGACACCTCGCGCAGGTGCGCAACGCGGCGGGCGAGACGACGGCGATCCTGTTCCTGGAGGACATCATCGAGGAGCTCGTCGGCGAGGTGCGCGACATCACCCGTCGCGGCTTCGGGCGCTGAGTCTCGCCTCAAGGGGGCGTTGAGCGAGCGATGCGCTCGACGACCCCTCACTGCTCAGTGCCAGCGGGCGCGCAGATACTGGTCGGGCCAGGCGACCTCTTCGCCGAGTTCGTGCGCGGCGCGCAGCCCGAAATGCGGATCGCGCAGCCACTCCCGTCCGGCGAAGATCGCGTCCGCCGCACCCTCGGCGAGCACGGACTCGGCTTGGGCGCCGCTCGTCAGCAGCCCCACGGCGGAGGAGGGGATCCTGCCGCCCTGGCGCACGGCCGCGGCGAGCGGCACCTGGTAACCCGGGTGGACTTCGATGCGCTGGTGGGCGACGAGCCCGCCGCTGGAGACGTCGATGAGATCCGCGCCGTGCTCGACCGCCCATTCCGCCACCACGGCGGCCTCGTCCGGCGTGAAGCCGCCCGGGGCGTGGTCGGTGGCGGAGATCCGCATGAACACCGGTACCTCGTCGCCCGCGACCCGGCGCACCGCGTCGGTGACCTCGAGCAGGAGCCGGGTGCGGTTCTCGAGCGAGCCGCCATACGCGTCGTCGCGGTGGTTGCTGAGCGGCGAGAGGAACTGGTGCAGCAGGTACCCATGCGCGCCGTGGATCTCCAGCACGTCGAAGCCCGCGTCGAGGGCGCGGCGTGCGGCCACCGCGAACGCGTCGACGACGCCGGCAATGCCCGACGCGTCGAGGGCCTCGGGCGCGTCGAAGCCTTCGAACGCGATCGCCGAGGGTGCGACCGTGGTCCAGCCGCCCTGGGCAGCGGGGACGGATCCGCGCTCCTCGGCCCACGGCCACCAGGTCGAGGCCTTGCGGCCGGCATGTGCGAGCTGCACCCCGATCCGGGCGCCGCGCGCGTGCACCGCGTCGACGATCGACGCCCAGGCGTCGCGCTGCGCGTCGTTCCACAGACCGGTGTCGCGCGGGCTGATCCGGCCCTCCGGCACGACAGCGGTGGCTTCGGCCACGATGAGGCCCGCACCGCCGGAGGCGAACTGCGCGAGATGGGCGTGGTGCCATTCCTGCGGCACGCCGTCGACGGCGCTGTACATGCACATGGGCGAGACCCACAGGCGGTTGCTCAAGGTGACGGATCGGATGGTCAGCGGGGAGAACAGGTGGCTCACGGTCCGACGCTACCGGTCGCCGGACAGGTCGGGGGGCGGATCCGCGGATCCGCATCATCCGGATCCCTCGGCGGCGCGCACAGCCGCGGCCCAGTACCGTTGACGCATGCCTTTCTTCGCCGGTCCGGTGCGCCCGTGGTCGGACGACCGCACCCGCGCACTGCTGCGCGCGCCGAGCGCCGACTCCGACAAGCGCAGCCGCGGCGTCGTCGCGCTGCGCACCGGATCCGACGCGTACCCGGGCGCGGCCGTGCTCGGCGTGGAGGGCGCGTGGCGCGCCGGCTGCGGCTACGTGCGCTACGTCGGCCCGCGGCGGGCGGCGGACCTCGTGCTCGCGCGACGCCCCGAGACCGTCGCGACCGAGCCCGGCTCCGCCGCCATCCGGGCCGAGGCCTGGGTCATCGGCTCCGGCACCGATGCCGCGACCCGCTCGGAGTCGGAGACGACCGCGCTGCGTGCGCTGCTGGACGGTGCGGCCCCCGTCGTCGTCGACGCGGGAGCGCTGGATCTGCTTCCTGCAGCGAACGCCCCGGTGATCGCCACGCCGCACGCGGAGGAGTTCGTGCGGCTGCGGGCGCAGCTGGGACTCGGCGAGCTCGTCCCTGATGCCCTGCGGGATCCGTCAGCGCGCGCGAACGCGGTGAACGAGACCGCCGAGGCGCTGGGCGGCGCGGTGCTGCTCAAGGGCGCGACCACGTTGATCGCCGACGCCACCGGCGTGTTCGCCGTCGATGCGGGGACGCCGTGGCTGGCCACAGCCGGCACCGGCGACGTGCTGGCCGGCGTGATCGGCGCGCTCGTCGCCGCCGACCGTGCGGCGGGCGGGACCACGGCGCTCGCCGAGCTGGCTGCCGCTGCGGCGTGGCTGCACGGGCTTGCCGGGCGGATCGCATCGGGCACCGCATCGGGCGGTCCCGGGCGCCCGATCGTCGCACTCCAGGTAGCGGAAGGGCTGCCGGCGGCCATCGCGCTGGTCCGCAACGGCGACGAGCGGGGGCGCGTCGACGACGAACACGACGAAGAGACCCAGGAGGACCGCTCGTGACCGGTGCCGAGCCGACGGGCGCGATCCGCGCCGAACCGAGCCGTCGCGACGATTCGCCGAAGGCGTCCGCAGTGCGTCGCGCGGGCCTGCCGCTCACCGTGCTGTGGCTGGCATTCGTCATCGCGCATCTGTACGTCTCGATGATCGGGTGGCGGATGCCCGCGCTGCCGATGGGCGACACCGTCTTCGTGTACGAGCCGTGGGCGCGCAACGCTCTCGGCGGCGGCGCGATCGTCGGCATCACGGAGAGCTGGGTCTACCCTCAGCTCGCCCTCGTGCCCATGCTCATCGCCCAAGGGCTGTCGCAGCTCATCCATCCGCTGTTCCCCGGGTCCTACGCCGTCGGATCCGCGAGCTACGTCGTCGCCTGGTCGATCCTGGTGACTGCGCTCGACGCCGTCGGATTCGCATTCCTGCTGCGCGGCACCAGGGCGCGACGCAGCCGGATCCGTCGCGGCGCCGCCCTGCTCTGGATGGTCGCGCTCGTCCTGCTCGGCCCCATCGCGATGTTCCGGATCGACGCGATCACCGTGCCGCTCGCGATCATCGGCGGTCTGTGGCTGTTCTCCCGCCCCGCGGTTGCGAGCGCGCTGTTCACGATCGGAGCCTGGATCAAGATCTGGCCCGGTGCCCTGTTCGTCGCGGCTCTTGCACTGCTGCGTGGCCGGATTCGCATGCTCGCCTCGGCGGCGATCGTCACGTTCGTGGTCGTGCTCGGGCTCGTGCTGCTGGGCGGATCCAAGAACCTCCTCGGTTTCCTCAGCCAGATGAGCGGTCGCGGGCTGCAGATCGAGGCGGTCGGTGCGACGCCGCTGTTGTGGCTCACTCAGGTCGGGGTCACACGCATCCAGTACGACCGCCAGATCCTCACGTTCCAGCTCGCGGGCCCCGGCGTGGACGTCGTCGCCGCGCTGCTCACCCCGCTCATGGTGGCGGGCGTGGTCGCCGTGGCCGCGCTCGCCCTGTGGAAGCTGCGCGCCGGCGCCTCGGCCCGGCGTCTGCTCCCCGCGACCATGCTCGCCCTCGTCGCCGTCCTGATCGCGTGCAACAAGATCGGCTCGCCGCAGTTCCAGGTGTGGATGCTCGCCCCGCTCGTGCTGTGGTGCCTCCTCGACGGTCCTCGCGTGCGGATCCCGGCGATCCTCGTGCTCGTCGACTACGCGCTCACCCAGGCGGTCTACCCTGTCGTGTACGACCAGCTGCTGGCGGCGCAGGCCCTGCCGATCGCGCTGCTGAGCGCCCGCAACATCCTCGTCGTCGTCATCTGCGTGATCGCGATCCGCGCGATCGTGCGCACCCCGGTGCGCCGCAGAGCGTTCCTCGTCGCCGAACTCCCCGAAACCCGGAGGTCCTGATGCTCGTCGCCTTCTCCGTCGCCCCGTCCGGTTCGCCGCAGGGCGGATCCGCACCTGATCGCCCCGAGAGCGCAGACGCCTCGGTGCACGACGCCGTCGCCGCCGCCGTGGCCGTGGTCCGCGCCTCCGGACTCGCGCACCGCACCACGAGCATGTTCACCGAGATCGAGGGCCCCGACTGGGACACGGTCATGGATGTCGTCAAGCGCGCCACCGAGGCCGTCATGCCGTTCGGCTCGCGTGTCTCCCTCGTGCTCAAGGCCGACATCCGCCCCGGCTACACCGGCGAGATCGACGGCAAGATCGCGCGCCTCGAGCAGGCCATCGAGGAGTCCGGCAGCCTCTAAGCTGGACGGATGAAACCCTCGAGCCTCTCGAGGGGTGCGGCGAAGCGGGCGCTCCTCTCCCTCGCCATCGGCAGCTTCGGCATCGGCATGACCGAGTTCGTCGCGATGGGCCTGCTGCCCAACATCGCGCAGGACCTGCTGCCCGAGCTCTGGGCGCAGAACCCGGATGAGGCCATCGGCCGCGCCGGCATCCTGGTGTCGCTCTACGCGCTGGGCGTCGTGCTCGGCGCGCCCACCATCGCCGGCCTCGTCGCGCGCTTTCCCCGCCACAAGGTGATGATCGGTCTTGCGATCGCGCTGACTCTCGGCAACGGCCTCGCCGTCGTGCTGCCGACGTTCGAGACGGTCGGGCTCGCCCGCTTCATCGCGGGCCTCCCGCATGGCGCCTACTTCGGGATCGGCGCGCTCGTCGCCTCCGATGTGCTCGGCCCGGGCAAGCGCGCCAAGGGCGTGGCCTTCATCCTGACCGGTCTCACCATCGCGAACGTGGTCGGCGTGCCCGCGGGAACCTACCTCGGGCAGCACGTCGGATGGCGCAGCGCGTTCCTCGTCGTCACGATCGTGTTCGCGCTCGCCACGGTCTGCATCGCCCTCTTCGTGCCGGAGCATGAGGGTGATCCCGGACGCACCTTCCGCGCCGAACTGCGCGTGTTCCGCCGCCCCCAGGTCTGGTTCGCACTTGCGACCGGCGCCATCGGTTTCGGCGGGTTCTTCGCGGTCTACAGCTACATCGCTCCCGTCGTCACGGAGCGGGCGGGCGCGCCGGAATGGATGGTGCCGGTCACGCTGGTCGTGTTCGGGCTCGGCATGACCATCGGCAACCTGCTCGGCGGCGTCTTCGGCGACCGCAACCTCAGGCTTACCCTGCTGGTGGGGCTCGGCGCGATGGCCGTGGTGCTCGTGCTGCTCGCGATCCTGTCTTTCTCGATCTGGCTGCTCGTGCCGCTCTCGTTCGTGATGGCGCTGCTCTCGTCGATCCTGAGCCCGGCGATCCAGACCCGCCTCATGGAGGTCGCGGGCGACAACCAGTCCATCGCAGCGGCACTGAACCACTCCGCGCTGAACATCGGCAACAGCCTCGGCGCGTTCCTCGGCGGACTCGTGATCGCGTGGGGCTGGGGCTTCGCCGCTCCGTCCTGGGTGGGTGCCGGCCTCGCCGTCGTCGGCCTCGGGATCGCGATCGCGTCCTACGCCGTGCAGCGCCGTTTCCACACCGAGACCGGATCGGTGCGCGTGCGCGACCTGGCCTGAGCGGGCTCCGATCGCCGAGCCGCCAGGGGAGCGAACCCCGGCGCGTCCTAGCATGGGCGGATGAGCACCGCCCCCGATCGTGATTCTGCCGTCGAGGACCTGCCCGTCGCAGGCACGGCGGTGATCCTCCGCGACGCAGCGGAGGGCATGGAGGTGCTGCTGCTGCGTCGGCCCGACCGCGGTTCGTTCCCGGGCGCGTGGGTGTTCCCCGGCGGCATGATCGAGCCGGGCGATCGGATCCCGGGAGCCGACGAGCTCGAGGACGCCTGCCGCGCCGCCGTGCGCGAGACGGCTGAGGAGGTGGGGCTGGAGCTCGAACGACTGGTGCCCCTGTCGTGCTGGGTGCCGCCCGCAGGGATCCCGAAGCGTGTGCGGACCTGGTTCTTCCTCGCGGCGGATCCGGGCGGCGTGATCCGTCCGGCTGTGCACGAGGTGGTGACGACGCGGTGGCTGACACCGGAGGCCGCGCTCGCCGCCCGGGACGCCGGAGAGATCGCGCTGATGCCGCCGACCTGGCGCACCCTGGACGCGCTGTGCGGCGCGACCGGCGTGGAGGAGGCTCTGACCCGCATTCAGGATCCGGCCGTGTTCCGCACTCGGATGCAGGCGACCGCGGCGGGCACTCTCTTCTTCTGGGACGGCGATGAGCTCGCCGGGGCGGCGACGGGCGCCAGGGAGCGCCTGGTCGCAGAGGATCCGGTCTGGCGGTTCGAGCGCCTCTGATCGATGGCGGCGCCTCGCCGACGACGCGCCTCGCCGTGGGCGCGGGGCCCGGGCTCCCGGAATTGCGGACGGACCGTCGCATCACGGCAGGGCCGACCGAGCCATGGCGTCAGGAGCCGAGCAGCCGCTCCAGGTGTCGGCCGACACCGTCGGTCTCGATGAGGAAGCCGTCATGGCCGAAGTCGCTCGTGAGCACGACGGCCTCGTTGCCGTCCAGCGTGTGCGGGATGCCCCGGGCGATGCGGTGCTGACCGTCGACCGGGAACAGCCGGTCGGTGTCGATGCCGAGCACGAGCGTCCTCGCCGTCACTCGCTTGAGGGCATCCTCGACGCCCCCGCGGTCGCGCCCGATGTCGTGCGAGTTCATCGCCTCCACGAGCGTGAGGTAGCTGTTCGCGTCGAAGCGCCGGGTGAACTTGTTGCCGTGGAAGTCGAGGTAGCTCTCCACGGCGTAGCGACCGCCCTGGCCGAGCGGCGACACGTCGGACTGCCAGGAGCGCTGGAACCGCTGGTTCAGCTCGATCGGGCTCCGGTAGTTCAACAGCGCCATCCGCCGCGCCAGGGCGAGGCCGCGGTGCGGACCCTCGCCGACGGGCGCGTCGTAGTACTCGCCGCCCGCGAAACGCGGATCCATCCGCACCGTCTCCAGCTGCACGAAGTTCAGCGCGAGCTGGTCGGCGGTCGTCACCGGGGGAGAGGACAGGATCGCGAGGCGCTCGACGCGCTCGGGCTGGCCCACCGCCCACTCCAGGGCGTGCATGCCGCCCATGGATCCGCCGATCACCGCGCCCCAGCGCTCGATGCCGAGCGCGTCCGCGAGCAGCACCTGGGCGGCGACCTGATCGCGGATCGTGAGGTACGGGAAGCGCGAGGCCCATTCGTAGCCGTCAGGGGCGATGCTGGCGGGACCGGTGGATCCCTGGCACCCACCGAGCATGTTCGGGGCGATCACGAACCACTCGTCGGTGTCGATGGCACAGCCCGGGCCGACGATCTCGCCCCACCAGCCGCTCGTGGCGTGCCCGCGGCCGGCTTCGCCGACCACGTGGCTGTCTCCGGTGAGCGCGTGCAGGATGAGGATCGCGTTGTCGCGCGCCTCGTTCAGCGTGCCCCAGGACTCGTACGCGATGCGGATCAGCGGAAGCTCCGCGCCTCCCTCGGTGCGGAACGGCCCGAAGGCCTCGAACCGGCGATCGCCCGCCGGATCGCCGTCGCGCCAGGCGCCGGTGGACGGCGGGCGGGCGCGCAGCAGGCGGGCGTCCGCCTCCGACACGCGTGCCGAGGGCACCGTGTCCTCCGAGGTCGTCTGCCAGTCCATGGATCCATTCTCCCGGGTGCGGCCGGGTGGGTGCGGAAGGTTACGGATCGCGGCGCGGGCGAGCGCGTCTGGGCGCGGCCGGCCGGGCGGTCGGGTGCGGGTGGCCGGGCGATGGGCGACGCGGTGTTGGGCGCCAGCCGGGCGAGTCAAGTTCGCGCCCCCTTGCAGCATCCGCGCCCCCTCGCAGCAACGTCCATCCGAGGGGGCGTGGACGCTCAGAGGGGGCGTCGAGCCATCGTGTCATGCAGGCGGGCGGACGCCGAAGGCCTGCAGCCGGGCCGAGAGCGTATCGGCTGTGCGGATGTGTCGGTCTTCCCAGCGGGCGAAGCGCCATCCGGTGACGCCGCGGACGTCGTCTTCTCGACGCTTTTCGGCGAGCACCGATTCTTCGGCTGTGCCCGCGCTCCGCAGATCCGGATCCAGGTACTTCCCTTGGCCGTCGAACTCACCGAAGACCCGATTGTGCGGGAATCCGAAGTCGAGCCAGTAGTCATCGCCCTCGGATCCGAGCACGTGCGGCTGAAGCTCGAGGCCGGTGAATCCGATGCGGTGGAGCTGCAGTCGGCTGACGCTCTCGCCCGGCAACTGGGCTCTGCCGTCCGCGAAATCGAGGATCCGTCGCGCCTGACGAATGCCCCGCGCGCGAACGACGGCGGCACGCTGCGACATGCCCTGGTGCCATGCCGCAGCGTGCTCGGGGTCCTGCCGGTGCCTCGAGACAGCGACGCGTCGTAGGGCGGCATCCGCAGCAGACAGTCCAGTTTCGGGCGACGTCGTGCAGGCGAGGTCGAGCACCGTGCGCTCGATGGAAGTGCACCGGAGCCCGTCGACCTCGACGATGTCGGCATCATCGAGCCCGACGCTGTGCTGTGCGATGCCTGCGCGGGTGCGACCGTGACGCTCGCCGAGGATGACGGTGTGCACCTTCGTCGGGGCGAGGCGGTACAAGGGCAGACCGTGGACGACCGCGGCGGACGGCCCCCAGAACACGGGGCCGGGAGGATCCGCATTGAGGTGGGCCGCGAGCACAGCGACGAGATGGCGGCCCTCGTTCCACAGCTCATCGTGCGCGGACGCGTCGATGTAGCGGTCACGACGTACCCGGATCACGCGCTGGGCGGTGACCAGTGAGCGGATCTGACGTTCGGTGTTGCCGGAGCTCAGGAGATCCTCCCGGCTCCGCATCAGATCGCGCGCCTGCGCGAGGGTGACGGCCTTTCTCATCTGCGTAGTCTGACGACGGCAACGCGCGTGGTGGAGCGCCGGATCCGAATCGGTGCAGAGTCTGGGCGAACGTCGCCGTGTGCGGACCGAATGCCTCCGCCTCCCGCTGCCGTGGTGTCTGTGACGCGCCGTGACATCGGCGCCCCGTCTCAGCGCCCGCGCCCCCTCGCAGAGACGTATTTCAGTGGGGGCGTGGATCCTCAGAGGGGGCGTCGGCGGCAGATCACGGGCGGAAGCAACCACGCACGAAATGAACACGGGAGCGGAACGGACCCCGAGAGTCGGGGAGGTTCCCTTTCTTGGGGGG